>NZ_JAIOTY010000001.1:0-668205 GCF_019931275.1 Nitratidesulfovibrio sp. SRB-5 | reverse complement strand
ATGGCCTGGTCGTAGAGCATCTTCTCGAAGTGGGGCAGCAGCCAGCGGGCATCCGTGGAGTAGCGGTGAAAGCCGTAGCCCACGTGGTCGTGGATGCCGCCGCGCCGGATGGACCGCAGGGTCTGCGCGGCCATGCGCAGGGCCTTTGCCCCGCCGGATTCCTCTCCCGTCGGCACGGAGCCTGCCTGCGCCAGCCCCGGCTGCCCGGCGGCATGGCCGTTGCGCCGCGCCCAGCGCAGCAAAAACAGCAGATTGTGCGGCGAGGGAAACTTGGGCGCCGTGCCGAAGCCGCCGTTCACGGCATCGAATTCCGAGGCCATGGCCTCGCAGGCGGCGTGCAGGGTGCCCGCGCCGGGCAGGCGGCCATCGGCGGGCGGGCGCAGCATGGCCTCGGCATGGCGGCGCACATGCTCCACGATGCTGTCGGCGGAATCCAGCACGTCGTCGCGCTTGTGGCGCCACACCTCCAGCACGCGCGGCACCAGGTCCATCAGCCCGATGCGGCCGGGCCGCGAATGCTTGGGCAGGTAGGTGGCGGCAAAGAAGGGCCGCCCGTCGGGCAGGGCAATGATGGTCAGCGGCCAGCCCCCACTGCCGGTCAGCATCTGGCAGGCGGCCATGTAGGCGGCGTCGATGTCCGGGCGCTCCTCGCGGTCCACCTTGACGCACACGAAGGCGTCGTTGAGCAGGCGGGCCACCTCGTCGTCCTCGAACGATTCGTGGGCCATGACGTGGCACCAGTGGCAGGTGGAATACCCTACACTGACGAACAGCGGCCTGTCCTCGTCGCGGGCGCGTTGCAGAGCCTCGTCGCCCCACGGGTGCCAGTGCACGGGGTTGTCCGCGTGCTGGAGCAGGTACGGACTTTTGGAGGTGGACAGGCGGTTGCCCGCCAGCATGGTCACAGTCGAAATGGCGACAGCCGGAATGGCGGCAGCCGGGCCGGTGGCGGCGTGACCGGAGGCGCTCTTTCCGGGGGCGTCGTGCATCCCGGTCGGCGTGGTGGACTTTCCGGAGAGGTTGGACATGGCATATCCCCCTTGCCCCTTTGCCCCGTGGTGTCGCGGGCGGTGAACGACCGTGACGGTGCACGGCCCCGGCGCGGGCCGTCCGCCGCGCGGACGCCCCATCCCCTCCCGACGGCGCGCACTGGCCAGGGATACATGGCTCGCGGCAGCAGGCGCATGGAGATACCCGACCTTACCCATGCCCTATCAGACTCGCGCCATGCGGGCAACGTGGCTGCAAGAAAAGAAAAGGACCGCAACACGGCCCGTCAAGAGGAAGGGCGGCAGATGAAGACGGGGACAGGGCCGACCGGACGGACGGCGCAAGGGCGGACGGCGCAAGAACGGACAGCGCAAGGACGGGCGGCGCGTTGCGAATGGTGCCTGACAGGAAAGAGGCGACGCGAAAAATGCAAACCCGGAGCAACGGCAACGAACGCCCAAGCCACGGCGCGGCGCGCCCGCCAATCGGCAGCCACCATTGCGGAATGCTTGCGGCACGGCGCCGCATCCTGTAGGTTTCCGCAACGTTCGATCATGCCCCGACCATGCCCCGACCGTGCGCTACTGACCATGCGCCCTTTCCTCCGGCGCGAGGACCGACATGCGGGTCATCCCCTTACGGCAACGCCTGTTGCTGCTTCTTGCCATCCTTTCGTCCCTAGCGCTGGTCGCGCTCGGGACGTTTTCCTACGTACGCGCCAAAAACATCATGCTGCACGGGGCAGAATCGGCCATGGCCCTTCAGGCGGACACCCTGGCCAACGCCATCGTCAGCCAGTACGCCGGTGAATACGCCCGCGCCGTGGCCAGCCTGCGCCAGGATCCGCGCGTGGTGGCCTGCCTTTCCGGGCGGCCCTACGACCATCAGGGGCTGATGGCCAGTTGGGCCAGCTTCCTGCGGCAACGGCCCGAAGCCTACTTCGTCTACTTCGCGGACATGTCCGGGCGGGTCCACGCCATCCAGCCCCCGCGCGATTTGCCACCCGACTTCGACGCCAGGACGCGTCCGTGGTTCCGCAGGGCCATGGAACACCCCGGCGTGGTGGGCTGGTCCGACCCGTACACCGAATTCATCACCGGCAAGACCGTGGTCAGCACCGTGGCCACGGTGGACGATCCGGCGGGCGGCAAGCCGCTGGGAGTGCTTGGCCTGGACATCACCACCGACGGACTGCGGAACATCCTTTCCGGCGTGGCCCTGCCCTCGGGCAGCGGGCTGCTGGTGCTTACCGCCAATGGGCACCCCGTCACCGCCACCGGGCTCGGAGCCGCGCTGGCCGACCGCGTGGACACCACCCCCCTGCGCAACCTGGCGCGCGGCACCTATGCCGCACACGGGACGGACAGGGCCATCGGCGGCACCATAGGCGACAATGCGGGCAACGGCGCCACCTACCTGCACGTGGACGGCGAACAGGTGCTGACAGCCGTGCGCGCGGTGCCCGGCCCTGGCTGGCGGCTGGTGCTGCTGGTGCCGCAGGAAGAACTGCTGCGCGCCGTGGCCCCCATCCGCTACGGCACCATCCTTGCCATCGGCGGCACGCTCCTCCTGTTTGCCGTGCTGTTCGCGGTGGCAACGGCGGGGGCGTCCGGTCGGGTGGGCCAGCTTGCCGAATACATGCGCAGCGTTGCGCGCGGCGACTTCACCGTGCGCAACCTGTTCACCGGGCGTGACGAATTCGGCGCGTTGAACCGCCACCTGAACGAACTGGTCACGGCCCGCCGCGACGCGGAAGCCGCCCTGCGCGATGCCGAACGCCAGCACCGCGAACTGGTGGAAAACGCGCCCATCGGCATCTTTCGCACCGCCTGGGACGGCACCATCAACGTGCTGAACCAGCACGGCGCGGCCCTGCTGGGTTTTCGCGACGTGGCCCACGCCCGCGCAGTGCTGGATGATTCCGTCATCCCCCTGTACGCCGAACCTGTGGACCGCCAGGCCATGCTGGACGACCTGACCGCCGGAGAGGTGGTGACCGGGCTGCGGCTGCGCTGGTACCGGCGCGGCGGCGAGGCCATCTGGGTGTCGCTGTACGCCCGGCGCACCGGCACGCCGGAAGCGCCGGAAGTGGAAAGCTTTTTCCTGGACGTGACCGACCAGGTGGAAGACACCCTGCGCCTGGAACAACTGGCCACCACCGACGAACTGACCGGCGTGGCAAACCGCCGCCATTTCATGGCCCGGCTGGAGGACGAGGCGGCGCGCGCCCAACGCTATGGCCGCCCGCTTTCCGTGCTGCTGCTGGATGCCGACCACTTCAAGTCCATCAACGACACCTGGGGGCACGAGGCGGGCGACATGGTGCTGCGCCACATCACCGACGTGATGGGCCTGTCCCTGCGAGAAAACGACCTTATCGGGCGCCTGGGGGGCGAGGAATTCGGCGTGCTGCTGCCGGAAACGGCGCAGGAACGCGCCCTGCGCACGGCGGAACGCATCCGCGCCGCCGTGGAGGACGCCCCGGTGGCCGTGCGCGACGTGTGGGTGGGGTGCACCGTCAGCGTGGGCGCGGCGGAATACCGGGGGGCCAACGATTCGCTGGACGACCTGATCCGCCGGGCCGACCACATGTTGATGCGCGCCAAGGAAGAGGGCCGCAACCGGGTATGCGCCCAGCAGGCCAGGCCCGCCCGCGCGGAATCCCCTGACGGCACGGGCGGTAATGGCCCTGCCGGAAACGGGCAGGACGCGGCCTGAGCAAACGAACGGGCGCATCCGCGCCAGATTGGCACCCGCACGCAGAAACGAATGGGGCCGCCACGCTGTCGTGACGGCCCCATGTCATTTGTGTCATTGCGGGCAATCCGGCTGGTCAGGGCGGACAACTGGCGGGCCCTGCCCGTCAGGGCAGGCACGCTGTCCGGCAGCCAGGCCGGTCGATTCGGCGCGGACTGCGTCCCTGTGGGCTGTTTCCGAATCAGGATTCTCGTTCGTCGGCAAGGAAAACGAGCCTGCCATGAGGGCGCATGCCTCAGCCGTTGGCGAGTCTTCGAGCCTCGCGGACGAGGACCGCAACGGACGAAAAGACCATTCGTAACCTGTCCCTACGCCACCACTTCTTCGGGGTAGATCGCCTCGAACCCCGCCTTGTACGCGGCAAAGCGCCCCTCGGCGATGGCCGCGCGCGCACCGCGCACCACGTCCAGGAAGTAGGTCAGGTTGTGCACCGAGTTCAGGCGGAAGGCCAGCAGTTCCTTGGCCACGTACAGGTGGCGCAGGTAGGCGCGCGAGAAGGTGCGGCAGGCGTAGCAGTTGCACGCCGGGTCCAGCGGGCCGTCGTCCTCGGCGAATTCCTTGCGCTTGATGTTGATCTTGCCGAGCGAGGTGTACAGCGTACCGTTGCGCGCGTTGCGGGTGGGCAGCACGCAGTCGAACATGTCCACCCCGGCGGCAATGCCGTTGATGATGTCCAGCGGGGTGCCCACGCCCATCAGGTAGCGCGGCTTGTCCGCGGGCAGCAGGGGCGCGCTGTGGTACAGGATGTCCATCATTTCCGGCTTGGATTCGCCCACCGAAAGCCCGCCCAGCGCAAAACCGTCGAAGTCGATCTGCGTCAGCTCGCCGATGGAGCGTTCGCGCAGGTCCTTGAAGAACCCGCCCTGGGTGATGCCGAACAGCAGGTTGCCCGCCGTGCCCCTGGGGTAGGCGTCGCGGCAGCGTTGCGCCCAGCGGGTGGTAAGGGCCAGCGACTTTTCGGTGTAGGGCTTGTCCGCGCCGTAGGGCACGCACTCGTCCAGCACCATCATGATGTCCGAGTTCAGGTTGCGCTGGATGGACACCACCTTCTCGGGCGTGAACAGGTGTTTGGACCCGTCGAGGTGCGAGCGGAACTCCACCCCCTGCTCGGTGATCTTGCGCAGGGCTGACAGGCTGAACACCTGAAAGCCGCCGCTGTCGGTCAGGATGGGCTTCTTCCAGGCATTGAAGCCGTGCAGGCCGCCGCGCCGGGCCACCAGTTCGTCGCCAGGGCGCAGGTACAGGTGGTAGGTGTTGCCGAGGATGATCTCGGCCCCGATGGCGTCCAGGTCGTCCGGGGCCACGGCCTTCACGCTGCCCACGGTGCCCACGGGCATGAAGATGGGCGTGCGCACCGGGCCGTGCGCGGTGTGCAGCACGCCGGTGCGGGCCGCGCCGTCGGTGGCGTGGATGCGGAAGGTGCCGGGGGTTTCGGCGGGGATGGGGGCCGGAGCTTCGGCAGGGGCCATGGCGGTGGAAATTTCGGTCTGGTTCGGCATGGCGCGCACCATAGCGGCGCGTTGCACGTTTGAAAAGGGGGGCGGCGCACCGAATGCCCGTGCGGCACGCGGCAGCCTTGCTAGGCCCGGTTCCCAAGCCGTCCCCGCCCTTGCCTGTTTCTCCAGCGTTGCCAGTACCGCCAGCCCCGCCAGTTCAGCCCGTCTGCCAGTCTGCCAGTTCAGCCAGTCTTGCCAGTTCCGCCCGTCCAGCCCGGCCCGCCCGTCTTGCCGCCCCTCTCCCCCGCCCGGCTACCCCCAGCCGCCCCGCACAACGCGAAACGCCCGCCCCGGTTCCCCGGAGCGGGCGCATGCAGTGCGTCAGGATGCGGCGTTCGCCCGTGGCTACAGTTCCACCTGCACGGCGGCGGCTGCGCGGCGGGCCTTCTCGCGGGCTTCCTCGATGCTGGCGCCAAGGGCCAGGGCCACGCCCATGCGGCGCTTGCCGTGGACCTCGGGCTTGCCGAACAGGCACAGCCCGGTGTCCGGCTCGGCCAGGGCCGCCTCGATGCCATGATAGCCGGGCGATGCGCTGTCGCCTTCGGCCAGCACCACGCACGAGGCGGCGGGGCCGTTCTGGCGCAGCGCGGGCACCGGCAGCCCCAGGATGGCCCGCGCGTGCAGGGCGAATTCGCTGAGGTTCTGCGAGATCAGCGTCACCAGCCCGGTGTCGTGCGGGCGGGGAGAGACCTCGCTGAAGTATACCTTGTCACCCTTGATGAACAGTTCCACGCCGAAGATGCCCCACCCGCCAAGGGCCCCGGTCACGGCCTCTGCCATGCGCCGGGACTCGGCCAGGGCGGCCTGGCTCATGGGCTGGGGCTGCCACGATTCGCGGTAGTCCCCGTCCTTCTGCAAATGCCCGATGGGGTCGCAGAAGGTGGTGCCGCCCGCGTGGCGCACGGTAAGCTGGGTGATCTCGTAGTCGAAATCCACGAAGCCTTCCACGATGACCTTGCCGCCCCCCGCGCGCCCGCCGGTCTGGGCGTATTCCCAGGCCTTCAAGACGTCGGCCTCGGTGCGCACGGTGCTCTGCCCCTTGCCGGACGAACTCATTACCGGCTTGACCACGCAGGGCAGGCCCACGGCGGCCACGGCCTCGCGGTATTCCGCTTCCGTTTCGGCAAACCGGTAGGGCGAGGTGGGCAGGCCCAGTTCCTCCGCCGCCAGGCGGCGGATGCCCTCGCGATCCATGGTCAGGCGGGCGGCGCGGGCCGTGGGCACCACGCGAAAGCCCTCCTTCTCCAGTTCCAGCAGGGTCTCGGTGGCGATGGCCTCGATTTCCGGCACGATGCAATGGGGGCGTTCCGCCTCGATGATCCTGCGCAGGGCCGCGCCATCCAGCATGGACACCACGTGGCTGCGGTGGGCCACCTGCATGGCGGGCGCATTGGGGTAGCGGTCCACGGCAATCACCTCCACGCCAAGGCGCATGGCCTCGATGGCCACCTCGCGGCCCAGTTCGCCGGAGCCGAGCAGCAGGATGCGGGTTGCGGAGGGGGTGTTGGGGGTGCCGATGGTGACCATGTGCTGCTCCTGCGCCGCGCGGGCATGCTGATGATGAGGGGGAAGGCCGTGCCGACCGCACGGATGTGCCACGCCCGCCCCCACTGCGCAAGAGGCGCGCGGTGAAATCGCATGGCAACCACGGACGGACGGAACCGCGGCCAACGCCCGCCAGACGACCGCACCCGGACCGCACCCGGACCGCATACGGGCCGCACACAAGGCACAGGGCCGCGCACGGGACGCAGGAACGCACCGGAACGCACGAGGGCACGAAGATGCAGGCACCCGCCCCCGACAGGTACATGGTGTGCCACCTCACCCCACCTTGCGGCTACGGGCATCCTTGGGCTAAGCAGAACACATGGAGGAACAACTTCCGCCACTGCATCGCCAATCCGCCGCACGCCGTCCGGCACCCCTCACCAGCGCGCCGACCACCGGCCCGCGTTCCGGAGTCCTGGATGACCACCGCCACAGACCACACGCTGCCCCCCGCCACGGTGCTCATTGTCGATGACGCCGCCCCCAACCGCGCCCTGCTGCTGCTTCTGCTGCGCGACACGCCGCTGCGCTGCATGGAGGCCGATTCCGGCCACGCGGCACTGCGCATCTTCCGCGAGCATCCCGTGGATCTCGTGCTGATGGATGTAGTGATGCCCGACATGGACGGCACGGACACCGTGCGCGCCATGCGCGAGGAAGAACGCATGCTGGGCCGCCGTCCGGTACCCATCGTGGCCCTGACCGCCCACGACAGACACGAGGACCTGCGTCGCTGCGCCGACGCGGGCTGCAACGGACTGCTCACCAAACCCATCACTCGCCAGGACCTCATGACCACCATCGCCGCCCATCTGGCGGGGTAAGTCCCCCGGCCTAGCCACCTAAAAAAGAAAAGGCGCCCCGTTTCCGGAGCGCCTTTTTTGCTTGGTAATACCTAAACAAACCGGACCCGTGCTAAACAGGTCTGGACATGAGAGAGTGCCCGAACTGCACATACTCGCGAGCTTGGCATCTTGCCGATGGCCGTTTCAAATGCCGTTGGTGAGGACTTGTTCCCCATACGTTTAACGACATTAAAGACAAATCCCGCAAGAAATTTTACAATGGATCAGTCCGGTTTGGTTAGATATTACTTTACAAAAAAGAGAGGCTATTTTCTGCAAATGATATGGGCATTGTCCCGCCCTATTTCACCGGAGGCTATGAATCTATCCTCTATATCAAAAATAATGTTTAGCAAATTCATATGATCAGGATTACTAGCATCAAAATTCGCATAAAACTTTTCATCAAATGCATAGAAAGCAATTGAACCGTCGAAGTACCTTACATCGACTTGTGAGAAGTATTTTTTTAGTGTTGGAATAACATTTATAGAATTAACACATTCGGAAGGGTCTGTTTTCTCAAAAAATCGCAAATCATGTCTCTCAAAAATTTTCCCAAAGTACGCCTTTTCCCCTTTCGGCAGCTTGAGCACTTTGTTCTTTATAAACCGAAGACCTTTTTTCCATACAGATAATCCATGAATAGTTTCTTTATTGCAAAGATCATCTGGGAGAAGATGTCTAACGGCATTAATTATTTCTTCTTGCCTGCGTCCGATTTGTTGGTAATTTGGCCCGACATATTCATTTGCGACAAGAAATCCACCACGATGAAGTGAGTTGTGGAGATTTTCAATTACTTTGTCCAAATTTTCTATATGATGAAGCGCGCCGTTAGCCCAAATAATGTTGTACTCGTTATGGGGTAGTGTAACAGTGTTCAGATCTTCGCAAACATAACTTATGTTCAAAAGGTTTTCATCATGCGCTCTTTTTTGGGCTTCAGCAATAGCACCAGGGGCAACATCGGTCCCTACAAACTCATTTGCGATTCCAAGTCGAGCCAATGTCCGTTCAACTGATCCGAATCCGCAACAAATGCTTAGACACTTACCAAACGGAATATTGCCTTTTAAATATTTCTCAGCAGTCCAATATTCGCACCATTCTTTTCGCAGCGGATCGTACTCGTCAAATATTTTGAGTGAAGATCGTGCGCGAATAGGAGGAAAGCAATAAAAGTTCCTCTCTGATGCGGAGCAATCTATTTTTGACCAGTGAATTGCAGCGAGGTTTTTTTTCATCCCCTCATCCTGTAAGATCTGTAGTTGGTAACAAAAAACGAACCTGCCTCAGGAGACATGTCACGACTACCATAAGGCGTGTTTATCTGATATTACTCTAACACGCCAACATGAAACTGGCTAAAACCAACGTCCATCAATTTTCAGCCAAGAGTCCAGCACCAACTTTTTTTTCTGCCTTTATGTTCAGACAATTTAACTCCATATAACCTTCGCGACATGTAAGACTGTGAAGTATTCTTGCTTTATATTTCCTTATACACTACCTACACCTTCCACTAACGCCTTACACCTAAAAAGAAGACCAATCTTTTCACTATTATGCTACAGCAAGATTAGCACGTGCTCTTGCCTTGTGTTCAATCTGACCCCGCACTGCCCGCTACGGCATCCCAAAGGGGATGTCGACATAAGGAGGATTTTTGTTCCCTGCCGGGGAGGAACTCCTTTTCGTGGAGGGAGTGTCCCAGCTGTTGGCGAGCGCGTAGCGCGAACCTTACGGATAGAGACCGCAAATCGTACTCTTATCGTACTCGACCGGAACGCAAAGGCGGTCTGACGACGGCAGAGGGCAAAAAGGCCCTTGTGGCGGCATCACCTAATGGCCGGAGCCGCCCAAATACGCATCCTGCACATCCGTATTGGCCAGCAGGTTCGCCGCCGAATCCTCCATGACCACCCGGCCCACTTCCAGCACGTAGCCGCGCGTGGCCAGCTTCAGCGCGGCGCGGGCGTTCTGCTCCACCAGCACCACGGTCATGCCGGTCTTGTTGATGGCCCGCACGGTCTCGAAGATGGACTTCACCAGGATGGGGGCCAGCCCCAGCGAGGGTTCATCCAGCAGCAGCACCTTGGGGTCGCCCATGAGGGCGCGGCCGATGGCCAGCATCTGCTGCTCGCCGCCGGACAGGGTGCCCGCCAGCTGGTCCTTGCGCTCCAGCAGGCGGGGGAACAGCTCGAATATCCAGTCCCGCGTCTTGCGGATGCGGGCCTTGTCGTTGCTGGTGAAGGCGCCAAGGTTCAGGTTTTCCAGCACGGTCAGGGTGCCGAACACCCGCCGCCCCTCGGGCGACTGGGTAATGCCCTCGCGCACCACGGCGTGGCTGGGCATCTCGTGCAGGGCCTTGCCCTTGAAGTAGACGCCGCCCTGGCTGGGCTGCACCAGCCCGCTGATGGACATCAGCGTGGTGGTCTTGCCCGCGCCGTTGGCGCCAAGGATGGTCACGATCTCGCCTTCGTCCACGTGCACGTTGATGCCGTGCAGGGCCTCGACGTTGCCGTACTTCACATGCAGGTCGCGCAATTCCAGAAACATCGTCTCTCCCGGTACCCGTTAAAGCCAAGGCTTGCAGGGGTGGCATGTTCCGGCAATACTGTTGTCGTCCATCTGCCCGGTATGGCTGCAACCGCCATGTCCGGACTGGTGACCGTATCGCTTGCGCGACATGGAATCCGGACTAATCATCTGTATCGGCGCCAAGATACGCCTCGATCACCCTCGGATCATCCTTGATGGCCGCCGGCACGCCCTCGGCCAGCAACGCCCCGTACTCCAGCACCACCAGCTTTTCGCACACCTTCATGACCAGGCTCATGTCGTGCTCGATGAGCAGCACGGTGATGCCCCGGTCGCGGATGGCGCGAATGGTGTCGATGAGCGCGGCGGTCTCCTGGTCGTTCATGCCCCCGGCGGGTTCATCCAGAATGATGAAGCGCGGGTCGGTGGCCAGGGCGCGGGCTATCTCCAGCAGGCGCTGGTTGCCGTAGGACAGGTTCTTGGCCAGGTTGGCGTGCTCGTCGGCCAGCCCCACGAACTCCAGTTCGCGCGTGGCGCGCAGCAGGGCGCGTTGTTCTTCGGCGCGCTGGGCCGGGGTGCGCAGCATGGCCGACAGCATGCCCGACTGCATGCGGCAGTGGCAGCCCGCCAGCGCGTTCTCGATGACCGACATGTTCTGGAACAGCCGGATGGTCTGGAACGTCCGGGCAATGCCCTGCTGCACGATGCGGTGTGTGGGCAGCCCCTTGATGGTGCGGCCATCGAAGAAGATGTCGCCGGAATCGGGCTTGTAGTTGCCGGTGATCAGGTTGAACACCGTGGTCTTGCCCGCCCCGTTGGGGCCGATGAGCCCGACGATGGACCCTTCGGCCACGTCGAACGTCACGTTGTTCACGGCCACCAGACCGCCGAAGGTCTTGGTCAGGTTGCGCAGCGCAAGCAGGCTCATGCCCCACCTCCTGCCTGGGCGGCGGCGTCGCCGCCCTTGCCGGTGATGCAGCGGATGCGCTCCGGCAGCTTGTAGAAGCGCGGCATGGGCGGCAGCATGCCCTGCGGGCGGAAGATCATCATCATCACCATGGCCAGGCCAAAGGCCAACATGCGGGCGCTGGCGAATTCACGGAAGAATTCCGGCAGCCCGATGAGCAGAAACGCCCCCAGCAGCACGCCCCGGTTGGAGCCGCCGCCCAGGATGACGATGGCGAACAGCACCACGGATTCCCAGAAAGAGAACGATTCCGGCGAGATGATGGTCATCTTGGCCGCGTAGATGGTGCCGGTCATGCCCGCCCAGAAGGCGCCCAGCACGAAGGCCCACAGCTTGTACGAGGCGATGTTCACCCCGCTGCCCTCGGCGGCGGTGTCGTCTTCCTTGATGTAGTTGAGGGCGCGGCCGAAGCGCGAATTCTCCAGCCTGCGGAACAGCAGGATGGAACAGGCCACGTACGCCCAGACCAGGTAGTAGAAGTGGACGGGTTTGGCGATCTTGAACCCGAACAGCATCGGACGCGAAATGCCGAAGATGCCGTTGGCCCCGCCGGTAAGCCCGAACACGTTGTTGATCAGCGCGATGCGCACGATCTCGACGATGCCGATGGTCACGATGAGCAGGTAGTCGCCGCGCAGGTGGATGATGGGCCGCGCCACCACCATGGCGAACAGCGCGGCGGCAAGCCCCGCAAAGGGCATGGCCCACAGCACCGGCACGCCCCACATGGTGTTGGCGATGGCCGTCACGTAGGCGCCCACGGCGTAGAACGCCGCGTGGCCCATGTGGAACAGCCCGGCCTGGCCCAGGATGATGTTCAGCGAAAGGGCCAGCACGGAATACAGGCCGATGCTGACGAACACGTCGGTCCAGTAGGGGTCCAGCAGCAGGGGCAGCACCGCCACCACCACCGCGATGCCCGCGTAGCTCGTGGTGCGCGACACCGTCATATCTTGTCGGCCACCCTTTCGCCGAGCAGGCCCGTGGGCCGGATGATCAGAATGAGGATGAGCACCAGGAACGCGATGGCGTCCTTCCAGGCGATGGAAATGTAGGCGGCGCCCAGCGCTTCGATGACACCCAGCAAGAGGCCGCCCACCATGGCGCCGGGTATGTTGCCGATGCCGCCCAGGATGGCGGCGGTGAAGGCCTTCAGCCCGTAGACCCAGCCCATGGTGAAGTCCACCTGGCCGTAGTACAGGCCCACCATCACCCCGGCCACGCCGCCAAGGGCCGGGCCGATCATGAACACCAGCGAGATCACCCGGTTGACGTCGATGCCCATGAGCTTGGCCGCGCCCTGGTCGATGGCCGTGGCCCGGATGGCCGCGCCGATGCGGGTGCGCTGGGTGAACCAGTACAGCGCCAGCATCAGGCCCAGCGAGGCGGCAATCATCATGATGCGCACCAGCGGCACGTCGATGCCCATGATGGACAGCACGTAGCTGGGCCGGATGTCGTTGGGGTAGACCTGGAACTTGGCCCCGTAGATGAGCATGACCGCGTTCTGAAAGAAAATGGAGGCGCCCAGCGCCGAAACCACGGCGGAAAGGCGGCTGGAAGAGCGCAGGGGGCGGTAGGCCACGCGTTCGAGCAGAAAGCCGATCAGCGCCACCAGCCCCATGACCATGACCAGCACCAGCAGCACGCCGCCCGGCCCGGACACCCAGCCCGACAGGCCGAAGGCGGTGAACAGCGTGAAGCCCAGGTAGGCCCCTATGGTGAACAGGTCGCCATGCGCGAAATTTATGAGTTTGAGCACACCGTAGACCATGGTGTAGCCCAGCGCGATGAGCGCGTAGATGCCCCCCACCGCAAGACCGTTGGTCAACTGCTGAAAGAATTCTTCCATGGACGTTCCTGTGCTGCTTCCCCCGCGCCGCCGACCCGGGCGGATGGCCCGGACATGGCGGCGCGAAACGCGGACCCCGGTGAGGGTCCGCCTGCGGATGGGACGTCATGCGCCCCGCTACGGCCCCGTGGCCATCTGTTTCGTCGATCCCCTGCCCGATCCTGTTGCCGGATGCGTCCTGTCCGCATCCTTCCGGAAGGCGCGGACGCTTCCGGAAGACGCGGATGTTTCCGGTGGCCCCGGCGGGCGTTGGAAACGGGGCGGGCGGCAGCGCCCGCCCCGTCGTGCTTGTGGTGCCAGAACCTGGCCTGCCTGACTAGGGCTGGAGAATGAAATCGCCGTTGGCGTTCACTTCGTACACCCGGTACAGGTCGCCCACGCGGTCGCCCTTCTCGTTGAACGAGATCTGGCCGGTGAAGCCGGGGTAGTTCTTCAGCTTGGTCTTCAGGTATTCGGCGATGGCGCCGGAATCGGCCTTGCCGGTGGACTTCACGGCCTCGACGATGACGTTGAACGCGTCACCGGCCAGCACGGACCACACGGAGCCGGGCACGCCGTTGTACTTGGCCTTGTAGGCGGTCAGCATGGACTTGGCGACCGGGGCGTCCAGGTCCTGCGGTCCGGGGGGGCTGAGGAAGAAGTAGCCCTTGGCCGCTTCCTTGCCGGAAATCTTCACCAGGTCGGCATGGTTGGCGGCGTCGCCACCCATCATGGGCACGTTCCACTTCATTTCCATCTTCTGGCGCAGCAGCATGCCCACTTCGGGGTAGTAGCCGGTGCAGAAGATGATGTCGGGGCTCGCGGCCTTCAGCTTGGTGAGGATGGCGGTGTAGTCGCGTTCACCGGGGGTAAGGGCGTCGTAGAACACGATCTTGGTGCCGGCCTTGTCCAGCAGCGCCTTGGTCTCGTCGGCCAGGCCCTTGGCGTAGGACGAGTTGTCGTGCAGCAGGGCCACGGCCTTGTAGCCCTTGGCCTTGATCAGCTTGGCGGCAACCATGCCCTGTTCGTCGTCACGGGGGGCGGTGCGCAGGAAGCGCTTCAGGCCCTTTTCGGTCAGGCGCACGGCGGTGGAGCCGGTGGCGATCTGCACCACGCCCGCTTCGTCGTAGATGCTCTGGGAGGCTTCGGTAACCGCCGAGCCGTAGGTGCCGATGGCGGCGATGACGCCCGAGGTGGTCAGCTTCTGCGCGGCCAGGGCCGCGGTGCGCGGGTCGCCGCCGTCGTCTTCGACGACCAGTTCGACCTTGTTGCCGTTGATGCCGCCAGCCTTGTTCAGTTCATCGGCGAGCAGGGTGACGATGTTGCGCATGTCCTGCCCTTCGCTGGCCCACTTGCCGGTCAGGGGGCACATCAGGCCGATCTTCACCGGTGCCGCAAAGGCCGTGGCGGCCATGAGCAGCGAAGCGGCAAGTGCGAGCGTCAGCGCCTTTACAACGTGTTTCATGTCGAAACCTCCCGGGAACCCGCGGATCCCTCGCTAGACTGTTTCCCCGATACCTTTTCCTCGCCTCTTCGCATGGTGCGACACGACGGGCTGCTGGCCCGTCGTGGTACCGTCCCTGTGGATGGACATGCCTGTCAACGTTATTGTCAACACAAATGACCGGGCCACGCCTGATGCGGGCCGCTTACGACATTTTGCGGAAAAAGCCGAAGAAAAGCAATCCCTCTGACAAGATAACTGTACGTCATGCCAATGAACGGGACGAATCAGCGAGGGCGGGGCAGGACGGGAGCAGGGCCGGGAAGGATGAAAACGGGGCGGGGGCATGCCGGGCGGGGAGGAGAGAAGGCCGGAAAACGCCGCATTTTCCGGTCGGACAATTCCCGCGCGGCACGCGGTCAACACATGACGACGCCGGGGCGTCTGGCACATGACGACGCCGGGGCGTCTGGCACATGACGACGCAACATGCGTCTGGCGCATCACGGCGCAACATGCGTCTGGCGCATCACGGCGCAACAGGCGGTCAACGCATGACGACGCCGGGGCGTCTGGCGCATGACGACGCCGGGGCGTCTGGCACATGACGGCGCAACAGGCGGTCAACGCATGACGACGCTACAGACGGTCAACGCATGACGACGCAACAAGCGTCTGGCGTCGCCCGTCCGGGGGTGTAGACCAGTTCGGGGCGCTTCAGCAGCACGCCGCCGCAACCGGGGCGTTTCCATGTGGCCAGCCAGCGGGCCACGCGGGTCTCCGTCTTCATGGCCGGGGTATGCTCGTGCGGCACCGTGCGCACATGGGGCACCCGCTGTTCCATCTGGCAGAACAGGTCGGCCAGCAGGTTCACCTGCCGCCATACCGGAATCTCCGGGTGAATCAGGTCGTAGATGCGATAATGGGCGGAGCCGTCCTGACCGCGCAGCAGGGTGCCATCCATGGATACGGGAACGGCGGCGGATGCGCTCCCCGCCAGCGCCGCGCCCACGGCATCGCGCAGCACGGCCAGTTCCCCGGCCAGCGCGTCCAGCCCCGCCACGGCGGCACCCGCCTCATCCACGAATTCCTGCGTGCCGCCATCCCACAACAGGCGCGGCCCCGGGTAGCGCATGCAGTGGAACAACCCGCCAAGGCTGCCGCCGCAGTGCTGGCGAAAGGCCTCGATGTCGGTGCCGACGATCATGGGACGAAGGGCGCTCTGCGCCATGCGGCCAAGCTGCATGCGAAACTCCTGCGAAAGGCGGTTGCGCCGTCGCGCCCGCGGGCGAACGGCTGCCGAAACGGGACGGACAAGACTGATCCGGACTGATCCGGACGGACCGGAACGGACAGGGACGAATCGGGACGCGCCGGGACGGGCCGAGACGCCCCCGAAGAGATTGGCCAACCGCCCCCTTCCGCACCCAAACGGATCAGCGCACACACCTACCCCACCGTCCCGAGGTGCGGCAACCCCCTGCACTGCGGCAGATCGACATGTCATGCCCCTGAAGCCGCTTCGGAGGGTCGCATGCCTATTGTGAAGGCGGTGCAAGCCGCCTCACCACCTCACCGCCCCAGCACACCACCGCCCGCCGCCCCAACCGCCCGCCGCCTCACCGCGCGCAACCGCCTCATGCGCATGGACATATCCCTGCGTCAAAGTCAGGATAGACGGACAGGTGTGCAAATCTAACAATTTGCCCTTCACACCGGTCCGTTGTACCTTGGCACGGTCCGCGCGACGCCCGGCCTCGCCGCCGTGCCGCCGCGCCCCGAACGGCATGTCGCCGGGCCACAGCCCGGACACCGCGCCAGGGCTCCGCCACGGCACATGCCCACCCCATTCACCGGCATCCGGACACACGGCAACGCATGAGCGGCCACATCCTGCTGATCGAAGACGACACCGCCTTCCAGTCCATGCTGCGCGAGGCGCTGGAAGAACGCGGCCACCGCGTCACCACCGCCGGGCGTGCCGAGGACGGCATCGCACTGCTGCGCGGCGGCGGCTTCGACCTTGTGTTGTCCGACGTCATGCTGCCCGGCATGTCCGGGGTGGAGGCCATCCCCCACCTGCGCTCCGCCGCGCCCGGCACCGACATCATCGTCATGACCGCCTACTCCACGCGCGAACTGGCGCTGGAAGCGGTGAAGCTGGGCGCCTACGACGTGTTCTCCAAGCCCTTCAGCCTGAAGGAAATGGACATCGTCATCCGCCGGGCCATGGAAAAGCGCGGCTTGCAGGCGGAAATCGCCGCCCTGCGCGATTCGCTGCGCCGCGACGGCCCGGCCAGCCGCATCATCGGTGAAAGCCGGGCCATCATGGAAGTGAAGGCGCTCATCGAAAAGGTGGCCCCGCTGGACACCACCGTGCTGATCATGGGCGAATCGGGCACCGGCAAGGAACTGGCCTCGGACACCATCCGCGCGCTGTCGCCCCGCGCTGCCGCCCCCTTCGTGAAGGTGAACTGCGCGGCCATTCCCGAACATCTTTTCGAAAACGAACTCTTCGGCCATGAAAAGGGCGCCTTCACCGGCGCGGCCACCGCGCAGCCCGGCAAGTTCGAACTGGCCCAGGGCGGCACGCTGATGCTGGACGAAATCGGCGACATGCCGTTGGCCATCCAGCCCAAACTGCTGCGGGTGGTGGAACAGAAGCAGGTGGAACGACTGGGCGGGCGCAAGCCCATTTCGCTGGACGTGCGGCTGATCGCCGCCACCAACCAGAACCTGGCCGACCGGGTGCGCGAAAAGGCCTTTCGTGAAGACCTGTACTACCGCCTGGGCGTGGCCGTGGTGCACCTGCCCCCGCTGCGCAGCCGCAAGGAGGACATCCCCCTGCTGGCCCAGCACGTGGTGCGGCGGCTGCAAGGCACCCTGGGCCTGCCCGTGCACGGGCTGACCCCGGCGGCCGTGGCCGCCCTGTGCGCCTACGACTGGCCGGGCAACGTGCGCCAGTTGGCCAACGTCATCGAGCGCGCCGCCATCGCCGCCGAAGGCCCCATCGACGCCCCCGACGTGGACCGCGCCCTGGGCCGTGTGCCCGGTGCCATACCCGACGGTGCCGTGCCCGACGGCCCGGTGCCCGACGGTGCCGCGCCCGAAGGCACGACTGGCGGGCGCATGATCGGGCACACGTCCGGTCATGCCTCCGCCGCATTCGGGCCGGGAGATGCCGCGGGCCGCACCGACAGCAACGGGCCGGGCGCCACCCTGCCGCCCACCAGCGCATCCCCGGTCGGCACGTCTTCAGCCAGCCCCTCCCCCACCAGCGCCTCAGCGGGGGCCTTCTCCAGCCACGCCTTCGCGGCGGCGGCCCTTACCGGCCCCATCGACCTGCGCGAAACCATGCGCATGGTCGAACGCAACCTGCTGCTGGATGCCCTGGGCCGCGCCGAAGGCCGCCAGACCGAAGCCGCCGTGCTGCTGGGGCTGACACCCAAGAACCTGTGGGCCAAGTTGCAGAAGCACGGCATCAAGCCGCGCAACGGCCTGCCCCTGATCCAAGAATCCTAGACTTTCTTCCGCCGCGCCCCGCAATGGGCACGGCCCCCCCCTGCATATCCCATCCCCCCGCCACGTTTCACGACAGTGTCCTGCTCCCCCGGATACGTCGGCCCATCAAGCCCCAAGGCCGCGTCCCGGCCCTGTCGCCATCCCCCGTTTGCGCCTCGATCCAAGAATCCTAGATTCCCTTCCAGAACGCCTGCGCCATTGAACTTCCTGCCTTGCTCCCACCGCCCCGCGCCCACCGCGCCCGCCCCTCCACCAGCCCGACTCCAAGATTTGTGGATTCCTTCCCGGCGCGTGCCCCCGCGTCCCGCCCAAGCGCCCCGCGAACCCTGCCTCTAACAGCCCATTCCGGGTCGTGCAAAAAAATATTCCATACTGTTTCAGAATGTTAACGCGTATTACGTTCTGCATGACGCGCCTTGGCACGCGGGTTGCTGAATGGGAGTCAACAACGGCCCCCCGGCCAACCCAAAAGCCCCCGACGCAGGAGAGACATCATGTTTGAACGCATCACCACCCTGTTCCGTGACGAAGAAGGTGCAACCGCCCTGGAATACGGCCTCATCGCCGCCCTCATCGCCGCCGTCATCGTGGCCGCCGTCACCGCCCTCGGCACCAAGGTCAGCGCCACCTTCTCGTACATCGATTCCAAGATGCCCACCCCCGGTTCGTAGCCCACGCCGCGACCGCAGCAGACATCAACAGAACGAATCGCAGGAGAACAGCCATGTCGAAGATCATCGCCCGCCTGATCAATGATGAAGAAGGCGCTACCGCCCTGGAATACGGCCTCATCGCCGCCCTCATCGCCGCCGTCATCGTGGCCGCCGTCACCGCCCTCGGCACCAAGGTCAGCGCCACCTTCTCGTACATCGATTCCAAGATGCCCACCCCCGGTTCGTAGCCCACGCCGCGACCGCAGCAGACATCAACAGAACGAATCGCAGGAGAACAGCCATGTCGAAGATCATCGCCCGCCTGATCAATGATGAAGAAGGCGCTACCGCCCTGGAATACGGCCTCATCGCCGCCCTCATCGCCGCCGTCATCGTGGCCGCCGTCACCGCCCTCGGCACCAAGGTCAGCTCCACCTTCTCGTACATCGATTCCAAGATGCCCACCCCCGGCTCGTAGGGCCGTTTATAATCGCGCAAATTCCCGAAAGGAGTAAGATCATGCTCAAGTCCATCACCGCCCTGATCCGTGAAGAAGAAGGCGCAACCGCCCTCGAATACGGCCTCATCGCCGCCCTCATCGCAGCCGTCATCGTGGCCGCCGTTACCGCCCTCGGCACCAAGGTAAGCTCCACCTTCTCGTACATCGATTCCAAGATGCCCACCCCCGGCTCGTAGCACCCCGCGACGGCGACTCGGCTTCCGGCCACGCTGCACTCGGAGGGGCCGGGGCGAACCCCCGGCCCCTTCGCCATCGAAAGCGCGGACCTTGCGATGGAGAACCCGCCCGAATCGGCAGCCGCCGACAGGGCAGTCCGCCCGGAAACGACGACACCCCGTTTCCCCGGCCACACAAGAGGAGAGCCCCATGAACCCCATCCTTGCCGCCCCCCTCGCCGTCGTGCTGCTGGTGGCCGTGACCACCGACCTGCGCGCCATGCGCATTCCCAACTGGCTCACCTTTCCCGCCATGCTGGCGGGCGTGGCGGCCAACGCGGCGCTGGGCGCCTGGACCGGCGGCCTTTCCGGCGCATGGGACGGCCTGCTCTTCTCGCTGTCCGGTTTCGGTCTGGGGCTCGGCCTGATGCTGATCCCCTTCCTGCTGCGGGTCATGGGCGCGGGCGACGTGAAGTTGCTGGCCGCCGCCGGTGCCTTCCTGGGCGCCGAAACCGTGTTCCGCGCCTTCATCTGGACCAGCCTTGCCGGCGGCGTGTACGCCCTTGGCGTGCTGGCCTTCCACCTGCCGCAACTGCGCGCGGTGCTGCGCTCGCTGCGGGTGTCCGTCGAACTGCTGGCCGTCACCGGCCGCTTCGACTACGTGCCCGCCACCGCCAACGCCCGCCTGCCCCGGCTGTGCTACGGCGTGGCCATTGCGCTGGGCACGGGCCTGGCCATGGCCCAGGCCGCCTTCCCCTCGGCCATGTCCGCCCTGCTGCCCTCCTGGGCCGCCATCCTGTAGGGGGGCACGGTCATGCGCGCCTCCTCCCTCATCCAGATTTCCCTCGCGCTGGTGTTGGCCCTGGTGGCCGGGGTGCTGGTGTTCCGGTTCATGCAGGTGAACCGCGCCGCCGCCCCCCAGATGGCCGCCCCCGAACAGGTCGAACTGGCGGTGGCCGCCGCCGACGTGCCGCGCGGCGCCAAGCTGGCCGCCGAACAGATCAAGCTGGCCCCCTTCCTGAAGTCCAGCGCCCCCTCCGGCGCATTCACCAAGGACACCCTGCCCGTGGGCCGGGTGTTGTCGTCCGCCGTGGCCGCCGGTGAACCCATCACCGAAGCGCGCCTGCTGCAGGACGGCGCATCGCACGGCGGCGTCAGCACGCTGATCGCCCCCGGCATGCGCGCCGTGGCCGTCAAGGGCAACAAGGTGCTGGGCCTTGCCGGGTTCATCCGCCCCGGCAACCGCGTGGACGTGCTGGTGACCCTGGACGACGAAACCCGCGAAAAGTCCAAGTCGCGCACCAAGCTGGTGCTGGAAAACGTGCGCGTGCTGGCCACCGGCACCGAACTGAAGCAGGAGGGCGACGACACCTCCACCTCGTCGGTGGACGTGTACACCCTGGAAATTTCGCCCCCGCAGGCCGAGCCGCTGGCCCTTGCCGCCTCGCGCGGCGAACTGCATTTCGCCCTGCGCAACCCCGCCGACGACGGCACGGTGCTGACCCCCGGCACCGACGTGCCCGGCACCCTGGCCCTGCTGACCAGCACCCCCGAAGGCAAGCCGGTTCCCAAGGTGCGCGAAACCAAGGTGGAAATGATCTCCGGCACCGAACGTTCAACGCTGAGGTTCCCGCAATGAGCCGCCCCGCCTCCCTCACCCGCGCGGCGGGCCGTCTCGTCGGTACGGTGCATGCTGCGGCATGCGCCGTGCTGGCCACCGTGCTGCTGCTGGCCACCGCCGCGCAGGCCCAGGCCGATGCTACCCCCCAGGCCGTGCCGCTGGCCGTGGGCAAGTCCATGGTGGTGCGCACCGCGCAGCCCGCGGCACGGGTTTCCATGTCCGACGAAGCCATCGCGGGAGTGGTGGTGCTGTCGCCCCAGCAGGTCTACGTCACCGGCAAGAAGGCGGGCGGGGCCACGCTTACCCTGTGGAACGGGGCCGGGGCCATCACCCAGGTCTACGACATCCAGGTCACTCCGGACCTTGCCCAGTTGAAGGAAATGCTGCACCGCGTGCTGCCCGACGAAAAGGACATCATGGTCATGGCCGTGGGCGAATCCATTACCCTGGCCGGCACCGTGCGCAGCAGCGCGGGCATGACCACCGCCCTGGACGTGGCCAAAATGTACGCCCCGGACAAGGTGACCAACCTCATGCAGGTGGGCGGCGTGCACCAGGTGCTGCTGGAAGTGAAGGTGGCCGAGATGCGCAAGTCGGTGCTGGAACGCCTGGGCATCGACCTGACCTACGCCTGGAACAACGATTTCGCCTTCGGCATGCTGAACCAGCTGTTCACCCTGGACAGCCAGAAAGGCGTGGTGGGCGTTGGCCCCACCGGCGCCGTGGTCAGCCCCAACGTCACCGGCATGTTCCGCGCCACCTCTGGCCGGGCAAGCCTGATGGGCTTTCTGGACGTGCTGAAGCAGAACGGCCTGGTCAAGGTGCTGGCCGAACCCACCCTGATCTGCCGCAGCGGCGAAAACGCCGACTTCCTGGCCGGGGGCGAAATACCCATCCCCGTGCCGCAGGGGCTGGGCACCGTGGCCATCGAATTCAAGAAGTACGGCGTGACCCTGGGCTTCACCCCCACGGTGGTCTCGGACAAGCTGATCAGCATGCGCGTAACCCCCGAAGTTTCGGAGCTGGACTACTCCAACGTCATCGAAATCAACGGGTTCACCATTCCGGCCATCTCCACCCGGCGCGCCGCCACCACCGTGGAACTGGCCGACGGCCAGAGCTTTGCCGTGGCGGGCCTGCTGCGCGACGAAGTGCGCGAGAACATCAAGAAATACCCGGTGCTGGGCGACGTGCCCCTGCTGGGCACGCTGTTCCGTTCCAGCAACTGGCAGAAGAACGAAACCGAACTGGTCATCATCGTCACCCCGCGCCTGGCCAAGCCGCTGGACGGCGCCACGGCCAAGCTGCCCACCGACGGCTTTCGCGAGCCATCGGAATTCGAATTCTTCCTCCAGGGCAGGATGGAAGGCGCGGCCCCGGCCATTACCGCACCCGCAGCCTATGCCAATCCCCGCAACTCCGCCGATGCCCCTTCGGGCATGGAGGGCGAGTTCGGGCACGTACTGCCCGGCCATGCACAGGGAGGCACGAAATGAGCGCCCGCAACCGGATCATCCCTCCTGTCCTGCGGCCCCTGCTTGCGGTCATCTGCGTACTGACCGCCCTGTCCGTCCTTTCCGCCCTGGCGGGCTGTGCCGGGCCGTCCAAGGATTCGCCCATTTCCGAATGGACCTTCACCCAGGGCGAGGCCTTTCGCGCCCAGCGCGACGCCCAGCGGCTGAACCCCGCCCCGGCGGACGACGACCCCGTCATCGGCCTGGATGGCCGGGTGGCGGAACGCGCCATGAAGAACATGCGCGACGGCGAGAAAAAGACCGACGAAAGCAACACCCTT
This sequence comes from Nitratidesulfovibrio sp. SRB-5, assembly GCF_019931275.1. Classification (NCBI taxonomy): domain Bacteria; kingdom Pseudomonadati; phylum Thermodesulfobacteriota; class Desulfovibrionia; order Desulfovibrionales; family Desulfovibrionaceae; genus Nitratidesulfovibrio; species Nitratidesulfovibrio sp. SRB-5. The sequence continues at coordinate 645,514 of NZ_JAIOTY010000001.1, read as the reverse complement.
CGCCTCAAGATCGGCTCGAAATAGCAAGAGGCCGCCATGAACATCACCCATCCCGTCTGCCTGCTCACCAAGCGCCTCGCCACGCGCGAAGAACTCACCCGCGTCCTCGCCCGGCAGGATGGTTTCCGTCTGGTTTCCCCCGGTGAAGCCGACGACCTCGGACTGGTCGTACTGGAACTGGGAGACGACCTTGAAGACGATTTCGAATCCATCGCCTCACTGGTGACCGATCCCCGCGTGGGCGAGGTGTTCGTGGCCTCGCGCCAGAAGGATCCGGACCTGATAATCCGCGCCATGCGCGCCGGGGTCAGCGAATTCCTGTCCCAGCCGTTCCGCTCGGACGAGGTGCTGGCCGCGCTGGAAGGCTATGCGCGCCGCCGCCGTACCACCCGTGCCGCAAGCCCTGCGGCGGCGCCTGCCTCAGCGGGTGGCCGGCTCATCCACATCATGGGCGCCAAGGGCGGCGTGGGCGCCACCACGGTGGCCGTGAACCTGGCCGTGCTGGCCGCGCGTTCCTTGGCTGGCAACGCCCCCGCGCCCGATGCGCAGAAGGCGGGCAGGGGCCTGCCCAAACTGGGCGGACGCAACGCCAAGCGCGACATGCAGGCCATGGGCGACACGGCGCTGGCCACGGGCGGCCCCGCCCATGCGCCCGCAGCGCTGCCGCTGGCGGCGCTCATGGACATGCGCCTGCCCCAGGGCGACGTGCCGCTGTTCCTGGACATGGAATATTCCCGCACCTGGGCCGACGGCGCGCGCAACCTTGGCCGCCTGGACGCCACCTTCCTGCGCAGCCTTGCCGAACGGCACGCCAGCGGCCTTGAGGTGTTCGCCTCGCCCGACACGGGCGACGACCTGGACGCCATCAGCCCCCGCGCGGTGAAGGCCGTGCTGGACCTGGCCCGCGCCCTGTACGCCGTCACCGTGGTGGACGGCGGCCCCTATGCCGACGAACTGGCCCTGGTCTCCATGCAGGAGGCGGAAACCATCCTGCTGGTCACCGATCTGGCCCTGCCCGCCCTGGCCGGCGCCCGCCGCCTGCTGGACGACGTGGCCGCTGCCGCGCCCGCCGTGGCCGCGCGCATCCAGCTGGTGGTCAACCGCATGTCGCCCCAGGCCGGGGTGGACCTGACGGAGGCCGAACGACTGCTGGAGCGCAAGGTGTTCGCCACCGTGGGCGACGACTACGGCGCGGCCGTGTCGGCCATCAATCAGGGTGTGCCCCTGTGCGAGGCGGCGCCCCGCTCGGTGGCCGCGCGCTCGCTGGCCAAGCTGGCTGAACGGCTGGCCCCCACCGCCGCAACGCCCGGCAACGGCGGCGCCGCCCCCGGCATGAAGGCGGGCAGCCTGTTCGCCCGGCTGCTGCACCGCAAGGGCGACGACACCCACGAACCCAATCGGCGCGGCATGGAACGCGCCCCCGAACATGAACGGGGCGGCCTGCTGCCGCACGGCGTCCTGTTGCAGGGCGCAAGGGGATAGCCATGAGACTGGCCGAACGACTGATGCGCACCACGCGGCGGCAACCCGCCCCCGCGCTGCACCTGGAACCCGTGGCGTCCGAGGATGCCCGCACGGACAACTCCCTCCATGGGACAGGGGACGACGCACAGGCCCATGCCGATGTCTACGGCCACCTGCAACTAGATCCGGACGGGACGGGCCAGGACCTGGGCCAGGACCGGGGGCAGGACCGGGACGACGACGTGCCGCAGGCGCCGCGCCTTGGTGCCTCGGGCCTGAACGCCCGCAGCCACCTTTCCGCCGTTGCCCCCGCCGCCACGGTCGGCATGGCCATCCAGCCCGACACCGCACGCCTCGATGCGTCGGACGAGGCCGACACCGCGCCCATTCCGCGCGTGCCGGTCAACGACGCCACCCTGTTCCGCGCGCCGCGCCCCGAATCCGCACCGGTGTCCGAATCCGCAACGCTGGCCGCGCCCCGTGCCGACACCCCGGAAGCACAGCCCGCAGACGCACAGGCCACCCAAGCGGGCCAAACCGGAAAATCCCGTCCGTCGGCACGGCCCGCCGCCCGCCCCGCCAGCGCGGAGCAGGTGTGCGACGTGACCACCCTGACCCTGCACGGCGACCACTACTACGAAATCCGCGCCCGCCTGCAGGACCGCCTGCTGGAGATGATGGACCTGGCCGCCGCCGAATCGCTGCCGCCCGACAGGCTGGCCGCAGAAATTTCCCGCCTGGTGGAAAAGCTGCTGCGCGAGGAGTTCCGTCAGGCCCCCCTCAATGCGCAGGAACAGCGCCAGCTGGTGGAGGACATCCGCGACGAGGTCATGGGCCTTGGCCCGCTGGAACCGCTGCTGCGCGACCCCACGGTCAACGACATCCTCGTGAACAACTACCGCATGGTCTACGTGGAACGGCGCGGCAAGCTGATCCGGGTCAACACCCGCTTCCTGGACGACGACCACCTGCGCAAGATCATCGACCGCATCGTGGCCCGCATAGGCCGCCGCGTGGACGAGGCATCGCCCATGGTGGACGCCCGCCTCGCCGACGGTTCGCGCGTCAACGCCATCATCCCGCCGCTGGCGCTGGACGGCCCCAGCCTGTCCATCCGCCGCTTTTCCAAGGACCCGCTGGAACTGGAAGACCTGATCCGCTTCGGCGCGCTGACCCCGGAAATGGGCGAGGTGCTGCGCGGCATCGTCAAGGCGCGGCTGAACATCATCGTTTCCGGCGGCACCGGCTCGGGCAAGACCACCATGCTCAACTGCCTGTCGCGCTTCGTGCCGCACGACGAGCGCATCGTGACCATCGAGGACGCGGCGGAACTGCAACTGAAGCAGGACCATGTGGTGCGGCTGGAAACCCGGCCCGCCAACATCGAAGGCCACGGCCAGGTCACCGCGCGCGACCTGGTCAAGAACTGCCTGCGCATGCGGCCCGACCGCATCATCGTGGGCGAAGTGCGCAGCGGCGAGGTGCTGGACATGCTGCAGGCCATGAACACCGGCCACGACGGCTCGCTGACCACCATCCACGCCAACACCCCGCGCGACTGCCTGATGCGCCTGGAAACCATGGTGGCCATGGCCGGGCTGAACATCGGCACCCTGTCGCTGAAGCGGTACATCGCGTCCGCCGTGGACGTGATCATCCAGGTTTCGCGCCTGGCCGACGGCTCGCGCAAGATGACCAGCCTTTCGGAAATCACCGGCATGGAAGGCGACGCCATCACCATGCAGGACATCTTCACCTTCGAACAGACCGGCGTGGACGAGAACGGCAAGGTGCAGGGGCGGTTCCGCTCCGGCGGCATCCGACCCCGCTTCGCCCCGCGCCTGGCCGCCATGGGCATCGAGCTTGGCGGCGCACTGTTCGATCCCGGCTTGTCGCAGTAAACGCGGCAGCCTGAACGCAAAGGGGTTTCGCCATGATGCTCGTCATCGCCGTACTCTCGGTCATCGCCATGTTCGTGTTCGTCATGGGCGTGCTGGACCTTGCCTACGGCCGCCGCCGCGCCACGGCGCAGCGCGTGGGACAGCGCATGGAAAACCTGCTGCGGGCCAAAAACGAACAGGACCGGGTGGACCTGGAACGCCGCCGCGCACTGTCCGACGTGGACTGGCTGCACCGGATGCTGGCCGCCCAGTCATGGACCAAGAAGATGGACCTCGCGCTGGAACAGGCGCAGGTGCGGGCCACCCTGGGCGTGCTGCTGCTGGCTTCCGTGCTGGGCGCGGCCTCGTGCTTCCTGGTCATGCACCTGCTGGTGAACAACCTGTTCCTGCTGGTGGCGCCGCCGCTGGCGCTGGGCTACGCGCCCTTCCTGTGGGTGCAGCGCAAGCGCAACGCCCGCATGGGCCGCTTCCAGCGCCAACTGCCCGACGCGCTGGACCTCATCGCCCGCGCGCTGAAGGCGGGGCACGCCTTCAATCAGGGCATGCGCATGGTGGCCGACGAATTTGCCGACCCCATCGGCCCGGAATTCCAGAAGACCCTGGACGAGATCAACTTCGGCATCCCGGCGGACGCGGCCCTGTACAACCTGACCCGCCGCGTGGACTGCCCGGACCTGAAGTTCTTCGTGGTGTCGGTGAACATCCAGCGCGAAACCGGCGGCAACCTTGCGGAAATCGTCACCAACATCGCCCGGTTGATCCGCGAGCGGTTCAAGCTGGCGGGCCGGGTGCGCGTGCTTTCGGCGGAAGGCCGCCTGACGGCGTGGATCCTGTTCGTGCTGCCCTTCGGCATCGGGTTCATCATCAACCTGCTGAACCCCGACTTCATGAGCGCCCTGTACGCCACGCCCGAAGGCAACATGCTGCTCACCGCGTCGCTGTTCCAGATGGCCATCGGCGGCATAGCGCTCAAGCGCATGACCACCATCCGAGTGTAGGGACTGTTCCAACTTGCCTTTTCGCCCGTTGGCGGCGTCAAACTTCGCCAGCCATTTCGGTCAAATACGATAAGAGTATACTCCCTCATGGCAAGCTCGTTTTCCTTGCCCACGAACGAAAATACCGCGTTGGAAACAGCCCCTAGGATATCACCATGCCGTTCGACGAAACCATGATCCCCTTCCTGGCCGCCCTGCTGGCCTCCGGCGCGGTATTGCTGGTGGCGCACGCCCTGCGCGGCATGTTCGGCAACCGCCAGCGGGTGCAGCGCATGCATGGCCGCCTCACCCGGCACGCGGCTGGCGCCCGTGCCGTGGCCGTGGCCGCCCCGGCCCTGCCGGAATCCCCCTTTTCCTCCCTGAAGGCCGCGCTGAACGCCGTGGCCGAACGGGTGGGGCAAAAGGTGGTCAAGGATGACGGCGAAGAAGTGAGCGAGGCGGGGCTCGCGCTGGTGCGCGCGGGCTATCGCAACCGCCGCGCCCCGCTGGTTTTCTGGGGCGTCAAGGCCGGGCTGACCCTGTGCGGCCTGCTGCTGGGCCTGGTGGTCCGCCTGCTGGCGGGCAACGACATTCCCCTGGGCATGGTGGCGCTGCTGTTCATCTGCCCGGCGGTGGTGGGCCTGTACGCACCCAACGTATGGCTGTCGCGGCGCATCAAGGCGCGCAGGCTGGACATCATCAACTCGCTGCCCGACGCGCTGGACCTGCTGGTGGTTTGCGTGGAGGCGGGCATGGGCCTGGACCAGGCGTTCTCCCGCGTGGCCCGCGAAATGGCGGCCACCAACCCGGTGCTGGCCGAAGAACTGAACCTGGTCATCCTGGAGCTGCGCGCGGGCAAGTCGCGCGCCGAGGCCCTGAAGAACCTGGCCGCGCGCGTGGCGCTGGAAGACGTGAACAGCCTTGTCACGCTCATCGTGCAGGCGGATGCCTTCGGCACCAGCATTTCCAGCACGCTGCGCGTCTACTCCGACACCATGCGCACCACGCGCTTCCAGCGGGCCGAGGAAATTGCCGCCAAGATGCCGGTGAAGCTGCTGTTCCCGCTGGTGTTCTGCATTCTTCCGGCCCTGTTCGTGACCATCATGGGGCCCGCGTTCATCAAGCTGATGCAGGTTTTCGCCCAGATGGGCCAATAGCCCCGACGGAATTTCATCCCTCTGGCGCCCGCTGGCTACGTCGAACGAAATCTCCAGCCGGGGCGAACAGCGAAAGCCACCCGGTTTCAAACGCAGAAAGGAAAACAGCCATGACCGCCCGCACCGCCACCCATCCCGCCCTTGCCCTGCTGGCGCTCTGCGCCCTGCTGCTTGCAGGTTGCGGCGCGCAGCAGATCACGCGCGGCTCCAACCTTTCGCTGATGGAACGCTACCACAGCAGCAAGGATCTGCTGCACGACGGCGAGGGGGTGGAGCCCACTCCCCAGGCTGATGCCATGAACGCCCAGGAACACTTGCAGCGCGGCCTGGTTTTCCTGTCGCAGGACCGCCCGGAACTGGCCTTCGAGCAATTCAGCCGGGCCTGCCAGCTTGATCCCAAGCTGGCCGAGGCACGTTACCAGCGCGGCGCGCTGCTGGTGGCGCGGGGCGTGCCCATCGAGGCGCGGGCGGACATCGACGCCGCCCTCTCCCTGGCCCCGGACAATGCCCGGGCCTGGGAAACGGCGGGCATGCTCAGCTTTGCCGAGGGCAACCTGACCGAGGCCAAGAGCCGCTTCGAGCGGGCGCTGACGCTGGACCCCCGCCTTGCCGGGGCGGCCAGCCACCTTGGCGCCATCCACAATTACCAGGGGCAGCCGGACAAGGCCCTGGCCCTGTTCGTGCGGGCGCTGGAACAGATGCCCCGTTCGGGCGAGCTGCACAACAACGCGGGCATCGCGCAAGCCATGCTGGGCAACGACGCCGCCGCCGTGGACCACTTCCGCGCCGCCATCACCTACGGCGCGCCCGGCAGCCGGGTGTGGAACAACATGGGCCTGTCGCTGTGCCGCCTGGGCCGCTACGACGAGGCCTTCGAGGCGTTCCGCAACGCCGGGGGCGAAGCCGCCGCGCACAACAACCTGGGTGTGTACCTTTCGCAGCAGGGCGAGCATGCCCTGGCCCTGTACCACCTGCAACGCGCCCTGGAAGTGGAGCCCCGCTACTACGCCCGCGCGGCGGAAAACCTGAAGCGCGCCCGCCTGGCCGCGCGCATCGCGCAGGGGCAGGGTCCGGCTGCGACCACCGCCGTGCCGCTGCCCATGTCCGGTCCCGACACGGGGGTCACGGGGGCCGCCGGGCCTGGTCCCATCCCGGGCGCGCCCGGAGTCGCCACCCCGGTGACGCTGCCGCCTTCGTCCACCCCGCTGAAGGCCCGCGCCACCCCTGCCGCCGTGCGCGAAGGCGAACTACGCGACGGCAAGTAGCCGCCGCGAGAAATTTCGGGCGCGTCACGCGTCGCGCCCGCCCATAGTCCGTTGGGGGCACCGCTGATGGATCTCGCCGGGGGGCGGACCATCGCAAGGAGTGAACACCATGTTCGAAACACGCAACACCATGCCACCGGTCCCACCCGGCGGAACGCGCAGAGGGCTGCGCCACCTTCCGTCGTCGCGGGCGCTGGCCCAGCGCGGCCTGGCCGCGCTGGAAGTGGCCCTGATGCTGCCGGTCATCGCGGCACTGCTCTACGTGCTGGTGGAGGGAGGCAACACCATCCGCGCCTACTCCGCCCTGACCGAAGCCAGCCGCGCAGGCGCGCGCCACGTGGTCATGAACGACGACGTGGCGGGCGTGCAGCCATTTGTCCGCTCGCTGGCCACCACGCTTGACCCCAATGCCCTGACGGCCACCGCCGTCAAGGACACGGGCAAGCAGATGGTCACGGTAACCGTGAAGTATGCCTACAAGTCGGTATTCACGAGCAATCCCTACAACGGAGACCCCAATGACGCGCTCTACACGTTTTCCGCAAGCACCAGCATGCCCACGCCGTAACGCGGCCCGGCCTGCCGGTCTCCGCGCCCTGGCGCGCGGCCTGTGGCGTGGCACGCGGGGTTCCATGGCCATGCTGATGGCCGTGCTGCTGCCCGTGGTGCTGGGCCTTGCCGGCCTTGGCATCGATTCGGGCATGCTCTACCTCGCGCACAACCGCCTGCAAGGGGCCGTGGATGCGGCAGCCCTGGCGGGCAGCCTGGAACTTCCCTACGACCCGCAACTGGACAAGGGGCTGGTGAAGGGCGCCGTGAACCAGTACATGGCCGCCAACTACCCCGCCGCCGTGCTGAAGGGCGTCACCCCCGGCACCGAGGAACGCAGCGTCACCGTGAAGGCAGAGGCCACCGTGGACACCATCTTCATGGGTGCCCTTGGCATCGGGTCGAGCACGGTGCGCGCCCAGGCCACCGCCGGGTACAACAACCTGGAAGTGGTCTTCGTCATCGACAACACCGGCTCCATGAAGGGCACGGCCATCCAGCAGGCCAACGCGGCCGCCACCCAGCTTGCCGAGCTGATAATGCCCGACGGCATGGAAACCTCGGTCAAGGTGGGGCTGGTACCCTTCCGGGGCAAGGTGCACATTCCCGCGGGCGTGGACGGCCTGGCCGACGGCTGCCGCAACGCCGACGGCACCCTGGCGCCCTCGTGGATCCTGGAAGAGTACAAGCAGACCAAGTACCGCTACCCCACGGGTTCGTCACTCAACGTGCCCAAGGGCACCTGCGACAGCATTCCGCGCGTGCAGGCCCTGACCAGCAGCCGCACCACCATCGTCAGCGCCATCGCCAAGCAGGACGCCCTGGGCGATGCCTCGGGCACCGTCATCTCCGAAGGCATCAAGTGGGGGCGTCATGTGCTCACCCCCGAGGCGCCGTTCACCCAGGGCTCGTCCAACAAGGACATGCGCAAGGTGATGATCGTGCTGACCGACGGCGATACCGAGGACGGCAAGTGCGGCGGCAACTACGCCCTGAACTACACGCCCAACGCCTACTGGACCAACGCCTACTACGGCATGTTCGACATGAACACCCACTGCGAGAACGGCGGCAAGCTGAACGCGGCCATGCTGAGCGAGGCGCAGATCGCCAAGGACAAGGGCATAGAGGTCTTTGCCATCCGCTACGGCGATTCCGACTCCACGGACATCAGCCTGATGAAGGCCATCGCCTCCAGCAAGGCGGGTACGGACGACCACTACTACAACGCGCCCTCTGCCTACGACCTTGAAGAAATCTTCAAGAAGATCGGTCGGCAGCTTGGCTGGCGGTTGCTGCGCTAGCGCGGCAGGGAGGACACCATGCGTGCATGCCGCATATGGCCATTGCGTCTGTGGCGCGGTGAAGGCGGGGTCGGTTCGCTGGAGGTGGCGTTCATGCTGCCGGTGCTGCTGGCCATGCTCTTCGGCCTTGTGGAATTCGGCTACAACCTCTTTGCCCGCTCCACCGTGGAAAAGGCCGCGCAGGTGGGGGCGCGCTTCGCCATCACCGGCGAAGGCTTCGACACCGGCAACCGGGTGGCATTGATCAAGGAAGCGGCCCGGCCCCTTACCCAGGTGCTGTCCGGCGCCTCGGGCACGGGCGTGACCATCCTGGTGCGCAGCTATCCCAACGGCACCGGGGCAGCCGCCGTGGAAAACAGCGGCGGCGACCCCTGCCAGACGGTGGAGGTGCAGGTGGACTACCGCTACGCGCCGCTGACGCCGCTGGTGGGTTCGCTGCTGCCAGCGCAGATTACCGTCACCGGGCGCGAACGCATGGTCAACGAACCCTGGGCCATCTGCAAATGACCCGTCACCTGGGGCTTGCGCTGCACTGCGTGCCCGAGGCGCACGACGTCGTCGCCGGTTCCTGCTGGCCGAGAGAGTCCGCATCCGGGCTTTCCGGCCAGCTGGAACCGGGGGCGCGGGGGGCACGGCACGCCGGGCCTTCCGGGGCGCAAACTTCCGGGCCACAAACGTCCGGGCCACAAACGTCCGGGGCACAAACCCCAGGGGCGAAATCGCCCGCGCACAAACCAGGCTCACCGCAACCGGATGGCCCGGTGCCCATGCCCACGCACGGCGGGCCACCCCGCTTTGCGGGCGTGGCCCGTTCTGCTATCATGCGGGACACGGCGGTCACCATCTGCCTCTCCGCCAGTCCGGCGGACACGCTGGCGGCCAGCCCCAGGCCCGGCCCGGTGCCCGGCCAGCCGGACATGCCGGCGGACATGCCCGACATCCTGATGCCGGAATGGCCAGCGTCCGCGCGTGTTCCGGCACGGCGGGCAGCCGCCCTTGCCCTGCTTGCGGAAACCGCACTCGGCGTCCACCCGGTTGCCCACCGGGCCACTACCCACGGCCCCACCACCCGCTGTCCAGCTACCCACAGGGAAGCCATGTCCGCACCACCGCCGCCCCCATCCATCGGCACGTCCGGCCACACGTCCGGACAGGACGCCACGGCATCGCGCGCGGCGCGGCTCAGCCTGCTCATCGTCTCCGAGTTCGAGGAATTCGCGCGCGGGCTGGTGGCGCGGCTTGCGGCCTGCGGGCTGGAGCCTTCGTACATGCTGGCCGAAACGCCGTTCGAGCTTTCGCGCCTGATCACCGAAGAACCGTGGGACATGGTGGTGGCCGAATCCGAAGCCCCCGGCATGACATGGCAGGAAGTGCTGATGCTGGTGCGCGGGGTGCGCGAGGACGTGCCCTTCGTGCTGGTGGCCCCCGCCGCCGACGAAGGGCTGGCCCTGGAGGCCGTGCGCGAAGGCGCGGACGAGGTGCTCTGCGCCGACGACTGGCACCTTGGCCCGGCCTTCATGCGCCTGGTACGCGAGGCGGAGCGACGGCGCACCCTTTCCGTGCACTGGCGCGAGATAAACCGCGATGCCCGGCAGTGGCGCGGCATGGTGGAAGGCACCGTGCTCGGCATCTTCCGCTGCCGCCCCTGGGGCGAACTGATCAGCGCCAACCCCGCCTTTGCCGACATGTTCGGCTATCCCTCGCCCGATGCGCTGTTCGAGGCCATCCGGTCCGGCGGCGCAGCCGGTGTCGCGCCCGGAACCACCATGCCGGAGGGCTGGCTGCCCGGCGGCTTTCTGGACCGGGCCACACTGGACCGCATGCTGAACACCCTGCGTGACGAAGGCGAGGTGCGCGACTTCGAAACCCCGGCCCGCCGGGCCGACGGCTCCACCTTCTGGATTTCGGTGAACGCCCGCGTGCAGCGCGGCTCCACCGGCGAAATTTCCGGCATCGAAGGCACGGTGGAAGATATCGACCGCCGCAAGGCCGTGGAAAACATGATTATCCGCGCCAAGCAGGAATGGGAGAAAACCTTCGACAGCGTGCCCGACATCATCATGATCATGGACGCGGGCCAGCGGGTGCGGCGCAGCAACATGGCCCTGGGCAGGCTGCTGGGCCTGCACCCCAAGGATCTGGTGGGACGCCACTGCAACGACGTGCTGGGCGCGTCCGTCATGGCCGACGACGTGTGCGCGGCCATCCGGGGCATGCCCTGGGGCGAAAGCCGCACCGAGGAACTGTACCTGCCCAGCCTTGGCGGGCACTTTCTGGTCACCCTGTCGCCCTTCCTTGCCGACAGCCAGTACGACGGCGAACCGGTCCGCGAAGGGGACGCGCCCGGCACGGTACTGGTGGCGCACGACATCAGCAGCCGCAAGCAGCTGGAAGCCCGGCTGCGCCAGGCCCAGAAGATGGAGGCCATCGGCACGCTGGCCGGGGGCATCGCCCACGATTTCAACAACATCCTGGGTGTGATGATGGGCTACACGGAAATGAGCCTGGACCAGACCGAAGAAGGCGATGCCCAGCACCGCCGCCTGACCGAGGTGCTGGCCGCCGGACGCCGCGCGCGCGACCTGATCCGCCAGATACTCACCTTCAGCCGGCAGGAGGAGCCATCCCGCCTGCCGCTGCCGCCACTGGCCCCCATCAAGGAAACGGTGCGCCTGTTGCGCGCCACCCTGCCCGCCAACGTGGACATCCGCCTGGACCTGGCCGAGACAGGCCCGCTGCTGGCCAACCTGAGCCAGTTGCAACAGGTGATCATGAACCTGTGCGCCAACGCGGCCCACGCCATGAAGGAACACGGCGGGGTGCTGCATCTGGCGCTGGACGCGGTGGAACTGGACGAGGACGAGGCCGCCGCCCGTTCGCTGCCCGCCCCCGGCGGCTACGCCCGGCTGCGCGTGCGCGACACGGGCCACGGCATCCCCCCGGACATCATGGAGAACATCTTCGATCCGTTCTTCACCACCAAGAAACCGGACGAGGGCACGGGCATGGGCCTTGCGCTGGTGCACGGCATCGTCACCGCCCACGGCGGGGCCGTTGCGGTGCAGTCCACCGTGGGGGTGGGCACGGAGTTCGAGGTGCTGCTGCCCCTTGCCCCGCAGGCGGGGGAAGAGGCCGCCACGCGGGCGGATTCGGCCCACAGCGGCAGCGGCCTTGCGCTGGTGGTGGACGACGAGGCCCCGCTGGCCGCCATCATGGGGGCCATGCTGGAAAAGCTGGGCTACCGGGCGGTGGTGACTGCAAACCCGCAGGACGCGTTGGAACGCTTCCGGGCGGACCCGGCAAGCTGGCGGCTGGTGGTCACCGACCAGACCATGCCCGGCATGACCGGCACCGAACTGACCCGCCAGATGCGCGCCCTGCGCCCCGACCTGCCGGTGGTGCTGTGTTCCGGCTTCAGCGAGGGGCTGGGCCACGACGCGGCCATGGAGGCGGGCGTCAGCATGATGCTGGCCAAGCCCCTGCTGCGCGCCGACCTTGCCGCCGCCCTGTCCGAACTGGGGCTGGAGAACGGGAAGGGGTAACCAGAACGCGGGCACTGTGCCTTGCGGCACAGGTCATTTCTTCATCATCCATTGTCAGCATGCCCTTGCTGATATAGCGTGACTCACCCGCTGGCGGGGTGCCGCAACAACATGCTGCGCGTTGTGGTCGCCCCGGCTCCAGAGTGATGACCCGTCACACTCAAATCAAGGAATCCTGCATGCGACACGTCCGTATCCTGCCACTGCTGCTCTTGTTCTGCGTTCTCTTCACCGCAGGGTGTTCCACCAAATCCCGCATCACGCCCATGGGCGATGCGCCGCATATTCCGGCTGGCTCCACGTTCGCCGTGGGCAAGACCGTGGATGAAAGCGGCTATGTCTTTGGTGAAAAAGACGAAAAGTTCTCGCTTCCGGACACCATGAACGTCTCTCTGAAAAACGCGCTGACGCAGGAATCCATGGCCAGCGACCAGGGGCGGCTGGTAATCAACACGCGCATCCTTGCCTATGAACCGGGCAACGCCTTTACCCGTTGGCTCGTACCGGGCGCAGGGGCCACCAAACTTTCCACCGAGAGTGACGTATGCGCTCCCGACGGGAAGGTACTGGCCAAAATTCCCGTGGAGCGTTCCATTGCGGCGGGCGGCGGCTACACCATCGGGGCATGGAAATACGTCTTCGATGATGTGGCCAAGGAAATCGTGGTCGTGCTCAAAAAAGACATGGCGTCCAAGTAACGCGACGCCGTCACCCGACAAGCAAAAGACGGGGCCTCCCGAATGTTCGGAAGGCCCCGTCTTTGCGGGCTTCTGGCGTAGCGGAGCAGCCCCTACCTCCCCTCGCCCCCGCGCACCGCGCCCGCTTCACGCAGCAGTTCCAGCAGTGCCTGCACCATCAGTGCAGCGCCGTGAGGGCGTGCGTCCTTCATCCCCGGCGCTTCCGGCCTCTCATCAAGCCCCAGCGCAAAAAGCAGTTCCGGGCCGGTAAGTCCCCTGGGGTTGCAGGCCATGACGGAAAGCAGCGCCTCGCGCAGCAGGTTCAGCCCGTCCCGGGCCTTGCGTTGCGCCCCTTCGGGCACGGCAATGCCCTTGCCACCGGACAGCGTGGGGGCGATGCACGGCATGCCTCCGTTGCCGCGGTCCACAGGGGTTTCGATGGTTCCGTCAGCCTGCGGCACATCCGCATCCACCAGGCCCGACAACAGGGCCGCCAGCCGCTCGGCCTGACGGGCGGTCAGCCCCTCGGCCAGCACCACCGGGCGTGCGCCGGGCAGCGGCAGCGGGTGGGCCGCATCGTGCGGAAAGACATCCGTGAAGGGCGCGCCGACCGTGCCGATCGATGCGGCGGAGCCATGCGGCTGCTCCCCTTCGCCCTGCCCGGCAGACTGGCAGCGTTCGGGCCGCACCCGCACCAGCCGCAGCCGTTCGCCGCGCGTTCCCAGCGCGGCATGCACGCAATACCGTTTCTCGTCCATGTATCCCCCCAGGATACGGACCGGTGCCGTGTATGTGTGTCCCCGTCCCGCCGCGTCGTCGCGCGGCCTTGCATTCCCGCCTTACAGCCGCTCGCGGTCCAGCGCGCGACAGTTGATGGCTTCCGCCAGATGGGCCACCCGGATGGGACCGGCACCGAAAGCAGCGGGCATAGCCGGAACCTCTCCATCGTGCCCGGTTTCCTCCCCCGTCGCCTGCCCGGCGGCCAGTGCCCCTTCCGGCAGCCCCGCCTGTTCCAGATCCGCGATGGTCCTCGCAATGCGCAGGATGCGCGTGTACGCCCGCGCCGACAGGGCCAGGGCGCGCACCGCGCCTTCCAGAAAGGCATGCTCGTCCGGGCCGAGGGCGCAGTGCTCTTCCAGCAGCTTGCCGGTCAGGTCCGCGTTGGTGCGACAAGAGGTGCCCGCGTAACGCGCCGCCTGAACGGCCCGCGCCCCCGCGATGCGGTTCCGCATTTCGGTGGAGGTGCTGCCCGTCATGCCGCCGCGCAGATCCTCATAGGGCACGGCGGGCACCTCCACGTGCAGGTCGATGCGGTCCAGCAGCGGGCCGGAAAGGCGCGCCCGATACCGCTGCACCGCCGGGCCAAGGCAGGTGCAGGTGTGCCTGTCGTCGGTGCGGTAGCCGCAGGGGCAGGGGTTCATGGCGGCCACCAGCATGCTGTCCGCCGGGTAGGTCAGTGAAACGGCGGCACGGGCGATGGTTACCACGCCGTCTTCCAGCGGCTGGCGCATCACTTCAAGCGCGGTCTTGCGAAATTCCGGCAGTTCGTCCAGAAACAGGACCCCGCGATGGGCCAGCGAAATCTCGCCGGGGCGCGGGTTGACCCCGCCGCCCACCAGCCCGTAGTCGGACACGGTGTGGTGCGGCGCGCGAAAAGGGCGGCGGGTTATCAGCCCGTGCCCGTCCAGTTGGCCCGCCACGCTGTAGATGGTGGTCACCTCCAGCGCCTCCTCGAAGGAAAGCGGCGGCAGCACCGTGGGAATGCGCTGGGCCAGCATGGTCTTGCCGCTGCCGGGCGGGCCGATGAACAGCAGGTTGTGCGCGCCCGCCGCCGCGATCTCGATGGCCCGCTTGGCGTGCTCCTGCCCCTTCACCTCGGCGAAGTCAACTGGCCAGTCCTGGCCGCGTTCCCACATGGTGCGCCCGCCGGAAGGCACGGCGGAGATGTCCGCCTGCCCGGCCAGAAAGGCCGCTGCCTCGCCCAGCGAACGCACGGGGTACACCGGCAGCCCTTCCACCACGGCGGCCTCGGCGGCGTTGTCCGCCGCCACCAGCATGCCGCGCGCCCCTTCGGCTCGGGCGCGCACGGCCACGGGCAGCACGCCCGGCACGGGCTTCAGTTCGCCGGTCAGGGAAAGCTCGCCCAGCATGAACCACCCGTCCGTGCTCCCCTGGGGCAGGATTTCTGCGGCGGCCAGCAGGCCTATGGCAAGGGGCAGGTCGAAGCCGCTGCCGCTCTTGCGACGGTCGGCAGGGGCGAGATTGACGGTGATGCGGGCGGGGGGCAGGCGCAGGTTGCAGGCGCGCATGGCGGCAAAGACGCGCTCGCGCGATTCGCGCAGCGCCCCCTCGGCCAGACCCACCATGACGAAGGCGGGCATGCCCTGCCGGGCAAGGTCCACCTCCAGGTCCACCCGGAAGGCGTCCACCCCGTGCAGGGCGGCACAGGCCACGCGAACGATCATCAAGCCCCCTGCGCGGAAAGAGTGAGGAACGGGCGAAGCGGAAGCAACAGGAACGACAGGTGCGACAGGACTCGGCAGTATCCGGCAGGAACTGGCAGGAACTGGCAGGAACTGGCTGGAACTGGCAGGGCGCGACCAGTGCAGCAGGGCTCCCCGGAACCCCGAGGGGCCGGGCAGGCACCAATCCGCCCCGGCGCGCGCACGGCCGGCCAGCGGCTTCCCAACAGCCGGACCGGCAGCAGGGCCACTGCATGCATCCTGCGATACCGCACAACCACTAAAGCAAAACGTCCCGCCCCGCAATGATGCGCGGGACGGGACGGATATGGAGCCGATGCGAAACGGGTGGACCGGCTGACCAGGAAAACGGGGCCGACCGGGCAGCAGGCCCGCTCACCGCGTCGGCACGCAGGGCACCGAACGGGATCAGTGCAGGACCGTGCCGATGCGATCCCAGCGCACGTTGCCCAGCCCTTCCCACGACCAGTAGATGACCCAGGCCTTGCCACGAATGGCCCCGCGCGGGACAAAGCCCCAGAAGCGGGAATCCTGCGAATCGTCGCGGTTGTCACCCATGGCGAAGTAGTGTCCCTCGGGCACGGTGACCGGGCCGAAGCTGTCGCGCACGGGCATCACGATGCCGGGCTGCGAATGACGGATGTACGCTTCCTGCACTGCTTCGCCGTTGCGGTACAGCTGCTTGTTGCGCACTTCTATCACGTCGCCGGGCTGGCCCACGATGCGCTTGATGTAGTCGATGGACGGATCGCCGGGGTACTCGAACACGATGATGTCGCCGCGTTGCGGGTCGCCCACGGGCACCACCACCTTGTGGGTGAACGGCAGCTTGACCCCGTAGCTGAACTTGTTGACCAGCAGGTGGTCGCCGATCTGCAGGGTTTCGAGCATGGAACCGGAAGGAATCTTGTACGCCTGCACCACGAAGGTGCGAATGAGCATGGCCAGCGCAAAGGCGACGACAAGCGCCTCCACGTATTCCAGCAGCAGGCTTTTCTGTTGCATGCGGGTGCCTCCGCGTCCTGTCGCGCTGGCGCGCGGGGACGGGGATTTGCGGTTCATCGAAAACCCGCCAAAGGCTGTCGCCCAAGGCGGGGCCGGTGCGCGCCACCGCTGGTGCGGTGGCCGCAGGGGCATGCCCTGCGCCGCGCCCCGCACTGTGGGGAATGCCGGGGACGGCGCGCTGAAACCGCCGGTCGGCGACACACCCAGTGCCTGCCGCCCGGCATTGTTCACGTCATTCTCTTTTCAAACGGCTGGCGCGCACATGCGCCACGCGGGGCTCATTCCCCTGCCCCACCCACCGCTTCGCGGCAGGGGTTGCCAGGGCTTCGCTCACTTCTTCACTCAACGCACACGCCTGTAGCGGTGCGCATGGTCGGCAGGAACAGACTGCCGCCTTCCGATAATTTCGCGGCAGGGGCAGCAACGGCAAGGAAAGCGACGTTGTCCGCGAGGGGAGCGTACTCTTTGGTACGTAACCCGAGCGGCAACGGCGCATGACGCAGCCATTGCCACCCCTGCCGCGAAATTACTCGTCGCCCACCTGAAGGGCGGCGAGGAAGGCCTCCTGCGGCAACTCCACGTTGCCCATGCGCTTCATGCGCTTCTTGCCTTCCTTCTGCTTTTCCAACAATTTGCGCTTACGGGTAATGTCACCGCCGTAGCACTTGGCGGTCACGTTCTTGCGCAGCGCGGAAATGGATTCGCGGGCGATGATCTTCTGCCCGATGGCCGCCTGGATGGCCACCTCGAACATCTGGCGCGGGATGGTGCGCTTCAGCTTCAGCGCCAGCGCGCGGCCATAGTGGTAGGCCTTGTCGCGGTGCACGATGACGGCCAGCGCGTCCACGGCCTCGCCGTTGATCAGGATGTCCAGCTTCACCAGGGCCGACTGCCGGTAGTCGATGAACTCGTAGTCCATCGAGGCGTAGCCCTTGGTGCCCGACTTCAGCCGGTCGAAGAAGTCGAACACTATTTCGGCGAAGGGCAGTTCGTAGGTGATGACCACGCGGTTGGAGGCGATGTACCCCATGTTCTTCTGGATGCCGCGCTTTTCCTCGCACAGCTTCAGCACGTTGCCCACGTAATCGTTGGGCACGTGGATGTCCATGCGCACGTAAGGTTCGTACAGCGCGGCGATCTTGGTGGGGTCGGGAAGCTTGGAGGGGTTGTCGATGTCGCTCTTCTTCCCGTCCACGGTGTCGATCTTGTAGATCACCGAGGGGGCGGTGGCGATGAGCTCCACCTGAAATTCGCGCTCCAGCCGCTCCTGGATGATTTCCATGTGCAGCAGGCCAAGGAACCCGCAACGGTAGCCGAAGCCCAGCGCCTGCGAGGTTTCCGGCTCGTACGAGAAGGCGGCGTCGTTGAGCTGCAACTTTTCCAGCGCGTACTTGAGCTGCTCGTAGTCGGCGGAATCGGTGGGGTACAGCCCGCAGAACACCATGGGCTGCACTTCCTTGAAGCCTTCGACGGGCACTTCGGCGGGGCGGTCCACATGGGTGATGGTGTCGCCCACCTTGGCGTCGCCCAGTTCCTTGATGTTGGCGCACAAAAAGCCCACTTCGCCCGCGCCAAGTTCCGTCATGTCCACGATTTCGGGCGAGAACACGCCAAGGCGGATCACTTCGTAGCTGCGTTCGGTGGCGAACAGCTTGATGCGGTCACCCTTGCGCAGCACACCGTCCACGATGCGGAACAGCACCACCACGCCCTGATACGAATCGTACCAGGAGTCGAAAATCAGGGCCTTCAGCGGGGCGTTCAGGTTGCCTTCGGGCGCGGGCAGGCGCTCGACGATGGCTTCCAGCACCTTGTCCACGTTCAGGCCGGTCTTGGCGCTGACGGCCACGGCGTCGGAGCAGTCGAGGCCGATGCTTTCCTCGATCTCGTGCTTCACGCGGTCGGCGTCGGCGCTGGGCAGGTCCACCTTGTTCAGGACCGGGATGACTTCCAGATTGTGGTCCAGCGCAAGGTACACGTTGGCCAGGGTCTGGGCCTCCACGCCCTGCGAGGCGTCCACCACCAGCAGCGCCCCTTCGCACGCGGCAAGCGACCGCGAGACCTCGTAGTTGAAGTCCACGTGGCCGGGCGTGTCGATGAGGTTCAGCACGTACTTGCGGCCATCCTTGGCCGTGTACGGAATGCGCACCGACTGGGCCTTGATGGTGATGCCGCGCTCGCGCTCAAGCTCCATGCGGTCCAGGTACTGGTCGCGCTTTTCGCGGTCGCTGACCAGCCCGGTAACCTCAAGGATACGGTCGGCCAGGGTGGATTTGCCATGGTCGATGTGCGCGATGATGCTGAAATTGCGGATGTGTTCCTGTCTGGGCATAGTGTGGGTGCCGCCCTGCGGCGGCGCGCCTCCTGAAATGTATGCGGGCATGGGGTGGGTACGGGCGCGTTGACGCCGTGCGCGCCGACCGGCCACGGGGTGGCGCCTCGGCCCGGCGCGCGTCGCCGTACCATTCGAATCGGTTTTCATACTGCATTCGGGGGCGGAAGTCCAACCGCCCCGCAGCCCACGCTGCGGGCGGCATCAGCACCGGGGAGGGGCAGCCCGAACAGTGCTGACGGGACTATGCTGACGGGGTGGTGCTGGCGGGACGGAGCTGGCGGGACGGAGCTGGCGGGTCGGTGCTGACGGGACGCTACTGGCGGGACGGAGCAGCGCACAGGCAGGGCGTGCACACCGAACGGTTCCGGACCGTCGCCCCCACGCCCCGCCACCCGATGCACTGTCCAAAAATCGGACAGCAGCACTCCGGTTTGCACATCCTGCACAAAAAACCGTCCAGAAATCATACACCCGGTCAGTGACGATTGACCGCGCCGGAACGCGCACACCGCGCGCCAGGCCCTGCGCCGCAACGCATTGCGCCCCCATGGCCCTGTCGTGCGCGTCATGGCACGCCGCTTGCCTTATGTGCAGCACACACCCGGAAACGGAAACCACATGCAGGAGCATTTCATGAAGATCACCCGCATTCTCCCCGCCGCACTTGCCGCCCTTGCCGTCCTGGCCATCACCACGGGCTCGGCCCTGGCGGCGGGCAGCACCGGTGACCACAATACCCACGCCACGCCCCCGGCGGCCTCTGCCCCGGCGGACAAGGCCCCCGGCGATGCCCAGCCCGCTCCCATGCAGGGCTGCGGCTGCTGCCAGATGATGAAGGACGGGCACGGCAACATGGGGAACATGGGCAACATGGGGAACATGGACGCCAAGCCGGGCGGCGCAGGGCACATGATGCCGGGCATGGACGGCAAGGCGCCGGTCCGCCACAGCTAGGACGGCAAGACGCGCCACCGGGCCATGCAACCGGACTGGCCAGACTGGCCGGATTGGCCTGACTGAACTGGCTGGCCTGACTGGCCTGACTGGCCGAAAAACCGGTCGGGCCCGCTCAGGCTCCCCACGGCAGACATCAGGATTCCTCCGTGGGGCCGACACCTCCTCCTCGCCGGTCCCACGGTTCCGCCTCGCGGCATACGCGCCCCCTTCACCGGGGGCGCGTTGCGTTGCACCGGCACGCCATGTACGCCCGCACGCCATACCGCCACCGCTTCATCGATGTTCCTGCCATTGCAATAGCCCCGCACCACGGATCACCCACACCGCATCTTCGGGCTACTGTTCAAAATTCATGCAGCTGTCCCAATACTGGACAGGCAAGCAACAACAGACCGCCCAAAAATCATCCGCCCCGGCAGCCACACTCGCGCACCGCAACACCACAACATCATCAATTCCATGCAATTACTCCTTTGGCACACCGTTTGCCTTACAGAAGGCATCATCCGGCAACGGAAATCATCCACAGGAGTTCATCATGAAGATTACCCGCATCCTTCCCACCGCATTGGCCCTGGTGGCCATCACCGCCGGAGCCGCACTGGCCGCGCAGAACGTTCCCGCCACCCCCACGGGCATGCAGTCCTGCCCCGGCTACGGCGCCATGCAGGGCCGCCACGCGGCCATGTCCGCCAACATGGGTCAGATGATGCAGAACGGCGGCCACATGATGGGCAACGGCCAGCACATGATGCAGAATGGCGGCCAGCACATGATGCCCGGTGCCATGTCCGTGCCCGCCACCAGCCAGTCCCGCGCGCCGGGGCTGACCTCCGACTCCATGCCCGGCCTGAATCCGGGCAGGTAAGCCGAACTTCGGCGATGCGGCCCGCACTGCCGTTTGCAGCCGCATCGTTCGCCGTCGTGATGACGGTTTTTACCGCACGCGCCCCCTTCACCGGGGGCGCGTTGCGTTGCGCGGTCAGACCGGTGCCTGCGCGGACAACGCCTGCCACCACATGGCATGCCGCCCCCGATGCTCCGGCCCGACGCGCACCCGTCATGCACCGATCCGCCGTCAGCCATTGCCCACCGTCAGCCAAAGGTGGTACAAACAGGCTCAAGGTGTGCGACCTTGCGAACCTTGCACCCCCATCGGCCCATCTGCCCGTTCCGCCGCTCGCCCTTTCGGCCAATCCGAACATCCCCCAATCCGAACAACCCGACCCACCCTGATAGTCCCGCACCTGCCGTCCGTCCCCGTGCCCCCGCGCCCGTACACGCCGGGAGCCACCCCACCCGCCCCAGCCGCGCCACCCGGCGCAAGGAGGCATCATGCGTCGCAGGGACTTTCTGAAATGGCAAATGTCCGGCGCGCTGTGGCTGGCCGCCGGGGCGGGCCTGTCCGCCGCGCCGTCCGCGCTTTCGCCCCTTTCCTTCCTGCTGCGGGGGCCGGGCGAGGCCCAGGCGGCCCAGACCGCCACCGGCGAGGCGGACGGCACCCCCGACGTGGCCGTGGTCAAGGGAGCCCCCGCCGCCGCCACCCATGCCTGCGTGGGCATGCTGGGCGGCATGGGCCGCTTCGTGAAGACCGGGCAGAAGGTGGTCATCAAGCCCAACATGTCCTTTGCCTCCGCAGCCAGCCTGGGCACCAACACCCACCCGGAAGTGGTGGCCGCGCTGGTGCGCATGTGCCGCGACGCGGGCGCCGCATCGGTGCTGGTGCTGGACAACCCGCTGGCCCCGGCGGAGCAGTGCATAGCGCGCTCGGGCATCCGGGTCGCCTGCGCGGAATTCGGCGACATCGTGCAGGCCCCCACGGCGGAACGATTCTACCGCGAACTGGACATCGACGGCGCGCAGCAGATGACCGCCAACACCTTCATGCGCGACGCGCTGGACGCCGACGTGCTCATCGCCGCGCCCACGGCCAAGTCGCACAGTTCCACCGGCGTCTCGCTGGGGCTCAAGGGCATGATGGGCCTGATCCGCCAGCGCGGGGTGATGCATTCGCGCTACGACCTCGACACCGCCATCGTGGACCTGAACACCAGGCTGCGCGCCGCGCTCACGGTCATCGACGGCACCTACGTGCTGTCCACCGGCGGCCCCGGCGGCCCCGGCAAGGTCCTGCAGGAGAACACGGTGATCGCCTCCGCCGACCCGGTGGCCGCCGATGCCTGCGCCGTGGAATCGTTCGAATGGTACGGGCGGCGCTTTGCCGCGCGGCAGGTGAGCCACATCCGGCTGGCCCACGAACGGGGCCTGGGCTCCATGGATCTGGCCGCACGCGCCATCACGCGGATCACCCTGTAGGCAGGGCCGCACGGCATGAACCGCCAACGAGTACGGCTGGCCAGCCGCTGGCTGTGCCTTGCGGCCTTCGTGCTGCTGGCGTGGGGCGCAGGCCAGGCCCTGCCCGACAGCGCAACCCTGCCCCGTGATCTTTTGGTCCGGCTGGACCCGTCCGTGGCCCTGACCGCCAGCATCGCGGGGCGCGCCTTCATCGGCGCGGCGGTGCCGGGGTTGGTGGTGCTGGCCCTGTCCCTGCTGCTGGGCCGGGCGTTCTGCGGCTGGATGTGTCCGTTCGGGGCCATGGTGGACGCCGGTGATTACGTCTTGCGCCGTCTGGCAAGGGGCCGGAGGAAGCGCAAATCCGCAGCACGCGAAACCGGCGGGTACGACAGCGCGCCCCGCCCCACCGTGCCGCGCCTGCCCAAGTACGCGGTGCTGGCCGCCATGCTGGTTGCGGCGCTGGCCGGGCTGGACCTGGTGTTCTGGGCCGCGCCGCTGCCGCTGGCCGCGCGGTTCTGGGTGCTGGCGGCATGGCCGCCCGTGGCCCGGCTGGCCGAAGGAGCGCTTGCGCTGGCCGCGCCGCTGGCCCGCCAGATGGGGGCCACCGGTCTGGCCTTCGCGGAGGTGGCCGTGCCCGGCTACGCGGGCACCGGCTACATCGTCGGTTTTTTCACGCTGGTGCTGGCGGGCGGGGTGATCGCACCGCGCCTGTGGTGCCGCATGCTCTGCCCTGCCGGTGCGGCCATGGGCCTTGCGGGCCGCGCGGCCCCGTGGCGGCGGCGTGTGGAGCATGCCTGCACCGCCTGCGGCGCGTGCGCGCGCCGGTGTCCTGCCGGGGCCATTCCTGCGGCGGCACCGCGCGCCACGGACCACGCCGAATGCCTGAAATGCCTGCACTGCGCCGATGTCTGCCCCGTGGACGCGGTGCGCTTTGCCTTCAGTGATGTTCCCGGCATGACCATGCCGGGAACGCAAGGGGGACCGGAGCTACCAGGCACGCCGGATACGCTGGCTCCCCGATCGGGGAAGGCCGTTCCCGCCCCCCCAGACGCTTGTGCCGACGCCTGTGCAGACGCCGCCAGCCAACGCACCGCCAACGGCACAGCCCACCGCAAGCGGCCCGGCTCCCTTTCCACAGTCCCCCTGCCCCCACACGCCCGCCTGCAACGCCGCGCGCTGCTGGCGGGTCTGGCCGTGGGCACCTGCGCCGCCGCGCTGGGCCACGCCGTCCCGGCGCTGGGCAGGCCGGAAGGGGTGCTGCGTCCGCCGGGCGCCCTGCCGGAGCCGGACTTTCTGGCCCGTTGCGTGCGCTGCGGACTGTGCGCCGCCGCCTGCCCCACCAACACCCTGCAACCCGCATGGCTGGCCAGCGGCGCGCTGGGCATGTTCAGCCCGGTGGTCACCCCGGCGCGCGGCTTCTGCGACCCGGCCTGCCACGCCTGCGCCCGCGCCTGCCCCACCACGGCCATCCGTCGGCTGGCCGACGAGCGCACCTTCGCCAAGATCGGCACGGCAGAGGTGCTGCGCGACCACTGCCTGGCCTGGGCCAAGAAGAAGCGCTGCCTGGTCTGCGACGAGGTGTGCCCCTACGACGCCATCGCCCTGAAGCCGGAACCCGGCTATACCGTGGGCGTGCCCCACGTGGACCCGGCCCGCTGCGCCGGATGCGGCTTTTGCGAAAAGCACTGCCCGGAAACGGTGCAGGCCACCGGTCAGAAGGCCATCATCATCCGCACGCGCGACGCCCTGCGCATTGCCGGCGGCAGCATGCGCGCGGCAGCGGAGGCACGCGGCCTGCGCCTGGTTTTCACCCCCAAAAAGCCCGGCGAGGCGCACGTCCCGAACCCCACGGACGCCACGGGCGCGACAGGCGCAATGGACTCCACGGGCGCCTCGGACTCCACAAGCAGCGCGCCCTATCCGGGCACCGACGGATTGCAGCCTCCGCCGCCCTCCCCTGACGGCGCGCCGCCATCCGTGGGGCTGCCGCCCGGCTTCACCGAGTAGCAGGCAGGTATCAGGCTGGCAGAGGTCACTCCCTCCATCGCCTCACGCCGTTACGCCACTCCCTTCCGTGCAGCCAAACGACGGGGCCGCCGAATTGCTCCGGCGGCCCCAACGGCATCTTTCTGTTCCGCCCTTCAGGCGTCAGCGCATGTCGTCGATAATGGCATCCAGTTCCTGCGCCAGCCGGGCAAGGTCGCTCACGGCCCCTGCCGAATGGCGCATGGAATCGGCCGTATGGCCGGAAATGGTGCTGATGCGGTCCACCGCGCGGGTAATCTGCTCGCTGGCGGCGGACTGCTGCTCCGCCGCCGTGGCGATGGCCCGCACCTGATCCGCCGTGCGGTCCACGGTGCCCACGATGGCCAGCAACGCCTCGCCGCTGCGTCCGGCCAGCCCGGTGGACTGCGCCACCAGCCGCACGGCCTCGTCGGTGGCGGAACGGCTGCGGGCAACGCCGGTACGGATGGCCTCGACAAAGCCCACCACCTCTCGCGTGGCCTGCATGGTCTTTTCGGCCAGCTTGCGCACCTCGTCGGCCACCACGGCGAATCCGCGCCCGGCGTCACCGGCCCGGGCCGCCTCGATGGCGGCGTTCAGGGCCAGCAGGTTGGTCTGGTCCGCAATGTCCTCGATGACCCCGATGATGCGCCCCACGCCCTCGGCCTGGGTGCCCAGTTCGCCCATGTCGTGTTCCAGCACGCGGGCCTGCTCGGCCACGCGATTGATGCACGCCACGGCCTCTTCCACCACGACCGATCCCTGCCGGGCCTGCTCGTGGGCGGTACCGGCCAGGTCGGCGGCGGAACCGGCATTGCTGGCCACCTCCATGACGGAGGCGTTCATCTGCTCCATGGCCGAGGCGCTTTCCACGGCCAGCCCGCGCTGCTCGTCCGCGCCGCTGCTGGCCTCTTCCACCTGCTCCGACAGTTCTCCCGATGCGGAGGACACCCGCGCGGAAACCTGCCGCGCCGCCTCCGCCGCGCGGGCGATGCGGGCGTGCTGTTCTTCTATGCGGGCTTGCTGGCGCTGCATTTCGGTAACGTCGGTGTACACGCTGAAGGCGCCGATGAGGTTGCCGTCCAGATCCAGCAGCGGCGCCGAGTCCACCACCACGTGCACCTGCCCGCCCTTGCGGCTGTCCAGGGTGACGCGCTGGCCGGTGTGCACGGCGCGTTCGCGCAGTACGCGGTCGGTCACGGTGACGTGCTGCGGCTCGCCGAACATCAGGTCGCCCACGGTCTTGCCTGTCTGTTCCTCCGGCGTGCCGTCCAGCCCCAGCATGCGCAGCAGGGCCGTGTTGCAGTAGCTGACGCGGCCATCCGTGTCCGCCACCAGAAAGGGCAGGGTCATGCCGTTCAGGATGCCCTTGGAAAAACCCAGTTCCTTCTTCAGCCCGCCCACCATGCCATGCAGGTTGGCGGCCAGGCGCGCCAGTTCGTCATGCCCTCCCACGGCAAGATCGGCGTTCAGGTCGCCACCGGCAATGGCCGTGCTGGCATCGGTGATGCGCTGCACCCTGTCCACGATGGCCCGCCGGATGAACAGGATGACCCCGGCCAGCAAGGCCACCAGCCCCGCCGCCGAGATGGCCGCGCTTTCCAGGATGCGCCCGTTCACCCCGGCCAGGATGGGCGTGACGTCCTGCATCATCACCAACTGCCCCAGCAACGGTTGCGAAGCGCCGTGGCAGTGGTGGCACGAGGGCTCGTTGGGAATGCCCGTCACGTGCGCGAACACCGACCGTCCGTCCCGCTCGAACAGCAGCGACGCCTCCAGCGCCTCGCGCCGGGCGCGTCCGGTCAGGTCGCGCAGGCCGGGGTCGGTCAGCACCTCGGACAGGTCGCGCCGTTCCGCCTCTGGCCGGGTGGAATAGGTGATGTTGCCGGTGAAGCTGGCCAGATGCACGGTGGTATCCGCGTAGCTGCGCGCCAGTTCGGCGAATTCGGCGCGGGTGCCCGCGTCGTTGCCCAGCAGCATGGGTCGGTCGATGGCCCGCTTGATCATGGACGATTCGCGGGTGACCACGGCCTCCAGTTCTTTCAGGGCCGCGTGACGCTGGCGCCACGCCCCGGTGCCGATGATGACCGCGAACACACTGATGGCGATGACCGTCACCAGAAGCGAAGTGCGCAGGCTGAGCGACCGCGCGAGAGTCCCCCCCATGTTCGCCCCCTAGTGCGCGCCGCTGTGCAGCAAGGGTTTGAAGCCGAACGAACGCACCCGGCTTGCGTTGTGGCAGCCTTCGCAAGTGGTCATGGTGGGCTTGCCGATGAGCGAGGGGTCACCCGCTTCGGCGTGGGCCGCGCCGGGTCCGTGGCAGGTTTCGCAGCCCACGTCGGCAAACTGCGGGGTGGCGGCGTAATCCACGAAGCCGCCCTTGCCGTAGCCGGTCACGTGGCACTCATAGCAGCCGCGCAGTTCTTCCTCGGTCAGCTTGGGTGCCATGGTGGCCACGCTCTTCCACGACTTGGCCTTTTTGGAATACTTCTGGAATTTCTCGTATTCCCCGGCGTGGCAGGGCTGGCATGCGGCGCTGCCCACATAGGGCGTGGCCGCCCTTGCGGGCGTGAGCGCCGTGGCCGCCATCACCCCCGCAAGGGCGGCCACGCAGCACAAAACACTGATTGATCGGGCGCGGATCATGTATCTCCCCGAAAACAGGCGAGTTATCCCTTGCGGGAATTCACCGATTTGTGAAAAATAGCACAGAAAATGTGGATTCGTAGTAGGGGAATTACCAACACGCGTCAACGTTGCAGTATGCCTTCTTTTATAATGGCATCACACCCGTTCCAGACAAAAAAGCGCGCGGCATGCCCCGGGGCAGACCGCGCGCTTCGGCTGGTTGGCGAGCGTATGGCTAACTCTGCTTCAATTCCTCTACCAGGCGCTTGAGCACCTGCGACTGGTTGGCCAGTTCGTTCACGGCGGTGGCCGCTTCGCGCATGGCCTGGGCCGTTTCTGCCGAAATGGCGCTCACCTGTTCCACGGCCCGGTTGATTTCCTCGCTGGCGGCGGACTGCTGCTCCGACGCGGTGGCAATGCCTCGCACCTGATCGGCGGCGGCATCGACGAAGCGCACGATTTCGCGCAGCGATTCGCCCGAGCGCCGGGCAAGGTCGGTGGCCTCCTCGATGGTGCCCACGGAACGATCCACATGCTCCATGTTGGTGCGCGTGCCCTGCTGGATGCCGCGCACCGCTGCGCCCACCTCCTGGGTGGCGTGCATGGTCTTTTCTGCCAGCTTGCGCACCTCGTCGGCCACCACGGCAAAGCCGCGCCCGGCGTCACCGGCACGGGCCGCCTCGATGGCGGCATTCAGCGCCAGCAGGTTTGTCTGGTCGGCTATATCACTGATAACGTTCATTATCTGCCCAATGGACTCTGCCTGCCGCCCCAACTCCTCCATATCGCGTTTCAGGGCCAGCGACTGCTGTTGCACCTGTCCGATGCCGTCCACCACCCTGCCGACGATGGCCGATCCCTCGTCGGCCATGCGGCGGGCGTTTTCCGAAACATCGGCGGCGCCGCCCGCATTGCGGGCCACCTCGAGCACGCTGGCGTTCATCTCTTCCATGGCCGTGGCGGTTTCCGCCACCCGGCGCGCCTGCTCCTCGGTACCCCGGTCGGACTGTTCGATCTGGGCGGACAACTCTTCCGACGCGGAAGACACCACTTCCACCACGCCCTCCAGCTTTTGCGCGGCCTGCAACATGCCCTCGCGCTTGGCGCTTTCCGCCTGGCGGCGAGCCTCTTCGGCCTCGCGCATGGCGGCCAGGGCTTCCTGCTCCTTGGCGGCGGCCTGACGGCTCTTGTCCTCCGCCTCGGCTATCTTGGACTTGAGGGTGCCCACCATCTGCTGCATGGCATCGTACACGCCCTTGTACCTGCTGGACCGGAACTGCACCGCAAGATTGCCCGCCGCGATCTGGCGCGAAACATCGTACAGGTAGCCGGGGTCTTCACCCAGTTGTGCCAGGGTGGAGCGTATGATGTACAGCGTGGCGGAAATGCCGAGGCCCAGCGAAGCCAGCACCAGCACCAGGTTGACGGTGCGGGCCGTGGTCACCTCGTTTTCGATCTGGCGCCCCGAGTCCGAGGCCCCCTTGTCGTTCAGTTCCACCAGTTCCACCACCCCTTGCAGGGCCGAACGGAACGCGGGACGGGCCTTGCCCACGGACACCGCGCGGGCCTCCTCCGTCTTCCGGGCCCGCGACAAGGGGAGGATCTGGGGGATCACCGCAAGATAGGCATCGGCGTCGGCTTTCATCTTCGTATAGAGTTGCCGTTCCTCATCGCTGGAAATAAGCGGTTCGTATCTGCGTGTCGTGTCGATAAAATCTGCACGGGCCTTTTCCAGGGACCGTTCCTCGTCGTCCATGGCGGCGTTCGTTTCCGCAACAATGTGCTGCAATTCCGCACGGCGCACGGTATTCAACGCCCCTCGCATATCGCCCAGCACCTTTATGCTGGGCAACCAGTTGGTCGTCACGTCACGGACATCTTCCAGAACGTTGCCGAACATGCGAATGCCGAACAGACCCAGCATGAGCATCAGCACCAGAAGTGTGCCGAACGCCCCGGTAAGCTTGACAGACAGTTTCATGGACGTGCTCCTTACGCAGCATGCGGTATGTTTTGAAGGCTCCGCGTGGGTACTTTCACGCGGCGGGCCTGCCCGTCCGGAAGCATCCCTAGTTCGCAGGGGCTACATTTCTGACTCGCATAATCGCAAGAAGCATTGTTATTTGACATTAGATTCTTGACGACATGAAGTGGGCACGCACTACATCACGGGTAGCCACGGCAAAAGAAAAACACCTGCCCCAAACCGGAAGCCCTCCCGGTTTCGGGGGCATGCCCGCCGGCAACTGCCGGGGCGATGCACGTCCGGCCAACGGGCCGAACTACGGCCTGCCCAACGGGCCGAACTACGGCCTGCGCAACGGGCGCAACTGCGCACCGGGCAACGGGGCGGACTCTCTGCTTGACGCGGGTGGCGGCTGACGCCACCCTGCCCCAATGGGGCTGGACCATGCGTCCCGGACGCGCCACGACCACACACGGAGGTTCACCATGCCGCACATGACCACCCCGGGCGCCCGCATGACGCGGCGCGCCGCACTGGCAGCGCTGGCCCTGCTGGGCGGAACGCTGGCCGTGACCGGGTTGCCCGGCCCGACCGGGCAGCCTGTCGGAGAAAACGAGAAGGGACTGGCGGGACGGGCGCGGCGTGCCCTGCGGCCCCTGCGCACCGGAATGGCCCACGCCGCACAGGGCGCGGTGTCCCTGCCGCCGCCGGACATTTCCGGCACGGCGGGCGGCGCGGGGAACAAAACGCTGATGCAGGCGCTGGCGGCGCGCTCCTCCACCCGGTCCTTCCGCGATGCCCCCATCCCCGAGCAGGTGCTGGGAGACCTGTTGTGGACCGCTTGGGGCATCAACCGTCCCGACGGACGACGCACCGTGCCCACGGCCCGGAACCGCCAGGGCATGGATGTATATGTGATACGCGCCGACGGGGCCTGGCGCTACGACGGCAGCGCGCACGCCCTGCTACCCGCTGCCACCGGCGACCTGCGCCCCCTGTTGGCCCGCCAGTCGTTCGTTGCCGCGGCCCCGCTTACACTGGTGTATACCGCCGCCACGGCAGAAGACCCGGCATACGCCGCCATGCATGCGGGATCCATGTATCAGGGGGCGGGATTGTTCTGCGCGTCCGCCGGGCTCGGCAACGTGGTCCGCGCCAGCTACGACGAAACGGCCCTGCATGCCGCCCTGCGCCTGCCCGCCGACCGGCGCATCGTCATCAGCCAGACCGTGGGCTGGCCCGGAAACTGAAACCGCCCGCCGGAGGGAACGGCGGGCGGCTGGGGAGAACCAGAAGCTGTTCGCGGATTCATGAGAAGCCGGAGCAACCTCCGGAACTGATTTGGCGGCTAGAACTTGTAGGTGACGCTGAGCCCCGCCATGTGGGCGTGGGCATCTTCGCGCTCCACTTCGTAATTGATGTAATTGACCGGGCGGGCGTCGTAGTGGCGATCGACCATCCACAGGTAGCCGTAGAACACGTCCACCACCCAGTTCTGGTCCACCTTCCACCCGGCGCCCACGGAGACGATCTGCCGGTCGGAGCAGGGCACGGCGAAGTCTTCGTATTTGTCGTTGATGGGGCTCTGGTCGTAGACGTAACCCGCGCGCAGATCCACGCTGTCGGTCAGGGCGTATTCCGCGCCGAACTGGAAGCGCCAGGTGTTCTTCCAGTCCTTTTCCTTGCTGACCGTGGGGTACATGCCCAGCAGGGCCGGATCGTAATCCATGGTCAGAGCCTCGTAGGCGCTCCAGCGGGTCCAGACCACGTCGGCCTCAAGGCTCAGGCGATCAATCGGCTTGACCATCACGCCGAAGGTCACCGACTCGGGCAGGGGTTCGGTGCCGGAAATGCCGCCCTGGCTGATTGTCGGCGGGGAGGTCACCTTCTTTCGGGTAAAGTCCACGTCCCCAGTCACCTTCAGGTCGATCTGGCTGCGCCAGGCAAGGCCGAAGGCCAGCCAGTCGTACGGCTTGTATCGCGCCCCCGCGTTGAGCCCGTAGGCCCAGCCGTCGGCGTCGATTTCCTGCTTCACGTCCGCCAGGGGGACGGTGCTGTCATACATGAAGCGCAGGTAGGTGGCTTCCACACCCACGGCCATGGAGAACTGGTCGGAAAACTTCATGGCCAGGTTGGGGTTGAAGGTCAGCGACTGAATGCCCGCGTACGAACAGTTGTAGCGCCCGGCCCAGTTGTCGCCGCCCGCGTATTCGGTGCCCAGCCCCACGCGCGAAAAGACGCCGAAGCCGAACCAGTAGTGGTCGTTCAACTGCTGCGTGTAATAGGCGGTAGGCAGCCCCCAGATGGCATCCGAGAAATCACGGTCGGTCTGGGACGCGCTTTTGAAATCCATGGTGGCGGCGGGCTTGATGGCCGTGGCGCCCACCTGCACCTGCGCCCCCGGCAGGTCAGTGATGTTGGCGGGATTGTAGGCCACCGAGGAGGGATCGGCATCGCGGGCAACCATGGCGCCGCCCAGCGCGGTGCCGCGTGCGCTCCATTCGTAGACGGCATAGCCGGAGGCGTGCGCATGCAACGGCAGCAGCAGCGCAACAAGGACCAGACACAGCAGGAACAATGGCTTTCGCATGACAACTTCCCGTACTTGCAGAGTATGCCCGTCGAATGTTGACAGGACGACGGGAGTGTAGCAGGCAGAAGTACAGCGTCAATGAACATAGCGTCGTTTTTTATTCATATTCCATGAATGACCTGCCGTGCCGTTCAACCGTGGTGAACCCATGACCAGCAATGAACACATGACCAGCACTGACCTTGTAGCCTTCTATGCTCCCCGGCTGGATGCCATGGACACCCCCGCCCTGCTGCTGGATGGCGATGGTGGCGTGCTGTACGCCAACAAACCCGCCCGGCTGCTGCGCGGGGCGGACGGTGATGCGGAGCGCACCACGGAAACAAAGGGGGCGCGCCCGAAATTGTCCGCGCCGGGTTGTCCGGCGCCCGCTCACGGCTGGCTGCACGACGAAGTGCCCCCCGTGCCCCAAGGCGGCACGCCAGTGCGCGAAAGCCGCACCCGAATCACCCTGCCCGACGGCGCTGGCATCCGGCAGATAAGCTGGACCTGCGTGGCCGTGCCCGTGCCCGGCACGGGCGGGGAAGGAGGTACGGAAAAAGGCGAAAGGGCGCACCCGGACGGGTGGAAGGGTGCTCGACACGGCGAATCTGCCCGACAGACCGGGAACGGTGGCGCGATCCGGCATGCGGGCATGTGGGAGATGTGCGGCCCTAGTGAAACGGACGAAACGGACGAAACCGATGAAACCGGCGAAACGGATGGAGCGAACGGAGCGGGCGGACCGGGCGGAGCGGGCGGAGCGGACGCAGCGGATGACCGGAGCAGTGAAAGCGGCACCGGCAGCGTAATCCGCCCCCCCTATCCGGCCCGCACCATCCATCTGGCCTGGGGCCGCCTGCGCACTACCGAGGGGGGGCAGGAAATGGGCTTCACCATTCTGCCCAACGGAGTCATCCAGGCGGTCAGCCCCGCGCTGTGCGCCATTTGCGGCTACACGCGGGACGAACTGGTGGGCCGGTCCGCGCGGGAGTTCTACTTTACCTCCACGGCACGCAAGCGCATCGTCAGTCAACTCATCAAGCGGGCGGAGGTGGAGAACGGCGAGGTGACCCTGCGGCGCAAGGACGGATCGCCCCTGGCCCTGTGGTACACGGCCGAATCCATCCGCGATGCGGCGGGCCGCATGGTGGCCTACAGCGGCTACTTTCAGGAGCGCCCGTTCGCCTTCTCGTCCAAGCTGGCCAGCGACTTTTCGCGCGTGGTGGATGCCCTGCCGGGCCTGGCATGGGTATGCGGGCGCGACCTGCGCATCGTGGCCGTCAACGATGCGTATCTTGCCGCATACGGCCGTACGCGCGACGAGGTGATGGGCCGCACCGAATACGACTTCCTGCCACCGGAACTGGCCCGCTACCCCGTGGAGGCGGCGCTGAAGGTGTTCGAGGAAAAACGGGAGCTGGAACACCCGGCGGTGCCGCACCTGCTGGACCCTTCCGTGTGGTACCGGGTGATCCGGCGACCCATCTTCGACGACAACCGGCAGGAAGTCATCGGCCTGCTGGGCATCGCGCAGGATATTTCCGCCAAGGTGGTGCAGGAAAACGCCTTCATCGAGCAACTGCACACCCACCAGGGCGACGTGGTGGTGGTGACCGACGATCAGGGGCGGATATTGCGGCGATCACGCCAGACGCTGACCCCGGCCATATTCGGGCGGCAGGAGCCGTACGACGCCTACACCCTGGACATGGGGCCGGTGCTGGACCTGCTGCACGAAAGCGACCTGCCCGCCGTGCGCCAGGCACTGCTGCGGGCCATGCGCGAACACCGCGAACAGCACTTCGAATGCCGCATCCGCAACCTGTCGGGCAGCTATTCCACCGTGCACGCCCGACTGGTGTACAACGACACCATCTACGGCGAGCCGCGCGTGTACGTGGTGGCGCGCGACGTTTCCGGCGAGATGGGACTGCGCCAGGCACCCATGGTGCTGGAACGCCTGAAGGAGGCGGCGGGGGCACGCACCGACCGCGAGCTGGCGAGCTTCCTGAACGTGTCGGCGGCGTCCATTTCCAACGCCCGCAAGAACGGGCGCATCCCGCCGGACTGGCTCATCGATGCGGGGTTGAGGACGGGGAGGTCGATCGACTGGCTGGTGAGGGGCGTTGTGTAAAGGTTGGGTGTACGGCAATGGTTCCACGGCTCCGCCCGGTCCCGTCCCGACCTTACCGGCCTCGCCCTGTCGTGCCTGTCCCCCATAGCTCAACCGGTATGGACTGACATAAGCCAGACACCACGCGTCGACCAGCAAAGGTACATGGACATGCCTGAAACGAAAACGTATGCCTCAGCGGTCGCGCGGTGGTCTGCAGAGGCCGCGCACCTGGAAAGCGCCTTGCATCCGGCCCCACAATCGCATCGCATAGTTCCAGAAGCAGGACATACCGCATATGCACGGTCTTAAGAGAATATGGAAAAACCTGCCGCCACAGGCCCAGTCGCGCATCCTGAAGACATGCTGCTCCCTGCTCGCGACCAGACGCGACGGGCATACGCACGGCGACGACCCCGTATATGTTGTGGGCAGCCTTCGGAGCGCCACAGGTATTGGCGAGGGCGCCCGGTTGTATCTGCAAAGCGCACGCGACGCAGGCAGGCAAGCATGCGGAGTGGATGCCACGTCGGCCATGTTGCAGCAGGCCGTTCTGCCACCAGAGGGCATAGCAGACTGCCTGGAACTATCGGACCTTGCCACCCATATCGGCGGCGGAACCGTGGTTATCCACGCCAACCCACCGCTTTTCCACATGGTTCTGCTGCGAATGAACAGGAAATTCCTGCGCAACAAACGCCTTGTGGCGTACTGGGCCTGGGAATTGGAATGCCTGCCCCAAATCTACCTCGACGCGTTGGACCATGTGGACGCCGTGGAAGTACCCAGCGAATTCACGGCCAATGCCTTCCGCCGCGTGACGGACAAAGAGGTGCGCGTGGTGCCGCACAAACTGCCCGAACCCGTGCTCCGCAAGGCAGGCTTCTGCGCGGACGGCGTGATGCGCTGCCTGTACGTCTTCGACATGGCCTCATCATGCGAGCGCAAGAACCCCTGGGCGGCCATTGCTGCCTTTGCCGCGGCCTTTCCCAACGGGCGAGGAGCTTCGCTCACGCTCAAGACCAGCCAGCACCAGGCAGCGCCGCACACCTACAGACGCCTACTGGCACTAGCCGATGCTACGCCCGGCGTAACCCTGATGACAGAAAACCTCACGGCTGGCGGTCTGGATGAGCTGTATCTGCACCATGACGTATATCTTTCGACGCATCGGTCAGAAGGCTATGGCCTGACCATCCATGAAGCAATGCTGCGTGGACTGCATGTGGCGGCCACGGGATGGTCCGCCAACATGGAATTCATGAAGGGACCGTTGGCGCATCCTTTGCCCTTCACACTGGTGCCGGTTCCTGCGGGGCAGATGCCTGCCTGCGGGAAGGCAGTGCGCTGGGCGGAAGTGGATACCCAAGGGGCAGCCGAAGTCTTGAAAGCCCTACAAAAAACACTCTGTACAAAATAACGGCGCCCTCTGTTCAGTGGAACACACCTTTCAACTGCACTTCCCACCACAGCCATAAGGCCCATGGACTAGCGACGACCAAGTCAATGACAGCAGCAACGCTGTCGGCCTTGGTTCCCAGCCTAGAAAATACGTAAATTCGGCTTACCCATCGTGCCCTTAAGGCAATGAGCCAGAGCAATGAATATAATACGCAGGCGGCTTGCCTGATTTCTCATTAACCGTTTGATTGCCACACCAATCAGGCTAAAAACAACTACAGGGAAAATATATGGGTAATATTTTCTGGACAACCAAAGCCTATTCCTGATGGAGAGAAAATCTATCAATAACGGCTTGGACCCTCTGGAACTATCACTTTGAGGGCACGTAGAAGCACCTTCCTTGTGGTAGACGACACTTTCAGCAACCCATACTGCCTGAAAATTCATTCGCCTTGCACGCAATCCATATTCAACATCTTCGTAATATAAAAAATAATCTTCATCTAAAAGCCCAAGCTTGGAAAATGCAGCTGCCGTGATCAACATGGATGCACCACAAATGTATTCCAAAGGCTTTGGGCCATTCCGAGGTATCTCCGACAACGGGAACGGCTTACCTTCAAGATAATGACGAGTGCCTCCCCATAAAGGAAAGTACCACCCACCGCCTGCACACTGTATTGTATCGGGCCTGCCTGCGTACACCAGGGTTGAACCGGCAAGGCCAATATTTGGACTCTCTGCAACACAACGCATTAGCTCTGACAATGCGTGTGGATCTGGGATTGTATCATTGTTAAGCAGCCAAAAACACTCAAGACCATCAATATTCGCCAAAGCCCTTAACGCAATATTATTTCCCGCTGAAAACCCGCCATTACGCTTGGATTTTATAAAAACATTGCGTGCCGTTTCCGGCGGAACGCCCGAAGCATCTAAAACAGCAAACGAGTCGCCTTGAAATCTGGAAAACTCTCTCCAAAAGCGCTCGATAACATCACACGAATCATCTGTTGACCCATTGTCAACAACAACAATCATCTTGGGCTGCACAACCAAAGACGCAAGACTCTCGATACATACACATGTATCGCTAGATCCGTTATAGTTAACTATAATTATTGCGCAAGGAGCATATTCAATTCTGCTCAACACTCTAATATCCCTCACGCAAGCGCTTGGCTCAAAAAAGTACGCGCCCTTCAACATTGAACATGGACGACAAAAAAAACGCCACAAAACCAGACATTCGCCCTACTGCTAACTAGCATGCAAAGAATGCAATATAAACAAAGAACATCTCTGCGCTGCGCACACACCTTTCTACACTCTTTAAATATACACAGTGAAGAATCATATTCTATGCAGCACCCGCTTCACAAGCGGGAGCTACCTACTCTCGCAGACATGCAAGCAAAAATAAATTGCAATTCTGCCCCCTACGGATGGGCACCTTTGAGGAGATCAATGAACGTTCGCCCCGCCCGCGTCTGCCGCGCCCCCTTCACACTTAACTCCAAAACGGACGTTTTCCCCGCCACTTGCGCGTGATATTAACGAAACCAGCCGCCCGCACAGGCCCAAGAACACGACACAATAAAGCAACAGCGGCGACAACACATCCTACCCGCATATGGCGCGAAGATATGGCCCCCGCATGCCTCATAGCGATCCTCAGCGACTCCAGAAAAATTCGCGGCTGAGAGCATAGCCGCGAGGAAACACCACCCAACGCCATGTGGGTGACCGTAACATCCAGCTTAGCGACTTGCCGGTCATCAAGCACAGTGCGACAAAAAAAATCATAATCACCCAGCACGCGATACGTGCTGTCAAACAACTCACCCCTAAAAACAGAACGCCTGTGCAACACGCCAGTGTGGCAGAAGATCATCTCGCGGCGCAATCGCTGCACCGCATTATCCACATCAACCGGATATTCCCCGTAATACTCACCCGATACAGCAAAAAGGGTCACCCCACCAACAGCGTACAAAACCTCCGGAGCAACCAGAAGAAGCGCACCCTTCATGCTCTGGAGCACGGTCGGGCCCGCCAAGCGATCGTCAGCGCCAAGAAACAGCACCCACTGTCCGCGAACCACCCGCAGAGCCTTGTTCCATGCATCGTAAATCCCGCTATCGGGACCGGAAGCCAATGACAGCGCCGGCAGGCATGACCTATACGACTCGAGAACCGCTATGGTGTCGTCGACGGACCCACCATCCTGCACCACGAGCTCGAAGTCCCGGCACGACTGTGCAGCCAAGGAATCAAGCAGACACGCCAACGTCGCTCCCGCATTATACGTTGCTGTCACTATAGAAAAAAATGGAGGCACAGCCTCAACCCAGCCTGCTACATTGCAAAAAAACAGATTTGAATTTGGAAATCGCCTTGCGCACAGACAGGACCTCGGCCAGGCAACGCATCCTGTCCTTCACCGGCACCCCCTTGCGCACAATGATACCCGTCTCCAAATTCAGAATGGGTGACCGCAAAGCGCTGAAGCACGCCAACTGCGCTGCCCGCCACCGTCGCCTTTTACACGCAAGGCGGTGCGAAATTTCAGCCTGATAACACGCCATATCCGCAGACAGCTGCCCCTCCCGCACCACAAAGGAACCGAGCTTTTGAGGAATAAATACCGGTTCGGCCCTGTCGGCCATGTTGCGCCACAAATCCCAGTCCCCAGCAAGCTTGAACGACGAATCGCACCCCCCGGCAGCGTCCCACAGCCTTTTACGAAAAAAACATCCCTCCTGCTGAAAAAAACGCCAGAAACGCCCATCAGCGATTCCCGCCGCAAGCAGGGCACGCGGATAAAGCTCTTGCTTCACATGCTCGTCACCGCCGAGAGCAATGACCGATGTCAAACCGTAAACCCACTCTACTCCGTAAATTTT
This sequence comes from Nitratidesulfovibrio sp. SRB-5, assembly GCF_019931275.1. Classification (NCBI taxonomy): domain Bacteria; kingdom Pseudomonadati; phylum Thermodesulfobacteriota; class Desulfovibrionia; order Desulfovibrionales; family Desulfovibrionaceae; genus Nitratidesulfovibrio; species Nitratidesulfovibrio sp. SRB-5. Next base: position 608,007 of record NZ_JAIOTY010000001.1, on the reverse strand, counting down.
AGCAGCCGCCTCTACTGCCTGTACGGCGCCATCAGCCAGCAAGTCATCTGCGTTCAGCCAACCAACGAACGCATCACCAGGTATATCCAGACCATTCAGCGCCTTATTTATCGCATCATACATTCCAGAATCTGCACTTGATTCCCATGAAAATGTCACATTTGGGTACGCCTCTGGAAAATCAGCGATCGCTCCCGCCACAGAACGCAGAATATCAATTGTTCCGTCCGACGATCCTCCATCCTGAACATGATAAAACAACTGACCTTGTCGAAACTGCGCAAGCACACTGTCAATAGTCTTCCTGATCGTAGCCGCCCCATTACGCACTGGAGTAACTACATATATTGTACGCGCAATATTCATAAGTACGCGTTATCGCCAAACAACGGCATATCGCTGCGCAGAAACACAATATCCATTTGCCATATCGCACAATCCTTCTCCCGCCACATCGGAGAGCAGATATCAAAGACGGAGAAGCCCAAATCATTCATGTACGCACAAAGCTCATAGAATTTGAGACATTCAGGCGTTAGCTTAAATCCATATGCTTCAATAACAGCGACACTTGTTTCGCGAAGTGTATCACGCGCCCCCTCAAGTATCGGAACCTCAAAACCATGCGTATCTAACTTTACCATAAATGGACCACTAAGACGGCGCTTAGCCACCTCATGATCGATAGACGTGGATGGAATACAGCAATCATCACCATTCAAAAAGCTTTCCCGCGCCAGCCCACCAAAAGGGCTTGACATATCAAAATAGACCGTCCCCAGGCCACGGCCAGCCGCCGCAAGCATATACTCCCTCTTAGCCCCTTCACAGAATTTCTGCAGATCTTCCTCGTGCACCGGATTCGCCTCTATTAATAAAAAATGCGCATCTGAAAAATAAGGAACCGCCGCCCTGGACCATCTAGCGTCAGAAGCCCCAACATCAATGACAGTCGCGACAGGAATGCCCAGATCAAGAAGCGATTCAAAGCACAACTGAACACCGCAATACTGCTGAGCTATATCCGTCTTGAATGACCAAGGCACTTTTCCATACGCTAATCGAATCAAATGCGGGAGCAAAAGCTTGCGCAAACCCGCTCGAAATTTTTCCAGCACACGAATCTTCAGCATAGCCACCACACTCGCGGTTGTGAAATTAGAATACACTCATAAATGCGCCTTTTCCGGCCTCGGCAGCAGCGAAACGATTTCTCTCGACCTTCATACAGGCGGCATCACCCAACGCACCTCAACTCTTCATCCACAAGCGCAAAAAAGATACCGGCGCCCCCACACACGCCAACGCTTAAGCACATCGCTCATCCGAACTCGCCGAGCACTCTTCCTCGCAATAGCTTGCCAACAATCCGTAGTTTTTGAAAAACGACCGACACTTCAATACCCAGCGCAGTCACGAGCAATAGCCAGGACGTCAGTTACACGGACCTTGCGGCGCACATATTTTGACAGCACATACAACCGCCGGGAGGGGGGGGGGGGCAAAACCCAATCGAGAAAGAAAAGCGTCGCTTAAGGCCTCAGCGGCAACAGAGGCGACCTTGACCATGCCGAAACTTTCGCCACGACCAGCACACGACTAAGGCTTGCTGCTCCCATTCTCGCAGAATACTCTTGCAGTCACGTAAAAAAGCAAAGTTGCTTCTCAAATCTTGCCGAATACCGACAAAAGAGCCCCGCCCCCCTTTTAACGCCTGCACAGCAAGCGAATAACGCCTTGCATATTGGCAAACTATCCCTCCCCTTACTTCGCACGTCAAAGAACAAGAATAATCACGAAAACCTGAGGAATAAAATGGTCCTCGAATATGCTTAAAACCTTGAGCATGATAAAAAATCAACGTTTCACCATTGACCGTAACCGCATTACCACGCCGGGTCACGGAGGCAGCCGCAAGGTTCCAGGGGGCGACACCACCTCCATTGTGTTGCATGACATGGACTCCGGCGAAGCGCTGCGGGAAGGCGTCCAAATACTTTTGGTCAGCGAAGCGGTCAGCCTCCAATTCGTCCTTGCACCAGTTCAAGCAGGACTTGCGGTACCATGCAAGGCAGGCCATCCCTTCCGTAGTTCTGCGAAATGTCAGCCAACTTACATTATACATTCCAAATTTAATTAAAGCTGCCAAATGCGGAGCAAACTTATGTGGGGTGATGATGACCGAAGCTCTTGGCGCTTCTTCAAAAATCGGCTCCGGTGATGAGAAAAACATCATGTCTGCGTCGAGGTAGGTAACCTCATCAATAGTATCGTCTCGCGTCAGCAAGTGCCACGGGAGGCATGGAGTAATGGTGAAGTAATATTCGATGAGGCTGCGGGTTGCTTGGGTCGCGGCCAACTCCGGATCCGCGGCTTCAAGATGGGGCAACCGGATCAAAGAAACGTAAGGATAGGCAAGCGCGGCTAGTGCGGCATGACACTGGTCAGAAAGACAAAGCACATGGATTTGCGCGTGAGGGCAGTGTTCATGTAGGCTCTCCAGCATGACTATGCCGCGCGGAAGATAATTGTGATCGAAATAAGTGCAGAAATGTCGGGTGCTCACAGGTATTTCTCCAAGCGTGGAGCAAAGTAGGCCAATGTCCGACTCAAGCCCTCCTCCAGCGACACTACGGGGTGCCAGCCCAATTCTTTTCGAATACGCGCATCTTGAGAGTAATAGTCGCCAATATCTATTTTCTTGCGATCTTCGGGAAAATCCTTCAGGGCATATTGGCCACAGTTACTGGCTGCGATAAGTGCATCAGCCAACTCCCTCAGGCTGACAACCTTGTCTCCACCAAGATTGTAGACTTTTCCGTCCGCCTGGTCCGATGCAGTTAGCAGCAAAGCTTCCACGCAATCCTCCACATAGGTGAAGTCGCGCAATTGCTCGCCTCCCCAGACCTCGAAGATCTTGCCCTCCAGGATCAAGCGTATCCATATGCCTACAAAGGTTTGACGAGCATCTTTAATGCGCATGCGTGGGCCGTAGGTGTTGGTCAGGCGCAGTACGGTGGAACGCAGGCCGTACACGTTATTGTACAACATGTGGTACCACTCGCCTGCAACCTTGTGGATGCCGTTGATGTCCACAGGGCGGATAGGGTGCTCCTCATCCACGGGTAGATAATCCGGGCGACCGTATATCTGTCTAGTGCCTGCAAAGACGATCTTCACGCGAGGGTTGTTCGTGCGGCAGGATTCAAGAATAGAAAGCTGGGCTTTTGCATTGATTTCAAGATCTGTGAATGGGTCAGCCATTGAATCCATATGGCTGGTCTGTCCCGCCAAGTTAAAGAGAAAATCCTGCCCTTGGACCAGATAGCGCATGGCGTGCGGGTCGCGCACATCCGTTACGGAAAGTGATATTTTCTTTTCAATCCCTTCCAGATTGGCAGGAGAGCCTCCGTACTCGGGAATAAAACTGTCGGCAATGGTTACTTGCGCACCGAGATTTACAAGGCGATGAGCGAGGGTGGAGCCGATAAAGCCCGCGCCACCAGTGATGAGTACCCTGGCCCCGGAGAAATCCATACAAGCTCCCTAATTATGCGTTTTAGCCCATTGACGTGCTGCCGAACAGACGCGCGCCACATCATCATGGCTCAACTGTGGAAACATGGGCAGGCTGACAATGCGGTCCGTTATACTTTCAGTCACGGACAGTCCGCCGGGGGCGAGCAGCATGCGGTTTTCATACGCGGGTTGCATATGTACGGGCGCTGGATAATGAACTGCTGTTCCCACGCCGCGCTCACGCAAAAACGCCGTAAAACCCGTCCTATTTGAGCACTGTATCACGTAAAGGTGAAACGCGTGCTCCGCCCATGACGCAGTTGTGGGCAAAATAAGGCCACAGCCTGCAAGCTCAGTGGTATAGATAGTTGCGATGCGTTTGCGAACGGCATTGTCCACGTTCAGATGCTTGAGCTGGACTGCGAGTATCGCAGCTTGTACAGGATCAAGACGGCTGTTTATACCTGTTCTGGCGCTGATGTATCGTTCTTTCCAGCCATATTGGCGCAGGGCGGCCATTTCTGCGGCCAGGACTGCGTCATTGGTGGCCACCCCCCCCCCATCACCCAGTGCACCCAAGTTTTTGGTGGGATAGAAGCTAAAGGAAGCCGCCGCTCCTATTGTCCCGACCATGTGACCTTTATAGCGCGCGCCGTGCGCCTGAGCGCAGTCTTCAAGCACGCTCATGCCGTGACGGGTGGCAATGGCCGTGATGGCGTCCATATCGCAAGGATGGCCATAGAGATGCACCGGAATGACCGCTGCCGGGGCCAAGTCCGGGCGGTGGACCAGCAGATGTTGAATTGCTGCGTCAAGCGAGGCGGGCGCCATGGTGTAAGTGGCTTCATCAATATCCACCAACACCGGCTGCCCGCCAGCCCGTTCAATGGCGGCCACAGTGGCAACAGCTGTATGCGACACGGTAAAGACCGCCTTACCGGGGCCAACTCCCAGTGCACGCAGGGCCAGTTCGATGGCGTCTGTGCCGTTGGCACAACTGACGACATGATCAACGCCAAGGTAGGCAGCAAAGCATTTCTCGAATGCCTCTACCTCCTTGCCAAGGATGTAGTGCCCGCTGTCGAATGATCTCTCCACCGCAGCCAGTACTTCAGCTTTGCGCTCGCGGTATGCGGCTCCAGGATTGGCAAAGAGAACGAAGGGGAGGGTCATGCGAATTTTTCCGCCAAAATTACATTGTCCATATACGTATTCATGTTTTTGGGGCAAACCACAGCCATCCCTTCAGCCAACAATGCTATGGGGGCACACAAAAGGAAAGTCAGCAGTAATCGTGTCTTTGGTGAACGCACGCCGAACCGCAGTGCGTCATAAAGCCATGCAAGAAGCAACTGTGCAGGCGTACGGCAGTCTGCAAGCAGCCGTCTTTGGTCAAGGATTGAAAAACCTTTGCGCTCAAGAAGATGTCGCAGCCCATTCGTTGTGTATCGCTGGTAATCGTACGGCATCTCGTGCTCTGGCCACATGAAAGGAACAGTAAGCAGAACTCTGCCTCCAGGACAGAGAACCCTGTGCCACTCTTCTGTAATGCGCTCTGGGTTTGGCACGTGCTCTAGCGTCTGTGTTGACAGAATACTATCAACTGAACTGTCGCCCAGAGGTATCGTCAAACCATCATAGAAAATGTCGGCACTTTTTCCCGCACGGTTTGCGGGCGTATCATATTCCAATCCAATATATGCGCTCGCGTTGCACAGCAGTCGCCGATACGGCCCCGAACCGCACCCAAAATCCAGAACAGTACCAGACAAGCCAGGTGCTAATTCTTGCAGCGTCCTGAAAAGTTCCCTACGACACAGCCAAAATGGATTGACGAAAGCGCCAACAAAAGAAGAGTGGAACTGGTTTTTTTCAACAAGCGCCCAGAGAGCCTTCTTGGTGTCATTCAGCATGCTGGTCTCGTTTTATGGCGATGATCCCGCAAAACCCCGGCGGATCAAGGTGCGTCCGGTAGTCAGGCAGTAGGCAGTAGTTTTCCCTCAGGATCGCGGTCACACGGCTTCTGTTTAGCCAGCGGCAGGGATAATTCGCCGCATATATTTCTACGGGCACATGCTGTATGGTTATCCGCTCTCCCTCCTCAGCAAACGGAGTGCGCGCCAGAATAATGGCTTGCGGTTGTAGGGTAACAGCCTGTTCAAGCAGGGCATAAGGAAGCTCCAGATATTGCAGCACGCTGGAAAACAACATCACGTCCACTGGTCCAGCCGTGGCACAGGCTTGAATGTCGAGCCAAAAACGTAGCTCATCAGTGCTGAATTCAGCCTGTCCGCAGGCAACGATGCGCGGTTGTTCCACCACATTCCACGACAGCTCGTCCAGCTTGTGCAGCAAGTGCTTATGCTGCCAGTAGGTGCTACCAAATGCGCCGCCGAAATCAAGGACGCGCAAGCGGCCCTTGTTCCATGCGGCCACGCTCATGAGCGCCGACAGCAAAGGCAAGTTGTATTCTTCATGATAAAAAAGGGCGGAGTCGCGCTCCCAGCGGGCTTTGCCATCACGCACAGCGCGAGCTGCGTCGCGAACCTTCACGAAAATAGCTTCCTGATCATAGCCAGTTGAGGCGGCGACAGCGCTTTGCCAGTCAGGATAATTACCTTGCCATGTCAGGGTTTCCGCAGTTTTTTCACGCTGGCGCAATTGCTGGACATAACGCAGCACGATGGGTGGCATGCAATCTTTGAGCAGGGGAATCCACTTGGAGCGCAAGGTGTTTTTGGCACTGCCAATACTGCGATAAAATTCTCTTTTTGCATGAAGCAACGCGGAGTTTTCTTCAACAGGCTGACTGACAACTCTTATGGGTGTTGTGGAAATGGATACAATATGCGTTGTGTCGTTGCCGCAATGAGTGCCTGACGCATCAAGGCCTATGTTTTGCACTAAAGAGCGACTGGGATGTAGGGTATACATGTTGCGTAAAAAGGCAGAAGCATGCCAGCGTACGGCCCAGGAGTCGTTTTTTCCCTCGAGGGCGGCCTGCAGCATTTCAGTATATTTGTACGCACCGTCAAGATTAAAGGCATCAGCCATGTTGCGCTGGTATAACTGCATTAAAAGCTTACACGCATCCGGCTCAAAAAAATTCCATGCGCGCTTCCAAGTTGCCCAGCCCCAGCAATCGGCGCCATGCAAAAAGAAAGTCTCTGGCGGGTTGGCTATGGTGTTGGGGAAGCACCACCCATGAACGGACGCCACCTTGGGATTATCTGCATAGATGTTCAATCCGTCGTTCATGTACTGTAAAAAATGTGGCGATGTTGCCATGTCATCTTCAAGCACGATGATGCGGTCGCTCTTGTCAAGAATCTCCGTCACGCCGGTTATGATGCTGGTGGCCAAGCCGTGGTTTTTTTTTCGTTCAATGACTGTGCAAGAGCGGAATCCCCCAGCAGCCTGGGCGACTGCTCGTACTGCTTCCGTCTGCGTTTTTTCATTTTCGCTGCGGGGGCCGTCACAAAAAATGGTCAGATCGCTCGCGGCAGCCAGTTCGTTGGCGGCCAAGGCGTCGAGAGTCCGGCGCAGGTGTTCGGGCCGGTTGAAGGCAAAAAGGGCTATAGGTGCGATCATTTTTTGGTTTTTCTGTGTGAGTCTGCTACGTGAGTGTTGCTCCGTATAAATAGCATATTTCATAAGCTACTGAGGGTCCAGATTTTTTAGATAGATTGAAAGGTGTTGTAATGTTGTCATTCGCAGTCTTTGCCTCAGGGGAATGTCGTCAATGTCCATGTGCGTTCTTTCCTCGTTGTAAGTCCATGGGCATTTGGTGGCAAAGTCTCTGGCCCATTTGACATCCGCAAGCGGGTATTGTCCGGCAACTGGTGACCACGCCTGTGGTTATATCGTACAGCATAGTGGCTTTGCGCAGCTTGTCTGCTGAATGTATTCGATGAATATTTCGTCTTTTCTCGCGCAGAGAGAGAGGTGGTGGTGGGGGGGTGGGGGTGGGGGCCGATATGTTGCAAACTGTTGTCATGCGATATGGCCTTCGACTCGCTTCGCCAATCTGTGATTTGTTCAGCTCGCGAGTGACGCGCGCAGAAAGACTGCACTCTGTAGATTGGCGATTGCGGCAGTTCAAGCGATCACGCGTCCGTCTATCCATTTCAACGAGAGCGACACGTCGGTCTCCTGGTCTATTCGGGCAATGATCATGAGTTTTGCTGGCGTATCCCTATAGTGGCCCGCATGAGCCCTTCTGTCGTTAGATGACATTGAGCGCGGGGTAACGCGTATCAGGTGTCCACATGATAGTGGCTCTGTGGAGTGGCAGCAGGGGATATTGCTTGTCGAGTATTTGCAGGCGCCAGGGACGCAAATCGGGCACTAATCTTGGGGCTAGACAGTCACGCCGTGGTGCTTGCCAGCTGTGCGCGCCAAGGCGGAAGCGTGAATCGAGAGGAGCGCCACGCCAAGTATTTCACGGAGGCCCTTCCGAGGGTCAAATCGGTCAACACTCCTCTGGGCGCGACAGTGTCAGGCAGGTGCTTTTGTGTGCGCACGGACTTTGGCCGACTTGTTGTCAGTTGAGCAATCACTCGATAATTCACGATATCTTACTGTGTTGCCGGCAAACAGAATTATAGGTTCTGATTTATTACTTTCCATGCTGTAGGTATACTGCGTTTATGGCCTTTCCAATTATGCGGTAATCTTGTTCAATGAGATACGAGATCGCAGGATCATGAATGATGCTAAAAATGTCCTTTTCGAAAGAGGCGAGCGATTCAATTACGATCACCCTTGGAATATACCTTTCCCAATCGTTGGTCTTTAAAACTTGCAGCTCCATTGTCTCGACATCAATGGTCATTAAATCGATGGACTGCCCTTTTGGGATGTGGCGCGAAAAAATCGCCTTTAACGATTCTGTCTTGATAGCCTTCGTCTCAATGAGCTGAGAATAGCTCCTAGATATTACGTGTTCAGCTCTTTTTTTAGATATTGTATTGTATGCAGGCTCTGAAAAGATGTAATACTCTACGTCGGCATCGTCATCAGAGACACAGATCTCTAGATTAACATCTTTCGGGCGCATTTTATTAAACAGGGTCATGCTGCCTGGGAGGGGGTCTATATTAATTCCTTGCCATCCGGCTTGGTATAATAGATAGGTGTTAGAGAATTTAACCGGATGATGTGCGCCGATATCAACATAAAAACCAGTATAGGAAGCAGGGAAGAGACTTCCTGCAATTATGTCTTCTGCATTTTGCCCGTAGTGTATCATGCGGTAGGGGAAGAGGTCGTAGATTTCCGCTATTTTCCTGCATAGATTTGATTTTCTAATGATTTCTTTCAATCTGTTTTTTAAAAGCACTACAAACACTCCATTTTAGCATTCTGGAAAAAGATGCCGTCTGTTCGGGAGTATGAATAGCCTGTGGAAAACATGTTGCTTTCTGCTATAGAGAATTTGATCCCAGGCTCTATCCTGTCAATGTATTCCCCCGCAGTCTTTCTAGCGGCACAAGCGTTAACTGTGTATTCACCTGGAGACAGGAATAATTCAGGGATAGTTATTCGAAGTTTCTGCGTGCAGGGTTCAACATTTACACCCAGCATCCACGTGTTGTATGTTGTCATCCTAGCGCCAGCATCGTCATAAATAACAACGCCAAAATCAATGTCTTTTTCGTCGTTTAAATTTGCAATTGAGAAATCTATAACCATTCCAGACTTCATTTCAAATCTTGATTGGCATACTCCGCCAATCGAAAACAAGTTGATTTTAGTGAAAATCTCACGAATACAACCATGTGGCCTCCTTGACTTTAAATCAAATTCAGTTGCTTCGCTTTGCGCTTTTTGCTGATTATTAATGTTTTGATACTTTTTCCAAGCAGCATTAATGTCACAATTATCAGTTATTCTTCCGTCACTGAGAAGAATGCCATATCTGCACAATTGTTGCATTGCTGCCATGTTATGGCTAACGAACAGTACGGTCCGTCCGCTTTTGCCCACATCCTCCATCTTCCCTAAGCATTTTTTTTGAAATTCAGCGTCGCCTACCGCCAGAACCTCGTCCACAATCAGAATCTCCGGCTCAAGGTGCGCGGCCACAGCAAAAGCCAGGCGCACATACATGCCCGACGAGTAACGCTTGACTGGGGTATCCAGAAATTTTTCGACACCGGCGAAGTCCACGATCTCGTCGAATTTTTTTCGTACTTCCGCCCTGCTCATGCCGAGGATAGCCCCATTGAGGAATATGTTCTCCCGGCCCGACAATTCAGGGTGAAAGCCCGTGCCTACCTCCAGCAGGCTAGCCACGCGCCCCCGCAGGGTGATGCGCCCCGTGGTGGGTTCCGTGATGCGCGAAAGCAGCTTGAGCAGGGTGGACTTGCCTGCACCGTTGCGCCCGATGATGCCCACCCTGTCGCCAGGCATGACATCAAATCGCACGTCCTTGAGCGCCCAGAATTCTTCCTGGCTTTGCGCGTTCCGGTGCAGCAACCGCTGAGGCAGCTTGAAAATCTCTTCACGTAGCGACTTGTAGCGAGTCTGCCCTTCGTGCCTGATGGTATAGCACTTGCCGAGCCCCTCAACGGAAATGATGGGTTTCATAATCTCATCCTAAATCACGTCCGCAAAGGTGCGTTCCGTCTTGCGAAAAATCTTGATGCCCAACAGCATGCATATAAAGGCGCATATCATGCTGATGCATAGCGCACGCGCCGGAAATTCAATGGACCCCAGCATCGCCCATCGGAAGCCGTCGATTACACCCACCATGGGGTTGCACTCATAGAGGATTCGCCACTTTTCCGGCACGATGCCGGACGAAAAACCCACGGGCGAGACATACAGGCCGAACTGGGTGATGAAGGGCACAATAATACGAAAATCGCGATAAGTAACATTGAGGGCGCAGAGAATGAGCCCCGGGCCCAGGGCGACAATGGCTGCAAGCATTGTCAGGGGTATGGCGGCAAGAATTTGCAGCGGCGGCGCATACTGGTACCAAGCCATCATGCCGCCGAGCAGCAAGAAAGAGATGGCGTAATCGACCAATGCCACGCCCATGGTGCCCGCCGGAACAATGATGCGCGGAAAGTATACCTTGGATACCAGGTTGCTGTTGCTCACAAGGCTATTGGCCGTTGCGGCAAGAGATGTGGCGAACAACTGCCAGGGCAGCATGGCCACAAACACCATAAGCGGGTAGGGAACGCCACCTTCGGACGGCAGCTTGGCCACCTTGCCAAAGACAAACGTGAACGCGGCCATGGTCAGCAACGGTCGCAGCACGGCCCACAGTATGCCCACCACGGTCTGTTTGTACTGCACCGCTACGTCGCGCCACATCAGGATTAAAAAGAGTTCCCGGTAACGCCACAGGTCTTTCCAGTACTGCCGTTCGGCGCGTCCGGCTTCAATTACAAGTTCGTGCGGCATGAAGTCAGCTGCCTCGTTTGTGCTGGGTATCCAGAAAGTCGCGATACGCGTCTCGCAGGCCGCTTTCCAGCATATGTACCGGACGCCAGCCCAAACCGAACAACTTACCAGAATCCATCAACTTACGCGGTGTGCCATCCGGTCGCGTCGGGTCATTGACGACCTCCCCCCTGAAACCCACCACGCCTGCAATGCACTTCGCCACGTTCATGATGGATATTTCCTCTTGGCAGCCCACATTGACGTGCTCGAAATCGGAATATTTCTCCATCAGGAACACGCACGCTCCCGCCATGTCGTCTACATACAAGAACTCCCGCAACGCGGTACCAGTACCCCAAATTTTCACCCTATCTGCGCCAGCCACTTTCGCTTCATGAAAGCGCCGGATCAACGCCGGGATCACATGGCTGTTCTCCGGGTGGTAATTGTCCCCCGGCCCGTACAGATTGGTGGGCATGGCGCTGATGGCGTCAAAACCGTACTGCTTCCGATAGGCTTGGCACATCTTGATGCCCGCTATCTTGGCGATGGCGTACCACTCGTTGGTGGGCTCCAACGGACCGGTAAGAAGGTATTCTTCCTTGATCGGTTGCGGGCACAGCTTGGGGTAGATGCAGGAAGAACCAAGAAACAGCAGCTTCTTGCAGCCGTTGCGGTACGCGGCGTCGATGATGTTCGTCTGGATGAGCAGATTGTCACGGATGAATTGCGCGGGGTATGTGTCGTTGGCGTGGATGCCCCCGACCTTGGCGGCCGCGAGAAATACGTATTCCGGCTTTTCTGCTGCGAAAAACGCATTCACCGCATGCTGATCGCAAAGATCCAGTTCGGCGTGCGTGCGCAGGACAAGATCATTGAAGCCTTGCGCCTGCAACGCCCGAACGATGGCGCTGCCCACGAGGCCGCGATGACCGGCCACATAAATACGGCTGTCCGATTGCATGGGAGGAGCCTGTTGCATCATTCACGCACCTCATGCACGTCGAATCCGGCCTGGATGCACAAGCTGTCGCGCCGAGCAGCGGCGAAGTCTTCCTCCACCATCTCCCGGACAAGTTCCTGGAACGTGATCTTCGACGCCCAGCCAAGCTTTGCCTTGGCCTTGGACGCGTCGCCCAGAAGCGTTTCCACTTCCGTGGGCCGAAAATAGCGCGGGTCGATGCGCACGATGACGCTCCCCGGCTTCAGCAGGGGGTTTCGTTCCATGGCCGACAGTGTTTCGGCAATGAACGCGTCCTTGGTGGATGAAGCCTCGCCCTGCATCTGCCTGTCGAGCAGCGCCATCAAAACGGCCTTGTCGAACGAGGCAACCCGGGCCACTTCGTCGGTACCCAGCCCTTCCCAGGACAAGACAAGCCCAAGGCTTCGAGAGGCTTCTTCGATGAATTCGCGCACCGAATGCTGTTCGCCGGAGGCGATGACGAAATCTTCCGGAGCAGCCTGTTGCAGCATCAGCCACATCATCCGGACGTAGTCACGGGCATGCCCCCAGTCGCGCAGGGCGTTTACGTTGCCCATGTACAGGCATTCGTCCATGCCGAGGATGATCCGCGGCAGGGCTCGCGTCACCTTGCGGGTGACGAAGGTTTCGCCGCGCAACGGGGATTCGTGATTGAAGAGTATCCCGTTGCAGGCATACATGCCGTATGCCTCACGGTAGTTTACCGTAATCCAGTAGGCATACAGTTTGGCGCACGCATACGGCGAACGGGGATAAAACGGCGTGGTTTCCCGTTGCGGTACTTCCTGGACAAGGCCGTACAGTTCGGATGTGGACGCCTGGTAGATGCGGGTTTTCTTTTCCAGGCCAAGGAGACGGACGGCCTCCAACACGCGGAGCGTGCCCAGGGCATCGACATCGGCCGTATACTCGGGCGCCGCAAAAGAGACCTGCACGTGGCTCTGGGCACCGAGATTATAAATCTCGTCAGGTTGGATATCCTGAACCAGGCGAATGATGTTGGTGCTGTCGGTCAGGTCGCCGTAGTGCAGAAAAAAGCGCTTATCCCTGGCGTGCACGCCCTGGTAGATGGCGTCTACCCGTTGGGTATTGAACAGGGATGAACGACGCTTGATGCCATGAACTTCATAGCCCTTGTCCAACAAAAAACGGGCAAGATATGCCCCGTCCTGACCGGTAATCCCTGTGATCAAAGCCTTTTTCATACTCCACCCTCATACGTCCCCTTACCGTGCGCCCTCCCCCCGAATACAGCCGCACGTACGGCGGACTAATAAAAAGCATTCCGCAGCGGCTCACTACCGCACAGCACGCCAATCTCCCCCATCAACAGGACAACCGAGGCTTCTGCATTCTTCCCGTTGCGGGAGCGTGCACGAAATGGAGCGTGCACGAAATGGAGCGTGCACGAAATGGAGCGTGCACGAAATGGAGCGTGCCCATGGCCGTCGTCTACAAAAGCTCAGCATACTTCTTCTGGCGGAAGGGGAGGGATTCGAACCCCCGGTGGGGTTCCCCCCACAACGGTTTTCAAGACCGCCGCAATAAACCGGACTCTGCCACCCTTCCGCATCTGATGTGAGGCAGCCCATGTCAGCAATGACGGACCGCCACCGACCTTGCCGGGCGGTTATGCCCTGACTGCCGGGGGCGGTCAAGGCGGGCAGCCCGGATGCCGCCGGACCGGGTGCAGAGCAGGAAGTTGGCGTCGCTGCTCAACGCCATGCAAGGCTTCTTCCCGCCACGAAAAATCCTGACCAGGCCGCGGCATCTGACAGTCGCGTCGCCGCCCCCGACAAAGAAATCGTCTCGTGCCGCCCCGCTCCAGTCAATCGGGTGACCCTCTCAGCCAGCTGGAACATGATGATGCCCATGCCAGCCAGGTCACAAGCCCAGTCACGTCCCCGTGCGCAGGCGCACGCCGTCCACCAGCCCTCGCCGACCGATGGCGACGCCGATGTACACGCCGCCATACGCGGCACGCACGCGCCCGACCGCCATCTCGTGCATGGTCGGCAGCCATCCGGACATCGCAAGACTGGCCGCTGCCGGGGCCGACAGCCAGACTGGCTTGCCCCGCCTCAGCCACAGACACGCAAGGTACGGCAGGCAATCCGGGCGATGACCGTGGCGAAGCAGAGCAGAAAAACCTTCACGCGGCGACCGACTGCATCCGGAGGCGTGGCGCATGCACCGGCCTTCCCCGCACCGGTAACCCCGCGTACGCGGCATGTACGCGCCCGGGCAACAGGGGCATGGCGCGTCCGGCCCCGCTACCCGGCACCGCCCAAAGCTCCATCCCCCGCCCCCGCGGCCCCGCCCCGGCGGCACTTCTGGATGTGCTTCAGCAGCAGGCTGCGCAGGTTGTCGGAATTGATGGGCTTGCCGATGTAGTCGTCCATTCCCGCCGCCAGAAACTGCTCGCGGTCGCCCTTCATGGCGTGGGCGGTCATGGCGATGATGGGCACGCCGCTGCTGGTGGCCATGCCCTGGGCCTTGCGCACCATGCGCGTGGCCTCCATGCCATCCATGACCGGCATGGCGATATCCATCAGCACCAGGTCGAATTCCTGCTTGCGCAGCGCAGGCACCACCTCGCTGCCATCCGTCACGGACAGCACCTCGTAGCCCTGCTTTTGCAGAAATTTCTCGATGAACATCAGGTTCATGGGGTGGTCTTCCGCCACCAGGATGCGCGCCCGGCATTCCGGCTCGGGCGTCTGCACCGGCGCTCGGGCGGCTTCTTCGCCTTCCAGGCGTGCCGTGGCGAAGCGCGCCGTGAAGTGGAAGGTGCTGCCCTGACCCGGCGCGCTGTCCACGCGAATGTCCCCGCCCATGAGCAGGGCCAGCCGCTTGCAGATGGCCAGCCCAAGGCCCGTGCCCTTGTGACGGCGCGAAAGTGATCCGTCCGCCTGCACGAACCGCTCGAAGATGTGCTCGCGGTGCTTGTCCAGAATGCCGGGCCCGGAATCGGTGACGGAAAATTCCAGCAGCATGGATTCCGGCGTGGCCTGCACGGTGCGCACGGCAAGCGACACGCGGCCCGCCTCGGTGAACTTCAGGGCGTTGTCCAGCAGGTTCACCAGCACCTGGCGCAGGCGCATGGGGTCGCCCACAAGGCCGTCGGGCACGTCTTCCGGCACCAGAAAGGCAAAGCCCAGCCCCTTTTCCTCGGCCCGGTGCACGAACATGGTGTGCAGGGTGGACAGGCGCTTGCGCAGGCGGAACACCTGGCTGTCCAGTTCCACCATCCCCGCCTCGATCTTGGAAAAGTCGAGGATGTCGTTGATCAGCGCCAGCAGCGATTCGGCGGAATTCTGCGCCGCCTCCAGGTATTCGCGCTGCTCCTCGTCCAGCGGGGTGTCCAGCGCAAGGTCCAGCATGCCGAGCACGCCGTTCATGGGGGTGCGTATTTCGTGGCTCATGGAGGCCAGGAACTCGCTCTTGGCCTTGTCCGCCGCCTCGGCGGCCTCCTTGGCCACGCGCAGTTCGCGCTCCATGCGGCGGGTCTCGGTCACGTCGCGTACGTATTCCGCCACCATGGCCACCTGACCAGAGGCGTTGCGCACCGGAAACACGGTGATGGAGCGAAAGGTGCGCGAATCGGGGTTGTACAGCTCGATGATCTTCTGGCGTCCTGTATCGAACACCTCTGCTATCTGGCAGGCGTCGCAGGACTTCTCGCCGCGAAAATAGCAGCCGAAGCAGCTTCTGCCGTGCTGGTCGCCGCCCTGCGTCTCCCAGCGCACGTTGTCGCCCTGCCAGTTGCTGAACACCACCTGTTCCGCCCGATCGTGCACCGTCAGCAGGTCGGGAATCGAGGTCAGGATGTCGCGCAAGGTACGCTCGGCGGAACGCGCGGCGTCACGCTCGCCTCGCAACCGCGCGATTTCAGCCTCCAGTGCGGCCTCGCGTGCTGTTCCGGCATCTTCGAACACCATTCCCGTCCCCTGTGCGGGCGCATTCAACGCCGTCTCTTGCTCACTCATGGCATATCCATAGATAGAAAACACGATCTGCGAAGTTCACCACAATTGCGTTTATGTATCCCAAATCCACGGGCATGGGCAACGGTTTTGGCAATCCGCGCCCGACGCGGAATTGGCGCGCGCCGGGGCTTCAAAAAAGCCCCTCAATCAGGTAAGCGCTTTGGGGATTCCACACTCACAGGCACCGGAGGCCTCTTGCAGATCATCGAAACCGGCATTCCCGGCCTGCTCCGGCTGGAGCCGCGCGTGTTCCGCGACGAACGCGGCTTCTTTCTCGAAACCTACCGCCGAGACCTGTTTGCTGCACTGGGCGTGCCCGCCGGGTTCGTGCAGGACAACCACGCCCGGTCGGAACAGCCCGGCGTGCTGCGCGGCCTGCACTTCCAGTTGCCCCCCGCCACCCAGTCCAAGCTGGTCTGGGTTACCCGGGGCTCGGTCTTCGACGTGGCCGTGGACCTGCGTGCCGGCTCGCCCACCTATGGCAAATGGTACGGCTGCGAACTGAGCGAACGCAACTTCGCGCGGCTGTTCGTGCCCCGCGGTTTCGCCCACGGGTACATGACCCTGGAGCCGGGCACCGAGTTCCAGTACAAGGTCGACGCCTACTACTCGCCGGAGCGGGATGCGGGCATCGCCTGGGACGACCCGGACCTGGGCATCACCTGGCCGGACATCGCCCCCGCCCTGCCCATTCTTTCGGACAAGGACCGCCGCCTGCCCCGGCTGCGCGATTTCCAGTCGCCGTTCACCTTCGAACCCGCCTCCCCGGCAAAGGCCGACGCATGACCACATCCCCCGCCAACGCCGCTCCCACCCCGCTCGACCGTTGCCATGCCGTCATCCTGGCGGGCGGATCCGGCACCCGGCTGTGGCCTCTTTCGCGCGCGTTGTTCCCCAAGCAGCTGCTGGCCCTGAACGGCGACCTTTCCCTGCTCCAGCAGACCGTGCGCCGCGTGCTCTCGCTGTTCCCCCCCGAACGGGTGCACATCGTGACCAACGAGGAACACGTGTTCGAGGTGCGCGCCCAGGCCCGCGCCCTGAACGAACGACTGGACACCCAGGTGCTGGCCGAGCCGGTGGGCCGCAACACCCTGCCCGCCATCCTGCTGGGCCTGGACGCTGCCATGAACGCCCCCACGAACGCCGCGGAAGCGGACGATGCCGCCCAGCCCCCCCTGCTGGCGGTATTCCCGTCCGACCACCAGTTGCACGACGAGGTCCGTTGGGGGGCCGCCGTCACGCGCGCCGCGGGCCTTGCCGCCGATGGCTGGACCGTCACCTTCGGGGTGCCGCCCACCACGCCGGAAACAGGCTACGGCTACATCCGCCGGGGCGAGCTTCTGCCCAACGCCGATACCGCGGCCAAAGGCGACGCCTTCGCCGTGGACGGCTTCGTCGAAAAGCCGGACCTGGAAACCGCGCGCGGCTTTCTGCGCCAGGGCATGCATTTCTGGAACAGCGGCATGTTCGTGTTCAACGGCGGCGTGCTGCTGGCGGCGGTGGAACGTTTTCAGCCACAGCTTGCCGCCTGGTGGACCACCCGCACGGACACCAGCCTGACTCCTGGCATTCCGCTTACCCACGGCTACTCCACCCTGCCGTCCATATCCATAGACTATGGCATCATGGAGCACGTGGACCGCATTGCCGTGGTGGAGGCCGCCTTCGGCTGGGACGACCTGGGCAGTTGGGAAGCGCTGTACCGCCTGGGCGCCAAGGACGAACGCGGCTGCGTGATCCAGGGCGACACCATGGCGCTGGACTGCGACGACTGCCTGCTGCTCTCGCGCGGGGGCAAGCTGGTGGCCATCGGACTTTCGAACGTCATCGCCGTGCAGACCCGCGACGCCACTCTCATCTGCGCCAAGGACCAGGTGCAGCGGGTGAAGGACGTGGTAGAGAAACTGAAGGCCGAAAAGAGCCCGCTGGTGGACGTGCACCTTACGGTGCGCCGCCCCTGGGGCAATTACACGGTGCTCGACGAAGGCCCCGGACGCAAGGTCAAGCGCATAGAGGTGAACCCCGGCGCGCGCCTGTCGCTGCAAATGCACCATCACCGCAGCGAGCACTGGGTGGTGGCGAAAGGTGCCGCGCTTGTGCAGGTTGGCAACGAGGAACGCACCCTGACCGAAAATGAATGGGTGGACATCCCGAAAGCCACCCTTCATCGGCTAACCAATCCGGGCCGCATTCCTCTTGAACTCATTGAAATCCAAAGTGGTCCGTATTTGGGCGAAGACGACATCGTTCGCTTCGACGACGTCTACGGGCGCCGCAAAGAGGGCTGATCGGGCGCTCAGGCGGCATGAAATTTCACCTAGTTGCGCGAAATGGAAGCGGATTCGTGAAATATTTCACCTTGACAGCCTTTCAACCTGTCGCCTAGTAAGGTTGTCGTGGCAAGTGTGGGCATTCGTTATTCATCTCTCAAATCAGCTAATGAGGCGAAGGGTATGGAGGACAGGCAGTTAAACAGTTCAGACTGCGCGAAGGATGGCGGTAAGTGCTGCGGCGGCGGCATCACCCCGTTTCTCGTGGGTCTGGTCGTATCGCTCATCTTCGGCTGGTGGGTGTTCCCTGACATGATGTACAGCAAGAAGGAACAACCGATACGCTTCAGCCACAAGGTGCACATGGAAAGCGCGGGCATGGAATGCAAGCAGTGTCATGTGCTGCGTGAGGACGGGACCTTCGCGGGTCTGCCCTCCACGGCCAGCTGTGCCGACTGTCATTCCGACGTGCTCGGGTCCGATCCCGAGGAAGCCCGCTTCGTCAACGAGTACGTGAAAACCGGCAAGGAAGTTAAGTGGCTGGTCTACCAGATCCAGCCCGACAACGTCTTCTTCAGCCATGCCGCCCATTCCCTTGACGGCTGCAACCAGTGTCACGACTTCAAGGAGTCGGAACTGTGCGCCCAGTGCCACCCCGACGTGGCCAACTCCGACAGCGCACCGACCTACTTCGAGAACAAGCTGACCGGTTACAGCAAGCAAACCATGAAGATGTGGCAATGCGAACGCTGTCACGCCAATGAGAACCACTACGGCGTGACGAATTCCAGCAATGCCTGCTTCGTCTGCCACAAGTAAAGGGGTGGTGCTATGGCTCTGGACAGAAGAGGTTTCCTGAAGTTCATCGGCGGCGCCACCGCGGGTATTCTCGCCACCCCCGTCGTCTGGAAAAGCCTGGACGACGTGTCCATCTGGACGCAGAACTGGTCGTGGATTCCCCGCAACATCGACGGCGCCAACTCGTACGTGCCCACCGTCAGCAAGCTGTGCCCGTCCGCCGTCGGCGTGAAGGTGCGGCTGGTGGACGGCCGCCCGGTGCGCGTGCTGACCAACAACGATCATCCCCTCGGCGGCGGGCTTTCGTCCATCGCCGCGGCGGAAGTGCAACTGCTGTACAGCCCCTCCCGCATGAAGCGCCCCCTCAAGCGTACCGCCGACGGCGCGTACGTGGGCATCACCTGGGAAGAGGCGGAAGCCATGCTGGTGGAAGGCCTGAAAAAGGCCAAGGGCGGCGACAAGCTTGCCGTCATCTCCGGTGACGAAACCGGCACCATCAACGAGCTGTTCACGGCGCTGGCCGCCGAGATGGGCTCCAAGTCCTGCTTCCTCATGCCCGGCGAGGCCCAGTCCGCCGCCAAGGCGTGGGAACTGATGGGCGGCGAAGGCCAGGTGGGCTACGACATCGAGAAGAGCGACTACGTGCTCGCCATCGGTGCCAACGTGCTCGAAACCTGGGGCCCGGTCATCCGCAATCGCCACGCCTTCCGGGTGGGCCGCCCCCATGGCGAAGCCCCGGCCGTGCGTTTCGCCTATGCGGGCCCGGTGCAGAACAACACCGCCGCCACCGCCGACACGTGGCTGGCCATCCGCCCCGGCACCGAAGCGGTGCTGGCGCTGGGCCTGGCCAACCTGCTGATCAAGGCGGGCGCCACCAGCCCCGCCGCCGACTTCGCCGACTTCAAGGCTCTGGCC
Organism: Nitratidesulfovibrio sp. SRB-5; assembly: GCF_019931275.1. NCBI lineage: Bacteria > Pseudomonadati > Thermodesulfobacteriota > Desulfovibrionia > Desulfovibrionales > Desulfovibrionaceae > Nitratidesulfovibrio > Nitratidesulfovibrio sp. SRB-5. The sequence goes on along the minus strand of NZ_JAIOTY010000001.1, from coordinate 588,130 downwards.
GCCAAGTTCACCCCTGAACAGGTGGCAGCCCAGACCGGCGTGGACGCCAAGCGTCTTGCCGCCGTGGCCCAGGAACTGGCCAAGGCCAAGCGGCCTCTGGTCATCGCCGGGTCCGAGATCGGACAGGGCGGCGGCGCGGCCCCCGTGCTGGCCGGTCTTGCCCTGAACGCGCTGCTGGGCTCCATGAACCGCGAAGGCGGCATCCGTGCCCTGCCTTACGCCCGCAAGGTCGTACCCGCTGCCATGGACCGCAAGGCCCTGCTGCAGAACGACCTGGTGGCATGGCTCGGCAAGGTGGCCTCCGGCAAGTCCGCCGCCCCGCAGGCGGTGGTCTTCTACGAAGCCAACCCCGTCTACGCGCTGCCCCAGGCCGACGCAGTCAAGGCCACGCTGGCCAAGGTGCCCTTCAAGGTGGCCTTCACCAGCTTCCTTGATGAAACCGCCATGGCCTGCGACCTCGTGCTGCCGGTGCCCATGGGCCTTGAACGCTTCGACGACGTGGACACCCCCTACGGCTGCGGCCAGGTGGTCTACGCCCTTGCCGTGCCCGCGCTGGCGCCCCTGGTGGACGCCCGCCCGGCAGGCGACGTGGTCATCGGCGTGGCTAAAAAGCTGGGCGCCGACCTTGGCGTTGCCGCCTTTGCCGACGCCCTGAAGGCCAAGGCAGAAGCCCGCGGCGCGAGCTTCACCGAGCCTTCGGCCACCAACGCGCACGTGAGCAACGCGGTGCTGCCGGTCAACGGCATCGCACTGCGCGCCGACGTACTTTCCAAGGCCATTGACGTGAAGGCCCCGGCCTTCCCCGTCGCCCTCGCTCCGGTCGCCAAGCTGAACGTTGGCACCAGCAAGACCGCCACCCCGCCCTTCAACACCAAGACCGTCCGGCGCTGGGAAATCCAGGGCAAGGAACTCTACGTGATGATGAACGGGGCCACGGCCGCCAAGCTGGGCCTGCGGATGCACGACCGCATCGAGCTCTCGAACCCCGCCGGAAAATTCACGGCGCGGGTGAACCTGTTCGAAGGCGTCATCAACGATACGGTGGCCGTCCCTGCCGGGCACGGGCACACCGCCTTCGACGAGTTCAGCAAGGGCAAGGGCGAAAACGTCATGCGCCTGCTCGCAGCTGGTGCGGAACCCGGCACGGGCCTTTCGGTCTGGACCAGCGCCGGCGTAAACATCGCCAAAGCATAAGGAACGTACGTCATGTCCTCATTCAAGGAATTCAAGATCAAGTGGGGAATGGCCATCGACCTGGACAAATGTACGGGTTGCGGCGCGTGCATGGTCGCCTGCCAGGCCGAGAACAACATCGCCCCCCAGCCGGACGCCAGCAACAAGCTGAAGTCGCTGAACTGGCTGGTCGTATATGAACTGAACAACGGAAAGCCCTTCCCCGAGCATGAAGTGGCCTACCTGCCCCGCCCCTGCATGCAGTGCGGCAAGCCCTCGTGCGTGTCGGTGTGCCCCGTCATCGCCACCGACAAGAACGAGGAAGGCGGCATCGTCAGCCAGGTCTACCCCCGGTGCATCGGGTGCCGATACTGCATGGCCTCGTGTCCCTACCATGCCCGGTACTTCAACTGGTTCGACCCGACCTGGCCCGAAGGCATGGACAAGACCCTGACCCCCGACGTGTCGGTGCGTCCGCGCGGCGTGGTGGAAAAGTGCTCGTTCTGCCACCACCGCTTCATGCAGGCCAAGGACAAGGCCCGCGTGGAAGGTCGTGATCCCAACGCGCTCAACGACGGCGACTACATCACCTCGTGCACCGAGGCCTGCCCCAACGGGGCCATCGTGTTCGGCGACGTGAACAATCCCGCGCACAAGGTGCATGATCTCGTGAAGGGCAAGTACGCCTTCCGGCTGCTGGAACGCCTGGGCACCGACCCGCAGGTGTACTACATCAGCCGCCGCGAGTGGGTACGCCGCCTTGGCGACAACTATCTCGAAAACGAAAAGGTCAAAGGGTAGGGGGCGGCCATGGATAAGAACTACGACCTTCCCATCGACGCCGCGCTGTTCCCCGAAGGCTGCACGCGCTGCTCGCTGTCCAAGTTCCTCGTCTGGATCACCGCCGTCATGGTGGTGTTCGGGTGGGGCCTGTACGCCGCCTACCGGGTGCTGGCCGAAGGCCTTGGCGTGACCGGGCTGGACGACTACTTCGGGTTCGGCCTGTGGATCACCTTCGACCTTGCGGTCATCGCCCTGGGCGCCGGTGCGTTCTTCACGGGCCTGCTCCGCTACATCCTGAACATCGATCCGCTGAAGAACATCATCAACCTCACGGTCATCGTGGGCTTCCTGTGCTACTCGGGCGCCATGCTCGTCCTGGTGCTCGACGTGGGCCAGCCGCTGCGCGCATGGTTCGGCTACTGGCACGCCAACGTGCACTCCATGCTGACAGAAGTTATCTTCTGCATCACCTGCTACTGCCTCGTGCTGGTCATCGAGTACGTCCCGCTGATCCTTGAGCAGAAGCAGCTGAACAGCAACAAGCTGGTGCATGCCATCGCCCACAACTTCCACCTGATGATGCCGCTCTTTGCCGGTATCGGCGCCTTCCTGTCCACGTTCCACCAGGGGTCGCTGGGCGGCATGTACGGCGTGCTCTTCGCCCGCCCGTACATCGCGCGCGACGGCTTCTTCATCTGGCCCTGGACCTTCTTCCTGTATGTCCTTTCCGCCGTGGGTTCCGGGCCGGTGTTCACCGTGCTCGTGTGCACCATCATGGAAAAGATGACCGGCAAGCAGCTGGTCAGCTGGGAAATCAAGAGCCTGATGGGCAAGATCGCCGGCACCATGCTGACCGTGTACATGGTCTTCAAGCTGGCGGACACCTGGGCGTGGGCCAATGACATCCTGCCCCGTTCCGGCCTGACCTTCGACCAGGTCTTCTACGGCTGGATCTACGGCAAGTGGCTGCTGTGGGCGGAACTGTTCGCCTGCGGCGTGCTGCCCGCCATCCTGCTGATCATCCCGTCCACGCGCAACAACCGCACGCTGTTCTACACGGCGGCGATCCTGGACTGCATCGGGGTGACCATCAACCGCTACGTCATGACCGTGCAGGCCCTGGCCGCGCCGGTGATGCCCTTCGACAGCTGGGAAACCTATGCCCCCAACTGGGCGGAATGGGGCGCCAGCGCCATGATCATGGCCTACGCGGCCCTGATTCTCAGCCTTTCGTACCGCTACCTGCCGGTGTTCCCGCAGGAGACGAAGCTGAACAAGTAGCCGCGCGGCCTTCGCGCCGTCGGATACACGCATTCACGGGCGGGACAGGGCAACCTGTCCCGCCTTTCTTTGTGGCGGCAACCCCGGAAGGCCGCGCCTGCAACGGCGCGCACCCTCTGGCGCGCACCGCACAGTCAATGGCGCTGTGCCCATGCCGCAGGGCAGGGCCCCCGGCTTTTTTCCAGCGCTCCGTCATCCCGTCCGCCCCGGCCACCTTGGCAGGGGGCGTGTTGCGGCGTATGCTGCGCCACAGAATGGAAAATTCCCGACACAGCCGGGACAGCTCGGCCCCAGGACACCCAACGGCGCACGGCACCGGCGCCGATGCGCCCGGCGGCACCTCGCGCCCCAATCCGGCCACGCCTGCCCGGCAGGCCCCGGTGGTTCCGGCGCCTCCGCCCGCACGCCGCGCCCTGCTGGCCGTGCTCGGCGACGTGACCCGGTACTGCTGCCTGCTGGGTGCGCTGGTCTGGATCACCCTGCGCGGCACGGCGTCGTCGGGCTACGACTGGCAATGGCACCGGCTGTGGCGCCACCTGTTCACCACGGCGGGGGATGGCGGGTTCCGCGCCGGTCCGCTGCTGGACGGCCTTGGCGTGACGGTGCAGGTGGTGGCGGCCAGCCTTGGGCTGGCGCTGCTGGCCGGTCTGCTGGCAGCCCTGCTGCGCCAATCCGGTTCGCGCGTGGGGCGCGCCATGGCCGTGGCCTATGTGGAGACGGTGCGCAACACCCCGCTGCTCATCCAGTTGTTCGTGGTCTATTTCGTGCTGGCGCCGGTGCTGGGGCTGGGGCGCTTTGCAGCCGGGGTGCTGGCCCTTTCGCTGTTCGAGGGGGCATACATCGCCGAAGTCCTGCGCGCGGGCATCCTTTCCGTACCTACGGGGCAGTGGGAAGCTTCACGCAGCCTTGGCATGGACGTGCCCGGAACCTATATGGAGGTGGTGCTGCCCCAAGCGGCCCGCACCGCCCTGCCCCCCCTGACCGGGCAACTGGTCTCCCTGGTCAAGGATTCGTCCCTGGTCAGCACCATCGCCCTGCACGATCTGGCCATGCAGGCCCAGGCGGTGGCAGCCGACACGTTTCTGGTGTTCGAGGTCTGGTTTCTCGTGGCGGGCATGTACCTTGCCCTCACGCTGTCCCTTTCGGCCCTGGCGCAGTTGCTGGAACGGCGCCTGCGCTACGAATTCTGACGCGTCCGGCACCACCGGCACCACCGGCACCACCGGCACCACCGGCACTACCGGCACCACCGGCACTACCGGCACCCGCCGGACGCCATTGCCCAGCGGTGGCCGACGATGACGGACGCGTCCACCCCGCCGACCGGCGGCACGCCGTGCCGCCGGGGCACAGCCCGCGCGCCGCAACGCGCGCCACGCAACGGAGGCATCCCCATGCATACGACAACATCTCCTGCACGTCTCCACGTCCCCGCCCTGCTGCTGGCCTTTCTGCTGGTGCTTGCGGCGCTGTTGACGCCGCACGCCCCTGCCCGGGCGGCTGACGCATCCGTGCGCCAGAAGCTGTCCGAAGAAAGCGTCATCGCGGGCGTGCTGGAACGCGGCGTGCTGCGGGTGGGCTTTTCCACCTTCGTGCCGTGGGCCATGCAGGACGTCACCGGCAAGTTCATCGGCTTCGAGGTGGACGTGGCCACCCGCTTGGCCGATGACCTGGGCGTGAAGGTGGAATTCGTGCCCACCAAGTGGTCGGGCATCATCCCCGCCCTGCTCACCGGCAAGTTCGACGTGATCATCGGCGGCATGAGCGTGAAGCCCGACCGCAATCTGAAGGTGAACTTCACCATCCCCTACGATTACGCGGGCATGGCCCTGATGGCCAACCGCGCGACGGCAAAGGGCTTCACCACCCTGGATGACTTCGACAAGCCCGAGGTGACCATCGCCGCGCGCACCGGCAGCACCGCGGCGGCCGCGGCCAAAAAGCGTCTGCCCCGGGCCACCCTGCGCCTGTTCGATGACGAGGCCCCGGCCATTCAGGAAGTGCTGTCCGGCCGCGCCCACGCCATGGTTTCCAGTGCGCCGCTGCCCGCCTTCGAGGTGCTGAAGAACCCGGACAAGCTGTTCCTGCCCGTGCCCGGCACCTTCACCAGCGAGCCGGTGGCCTTTGCCGTGCGCAAGGGCGACGTGGACACCCTGAACGTGTTCGACAACTGGATTCGCCTGATGGATGCCGAGGGCTGGCTGAAGGAACGCAAGCACTACTGGTTCGAAACCAACGAGTGGGAAGCGCGGCTGAAGTAGCCCGCCGCCTCAGCCACGCGATGCACGGGGCCGCGCAGCTGCCCCGTGCGCCGTGCGGGCTTTCACCCACCGCATCCCGTCACCTGCCCCGCCCCGGAGTGCCATGCGTCCCCGCCCGTTCCCGGCCCTGCCGCCGGAACACAACGTTCCGGCCTTTCCTCCGCGTCTGGCGCGTCCATCGCATCTGACGCGTCTGGCGCGTCTTCCGCATCAGGAACACGGGGACGACGGCGCGCGACTTGACCGCACGCCCGAAGCGCCCACCGCCGTGGAGGCCTTTCTGTCGCCCCACGCGGCACGGCGGCTGGACGCGCTCCTGCTGGCCCTGCTGCTTTGCGCCGGGGCATGGTTGTACTGGAAAGCGGCTGGCCGCCTGGACTACCAGTGGAACTGGGGAGTGGTGTGGCAGTTCCTGCTGCGGCACGACACGCAGCAGGTGGCGCATGGGGCACAGGGGGCGGCGGGGGGCTGGGTGCCCGGCACGCTGACCCAGGGGCTGCTGGTCACGCTGCGCCTGGGTTTGTGGTCCACCCTGCTGGCCCTGTGCGTCGGCACCGGCATGGGCCTGTTGCGGGCCAGCCCGCGCCTGTTCCGACGCATGGTGGCGCGCACCTATGTGGAAGGGGTGCGCAACCTGCCGCCGCTGGTACTGGTGTTCATCTTCCACTTCTTCGTGAGTTCGCAGTTCGCCCCGCTGCTGGACGGGCTGTTCGCCCCCGTGGCCGACGGCGTGGCGGCCCTGTTGCCCCCCCAACTGTACTTGCCCGTGCAGGACTGGCTGGCGCGGGCATCGGCCCTGCTGCTGGCGCCGCCCGGCCAATTGCCGGTGTTCCTTTCCGGGGTGGTGGTCCTTGGGCTGTACGAGGGCGCCTACATCACCGAAATCGTGCGCGCCGGGCTGGAAGGCGTGGAGCGCGGCCAATGGGAGGCATCGGCCTCCACAGGGCTGACCAGGCGGCAGCAACTGCGCCACGTCATCCTGCCGCAGGCCTTCCGGCTCATCGTACCGCCGCTGGCCGGGCAGTTCATCTCCACCATCAAGGATTCGGCCATCCTGTCGGTGATCTCCATCCGCGAGCTGACCTTTCAGGGCATGGAACTGATGGCCGCCACCTACCTGACCTTCGAGATATGGCTCACGGTGGCTGCCCTGTACCTGATGCTGACCTTTTCCTGCTCGCTGGCGGCCCGCCACGTGGAACGGCGCCTGCGCCGGGCCATGTAGCCCGCGCGCGGCGCCGTCCTGCGTCCCCCCACCCTTCGGTTGCGGGCGGGGCCGTTCATCCGGGCCTAGGAATTGTCCGGCACGTCCGCCAGCCGGGACGCATCGGAAAGGGCCGGGGCATCGGGCACGCCCACGAAACGGGACAACACCCTGCGCAGCGCCTGCACGTCCACCGGCTTTTCGACGTAGTCGTCCATGCCTGCCGCCAGCAGTCGCTCGCGGTCACCTTCCATGGCATAGGCCGTCAGGGCGATGACCGGAACCTCCGCCCCGCCCGGCAGGTCCGTGGCGTTGCGGATGGCCGCCGTGGCTTGCAGGCCGTCCATGACCGGCATCTGCACGTCCATGAGCACCGCGTCGAAGCGCCCCTGCCGCAACGCCTCCAGCGCCGCAGCGCCATCCCCCACGGCAAGGGCATCGTAGCCCAGCTTCTCCAGCATCCACAGCACGGTCAGCCGGTTCACATGGTCGTCCTCCACCAGCAGCAGGCGCCCCTGGCGCATGGGCGGGTCGGCCAGCCCGTTGCGCGTCGGTTCCTGTGCAGGCAGCCGGTCCATTGCGGCCACGGGCAGGCGCAACGTCACGGTGGTGCCGCGCCCTTCCGCGCTGGTCATGGAGACCTCGCCCTCCATCAGGTCCACTATGCGCCGCACGATGGACAACCCCAGACCGGCCCCGCCGTGCCTGCGCGACACCGCGTCCTCCACCTGGGTGAACGGCTCGAAGATGTTGCCCAGCATGTCGCCGGGGATGCCGATGCCGGTATCTTCCACCGCGAGGTACAGCGTGCCCTGCCCGCCGGGTTCGCCCTGTCCGCCGGGTTCGCCCTGCCCGCCGGGTTCGCCCTGTCCGCCAAGTTCGACTGTCGCGCCTGACCCGGCTGACGGCTCGAAGCGGGCCAGCAGCCGCACGTGCCCCCTATCCGTAAACTTCACGGCATTGCCCACGATGTTCAGCAGCATCTGGCGGATGCGCTGCGGATCGCCCAGCAGGGCACCCGGCATGCCGTCCGTCGCCGCCTCCAGCACGATGCCCTTGCGGTCCGCCTCTGGCCGCAGCACGGCCAGCACCTCTTGTGTCAGCCCGTTGAAATCGAACGGTTCCTCGCGGATGGTCAATCGCCCAGACTCCACCCTGGCCAGGTCCAGCAGGTCGCCCAGAAGGCGTGTCAGATTGCTGCCCGCCGCGTGGGCCACCTGCACGTAGCCGCGCTGCTCCGGGTCCAGGGGGGTGGCGTCCAGCAGTTGCAGCATGCCCAGCACGCCATTCATGGGGGTGCGCAGTTCGTGGCTCATGTTGGCCAGAAAGGCGCTCTTGGCCTTGGTGGCGGTTTCCGCCGCCTCGCGCGCGTTGATCAGTTCGAGTTCCGCGTTCTTCCGCTCGGTGATGTCCATGCCGTAGATGTTGGCGTAACCGCCGTCGGCAATGGGATTCACGGTCATGGCGTAGATGCGGTCAAGGCATTGGACCTCGAAGGTACGTGGGGCCCATGTGCGCAAGGCCTCGGCCACCACCTCGGCAAACGGCGCGGGGAAGGGGGCGCCCACCCGCGCACCGGAACATTCGAGGAACGTGTCGCTGGACCGGTTGGCGTGCAGCAGCACCATATCCGGACTGACCCGCATGACCGGGTTGGGGTTTTCACCGGGAAAGCGCGCGAGGTCGCGTATCTCGCGTTCCGCCCACAGCCGGTCGCTGATGTCGCGCACGAAGACCAGCGCACCGTCGCGCACCCCCAGCCGGAAAGGCACGGCGGACGTTTCCGCATCCACGACGGTGCCGTCGCGGCGCAGGATGCGCACATGCCCGCGCGGTACCGTGCGGCGCTCCTCGTTCAGTTGGCGGATGCGCTCGACTACCACGCTTCGGTCGTCGGGGTGGAAGAACTCCAGCACGCCCCGCCCCATGATCTCCTTGGGGTCACCCACGCCAAACAGCACCCGCGCCGCCGGGTTGGCATAGGCAAACCTGCCTTCCCTCTGCAAAAAGATGGCTTCCGGGGCGTGCTCCACCACCTGGCGGAAACGCTCCTCGCTTTCGGCCAAACGCCGTTCGAAGGTCTTGCGCTGCTGGATGTCCTCCACCACCGAGATGAAGTAGTCGGGCGTGCCGTCGGTCTTGCGCACCAGGGCCACGGTCAGGTTCACCCACACCGGCTCGCCACCCTTGCGCAGGTACTGCTTCTCCAGGCTGTAGTTGTCCATGGTGCCGGCCAGCAACCGATGCATCAGCGCCAGGTCGCTGTCCAGGTATTCGGGATGGGTGATGTCCTGAAAGCGCAGTTTCGTCAGTTCTTCCGCAGAGTAGCCCACAATGGCGCACAGCTTGCCGTTGACGCGCAGCCAGCTTCCGTCCGGGGCCACCAGGGCAAGGCCCATCGCCGCCTGCTCGAAGGTGGCGCGGAACCGGGTTTCGCTTTCGTCAAGCTCTGCCTTGTGCCGTGCCCGGTCGCGCAGTTCTGCGTGCACGCTGGCCAGCAGCCCCGCAGCCGTAAAGGGCTTCTGGATGTACCCCTGCACCGCGCCGTGCAGCAGGTGCACGCGCAGTTCGTCATCGGCCTTTGCGGTCAGCATCAGCACCGGCACGTCGGCCATGCCGGGGTAGCGGCGCAGTTGTTCCACCATGCGCTGGCCGTCCACGCGGGGCATCATCACGTCGCACACGATGAGGTCGGGCCGCAGATCCAGCGCCTTGCGCAGCCCCTCTTCGCCATCGAAGGCCACGGCCACCTGATGATGCGGCCGCAGGATGTCCACGATGTAGGCGATCATGTCGCGGTTGTCTTCCACCACCAGCACCAGCCCGCCGTCCCTGCCCGCCGCCGGGGCATACTGCGGGACATGGCCGGAGGCCAGCCAGCCGGGATCGCCCGCAGGGTCGCCCGCAAAGCTGCCCGATGCGGCAACGGATTCCGCCGGGGCCACTTCCACGCCGGGGGGCGCGGCCAGGGGCAGCCGCACCTGGAACAGCGCCCCGCCCTCAGCGCCCTGCCCGACGCTGGCCGTTCCGCCATGCAGTTCCGCAAATTCCTTGACGATGGCCAGCCCGAGACCGCTGCCGCCGTGCAGTCCGCGCGCGCCCTCGCCGCTCTGGCGGTACCGCTCGAACACCGCGCCGCGCAGGTGCGCGGGTACGCCCGGGCCGTCGTCGCTCACCGAAAGCAGCGCCTCGTCGCCCTTGCGCTCCAGGGTCACGGAAACGCTGCCCCCGTCCGGGGTGAACTTGAAGGAGTTGGACAGCAGGTTGAGCAGGATGCGGCGGTACTTGTCCGTGTCCACCTGCGCGTCCAGGCGCAGGGGCGCCTGCACCCCGTAGTGCATGCCGCGCTGGGCGGCCAGGGTATCGAAATAGGCGCAGGTGGTGCGCGTCAGCGCGGACAGGTCCGCCTCTGCATGGCGCGGTTGCATGGCTCCGGCATCCACCCGCGAAAGGTCCAGCATGTCGTCCACATGCTGGTGCAGCAACCGGGCGTTGCGCAGCATGGTGAACAGCGCGTGGCGGTGCTCGTCGCCCTCGGACGTTTCGGCCAGCAGCCGTTCCAGCGGCCCCAGCAGCAGGGTGAGCGGAGTGCGCAGTTCATGGCTGATGTTGGCGAAGAAACGGGTCTTCAGGACATCCAGTTCTTCGGCGCGTGCGCAACGGGCGGCAAGTTCGGCATTGGCCGCGCGCAGCCGGGAGGTGGCCTCGTCCGCCTCTGCCCGCTCGGCCTGCTGCCTCTCCTGTGCCTCGACAACACGACGGACGGCATCCCGCACCCCCTGGTGGGCCAGGCTGATCATCAGCCCGATGCCCAGAAACATGGCCACGGCGACCACGTCCACCGGTTGCACCACCATGAAGGACAGTATGGGAGGGATGAAGAAGTACAGCACCAGCAATGCCGACAGCAGGGTGGCGATCAGGCCCCCCGCCAGCCCGCCCGCCAGAGAGGCCAGGAACACGGCAGGATAGAACAGGAACCACGCATAGGGTCGGATATAGTCCCACAACATCCATTGCAGGGCCAGGGTTCCCAGCGGCAGAACCAGCGCAAGCAGCATGCCCCTTGTCGATGTGACGAAGGCCAGGGAAGCGGGAGGAGCGGAAGAAAATACGTCAGACGCGAAACCCGGCGGGGTGTCGGACACCATGGGCGAGGGTGACGGCGACGACCCAGGGTGGGGGGATTCGGGGCGTGGCTCGGCGGACATCAGGCCTCCTTGGGGCGGCGATGCCAGAAGCTACCCCCCGGGGCCATCGACCCACCATTATTACTCTGCCGCTACGCAGCCGCACGGTGCATCAAGGCAACCGACTCGGCAGGCCGCGACACCGGACCAGTGATAGGGCATGACGGAAACACCGCCCGCGCCGTCGCAAGCGAGGCAGAGGAGGGAGGAGAAAATCCGGCTCCGTGGCCGTGCTCCGGCAAGAAGCACGGCCACGGACCGAAAATAGCGAAAGCAGAAAGGAGGACAAGGACGAACAGGAGTGACAGGCGCAAACAGGCGCGAACAGGCGCGAACAGGGCCGAACAGGGCCGAACAGGACCGAACAGGGGCGAGCAGGGCCGCCCTGCGGCTACTGCGCAGCCGAAACGGCGGCGGATGCCCTGACGGGCTGCGCGGGGCTGCCCTGCGCTTTGGACTTCGCAGCTGCGGGCTGTACGGGCTTGCCGGGCTGGGCAGATTTTGCGGGTTTCGCGGGCTTTCCCGGTTGGGCGGACTTGCCCGCCACCTTGTCCGCCAGTGCCAGGATGGTGTTGGCGTAGGCCGCGCTGTTGTTGTAGCGTTTCAGCACGTTGTAGCGTGCATCGCGCCGCATGCCGGGCTGCCAGCCATGCTTGTCGAGATAGTTGGACAGGCTGAACACCGCGTCACCCACCGTGTACAGGTCCACGCGGCCATCTCCGTCGCCGTCCACGCCGTAGGCCGGGATATTGCTGGGCATGAACTGGCAGATGCCCACGGCCCCGTAGATGGAGCCGGGCATGGTCAGCGGGTCCTGCCCCAGCGCGTCGGCGTGGCGGATGAGCGCCTTCAGTTCCTGGTAGGCCCAGTCCGACTTCTGGCGCATGCGCAGCGAAATCCAGTCCAGATTGCCATCCGCGCCGGGCAGCGCGGCGATGTAGCCGGGCACCATGTCCGGGTTGTCCGCGGCGGCCATGGCGGCCAGATTGCGGAAGGCGTTGCCCTTGCCGAGGGCCGTGCCCAGCCGCGTTTCCACGAACAGCAGCGACACGGCCACCTCGCGCGGCACGCCGTAGCGCGATTCCGCCAGCGAGAACCAGCGGGCGTTTTCCGTCAGGAAGGCGCGGCATTTGGTCGCGTTCTCGTCGGTGACCACGCCGGGGTACATGGGCGGGCGCACGGGCTTGGGCTTCTGGCCGGGCGGCGTTGGTTGCGGCTCTGGCCGCAGGAACTTGGTGGTGTACAGTTCCTTGACCTTGCGGCCCATGGGGTCTGGCGAAACCGCATCGCCCAGCTGGACGAACAGCGCGTCGACGCGTCCGCCGGACACGCCGTCGGCGGCCAGGCGGCCCAGCAGGGGGGTCCAGCAGGCGGCGGGCCTGCCGGAGGTCAACGGCTCTTCGGAAGGACGAACGGCGGCCTGCACGCGCACCTCACCGGGGGACGGCGTCGTGGTCGCGCTTTCCGGCGCGGCGGCCTGCCGGGTGCCGCTGCACCCCGTCATCAACAGGGCACACAGCGCGGCGGATGCCAGCGCGCGCCACAAGGCCGCGCGGCGGTACCCGGCGTCCTGATCCAGAGGGTTCGGGCCTGAGCCGTCCGGCGCGTGCGCCGCATCATTGCCTGCATTGGTCCCGGTCTGATACGCTTGCATGGAATGCATGGTACGAACAGACCCGGCCCATGGCAAGGGGCCGTCGTGCTCCCACCCGCATTGCGCTCCGTTACCCCCAACCCGCGGAGGCCGGATGCACGGACCCACCCTGCGCGACCGCGCCCGGCGCGTGCGCCGCTACGTGACCCGCGACGTATGGCTTGAACGTGCCGAAACCGGCCCGCCCGCCCGGCGCGGCCTGGTCTGGCTGGTGCGGCGCGCCTTTCTGGCGGCGCTGGGCTTCGTGGACGACCAGTGCCTGCTGCGCGCATCCGCCCTGACCATGACCTTCGTGCTGTCCATGGTGCCCTTTCTGGCCGTGGTGTTTTCCATCACCAAGGGCCTCGGGGTGCACAACGCCGAGGCCACCCAGATGCTGCTGCTGCGCCTTGCGGCGGGCAACCCGGACACGGTGGCCCGCATCCTGGAATACGTGGAGCGCACCAGCGCCGGCCGCATGGGCGCGGTAAGCGCGGCCTTTCTGCTGGTGACGGCGGGCATGCTCATGGCCAACATCGAACGCTCGTTCAACGCCATCTGGAAGGTGCGCCAGGGCCGCAGCGCATGGCGCAAGTTCACCGACTTCTTTTCGGTGATGCTGGTCTGCCCCCTGCTGATGGGCACCGCCTTCACCCTTGGGGCCAGCCTGCGCAGCGGCAAGGTGCTGGGCAGGCTGCTGGAGGTGGCCCCGGTGGGCGCGGCCTACCTGCTGCTGCTCAAGCTGGTGCCGCTGTTCATGGTCTTCGTGGTGCTGCTGTTCCTGTACTCGTACATTCCCAACACCAGGGTGCGCCCGCGCGCGGCCATGGCCGGGGCGCTGCTGGCGGCCATGGCCTGGCAGGGCGCAGAGTACGCCTACATGGTCTGGCAGGCCCGCTTTGCCAGTTACGGGCTGATCTACGGCAGCTTCGCGCAGGTGCCGCTGTTCCTGATGTGGCTGTACGTTTCGTGGGCGGTGGTGCTGTTCGGGGTGGAGGTATGCCACGCGGTGCAGAACGCGCCCACCTTCGAAAAACACCTGCGCGCCGGGCGGGTGAGCCGCCTTGAGCGCGACCGGCTGGCCGTGCTGGCCATGCTGCTGCTGACCCGCGCCTTCGTGCGCGGCACGGGCGCCGTGCCCGGCCACCGCATGGCCGCCCTGCTGGATGCCCCGGACCACGTGCTGGACGACGTGCTGGACAGGCTGGCCCGCGAAGGCATGGTGGTGCGGGTATGCGACGATGCCCCGGCCTGGGTGCTGGGCACGCCGCCCGACGGGCTGCGCATCGCCGACGTGCTGCTGGCCCTGGCGGGGCGCACCCATGGCGAAGGCGAGGAACGGGTGGCCACGTCCTTCGAATTCATCAACGACACCCTGACCCGACTGGCCGGGGACATGGCCGCCAGCCCGGCCAACGCCACCCTGCGCACCTACCACGACACCACCCTGCCCGACTGGTTCGATGCGGCCCCGGCCAGTGCACACCAGACGCCGGAAAACGCGCCGGACGACATGCAGGATGATGTCCATGACGACGAGCCGGACGATGCGCCGGACAATGCATGGCCCGCAGCGAAGCCCGGTGCATGGCCCGGTGCGGGTAATGGCGCGCGGGACAGCGCAGGGAAGGACGAAACGCGCGAACCGACCCTGCGCCAGTTGCTGCACGGCGCCGCAAGCGACGGCACCTCCGCCCCGGACGACGCGCCATCGCCCCCATCGCTCCCATTACCCCCATTACCTGACGACACCAGCGGAACCGGCAAGGGCGGTCCCCCCGGCAGCGGCAGGGTTTGAAAAAGACGCTGGCGCAACGACGGCGGCGCGACGGGATGTTCCCGCCGCGCCGTCGGTTCATTCTGTCGGCCCCCCGGCGTTCCGGCCTTTCCCGCCGCCGAACCGGTCCGCGCGGCGTCGCAGTCGCCGGGCGGATCGGAATTCCGGCAGCCGGGACTTCTTCGTTTCCCGCTGGCCGGGGCTGGCGTCGCAGTCGCCAAGGCCCGGAGAAACGGGGGCAGAAAAAGCCGGAGCGCACCGTGCCGTCATGCCATGTCAGCCTCCTTGCGGGTGACTCCGGCTGGCCCCTTGCGGGCGCTCACGCCAGACATCTCGCGGGCAGATCCGCCAAGGCTTGCGCCGGGGTTCGTGCCGGTACGCATGCCGGTGCGCATCAGCACCGCGTATCGGCGTCGTGCCGGGCACGCCACCGGGCAAGGGCCTGCACGGTCAGCACGGGCATGTCCTGCCGCGCGCCAAAGGCCAGCACTTCCGGCAGGCGGGCCATGGTGCCGTCCGGGTTGGTCAGTTCGCACAGCACCCCGCAGGGCGAAAGGCCCGCAAGGCGCATCAGGTCCACGGTGGCCTCGGTGTGGCCCCGCCGCTCCAGCACGCCGCCGGGGCGGGCACGCAACGGAAAGACGTGACCGGGGCGGCGCAGGTGTTCCGGCCGGGCGCCGGGGGCTGCCGCCGCCTTCACCGTGGCAACCCTGTCGGCGGCGGAAACGCCGGTGGTGACGCCCTCCGCCGCCTCGATGGTCACGGTGAAGGCCGTACCGGTGCGGCTGGTGTTGCAGGCCACCATGGGTGGCAGGTCCAGCGCGTCGGCATGGGCGCCGGTAAGGCACAGGCAGACGATGCCGCTGCCCTCGCGGATCAGCAGGGCCATCTGTGCCTCGGTCAGGGTTTCGGCGGCGAAGATCATGTCGCCTTCGTTCTCGCGGTCCTCGTCGTCCACGACAAGGATGCCGCGCCCCGCGCGCAGGGCGTCCAGCGCCTGCTCGACCGTGGCCAGGGGGGCCTGGCACGGCTGCGGGGCATGCGACATGGCGGGCATGTCGGAATGCATGGGGGGGCCGGTGATTCCGGCCTGAACGGGAGTGGGGGACGGCTGATTCATGGCGCATCTCCTTGGCTGGAGGTCCAGAATCAGGGCGTGTGGAAACGCGGCGTGACGGTACACCCTCGGACAACGCACCGGCCAGGCACCGGGGCACGCGTCGCAGCCGCGCCCGCCGGAAGGCCCGCACCGGCACGCCGCAGGAGCGGACATGCCGTCACGCGAAACGCCATGCCCAACCGCGCGCGGGATTGCCCGCGAGGTCGGTTGGCGTTGCGCCGCGTCCTCTTTCATCCGGACTGTTACCGTCGGCCCCGGCATCTCACCGGGTCTGCTGACCCCGTTCCACGACGGAACGGGCGCTCGCGGGCTCTCCGGCGCGGCAAGCCGCGCGGGAATACCGCCGGTGGGGACTTTCACCCCGCCCTGAGGATTCGGGCCGGATGCTACATCCACCGGGCGCGCGATGCAAGCGTGGGCCGGGACAGGGGAAGGGATGGGCGAGACGGATGGCATGGAAGGCGCGCATGGCCCGCGCAAGAGGCGCTGTCCCGAAGCGCGGAAAAGTCGAAAGCCTCCTGCGGGACGGGGGGGTGTCCGCGCAGAAGGCTTCCGAAAGGGGGGATCTGAAGTAACACCCCGGACCTTGGGGCGGATGGGGGGGGAATATCCGCCAAGGAGCCCGGCACATCAGAGCCTGTGTTCAACTGCGGGGGTCGGGGGGGGACCGCCGATATGGCTTGTGTCCCGCAGTTGCCTCCTTGTTTAGCAAGCAGCGTGCCACCATGTCAGTGACCACTATGCGATATTATTTTTCTGTAAAAACACACCCATACAAAAAACATGAAAAACGCCCATACCACTTTTGCATTACCCCGACCCCTACCGTGCGATATCGCACGAGCGATATCGCACGGTAGGGCGGTCCCGCACATATCCGCACTGCACCCATCACATGGGTAGGGAACACCTCGGGTTCGTGTAGGGCTGCCCGGCTACTTTGCCAGCCGCCGATGCAGGGCGAACCGCGAAATGCCCAGATGCGCCGCCGCGCGGCTCTTGTTGCCGCCAAACCGCTCCACCGCCTTGCGCACCAGGCCGTCCACCAGCGCCTCCACGTCAAAGGGGGCGTCGGGCAGCGTCAGATTGTCCGGGTCCAGCCTCCACGTGCCGGGCTGACCGGCAACAGCGGGCCCCGGTACCTCGGGCACTCCGTGTTCGTCCAGAAAACTCAGGTGCCGGGCGGTAAGGGCCGGGCCGTCGTGCAGCAGCACGGCACGCTCCACGGCATTTTCCAGTTCGCGCACATTGCCCGTCCACGGGTGGCGGCCCAGCAGGCGCAGGGCGTCGGGCGAAAGCGCGGTGAAGCGCTTCTTCTTGCGCACCGCCTCGCGTTGCAGGAACAGCCCGGCCAGCACGGGGATGTCCTCCGGCCGTTCGCGCAGCGGGGGAATGCGCAGGTGCCCCACCCGCAGCCGGTGGTACAGGTCACGCCGGAACTGACCGGCCTCCACCATGGCCGAAAGGTCGCGGTTTCCAGCGCAGACCACCCTGGCCTTGAATTCGCGGCGCTTCACCCCGCCCAGCCGGTAGAAGCAGCGTTCTTCCAGCACCCGCAGCAGCTTGGGCTGCAAGGAAAGGGGCATTTCCGCCACTTCGTCCAGGAACAGGGTGCCCCCGCCCGCCAGCTCCAGCTTGCCGGGCGATCCCCCGGCGCGGCTGCCGGTATAGGCCCCGGGTTCGTGCCCGAACAGTTCCGCCTCGAACAGTTCGTGCGGAATGGCCGCGCAGTTCAGGGCGATGAACGGGGTGTCGTTGCCCGATTCGCCGTAGTGGATGAGCCGGGCCACCACTTCCTTGCCGGTGCCCGTTTCACCCTCGATGAGCACGGGCACGGACGGCTCGGCATGGAACACCCGCGTCTCGTCCAGCAGCCCGGACATGGCGGGCGATGCCGCCACCACTTCGCCGATGCCGGTCACCTGGCGCAGCCGGGTGCGGGCCGATTCCAGTTCGCGGCGCAGGGTGTCGGCCCGCTCCTCCACCACCTCGTCCAGATGTTCGCGCAGTTCCCGGTTTTCCATGAGCAGCGCCTGGTGCTCGGCGCAACGCTCCACCACCGCCGCCAGCTCGCGGGCGTTGATGGGCTTGTTCAGGTAGTCGTAGGCCCCGCGCCGCAGCGCCTCGACGGCGGTTTCCATGTCGCCGTGGCCGGTTATCAGCACCACGTCGGCCTCTGCGGTGGAGGGGTCTTCCTTCAGGTGCGAAAGCAGCGTCAGGCCGTCCATGCCGGGCATGCGGATGTCGGTGATGATCAGCGGAAACCAGGTGGTGCGGGCCTCTGCCAGCGCGGCCACGGGGTCTTCGAAAGGGGTCGGTTCGTACCCTAGGTCGTGCAGGACGAGGCTGAGGCTCTGGAGGCTGGGCAGATTGTCGTCGACGATGAGTATGCGCATGTGGATGTCCTTTAGGCATCGTGATGGGCGTCAGCGGGACAGCGGTTCGCATCTGTGGGCAGTCGGCGCATTCGGGCGCGCATGCCATGGTGCGTGGCGTTCCCCCTGTCAGCAACCTGTCTGTGGCACTCCGTCCGGCGGCTTGCCGTGACGGTTTGTCCGGAGGATTCGTCCGGGTGATTTGTCTGGGTGATTTGTCTGGCTATTCGTTCGGGTGGTTCGTTCGGGTTATCTGTCCGGGTGATCTGTCCGGGCTATCCGGTATCGTCCGGGCGGACATGAGCGCGCTGCCCCCGCAGGGGGCGCCTACCCGTCGGCGCCAGGCTCCGGCGGCGAGGCCCGGCGCAAGGCCAGGGTGAACGCCGCGCCGGTCATGGGCGGCTCGCCCCCGGACACGGAAATCTCGCCGCCCCATGATTCCACGAAGCTGTGCACGATGGCGAGGCCAAGTCCCAACCCCTTGTGGGGCCCCTTGGTGGTGAAGAAGGGATCGAACACCCTATCCTCCAGGCCTTGCAGCCCCGGCCCGTTGTCCACCACGGTCAGCAGCACGCGGCCCGCCGGGGCCTCGCCGTCCGCCGGGCATGCCCCCTGCCCGTCGCCATGCTCCGGACGTTCCGCCCTGTCTGGTCTGTCTGGCCTGCTTGGCTTGTCTGGCCTGTCTGGCCTGTCTGGCCTGTCTGGCCGCTCGGTCCCGCCGCGCGGCACGGGCCGGTAGGCGGCCTCGATGCGGATGCGCCTGTCCTGCCCACCCGCCGGTTCACGGGCATCCAGCGCATGCATGGCGTTGACCACCAGATTGATCACCACCTGCTCCAGTTGCACCGGGTTGGCGCGCACTGCGGGCAGGTCCGGCGGCAGCGCGCGCTCCACGGTTACCCGGTGAGCGCGCAGTTGCGCCCCCACCAGCCCCAGCGCCCGGTCCACCGCCGCCTCCACCTGGGTAGGCGAAAGGGCCGTGTCGCCGTGGGCCACCAGCGCCCGCATGTGGTCGATGATGTCGCGGATGCGCGCCGTCTCGCCAAGAATCAGCGAAAGGCGGGCCAGCAGGGTTTCGCGGTCAGGAGCGCGATCCTTTTCGGCCAGCATTTCCAGGCTGCCCGCGTACAGCTGCAAGGCCGACAGGGGCTGGTTGATCTCGTGGGCGATGCCCGTGGCCAAGGTGCCCATGGCCTCCAGCTTGCGGGCACGCTGCAACCGTTCCTCCACGCGCAGACGGTCGGTCTCGTCCTCCAGCATGACGATGACCGAATCCACCCCGCCGTCGCCCGCCAGGATGGGGCACGACGTCAGGCGGTACGACCGTCGCCCGCCGGAACGGGCCGTGGTCTCCAGCCGCCATTCGTGGGTCTGCCCGTCGCGGAAGGTGGCCAGACAGGCGCAGCCGGGGCAGCGGGTGTTGTCCTCGCCGCAGTGCTCGGCCAGCATGCGGCACAGCAGCCCGCCGGGCGCCGCCGCGTCGCCGAACCATTCGCGCAGGCGCGGGTTGGACGCGGTGATGCCAAGGGCCCTGTCCAGCACGGCAATGCCCAGGGTGAGGTTGTCGGTGATGGAGCGGTAACGCCCCTCGCTGATGGACAGGGCCTCCTGGGCGCGCACCCCGGAGGTGATGTCGATGCCCAGCTTGAGCACCAGTGGCGACCCGTCCACGTCCTCGAAGGGATAGGAATAGATGCGGAAGGCGGAGCGGCGTTCCGGACAGGCCCACTCGCACACGCACAGGGTGCGGGAATCGAACACGTCGAAGGGCGGGCACAGCGCGCAGGGTTGGCTATGGCCCCGGATCACCTCGTAACAGGGGCGCCCCACGCCGGGGCCGAACAACTGACGGAAACCCCTGTTTTCATAGCGGATGGAATAATCCGGCCCCAGCAGCACCACATAGGCGGGCAGGCGGTCCAACAGGTTGAGCAGCCGGGTCCGCTCGCTCCAGGCGGGGGCGGGCCCCTCGCTGGACTGGCTGGGCAGCGGCGTTGCCGTCAGGGTGGCGCAAAGCACCGGGCCTTCGCCTTCAGTCCCGGTCGCAACGCCGCGCAGTGGGCGCGGGGTGACCAGCAACTCCACCGGGGTGCCGGTTTCGCCGCGCAGGGCCAGGGAATACGGCGTGGGTGCGCCGGTCGCCTGGCGGTGCATCTCGCGTTCAAGCACGGAAAGGTTGCCGGGGGAGGAGAGTTCCCCCACCAGGCGGGGCAGGAATTCCGAGGCGTGCCAGCCGGTCTGGGGCAGGATGACCGAGGCGGCGTAGCTGAAGCCGCCCATGGGCGCCGCGTCGGGCGGTGACGGATGGATTCTGCCGCCTGCGACACCGGGGGGGCTCGCGGGTGCGGGCGAGGAGGACGGATCGGGCGGGGCGTACGGCACGCCGGGAACATCGGCAATCTGCGACAGCAGCGCGGCCACGGGCGAGGGCAGACGGCGCGGCAGGCGCATTACGCGGCCCGCAACAGTCCGCCCGCCGGGAAGGCCATCCCCGGCAGACGCGGATGCGAGACGTGGAGCGTCCGGCGCGAGAGAGGCGTCATCCCCCGCTGATGGCACGGGCTGTGCGGCGTGATCGTCCGGTGCGTGCATGATGATGGCGCATAGTGTTCTTTTTCGCACACAGCGTCAAAACCTAATTCCCGGCGGCAAAAAACGTGCGATTACGCACGGCGTGTCTGCCCGAACTGGACCGCGACACTGCGGAACCCCAGGCAGGCCGCGCCACGAGAGGATTGCGCGCAAGACGGAACGAGGACACGAAACGGCAGCGCGAGGCACCGAAGACGCGGGGTCAGCCCTGCCGCGCCAACCCGGCCAGGCGCGCCACCCGGTCGATCTCTTCGTGAAAGGCGGAGGGCTGGATGGGTTTGGCCACATAGCCGTCCATGCCGGCGGCCAGCATGCGGTCGCGGTCGCCCGCAAGGGCATGCGCCGTCATGGCCACCACGGGCAGGGCCGGGCTGACGCCGGGATGCATGGAGTTGCGGATGCGGCGCAAGGTTTCGAAACCGTTCATGCGCGGCATCTCCATGTTCAGCAGCACCAGGTCGAAGCGTTCCGCCGCAAGCCGCGTCAGCGCCTCAACGCCGTCCTGTACCGTGGCGCAGGTGTGCCCGCGCCGTTGCAGCAGGCGTGCGGCAATGGTGCGGGCCACTTCGCTGTCGTCGGCCACCAGCACATGCAGCGAGGCGATCGCGGGTTCGTCGGAAAGGGGCACGGCATGCGGGGATGCGGGCTGGGGCGCTGGCTGCGCGCCAGGTCCGGCTGGTCCGGCCCGTCCGGCTGGTCCGGCTGGTCCGGCCCGTCCGGCCGGTTCGGCCGATTCGACCGGTTCAACGGGCTGCGGCGCGAAAGGCGGTACCGGCTGAAGCGGCGGCGCCGCTGGAACCGTGTCCAGCAGGCGGGCCAGCGCGCCGGGCATGGCCGCAGATCCCCGCCCTGCCGGGGCATGCGGCCCAACCCCGTCCGGCGCGGAGGCGCCGGACGGTCCGGCAGAAGCCGGGCCGGGGACGGGGAGCGCATCGGACGCATGTCGACGCAACGCGGGCGACGCTTCGGCCAGAGAGGCGGGCGCGGGGCGCAGTCGGCAGGTAAAATGGAACGAACTGCCCACCCCCGGCGTGCTGCGCGCCCAGATACTGCCACCCATCATGCCCACCAACTGGCGGCAGATGGACAGGCCAAGGCCCGAGCCGCCATACGTGGCGCCGGTGTCGTCGGACGCCTGGGTGTACAGTTCGAAAATGGATTCCAGCCGGTCCTCGGCAATGCCTATGCCGGTATCGCGCACGGTGAACAGCAGGGTGGCCCCGCCCGGCTCGCCCGGGGGAAACAGCGACTCGAACAGGCTTGGGGGTGACGGCACCGGCGCCACCTCTACCGAGACCACGCCCGCATGGGTGAACTTCACCGCGTTGCCCACCAGATTGGCCAGCACCTGGGTCAGCCGCACCTGATCCCCCGCCAGCACGGGGGGAATCTCCGGCGCCACCCGCCACGACAGGGCCAGGCCACGCCGTGCCACCTCCGACTGCACCGAGCGCATCACCTTGCGCACCACGGCGCCGGGTTCGAAGGGGCGCTCCACCAGGCGAATCTGCCGCGCCTCCAGCCGCGAGAAGTCCAGCACGTCGTTGAGCAGGGCCAGCAGCGTCTCCGCAGATTCCAGCACGGTGACCAGATGGTCGCGCTGCTCCTCGTCCTCGGCGGATTCCAGCGCAAGGTCGGTCATGCCCAGAATGCCGTTGAGCGAATTGCGTATCTCGTGGCTCATGCCCGCCAGAAAGGCGCTCTTGGCGATGCTGGCGTTCTCGGCGGTGCGCCGGGCCTCGTCCAGGTCGCGCACGGCGCGGTGCTTCAACAGGGCCACCTCGATGGTGGAATGCAGTTCGCGCTCTTCGAAGGGCTTCACCAGAAAGCCGAACGGGCCGCACTCCTTGGCCCGTTCCAGGGTGGCCGCATCGGAAAAGGCCGTCAGGAACACCACGGGCACCCCGTACTGTCTGGCGATGCGCGCCGCCGCCTCTATGCCGTCCATGGGGCCGCGCAGGCGGATGTCCATCAGCACGAGGTCCGGCCGCAACTCTCCCGCCATGCGCACGGCCTCTTCGCCGTCGGCGGCCATGGCGGGCACGGCATACCCCAGGCGTTCCAGAGTACGCCGAATGTCCAGCGCCACGATCTGCTCGTCATCGACGATGACCACCGCAGGGCGGGGCGAATCCTGAAAAGGCTGCTGTTGCGTCATGGGCACTGTCCGCGACGGTGAAGTGTTTGCGGCAAGGCCTGGGTACTGGCTCGGAGGCGATCACGCCGGGCGCACCGGGCACACATGTCACGCCTGTCGCGCCTGTCGCGCCTGTCGCGCCTGTCGCGCCTGTCGCGCCTGTCACACTTGTCGTACCGGGGGAGGATCCGGACTATATGCACCAGCATATGACGCGTTTCCGCGCTCAACGCAAGGCATCAGGCGCACTGCCCCCGCTCCCCGCACCGGTTTTACCCCATTCGGGGAACGAAAAAAAAACGGGCCGCACCGCTTTCGCGGTGCGGCCCGTTCGGAGTGGCCTTGCCATGTTCCGTTCCCGCGGGTCTCGCGCTGCCACGGGAAAGAACGATCAGAAGCGTTGCAGCACCCAGGCCACGCGGCCCACGATGCGTTCCGCATGCTTGTCCACGGGCAGGTATTGTTCGGGATGTGCGGGATTTTCGGAGCGCAGCACGAAACGGGCCTTTTCCGCGTCAAGGAAAATGCGTTTCAGGGCAACGCCCTCGTAAGGAACGTAGACGCCGTACAGTTCGCCCGACACCACGTTCTTCTGCGCCGTATCGATGCCCACGTAGGCACCCTTGCGCACCAGGGGCTCCATGCTCGAAGCATCCATGCGCACCACCTGCATGGAAGGGCCGGTGTACGACTGCGGCACGGACAGCTTGCTGATGGCCTTCAACGGGCCGCCACCCTGCTCCGTGACCTCGCAGTGCATGGAATGCACGGTCACAACGCTGCTCTTGGCATCCGGATCGCCGTAACGGGCCGGATCTTCCAGCACCATGCCCGCTGCCGGGGCGTCCAGGGGCTGGTACCCCTGCTCGGTGCGCAGGTACATGGGGCCAGAGGCCTTCTTGAGCCAGTCGGGGTTCAGGCCGAACTTCTCGAACAGCTTCATGTACCAGTCGGAGGGCACCGAATTGCGGCGCTTGGCGTCGGAAATACTGGACTGCCGGATGTCGAGCACCTCGGCAAGCTCCACCTGCGTACGCGTATTGGTGGCCAGCTTGATGCGTTCAAAGACTTCTTCAAAGGTGGACACGGTGTTCTCCCATTCAAGAATTAGGGCCTCACGGCCGCGACCCGGCGCGGCGGAAACCGGTCCCCGGTGCGCGCGCACCCCGCCTGGCAAGCGGGCGCAGCGCACCTTTGCAGTGCTGCCTCGCACGGAACGAGCGACGCGTCAATGCCATGATGCGGGCGCTTGCCACCAGATGGCTGCCCACATCGGCAACGCTGCGTCGCTCACTGCGGACCGTAGTCCGGGTCGTTACGCATCACAGCAATACAAGAACGGTGCCACCAACGGATAGAGTTCATGATTTCCGGTGGTAGCAGCTTGTATAGCGTAACGCGCTTTCCGGTATCAGGGCAACGGCGCGTAACATGTTACACCTTACTCACACCAAAGGCGTAACAATGTTACACTACCGCCCCTGGAACTGTTTCAGGAAGGGATCGCTGGGGGTGAGAATGATACGCGTGTTGTCACGGAACACCTTGCGGTAGGCATCCAGGCTGCGCTGGAAGTCATAGAACTCCGGCGACTGCGAAAGCGCCTCGGAGAATATCCGGGCGGCGTCTGCGTCGCCTTCGCCCCGCAACATCTCGGACTTGCGAGTGGCTTCGGCCATCAGCACGGTGCGCTCGCGGTCGGCGGCCGATCGGATCTTGGTCGATTCCTCCTGGCCTTCCGAACGGTACTGCTTGGCCTGGCGCTCGCGCTCGGCCCGCATGCGCCCGAAGATGGCGCGCTGGTTTTCCGTGGGCAGGTCGGTGCGCTTGATGCGCACGTCGATGATCTCCATGCCGTACTCGCGCAGCAGCTCGGAGGTGCGGGCCGTCACCGCCCCCATGATCTCGGCGCGCTTGGACGAGACCACCTCGGTCAGGGTATTGCGCCCCACGAAGACGCGCAGCTGCGAATACACGGTGTCGTCCAGGCGGGCCTGGGCGCCGGGAATGGTGCGCACGGTGCGATAGAAGGTCAGCGGGTCGGTGATGCGCCAGCGGGCGTAGTTGTCCAGCACGATGGCCTTCTTGTCGCTGGTCAGGGCTTCTGCCGAGCGGGCGTCGTAGTCCAGGATGCGCGCGTCGAAGTACACCACGTTCTGGATGAACGGCAGCTTGAAGTGCAGGCCGGGCAGCACCACGCCGCCGACGGGTTCGCCCAGCTGCAGCACGATGGCCTTCTGGGTCTGGTGCACGCTGTAGACGCACTGGCTGCCCATGACCAGCAGCGCGGCAAGGGCGATGAGCAGGGTTATGGTACGGCGTTCCATGCTATTCGCTCCCCTTGCGGGCCGCGCCCGCGTCGCCACGGGGCCGCGCCCCGTCCAGCGGCAGGTAGGGCAGCATGCGCGCCCCCGCCTCGCCGGGGATGACGATCTTTTCCATGCCGGGCGCGGAAAGCACCTCTTCCATGGCCTCCAGGTACAGGCGCTTGCGGGTCACGTCCTTGGCCTTGTTGTATTCCTTCAGCACGGCCAGAAAGCGGCTGGCCTGGCCTTCCGCCTCGCGCACGCGGGCCTGCCGGTACGCTTCGGCCTGGTTGATCACTTCCGCGGCAAGGCCGCGGGTGCGGGGAAGAATCTCGTTCTGGTAGGCCTCGGCCTCGTTGATGATGCGGCTCTTGTCCTCGCGGGCGCTGGCCACATCCTTGAAGGCGTCGATGACCTCTTTCGGCGGGTGCACGTCCTGCATCTGCACGGCAAGCACGCGCACGCCCACCTGGTAGGTGTCCAGGATGGCCTGCAGCAGCGTCAGCGTCTCGTTCTGGATGAGCTGCTTGCCGTCGGTGAGCGCGGCGTCGATGCGGCTGTTGCCGATCACTTCGCGCATGGCGGCCTCGCCCGCACTGCGCACGACGGCGGCGGGATTGGTGACGTTGAAGAGGTACTGGACGGGGTCCTTGATCTGGAACTGGATGCTGAACTGCACGTTGACGATGTTCTCGTCACCCGTGAGCATGGCGGCTTCCTCGGGCACGATGCGCCCGCCGCCCTGCTGGAACGAGGCACCCTGCGCCAGCGAGCGGAAGCCCACCTCGGCGCGTTGCACCTGGGTCACCTTGGGGGTGTACACCGATTCCATGGGAAACGGCAGATGGTAGTGCGGGCCGGATTCCACGGTGCGGTCGTAGCGGCCGAAGCGCAACACCACCCCCAGTTCGTCCGGTTCGACGATGTAGATGCCAGACGCCGCCCACAGCAGGACGAAGACGAGCGCCACCACCTTCCCCGCGGGGAAGGGGTATTCGCGAAACTTGCGGAAGGTCTCGCCGAGCTTCTCGAAGTCCGGTCCGGAAGGGTCGTCCCAACCACCGGGGCCTCCGGGGCCGCCAGAGCCACCGGAACCGCCCGAGCCGCCGGAACCACCTTCGTCCCCGTCGCCGGAGCCGCCGGAACCACCGGAGCCTCCGCGCCACCCGGAGTGCCGCTGCCGTTTTTCTTGCAGTTTTTCCCAATCCCAGTTCATAATGCCTCAAAAATAGGGCAGATGTGGAGTCCGGTCAAGGCATGACGCCGATTTGCCGACCCACCCCGCCTGCCGGAGCAGCCATGAAACCGATTTCGGACCGCCCGTTCCGGGCCTATGACATACGCGGCATCGTCGATGCCGACTTCGACGCCGAATGGGTGGAGCGCCTGGGCCGCGCCTGCGGCACCTACCTGCTGGAACGCGGCATCGGCGCCGCCGTGGTGGGGCACGACTGCCGCCACAGCTCCCCCGCCTACCACGACGCGCTCACCGCCGGGCTCATCGCCTGCGGCATCGACGTGGTCAGCGTGGGCATGGTGCCCACCCCCCTGCTGTACTTCGCCGTGCGCCACCTGGATCGCCAGGGCGGCATCATGATCACCGCAAGTCACAACCCGCCGGAATACAACGGCTTCAAGGTGTGGGCCGGGCAGACCACCATCCACACCACCGAAATCCGGCGCATTTACGAGATATTCGCCGCCGGGCGCTTTGCCTCGGGCAAGGGCGTGGGCTGCACCATGGACATCGTGCCTGCCTACATGGAAGCCGTGACGCAACGGGTGCAGCTGGCCCCGCGCGCCCGCGGCCCCCTGAAGGTGGTGGTGGACGGCGGCAACGGCGCGGGCGGCGACCTCTGCGCCGACCTGCTGCGCCGCCTGGGCGCGGACGTGATCGAACAGTACTGCGACCCGGACGGGGCCTTTCCCAACCACCACCCCGACCCGGTGGTGGAAGCCAACATGCGCGACCTGATCGCCCGCGTGGCCAGCGAAGGCGCGGACCTGGGCATAGGCCTGGACGGCGACGCCGACCGGCTGGGCGCGGTGGACGCGCAGGGCCGCCTGCTGTTCGGCGACGAATTGCTCTCGCTCTTCGCGCGCGACCTGCTGGCCCGCGTGCCCGGCGGCGAGGTGATGGCCGACGTGAAGTGTTCGCACCGCCTGTTCCGCGACATAGAGGCCCACGGCGGCAAGCCCACCATGTGGATCACCGGCCATTCGGTGATGAAGGCCCGCATGCTGGAGGTCAACGCGCCGCTGGCGGGCGAGATGAGCGGGCACATGTTCTTCAACGAGGGGTGGTACGGCTTCGATGACGCCATCTACGCCGCCGCCCTGCTGCTGCGCATCCTGTCCGCGTCCGACGTGCCGCTGACGGCGCTGCCCGGCTGGCCGCCCTCGCATGCCACGCCCGAACTGCACATGCCCTGCCCGGACGAATTGAAGTTCGCCGTGGTGCGCCGCGCGCAGGAACACTTCCGCGCGCTGTACGACGTCAACGAGATCGACGGCGCGCGCATCACCTGGCCCGACGGCTGGGCACTGGTGCGCGCCTCGAACACCCAGCCGGTGCTGGTGCTGCGCTTCGAGGCGGAAACGCCGGAGCGCCTGGCCGAAATCCGCACCCTGGTGGAAACGCCGCTCGCTGCCTGGATAGCCGAGGCCCGCGCGGCCAGGGACGCCACGGCATAGCCCCGCCGCAAACGCCCGGCGCACCCGTGCCCGCATGCCGCCAGCATGGGTGGAGTGCCGGGGGAGATGCATCATGAAAATACTCAAGGCCAGCCGCATGGAACGTTGCATCGGCTGCCACGGCTGTTCGCTTGCCTGCGCGCGCCTGGTCCACAAACGCCTGTCGTGGGCCACCGCGGGCATTCGCATTACCTCCGCAGGCGGGCTTTCCACCGGGTTCGAGGCACGCCTGTGCCTGGCCTGCAACCCCGCCCCCTGCGCCCTGGCCTGCCCCACCGGGGCCTATGTCCAGCGCAAGGGCGGCGGGGTGAAGGTGAACCGCGACCTGTGCATCCGGTGCGGCAACTGTGCCGCCGCCTGCCCGGTGGACGCCATCCACCTGGACGGCGAAACCGGGCTGCCCTACGTGTGCATCCACTGCGGGCGCTGCGTGCCCTTCTGCCCGCATGCGTGCATAGAACTGGCCGATCTGCCGGACACTACGGACACGCCGGACACTACGGACACTACGGATGCGCCGGGCGCACCGGAGCAGGCCACCCCGGACGGAACACCGGGTGCACCCGCCCCCGAGGCCGGTGCCGACGCCGCAAGGGAGGCCCGCCATGCCCGCTAGCGCCACCACCTCGCGCGTGTTGCACGTTGACCTGGCCACCGGGGCCTCGCGCGTCATCCAGTTCGAGGGACGCCCTCTGCACCTCGGCGGCAGCGGCCTGGCCGCCGCCCTGTACGAGGCCTACGGCCTGCCCGGGGCGCCCGCCGAAGACCCGCGCCAGCCGCTGATCTTCGCCATCGGCCCGCTGACCGGCTACTACCCGCTCATGAGCAAGGTGGTGTGCGGGTTCCGTTCGCCCTACAACGGGCAATGGGCCGAAAGCCACGCCGGTGGCCGACTGGCCCTGGCCCTGCGCTTTGCCGGGTACGACGCGCTGATGATCACCGGTGCGGCGCGCACCCTGTCCTGCCTGGTGGTGGGGTCGCGCCGGCTGGAGGTGCACGACGTGCACTACCTGCGCGGCCAGGACGTGTTCGTCACCGGCAAGTACCTGCGCCGCTTCGGCAAGGACAGTTCCGGCCACCGCTCCACGGTGCGCATCGGCCCGGCGGGCGAGAAGGGCGTGGCCTTCGCTTGCGCCAACGTGGATTCCTTCCGCCATTTCGGGCGGTTGGGGGCTGGCGCCGTGATGGGCGCCAAGAACCTCAAGGGCATCGTGGTGCTGGGGGACGGCGGCGCCGCCCTGCCGGAAGGCAAGGACTACCCCAAGCTGTTCCGGGACATCTACGGCGCCGTCACCGGCACCGACATGATGCAGAAGTACCACGACCTCGGCACGGCGGAGAACCTTTCGGTGCTCAACGAGTTGAAGGCCCTGCCCTGGCGCAACCTGCAAGCCACCACCGATCCGGCCATCGACGGCATTTCCGGCGAACGCTTCGCCGAACAGCTGCTGTTGCGCCAGACGGCCTGCGCGGGCTGCCCCGTGGGCTGCATCCACATCGGCCTGCTGCGCCAGCAGTTCGCGCGGGACCACGAGTTCCTGTACAAGCAGGTGTCGTACGACTACGAACCCATCTTCGCCCAGGGGTCCATGCTGGGGCTGACCAACGCCTCCGACGTGCTGGCCCTGCTGGACGATACCGAAAAGCTGGGACTGGATTGCATGAGCGCGGGCGTGGCCCTGGCCTGGGCCACGGAAGCCCTGGAACGCGGCGTGATCACAGAGGCCGAGACCCTCGCCCCGCTGGCCTTCGGCAACGTGGCGACCTACATGACCGGGCTGCACCATCTGGCCAACGGCGCCAACGAATTCTGGCGCACCCTGGGCCGGGGCACCCCCTCTGCCACCGACGCATACGGAGGCCGCGAGTTTTCCTGCGTGCTGGGGCAGGAAATGGCGGGGTATGCCACGGGCGAGGTGTTCTTCGTGGCGCAGGCGCTGGGCTTTCGCCATTCGCACCTGGACAGCGGCGGCTATTCCTTCGACCAGTCCGTCCCCCCGCGCGAACCGGGCACCTTCCGCACGCCGGAGGAAATCACGGCGGACGTGAACAAGGCCGTGGCTTTCCTGGCCGACGACGAACAGAAGCGCATCGCCATCAACTGCATGGTGGCCTGCCTGTTCTCGCGCAAGGCCTATTCCATGCCGCGCCTGCAAGAGGCGCTGGCGGCCATCGGCTGCCGGGCAGAGGCAGACGGCATGCCCGACGCCCTGCGCACCGTGCAGGCGGCGCGTTGGCGGCTGAAGCTGCAAACCGGCTATCGGCCCGAGGAAGTGACCATTCCCAAACGCTTTACCGAAATCGTCACCTGGAAGGGCCCCATCGACACGGCCTACATGGAGGCCCTGCGCCTGGCCTACGTGGACGCCATCCGCCGCATGGCGGATGCTCCCGCCCCGGCGGCGGGCTGAGGCCCGGGAACCATGTTCCTCCGGTTTCCCAAGCGCGACCGCGCAGAACCGCGCCTGCCGCTGGTCAATGCCGACACGCCGGGCCAGTTCTTTCTGCGCACCATGCTGCTCATCGCCGTGTTCGCGGCAACGGCGTGGGCCTTCTGGGCCAACACCGAACGCCGCATGGCAGACGTGCGCGCCGCCTCCGCCGTGTGGGACGAGGCGGACCTGCTGACCGACGCGCAGGAAAAGGCCCTGCGCGAACTGGTGGACGCCTTCCGCGAGGTGCACGGGGTAAAGCTGCTCATCCACATCCGGCGCGATACCCCGGAATTGCCAAGGCTGGACGCCCAGACCCTGTTCGTGGGACTGTGCCCGGCCAAGGGGCAGGCCATCGTGGAACTGCCGCCGCTGCTGCGCAAGGCCTACGGCGAAACCCTGGCCCAGACCCTGGAAAACGACTGGCTGCGCCCCGCCATGGCTTCCGGCCAGTGGGCCGAGGGGCTGGTGCGCACCCTGAAGCACCTGTGGGACAGATTGGGCGAAAACTGACCGGCAGCGAACCTGGCCCGGCCATGCACGGCTCTGCCAGCCCCTGTCCGGCAGTCACAGTCCGGCCTGTCCGCCACCTGGACCGGCCTCACCTGACTGAACCGGCCTCACCTGACCGAACGGGCCCGCATCCGCATCACCTGCAACCACATCACCGGACCATTCCATGACCATGAAGAACGTCCAAGCCTTCACCGACGGCTCGTGCCTCGGCAACCCCGGCCCCGGCGGCTGGGCCGCCGTGCTGCGCTGCAACGGCTCCGAGCGCGAACTTTCGGGGGGCTTTGCCCTTACCACCAACAACCGCATGGAAATCCTGGCGGTGATCGAGGCGCTGGCCCTGCTCAAGGAGCCGTGCGGCGTGGACCTGTATACCGACTCGCAGTACGTGCGCAACGCGGTGGAAAAGAAGTGGCTGGCGGGCTGGCGCCGCAACGGCTGGAAGACCAGCGACAAGAAGCCGGTGAAGAACCGCGACCTGTGGGAGCGGCTGCAACCCCTGCTGGACCTGCACCAGGTGCGCTTTCACTGGGTGCGCGGCCACTCCGGCCACCCCGAAAACGAACGCTGCGACGTGCTGGCCCGCACCCAGGCCTCTACGCGCGGGCTGCCGCCCGATACGGGCTACCGGGAGTAAGCCGGGGCATGCATCGGTTTTTCGATGAGGGGCGGCCCCGGTAGGGTTCGCCCCCATTCTTTTTTTGCGTGAATCCGGCTAGAAACGGCCATGCCCCACCGCACCGCCACCACAGAACGCCCCGCCGAGCGGGCCACGGAGCGCCCCATGGTCACCCGCACCCGCAACGGCCAGGCCCTCGACCTGCCCCTTGGCACGCGCATGTTGCTGAACATCGCGGGCACCAAGGAAAACCTGTCCAGCGAACTGGTGGGGTTGCAGCACTTCGAATACCTGATCCTGAAAATGCCGCTGGTGCCCGGCATCCGCGCGCGCCTGCTGAACGGAGAAATGGTGACCCTGCGCTACATAGCCGGCGGCACCATTTTCGGTTTCAAGAGCCAGGTGCTGAACCACATCGTCAAGCCGGGCTTTCTGCTGTTCGTGGACTACCCCGACTCCATGGAGCAGGTGGACCTGCGCCAGCACCGCCGGGTCAACTGCCTGCTGCCCGCCGCCGTGCATGGCCGCCACGGGACGTACAAGTGCATCCTGCTCGACCTGAGCGAGGGCGGCTGCAAGGTCTCGCTGGAATTGCAGCGCGACGACCCCTTCCGTGAAACCGCCGTGGACGACATGCTGGTGTTGCAGTGCGGCTTCTTCGGGGCGGAGGGCCCGGCCCAGACCACCCTTTCCAGCCTGGTGAAAAGCATTTCCATGGACGGCAGCCGCATGCAGCTCGGCCTGAAGTTCGCCGACCTCAGCACGGACACCCAACTGGAGCTTTCCACCTACCTCGACAACGTGTCCTGCCTGATCTGACCCGATCCGGCGTGGCATGGTTCCGCAGCACTCCGGCCCGGCCCCGCTTCCCCGACGCCTCCGGCGCCCCGCCGTGCCCCCGTTTCCCGCACCCTTGCAGGCATCCTGGCGTCCTTGCCAGCATACAGCCCCCCCCGCCTGCATCCGCTCGGGCGCACATGCTTCGGCCTTGGCGCTTGACGCCCCCCGGTCCCGCCGCTACCTGATGCCTCATGCGTGCGCGGCCACAGCCCCGCGCGCCGCGCGCCCGGCGCGCATCCCCACGCACGGAGCCCCGCATGACCGACGCGCAGACCACCTGGCACCTCTGGGACGGCCTTGGCCGCCCCTTGCTGCGTCTGGTGCTGTCCATGTCCGTCGGGCTGTTCGTGGCCAACTGCATCGAAGCGCTGAACTGGACGCGCGGGGTGGCTCGACTGGCCACGCCGCTGGTGCGCCTGGGGCACCTGCGCGACGTGGCCGGGGCCTCGTTCTCGCTGGCGTTCTTCTCGTCCGTGGCGTCCAACTCGCTGCTGGCCGAAAGCTACGAGAAGGGCGAACTGTCCCGGCGGGAACTGCGCTTCGCCAACCTGTTCAACAGCCTGCCCAGCTACTTCGTCCACCTGCCCACGCTGTTCTTCATCACCTGGCCGGTGCTGGGCTTTCCCGCCGTGATCTACGTGGGGCTGACCCTGCTGGCCGCCTTTCTGCGCACCGCGCTGACGGTGGCCTGCGGCCGGGTGCTGCTGCCACCGCTGCCCGAAGGGTGCGTCACCTGCCGTCTGGACGGGCACGAATCCAAAGGCTGGCGGGCCGGGCTGCGCACGGCCTGGGTGCGCTTTCGCAAGCGCATGCCCCGGGTGGTCTTTTTCACCGTGCCCACCTACGCGGCCATGTACTTCATGCAGCAGGCGGGCTGGTTCGCCCTGGCAGAGGCGTGGATGACCCGGCATATGGGCGCCCTGTCCTTTCTGCGACCAGAGGCGCTGGGCATCGTGCTGCTGCACCTGGCGGCGGAATTCGGCGCGGCGGTGTCCGCCGCCGGGGCCGTGCTGGGCGGCGGCGGGCTGAGCGAGCGCGAAATCGTGCTGGCCCTTCTGGCGGGCAACGTGCTGTCCACGCCCATGCGGGCCTTCCGCCACCAGTTTCCGTCCTACGCCGGGTACTTCAAGCCCGCGCTGGCGGCGGAACTGATCGTGGTCAACCAGGCCCTGCGCGCCGCGTCCATCACGCTGGTGGGCGCGGGGTACTACTGGCTGACGATTCCCTGATCCGGCCCATGGCTGGCCCGGGCCCGCCCCTGATTCGGCCCTGATTCGCCCCTAATTCGGCCCATGGCTGGCCCGGACGCGCCCCTGATTCGGCCCATGGCTGGCCCGGACGCGCCCCGGACTCGCCCCTGCTTCGCTCCCGATTCGGCTTCGCCCTACCCCCCGCACGCCTGACGCCCTGCCCGTCATTCGCCGATGATCTTCACCAGCACCCGCTTGCGCCGCCCACCGTCAAACTCTCCGTAGAACACCTGCTCCCAAGGCCCCAGGTCCAGCTTGCCGTCGGTCACGGCCACCACCACCTCGCGCCCCATGATCTGGCGCTTCATGTGCGCGTCGGCGTTGTCCTCGCCCACGTTGTGGCGGTACTGGCGCACCGGTTCGTGCGGGGCCAGCCGCTCCAGCCACTGCTCGTAGTCGTGGTGCAGGCCGCTTTCGTCGTCGTTGATGAACACGCTGGCGGTGATGTGCATGGCATTGACCAGGCACAGTCCCTCGCGGATGCCGCTGGCCGCCAGTTCCGCGTCCACCTGCGGGGTAATGTTGATGAACGCCCGTCGGGTGGGTACGTTGAACCACAATTCCTTGCGCCACGATTTCATGCACCCTCTCCTTTGCGCCAGCCGATCAGCCTGGCTGCATTTCGCATTTTTTCCGTTTTACACATTTTCGTTATACCCGGACACCATCCGGGTCGCATGCGGGCACCTGCTTACCGCCCCCCGCAAACGGCATATTCCGGGCCCAGCTGTGCGTGCTTCCAACAATTTGATACAAGAACGTCACATTTGAAATTTTTTAGCGACAAAAATGTCGCTTCGCGAAATTGTAAAAAACATGCATTCGAGTGAGCGCTCTCGAACATACCGGCACGCACATCACTGCAATCATCCTTCACATCCACTCTATCCAGCACACCGGAAACACAGCCAACCCTTGTACGGCACGCCACAGCATGCCCATGCACGAAAAGTACGGCCCACTCCGCCGCACCCTCCGTACACCTGATCCGTCATTACATGGACACACAGCCGATCTTCACCCCTCGTTGTCGTGCACCATCCGGAAACATCGTCCGCATACCATGCGCATGGCCATGCATGTCCGCGTTGCCTTGCCCGGTTCCGGGCGGTATGCCCCGTTTTCCATCATCTGGAATATCACGGACCATCCCGGAGGAAGGCAGCATGTCCCAGTGGCTCAAGAGCAATGACGTCCTTGGCACCACCAACCGCGGCAACACGGCGGAATCCGGCTTGTGCACCCTGTGCCGCGCCGACTGCATGGGCAAGTGCGAAACCTGGCTTTCGTGCATGAAGGGTCGCGAAACCCTGTACCCGCGCGACTTCGGCATCGTTACCGCGGGCAGCGGCAACACCACCCACGTGGGCGTATCGTACAACTCGCTGCGCATCCAGGGCTACAACTACGGAGCTTGCGGCGCGGGCGAAAAGGCCGCCACCGGCGATGCCCTGTTCACCGACGTTTCCCTTGCCTCCTCCTTCGGCGCGCAGCACAAGACCACCTGCCGCTACCCGCTGATGACCGGCGCGCTGGGCTCCACCTTTGTGGCCGCCAAGTACTGGGACGCCTTTGCCACCGGCTGCGCCATCTGTGGCGTGCCCATCGTGGTGGGCGAAAACGTGGTGGGCATCGACCGCGAGGCCGTGCTGGAAAACGGGCGCATCACCAAGGCCCCCGAACTGGAACGCCGCATCGACAACTACCTGCGCTACTACGACGGGCACGGCGCCATCATCGTGCAGCTGAACGTGGAGGACACCCGCAACGGCGTGGCCGAATACGTGGCGGGCAAGTACGGCGACAAGGTGATCATCGAGCTCAAGTGGGGCCAGGGCGCCAAGGACATCGGCGGCGAAATCGAGGTGAAGAGCCTGGAATACGCCCAGTTCCTGAAGCAGCGCGGCTACCTTGTGGACCCCGATCCCACCCGGCCCGAAGTGCAGGAAGGCTACCGCACCGGCGCGGTGAAGGGCTTTGCCCGGCACAGCCGCCTGGGCTACACCGACCTTTCCGGCTACGAGCAGGTGCGCGAAAACTTCATTACCCAGGTGGCCTACCTGCGCTCGCTGGGCTTTGGCCGCATCTCGCTGAAAACCGGCGCCTACGGCATGGAAGCGCTGGCCATGTCCATCCGGCTGGCCTCGGAGTGCGAACTGGACCTGCTGACCATCGACGGCGCGGGCGGCGGCACCGGCATGAGCCCGTGGGACATGATGGAAACCTGGGGCGTGCCCTCCATCCTGCTGCACGCCAAGGCCGCCGAATACGCGGCCCTGCTGGCCGCCAGCGGTCGCCGCGTGGTGGACATGTCCTTCGCGGGCGGCTTTGCCAAGCCCAGCCAGATATTCAAGGCGCTGGCCCTTGGCGCGCCCTACACGAAGATGATCTGCATGGGCCGAGCCATGATGATTCCCGGCTTCCTCGGCTCCAACATCGAAGGCGTGTTGAAGCCGGCGAACCGCGCCCGCGTCAGCGGCAACTGGGACACCCTGCCCAAGACCGTGGCCGAGCACGGCAGCACGGCGGAAGAAATCTTCGCCGGGTACCATGACGTGCAGGCGAAGATCGGCCGCGAAGGCATGAAGGACCTGCCCTACGGCGCCATCGCCATGTGGACCCTGCTGGACAAGCTGGGCGCGGGCGTGCAGCAGCTGATGGCCGGTGCCCGCCGCTTCTCGCTGGACCAGATCCGGCGCGAGGACATCGCCTCCGGCAACCGCGAGACCGAGCGCGAAACCGGCATTCCGTTCATCACCGACGTGCAGGACGAGTTTGCCCGGGCCATCCTGAAGGGGTAGGGGCACAGCCCCGAAGCGCACCAATGAAAACGGGGCGGAAACCTGCATGGTTTCCGCCCCGTTCCTGTTTGCATTCGCCGCAACGCCGGCCAACGCATGGCCTGTGGGGTCTGCGGCTCCGGGACTATCTACGGAATGAGCGGCTGCCCTTGGGCCAACCTGCCGTCAATCTCGGCCACGGTGGTGGCCAGCCGGGCGGCGCGCGCCTGTGCGTCGGCCCTGGCCGCGGCGAGCGCGGTGGCCTCACCTTCCAGCACCGCCCGGCGAGACGGTGGCAGCTGTGCCAGCGCCTCGAACATGGGCGCGGCCCGGCGGTGGTCGTACCCCGCGCGGGCCATGCAGAACAGGGCCACGCGGTCCACGTCGTAGCTGACGGTCTGGCGGTCGGCCTCGGCGGCTTCGGGCTTCGTCAGCCCGCCCGCCGGGGGCATGCCGTAATAGCCGCGCACGCCGGGCTTGTCCGTTGCGGACGCCGCCGCCCCGGCCTTCCCGTTCTGCCCCGTATGGCCTGTCTGGCCTGTCTGGCCTGTCTGGCCTGTCTGGCCTGTCTGGCCACTTTGGCCTGCCTGCCCACCTTGGCGAACATGCCTGGCCATTTCGCGGCCCAGCACGGCGGCCAGTTCATCATCGTCGGAAAAACGTTCCAGCAGGCCGATGGTCACGTGGATGGACTGGCCGGAGGAAAAGGCGTCCACCGTGTCGCGCACCTCCACGTCCATGGAGGTGTCGCACAACCGGTGAAAGCGCACCGGCACGTCCATGCGCAGGCCGTCGCGCTCCACGGTGTAGGACACAGTATCGCCCGCGCCCAGTGCCTTGGTGACCTGCCAGCGCAGGGTGCGTGCTGCCAGCTTGCCGGTGGGCAAGGGCTGCCCGTTCACCGCCACCAGCACGTCGCCGGGGCGGATGCCCGCCGCCTCTCCGCCGCTGCCGCGCAGCACGCTGATGACCCGGTGGCGTCCGTCCAACTGGTACTCGCGCACGTAGGCCTCGCGCCAGCGGCGCATTTCGACGAAGGCCCCAAGGTCGCCCCAGCGCACCGTTGAAAGCATGTCGTCCAGCGTGTCGGTACTGACCACCACCACGCCGTCGTCCAGCACGGTGCGGCCCCCGCACAGCGGGGCGTTGGCTTCGCGCAGGGCATAGCCCACGTTCCATAGCCGTTCGCGCTGGCACATCCGCCGCTCCACCGAGGCGGACGGCTGGGGGCAATGTTCCTTTCTTGCCTCTACAACGGGGGTCGGCGCAACGGCCTTGCGGCCACAGCCAACCAGCACAAGGGACAGCACAAGGACCAGCGGAAGGGCCGTGAAGGCCACCGCGTACGGCGCCATGCCGCCCCGGTTCCACTGCATCCTTCCCCGAACTATCGCCATGCCACCTCCATTCCGGTGCATCGTCCCGCGCGGGCACATTTTTCCCTCGCCCCGCGCGGACCATTCCCTTGCGCGGAACAGGCGTCCCGCCAAACATCCCGCCAATCGCCCCGCTGTCGCCGCATATCGTGCCGCGACTGTTCATGCAAGCATTCTGTGAATACCGGATTGCATGGCATCACCACGCCACGACATCACATCGTAATACGGCAGAACATGCCGCTCTTGCACATCCCGGAATGCGAAGCAAACACCGTGCCCTGCAAGCGCGCGCTGCAACACGCGAATGCATTCGCCCGACACGCCGTCGCATGGCCGATATGCACGCTTCATCATCCGCCGCGTAGTCCGGCCATACCCGTTCGTGTCGCAACGGCGGCAGACCGTGCCGCACCACGCGGCAAGCGGGACAGGGCGGGGCAGGCCGGGACAGACTGGGACAGGGCGGGACAAAGCGGGACAGGGCAGGCAGTGCAAGACGGGGCGGGACGGGGAGAGGCGGGCCAAGGCAGGACAGGCAGGACAGACAGGGGGGCAGCACGATGTCCGCATCGCTGCTGCCCCCATCCGCATGGCACGCAGACTCGCCTGCGAGTGTGGCAAGGCTGCACGTTCGATCAACGGGAACGCCTCGCGCCTTCGGCCCGAAAGCCGACGGGCGCAAGGCCCATCCGGGCGCGTCCCTATACCGTCATGTTGTGAATGATCCCCCGCAGCTGCCCGGCCATGTCGGCCAGCGCGCTCACCGCACGCCCGGCCTGCTCCACCTCGGAGGTGACCTTGCCCGAGATGTCGCGCACCTCGGCCACGGAACTGCTGATGTGCTCGCTGGTGGACGACTGCTGCTCCGCCGCTGTGGCGATGGCGTGCACCTGGTCGTTGGTGGCCACCACCAGGGTGACTATTTCCGCCAGGGCCGCGCCCGATTCGGCGGACAGCCCGCGCGAGCGTTCCACGGCGTGCACCGCCGCCTCCATGCCGGCCACCGAATCGCGGGTGCCTTCCTGAATGGCCCGGATGGCCTCACCCACCTCGCGGGTGGCGTTCATGGTCTTTTCGGCCAACTTGCGCACCTCGTCGGCCACCACGGCGAATCCGCGCCCGGCGTCACCGGCGCGGGCCGCCTCAATGGCCGCATTCAGGGCCAGCAGGTTGGTCTGGTCGGCAATGTCGCTGATGACTTCCATGACCCGGCCAATGCCTTCGGCCCGGGTGCCCAGCGCGCCAAGGTCGGCTTTCAGGCGGGCAGCCATGGTGCTCACCTCGCCGATGGCGGTCATGGCCTTTTCCACCACCTCTGCCCCGGCTTCCGCCTTGGCGCGGGCGTCGGTGGCCTGGCGGGCAGCGTCCGAGGCGTTGCGGGCCACCGCCAGCACCGCGCTGTTCATCTCGTCCATGGCGGCGGCGGTCTCGCCGATGCGGCTGGCCTGCCTGTCGGTCAGGCTGCCCGCATTGCGCATCTGCCCGGCCAGAGTGGCGGACGTGCGGGCCACCTCGCCGGATATTTCCTCCGACTGGTGGGCCGCTTCGGCAATGCGCCTGTTGGTGGCTTCCAGTTCGGCCTCGCGGGCGCGCAGGTCGGTGAGGTCCTGATAGATGCACAACGCGCCCATCAGCTTGCCCTCTATGTCGTACAGGGGCGAGGCATTGATGAAGATGCGCCGCTTGCCACCCTTGCGGCCGGTCAGATCCACCTCGCGCCGGGCGATGGTGCCGTTTTCGATACAGTCGCGCAGCACCGTGCGGCGGGTGGCGTCGCCGTAGAAGAACTGGGCCACGTTCTGGCCGTAGAAGCTTTCCGGCTTTCCGTCATGCTCCAGGATGTGCAGCAGGTTGGCGTTGGTATAGGTAAGCACCTCCTTGGGGTCCACGACCACGAAGGGGGTATCGATGCCCTTCAGCACGCCCTGCGCAAACGAAAGGTTTCTGCGCAACTGTCCGATAAGCCCATCAAGGGCGATGCGCATCTCCACAAGTTCGTCGCCGCCGTCACAGGCGAAACAGACGGAATGGTCACCGGCCTTCAGCCGGTCCAGCCGTCCAGTGATCTCGCCCAGCGGCTTGACCACCTTGGCGTGCAGCAGAAAGGCCAGGGCAACGGCCAACATCACCGCACACCCCACGGTGATGCCCCCGGCCAGCCAGATGGTGCCGGGGGTAATGGAACCCGCGCCCACGGAACCAAGCCAGGCGAAACCGCCCAGACAGGCCAGGGGAACGAGTGCGAGCAGGAAGATAAGTGTCCGGATGCGCAACCCTTGCATCATCGAGGCATCTCCTTATGTCACAGGACACGGCAAAATGGCGGATCAAGTCTGGCGGCGCCGCCCCGCGCCGGAAGCATGTGCTGCGTGCGCCCGCAACGGATGCATTTGGCGGCATGCATCACGTTACTGCCTATCGGCGCAATCGGAATAAAGGTTAGCCGAGCGCGCGTGGCCTTTCAAGAAAATCCCCGCGGTTTCCCGTCCGGTCCGAGCGCATGCACAAGGCCCTTTCCTTCACCGCGCGACAACGGTATGGTCGCCGCGCGACAACACACTCCTTTCCGGACAACTTTCACGTCCGTTGCGTAACATCCCATGAAAGAAACCATTCCTTCACATACTCCGGCGGGCGACCCGCGCTTCTTCCCTGTATCGCCCCTGATGATCTTTCCCAAGGCCGTTGGATCGTTCAGCGTGTACCTGCGGCAGGGCAA
This sequence comes from Nitratidesulfovibrio sp. SRB-5, assembly GCF_019931275.1. NCBI lineage: Bacteria > Pseudomonadati > Thermodesulfobacteriota > Desulfovibrionia > Desulfovibrionales > Desulfovibrionaceae > Nitratidesulfovibrio > Nitratidesulfovibrio sp. SRB-5. Next base: position 548,072 of record NZ_JAIOTY010000001.1, on the reverse strand, counting down.
CACCCTGGTGTTGTATGCCGCGGCGGGTGAGGCCTTTACCGAGCGACATCGCACCAACCTGTTCGAGAACGGCGTGCGCGAAGTCTACGTGCGCCTTGAGCAGCGCGAAAACTACACCCGCTACGTGGAAGAGAACCTGGGCGCCATATTGCAGGACGAGTCCATTCCGCTGCCGGAACGGGCGGGCACCTTCTACCGGGCATCCACCGAAATCCTGCGTGACGCCTTCGAGGCGCGCATGCCCGTGCCCCTGGACAGCGACACCTTTCGCAGGCTGCACTACTTCGTCACCCAGTCCATCCGCTTTCTGACCAGCGCCGACTCGTTGCGGGCCCTTGGCGAATTCATCGCGCACGACTACAAGACCTACACCCACTCCATCAACGTGCTCATCTACACAATGCCCCTGGCCCAAACCCTTGGGCTGGACGATGCGACGCTGATCCGCGTGGGCATAGGCACCCTGCTGCACGACGTGGGCATGACCCGCGTGCCGAAAAGCATCATCGAACGCGCGGGCCGCCTGCTGCCGGACGAAGAGGCCGTGTACCGCACCCACCCCGCGCAGGGCGTGGCCACCATCGCCCAGGTGCCCCTGACGCAAGAGGCCATCAACTGCATCCTGTTCCATCACGAGCGCATGGACGGTTCCGGCTACCCCACGGGCCTTTCCGGCGAGCAGATTCCCCCCGTGGTGCGCGCCCTGTCCGTGGCCGACACCTTCGACACGCTCACCTCCACGCGCGGGGGGCCGTCCGCGGCCACCTCCGCCTTCGAGGTGCTGAACCGCATGCGTTCGGAAATGGCATCCACCCTGGACATGGAAATGTTCCGGCGCTTCGTGCTGGTGCTGTCCGGGGCCATGCTGGACGGCGGCTTCGGAGCCGAGATGGACTGACCCGGCGGGTTGATCCGGTGGGCTGATCGGGCCGGGGCAAACAATCCGGCCTGGTGCAGGCCGGGCTGACCGCGCCATACCGGCCATACGGCCAAATCGGCCCCCGCATGCGCGCGTTTGCGCACGCTCCGGGGCTTCTCCGGGCGGCAAAATGCCCCGTCAGCCCCACCCGCCCCATACACTTAAAGAGAAAGTCTAGAAAAAGTTGACAATGCTTGTGCTTTCCGTCATGCCTTTACGAGGGGAGAGGTGCGCCCATAACGGCCCGGCACCACTGCAACATCCAGGAAATCCTTGGAAATGACACAGGCATCGGCTGCGCAACAGGACCCCTCGGAATTCTTCGCGGTGCCCACCACGATGCTTTTGCCCGACATGTCGGGCTCTTTCGGCGTGTACATCAGGCAGGAGAAGGGGTTTGTCCTCTACGCCCACGAAGGCGAACAGTTCACGCCGCGCCATCGCCTGCAACTGCGCGCGCACGGGGTGGAGCACATCTACGTGCATCGTGCGCAGCACCCCCTGTACCGCGAACACCGCGAACTGTACCTGGGGCGCATCCTTTCCGACGAAACCATCCCCCTGCCCGAGCGGGCGCGCCTGTTCTACGCCACCTCCACCGAAATCGTGCAGGAGGTGTTCGAACGCAAGCTGCCCCGCAGCCTGAAGCGCGCCACCTTCGACCGCATCCTGGCCCTGGTCACAGAGGGCATCAGCTTCCTGACGCTGGAAAATTCGCTGAAGACCGTGGCCTCGCTGGTGGCGCACGACTACCACACCTATTCCCACTCGCTGCACGTCTTCGTGTATTCGCAGGCCATCCTGCAAAGCTACGGCTTTGACGAGGAAAGCCTGGTGCAGTTCGGCCTGGGGGCCATGCTGCACGACATCGGCAAGACCTTCGTGAACCCGGACATCCTGGCCAAGCCGGGCGCGCTGTCGCTGGACGAGCGCATCGAGGTCAACCGCCACCCGGTGTTCGGCGTGGGTGCGTGCACGCTGATGCCCCTGTCGCAGGACGCCATCAACTGCATACTGTTCCACCACGAGAAACTGGACGGCACCGGCTACCCCTGCGGCCTTTCCAGCGGCGAAATCCCCCTGCCGGTGCGGGCCATCACCATTGCCGACATCTACGACGCGCTCACGTCCAACCGCCCCTACGCCCCGGCCATGAACGCCTTCCAGGTGCTGCGCCTGATGATGAACGAGATGCGCGAACAGATCGACCTCGACATCTTCAAGCGGTTCGTGATGATACTTTCCGGCGCCAACGTGGTGTAGCCCTTTCCCGTGCCGGCACGCCCCGCCCTGCCTCCTTTCCCTGTTCGATCACACAATCCCGACCGAAAAAATCCGCTCCGCCCCTTCCCCGCCCGGACGTGCGTTGTTATATGCCCGGTAATGACGCGCCGCGCCCTGCCAAGTGCTCAGCCCGATGCTCTGCCAGTGCTCAGCCGACCGCGCTAACGCCCTCCGGAGGAACAGCAACATGTGGGAGTATACCGACAAGGTGCGAGAGCACTTCCTGAACCCGCGCAACGTGGGCTCCCTTGACGACGCCAATGCCATCGGCGAGGTCGGCAGCCTTGCCTGCGGCGACGCCCTCAAGCTCTATCTCAAGATCGACGGCGACCGCATCGTGGACGCCAAATTCCAGACCTTCGGCTGCGCCAGCGCCATCGCTTCCAGTTCGGCCCTGACCGAACTTATCAAGGGCATGACGGTGGAAGAAGCCCTGAAGGTGACCAACCGCGACATCGCCGAATTTCTGGGCGGCCTGCCCAAGGAAAAGATGCACTGCTCGGTCATGGGGCAGGAAGCGCTGGAGGCCGCCATCCGCAACTGGCGCGGTGAACCCGCCGTGGAACACAGCCACGAGGGCCAGCTGGTCTGCAAGTGCTTTGGCGTGACCGACGAGCAGATCGTGCGCGCCATCCGCGAAAACGGCCTGAAGACCGTGGAGGAAATCACCCACTACACCAAGGCCGGCGGCGGCTGCGGCGAATGCGTGGGCGAACTGCAAAAGCTGCTGGACGCGGAACTGGGCAAGGCCCCGGTGTGCGAAACCCCGCTGGCCGCAGCGCCGAAAAAGCTCACCAACGTGCAGCGCATGCAACTGGTCCTGAAGGTGCTGGAAGGCGAAATCCGCCCCCGCCTGCAACAGGACGGCGGCGACATCGAACTGGTGGACATGGACGGCACCACCGTCTACGTGGCCCTGCGCGGCATGTGCACCAGCTGTCCCTCCAGCCGCCTGACGCTGGAAGGCTTTGTGGAAAAGACCCTGCGCGACCATGTGGACGAGAACATCGTGGTCAAGGAGGCGGCAGCGTGAACACCGTATACTTCGACAACAACGCCACCACCCGCGTGGACCCGGCCGTGCTTGCGGCCATGCTGCCCTATTTCGGTGAACTGTACGGCAACCCCTCGTCCATGCACACCTTTGGCGGGCAGGTGGGCCGCGCCGTGCGCGAGGCGCGCGAACAGGTGGCCCGGCTCATCGGGGCCACGCCGGAAGAGATCGTGTTCACCTCGTGCGGGACCGAGGGCGACAACACCGCCATCCGCGCCGCGCTGGCCGCCCAGCCCGAGAAGAAGCACATCATCACCACCCGGGTGGAGCACCCCGCCGTGCTCAGCCTGTCACAGCACCTGGAAAAGAACGGGTACGAACTGACCCTGCTGGGCGTGGACGACAAGGGCCGCATGGACCTTGACGAACTGCGCGAGGCCATCCGCAAGGACACGGCCATCGTATCCATCATGTTCGCCAACAACGAGACGGGCACCATCTTCCCCGTGGCCGAAGCCGCCGCCATCTGCAAGGAGCGCGGCGTGCCCTTCCACACCGACGCGGTGCAGGCCGTGGGCAAGCTGGCCATCGACGTGCGCGAGCTGCCCGTGGACTATCTGGTGCTGTCCGGCCACAAGCTGCATGCCCCCAAGGGCATCGGCGCGCTGTACGTGCGTCGCGGGGCGGCCTACCGGCCCTTCCTGCGCGGCGGGCATCAGGAGCGCGGGCGCCGGGGCGGCACCGAGAACGTGCCCGCCATCATCGGCCTGGGCATGGCCTGCGACCTTGCCGCCGCCAACATGGCGGAAGAAAATACCCGCGTGCGCGCCCTGCGCGACAGGCTGGAGCAGGGGCTGCTGGCCGCCATCCCAGACGCCATCATCAACGGCGACCCGGCAAACCGCCTGCCCAACACCACCAACATCTCGTTCAAGTACGTGGAGGGCGAGGCCATCCTGCTGCTGCTCGACCAGCTGGGGGTATGCGCCAGCTCCGGTTCGGCCTGCACCTCGGGCAGTCTGGAACCCTCGCACGTGCTGCGGGCCATGGGCGTGCCGTTCACGTACGCGCACGGCTCCATCCGCTTCAGCCTCTCGCGCTTCAACACGCAGGAAGAGGTGGACCACGTGGTGCGCGAACTGCCGCGCGTCATCGCCCGCCTGCGCGAGATGTCGCCCTTCCGCGCCGGAAGCGAGGCGGAGGCGGCGCTGTGCAAGCCTGACCGCGGCTGCCAGGGCTGCGGTTCGTGACGGGGTGATCCCGTTCGCCATCCTCACCCCTGTACGCGCGGGGGCGTTTGTGGCATCCGGGAACATCGCCATACTTCAGGCCAGGGCCAACGAACATTCCGGGGGAAGGCGCAACCTTCCCCCGTTTCGCAACCGACAGGGCGCGACACCGCACCCCGCGTCCACGGCCATCCGCGCCGGACACTCTCAGGAGGCTCGCATGAAGATCGCCCGCGACATGACGGAACTGGTAGGCCGCACCCCCCTGGTGCGCCTGAACCGCGTCAGCGAAGGCTGCGCGACCGAGGTGGTGGCGAAGCTGGAATTCAACAACCCCTGCGCCTCGGTGAAGGACCGCATTGCCCTGGCCATGATCGACGGGGCCATGGAGCGCGGCGAACTGGCCCCCGGCGGCCTGCTGGTGGAACCCACCAGCGGCAACACCGGCGTGGGGCTGGCCTTCGTGGCGGCGGTGCGCGGCCTTACCCTTGTGCTGACCATGCCCGAAAGCATGAGCAACGAGCGCAAGGCGCTGCTGCGCGGCTTTGGCGCACGGCTGGTGCTGACCCCGGCCTCCAAGGGCATGCGGGGCGCCATAGAGGAAGCCGAGCGCATCGTGGCCGAAACGCCCGGCGCGGTGATGCTGGGCCAGTTCGTGAACCCGGACAACCCGCTGGTGCACCGCAAGACCACGGCGGAGGAAATCTGGGCCGACACCGATGGCAAGGTGGACGCCTTCGTGGCGGGCGTGGGCACAGGCGGCACCATCAGCGGCACCGGCAGGCGGCTGCGCGAGCTGAACCCGGCCATCAGGATCGTTGCCGTGGAACCGGACGAATCGCCCGTGCTGTCGGGCGGCGCGCCCGGCCCGCACCCCATCCAGGGCATTGGCGCGGGCTTCGTGCCCCCGGTGCTGGACACCAAGGTCTACGACGAGATCATCCGCGTGCCCGGCAAGGATGCCCTGGCCACGGCACGGCGGCTGCTGCGCGAGGAAGGCATCCTGTGCGGCGTCTCGTCCGGGGCCAACGCCTTTGCCGCCATGGCCGTGGCGCGCCGCCCGGAAATGGCGGGCAAGCGCGTGGTGTTCGTGGTGTGCGATACCGGCGAGCGGTATCTTTCGACCCCGCTGTTTACCGAAATGCCCGACTAGCCCCGCCTGATGCGCCTTTCGCCCTCCGGCTTCGTCAGATGAAGCTGCGGCATCGGGTCACGTACAATAAGAGCGCGCTGCGGTCGCCATCCGTAACACTCGCGCTGCTCGTGTAACGGCTGCCGCACGCTCCCCTTGATACGGAACGCCCCCCGTACCAGGCACATGCACAGGCTACGATTTTCCTCATCACCCTCCAAACCCCGACGGATCGCACGCGCATGAAGAAACTCGACGACCTCGACGCCCGCTCGCTGCAAGGCATGCCCGAACTGGAACGCATCGTGGACGAGATGTGCGCGCCGGAATCGTACGAAGCGGTCTACCACCGCTCGCTGCACGACGCGCCCATGCCCTCGCTGGAAGCGCTGGCCGAAATGGTCAGCCGCCTGCGTGCCGCGCTGCTGCCCGGCTTTTTCGGCGCGGCCACCGTACATATGGAATCGATGCGCTACCATCTGGCCGCCAATCTCGATTCCATCTACCGCATCCTGTCCGAGCAGATCCGTCGTGGGGCGTGTTTCACCTGTGCCGACTTCGCCCGTGAATGCGGCAGCTGCGAACTGCACTCGCGCGACAAGGCCATCCAGTTCCTGCAACGGCTGCCGGAAATCCGCCGCATGCTGGCCAGCGACGTGAAGGCCGCCTACGAAGGCGACCCCGCCGCCAAAAGCCCCGGCGAAACGGTGTTCTGCTACCCGTCCATCGCGGCCATGATCAACCACCGCATCGCGCACGAACTGTACCGCATGGAGGTGCCGCTGATCCCGCGCATCATCAGCGAAATGGCCCACTCGCGCACGGGTATCGACATTCACCCCGGCGCGCGCATCGGCGAGGAATTCTTCATCGACCACGGCACCGGCGTGGTCATCGGCGAAACGTGCATCATCGGGCGCGGCTGCCGCATCTACCAGGGGGTGACCCTGGGCGCGCTGTCCTTCCCCAAGGACGGCGACGGCGTGCTGATCAAGGGCAACCCGCGCCACCCCATCCTGGAAGACAACGTCACGGTGTACGCCGGGGCCACCATCCTTGGCCGGGTGACCATCGGCACGGGCTCCATGATCGGCGGCAACGTGTGGGTGACCCACGACGTGCCGCCCGGCTCCAAGATCGTGCAGCAGCGCTCGGCCAAACCCATGCCCGACGAGGAGATGGTGGGGCGGAAATAACGGCGGACCGGGCGGGGGCATCCCGTGCAGTCCGTCCCGGGCCGCGCACCCCGCTGTACCCGGGCGGCGCATGGGGGTAGATTGTCCTGCACCCCTTTCCCCATCCGGCGCGAACCGCCAAAGGAGGCCCCATGCCCATCCCCCGCATCTGCCTGCTGACCCTTGGCGTGGCCGACCTTGCCCGCAGCCGGGCCTTTTACGAGGCCCTGGGCTGGAAGCCCGCCTACCCGGATTGCGACAAGATCGTGTTCTTCCAGGTGGGCGAACTGGCCGTGGCCCTGTACCCGCGCGAGGAACTGCTGCAAGACTGCGGCATGGCCGGGGCCAGCCCCGCGCCGGGGGGCATTACCCTGGCCCACAACGTGGCCGAGCGGGCCATGGTGGATGCGCTGATGGCCGAGGCCGTGGCGGCGGGCGGCACGGTGCTGGATGCCCCGCGCGACAAGCCGTGGGGCTACACCGGCTACTTCGCCGACCCGGATGGCCACCCGTGGGAAGTGGCCCACGTGCCCTCGCTGCAACTGGACGAGGCCGGGCGAATCGTTCTCGGCTGATGGCGGCTGCGTGCCGTATCGCCTTCTCCCACCCTTTTCCCATTCCGAAACGCAACGGGTTCCGCGCGTACATGGCGCGGAACCCGTTGCGTTTCCATTTCTTTTCAGCTGGATACGTAATCCATACCAATACATGCTGGAACAACGCATATTGGAACGAATCATACTGTAATGATTTTCGTCCGATTTTTCTTGCCTTCCGCCTCCGAATAGCCTACCGGGAAAGTAGGCTATCAGCAGGAGGAACCGACATGCCGTTCCAGTTACTTGCCGATTCCATGGTCACCATTCCCGGCGTCACCTGCACGGGAACCCGCCGTCTGCTTGCCATCAACGAAACCTGTTTCGCCATCCACCGCAGCGGGGTGCGCTGCCGCCGCACGGATACCTACCACCGGGCACGGGTGGAGATGTTCCGGCTGTTCGCCCGGCAGGACGACGCGCTGACGCCCGCCCGCGCCGATGGCAGCGAAGGGGACTGGACCAGCGTGCTGCTGTCCTTTCGCCTGCGCGGCGAGCCGTGCATGCCCAAGCGACCGAAGGGTGCGCCGCCCCTGCCCGCCGTTGCCCGGCTACCGTGGTGCCGCAGGCCCGCGCGCATCCTGGGCCTGAACGATGATGCCGTGGCGCTGGCCATCCGCATGGACGGCGGTCCGGCCATCGGGGTGTGGGCGCTGCCACCGGGCTTTGTGGCCGGACTGTCCGACGCGAACATTCCCGGTGCATCGGAAGATGCGCTGGATCTGCCCCTGCGCCGCGAGGACGTGCTGCTGGCCTGGCCACGGTAGCTACGGGCTCTGCACGCGCCGACGTGAAGAGGTCGGCACGGGCCCATTACGGATTCTTGCCGTCTGCCCTGATTGTTTTTTTCCCGGTATCCCGCGACGGGCTTCCGTCGCGGGGGCTGGTGCGGGGCTGCGCCAATCCCGACCTGTCCGGCCGAATCACACCGCCCCCTTCTACGCCCCGCCCCCCTCCCGTGCCGCGTCATGCCGCCCGAACACCTCGCGCGCGGCGGCAATGCCGTTGAGTGCGGCGGGAAAGCCCGCGTACACCGCCATCTGCATGATAACCTCCATGATCTCCTCGCGGGCAAGGCCCACGTGCAGCCCGGCGGCTATGTGCACCTCCAGTTGGGGGCGCGCCGTGCCCATGGCCGTCAGCGCGGCGATGGTGGCGATCTCGCGCTCGCGCAGGCCAAGCAGGGGCCGCGCATACACGTCGCCAAAGGGAAATTCCACCAGCAGCCGCGCGAAATCCGGCGCGAATTCCGCCAGCTTCGCCACCACCTGCTCGCCCGCCGTGCCGTCCACCTGTGACAGCACCCGCAGCCCGCGCTGGTAGCGGGTTTCCGCCCTTGCCCCCTCGTCCGCCATCTCCGTTCCAGCCGCCATCTCCGTTCCACCCGCTCCAGCCGCCCTATCGGACTGTTCCGCCCCTTCCGTTTGGACCGTCTTCACGCCGTCATGCATGGTCGTCCTCCTGCCCGCGATACCAGGCAATCTTGTCATCCAGATGGGTCAGGCACGCCGCCAGCCGGTCCATGCGCTCGCGCACGCGCTGGCGGTGTCCTTCCAGCAGTTCCCGCCGGGCCGCCAGCGTGGCATCGCCCTGCTGCCCCCGCTCTCGCAGTTCCGCGTAGCGCACCATTTCGCGCACGGGCATGTCCATCTCTCGCAGCCTGCCTATGAATTCCAGCCAGCGCAGGTCGTCCTGCGTGAACAGCCTGCGCCCGCCCCGGTCGCGCTCCACCGAGCGCAGCAGGCCGATCTTTTCGTACCAGCGCAGGGTGTGGGCGCTCAGCCCGGTGGTTGCCGCCACGTCGCGGATGCGCATGGGTGTTCCTCCTTTTTCCGAAGCCTACAGGTTGGAGCACGCTCGAAGTCAAGCGGTTTCGCGGGCCGGGCAAAAAAACACGCCCGGACCATGGGAATGGCCGGGCGTGAGCACGCAAACGCAAGGAAGGAACGCCGTAAAAGGAACGGCTGCAAGCCTACATGCCGAACAGCAACGCGCTGGGGCGACGCAGCACGGCGGGCAGCGGGTCCAGTTCGGCCCGCAGGGCATCCTGCAACGCGCGCAGGGCGCCGGGATCGTCCGCTCCAAAAGACGCGGGCGTCCGGCCCGTCACCCGCAGCAGCCGCCCGCGCAGCCCGTTGCCGTAGGTGAAGTTGCCGGTGATGTAGACCAGGAACTTGCCGAACATGCGCACCGCGCGGGCCGGGCCGTGCCGCCGGGCCAGCGCGTCCAGCAGGGCCAGCGGGGCTTCGCGCCACGGGGCGGGGTTGCGGTCCGGGTCGTCGTCCACCATGCCAGTCCAGGCCGCGAACACCCATGGCCGGGCCACGGCGATGCGCCCCAGCGACACGCCGTCGCAGCCGGTGTCGTCCAGCAGTCTGGCGCAGTCCTCCGGCGTGAACACGTCGCCGTTGCCCATGACCGGGATGGACACCGCCGCCTTTACCAGCCCGATGTGGGCGCGCCGGGGCGGCTGGGTGCGGCGGTCCGGAGCCACGCGGGGGTGAAAGACCAGGCAGTCGGCCCCGGCGTCCTCGAAGCGGCGGGCCAGGTCCACGGCGGGCTGCGGGTCCGGCGACCAGCCGGTGCGGAACTTGACGAACACCGGAATGTCCACGGTGCGGCGCACCGCCGCCACCATGCGCACGGCGCGCTCCGGGTCGCGCAGCAGGTCCGCGCCGCAGCCGCGCTTGACAATGGCGGACACCGAGCAGCCCATGTTCAGGTCCACGCCGAAAAAGCCTTCGGCCTGCACCCGGCGCGCACCCTCGGCCATGTGCTCCGGCTCCGCCCCGAACAGCTGGCAGACCAGCCGGGGCGGCTCGCCCGCGCGCCACGAGAACGCCTCGGACTTTTCCGGACGTTCCGTGGGCACGGCGCGGGCGTTGCACATGCCGGTGAACAGCAGGCCGCAGCCGCCGTAGCCTTCCACCACCTCGCGGAAGGCGGCGTGGCCCAGCCCGGCCATGGGGGCCAGCCACAGCCGCCCCGGTACGGTGCGCCCGCCCACGGTCAGCGGCTGGCGCAGGCGCGCGGCAAGGGCCGCATCACCCACTGGAGCGGGGTTGGAGGCGGTTTCGAGGGCGATGCCGGGGGCGGCGCCGGGCAGGGCACCGGGCAGGGGCATGTTCGGAGGGGACGTCATCGGCATGGCGGGCTGCAATGTAAACTGCACGGGCGCGGGCTACGCGCCCGGGGTGTGGCGCAGCACTTCGTTGCCGTCCAGGTCGCGGATGGACAGGGTGCCCGCCTCGTAGAGGCCGTACGAAGCCACGTACCCGTTCTTGGGCAGGGTGGTGGAGCCCACGTTCCAGATGTGCAGACCGTCCACGGTTTCCGCGCGGGGAATGTGGGTGTGCCCGCACAGGAACACGTCGCCGGGGGCCAGGTCGGGGAAGCGGTCGGGCAGTTGGTGATGGTGCCCGTGGTTGGCCCAGATGCGCAGCCCGTCGGCAAAAATCCACGCCGCTTCCGGCAGGGGAAAGCGCAGGACCATGGTGTCCACCTCGGCATCGCAGTTGCCGCGCACGGCGATGATGCGCGGCGCCCAGTCGTTCAGCAGGGCCGCCACTTCACGCGGGGCGTAGCCTTCGGGCACCGGGTTTCGCGGGCCGTGGTACAGCAGATCGCCCAGCAGCACCAGGGCGTCGGGGTGATGGGTGCGGGCCAGTTCCAGCACCAGTTCGGTGCGCGGCAGCGAGCCGTGCAGGTCGGAGGCAATGAGCAGTTTCATGGTCGGGTGATTCCTGATGGTATGGCTGGCGCGGCACGGCGCGCCGGGAAGGGAACGGGCCACCGCGTGGGGCGGTGGCCCGGAACGTGTGCATGCAAGAGACGTCTGCGGAAACGTGGCGCCATGCAGCCGGATGCGGCCTGTCGCGGCCTGTTCGGGCTGTTCGGGCTGTTCGGGCTGTTGCGCGATGAGCCCCTACAGATGTTCGACGGTAATCCTTCGCGGCGCGGCGGCCTCGCGCTTGGGCATGCGGATGGTCAGCACGCCGTTGGCCAGTTGGGCCGAAATGCGCGTGGCATCCACCATGTCCGACAGGGTGAACACGGCGTGGTACTCCACGTCGCCGAACTCCATGGCGTGCACGCGGGGGCCGCCCGCCGGGCCGCAGCCGCAGGGGGCGTGGGCCGGGTTATCCGTGGCATCGGACTCTGCGTCGCCATCGCGTCCCCCATCCCGGCCTGCGTCCCTTCCCATGTCGCGGCAATCGCCAAAGCGGGTCACGCCGCGCACGGTCAGTTCGTCGCCCTCCACGTCCAGCACCAGATCGTCGTGCGCCACGCCGGGCATGTCCAGAAACAGGTGAAAGCCGTCCTCGCGCTCCACCAGGTCTGCCTGGGGACGCATGCGCGGCGGTTGCGGCGACTGGGCAAACCGGCCCTGCCGGGCGCGGCTCTCCGCGCCGCCCCGTTCGTTCTGGCGGGCGGGACGTGACGCGGGGTGCGGAAAACGGGGGCGGCGGTCGGGGGGCGTCATGGCAGCCTCCTACCTGACTTCGATGTGGACGGTACGCGGTGTCACCGCCTGCGCCTTGGGCAGCACGATCTCCAGCACGCCGTCCTTCATGGTGGCCGTGGCCCGGTCGCGGTCGATGGGCACGTTCAGGGTCACCACCCGCTGGAAGGGGCCGGTGGGCCGCTCCTGCCGGTAGTACCGGCCACGCACCACGGGCAGTTCGCCTTTGAGCACCAACGTCTTGTCGGTAAGGGTGATGTCCAGCCCGTCCAGGTCCGCGCCGGGCACCAGCGCACGCACGCGGATGGCCGCGTCGTCCTCGCCGATGTTCAGCGGCGGAAACTGCGCCCTGCCGCGCGTGGCCGCAAGGCTGCGGCCCGCATCGCCCGCAAGGCGGTCGAGCAGGTTGGGAAATTCGTAGAACGCGCTGAAGTCGATGACCATGCGCACCTCTTCGGATGGGCGGATTGCGGACGACGCGGCAAATCGGGGTATCGGAAACCGCACAGGCATAGCTAACATCCCCGGCGGCGCTGTCAACGTATGCGTGTGCAGCGCATGCCCGTCGCGTGCCCGTCGTGTGCCCGGCGTGTGGCCGGCGCATGCCCGGCGCATGGGGACGGGGGCGGGGCACAAGAAGCACGGCCCACGCCCTGCGGGCATCGGCTGGCCGGAGCGGCCCGTCACGCACGCACCCCGCCGGGCGCTACTTTACCGAGCGCTGCCCCTGTTCCCACCGCTCGGCGGGCACGGCCTCTTCCACCAGCATCACGGGAATTTCATCGCGCACGGGGTAGACCACCTTGCACTGGGCGCACTTCAGGCCGCGCTCGTTGTCCACGGGTTCCACGGGCTGACGGCACTTGGGGCAGGCGAGAATTTCCAGCAGTTCCTTGTTCAGCGACACGGCGCACTCCTTGGTTGCATTGTGCGCGCACCATAGCCCGAAGCCGCCGCTGGCTCAAGCGGCGCGGCTGGTCAGGCATGCGATGCGACCCGCCCGTTCGCCCGGCGGATCCGGGTCCGCAGCACCGTCCGGGATGCCGGACGCCTTTATTGACACCCGCAGGGGCGGAACGTAGCATCATTGCGTACCCCGTCGCACCGCGCATGGCCCGCCATGCCGGTTGACCATTCCGACCGACCTTGCCCGCCCCACACACGGGCACACGGGCACCCGGCCTCCTGTTCTCACGGTCGCGGGGCATCAGGCACCCGGAGCAGACATGTCCATCCGTTTCATAGACCTGCATTCCCACTCCACCGCATCCGACGGCAGCGACACCCCGGCGGAACTGGTGCGCAAGGCCGCCGCCGCAAAGCTGGCCGCCATCGCCCTTACCGACCACGACACCACCTCCGGCCTGGACGAGGCCGTGCGCGAAGGCCGCCAGCGCGGCATTGAGGTCATCAGGGGGTGTGAACTGGGCGTGCGTTGCGAACATGGCGAACTGCACATCCTGGGACTGTGGCTGCCCGAAAACGGCGGCGCCACCCCGCTGGATGCCACCCTGGCCGACCTGCGCCGCCACCGCGCCGCCCGCAATCACCGCATAGCGGCGCAATTGCGCGAATGCGGCGTGGACATCGAATACGCCGAAGTTGAAGCCATCTCCGGCGGCGAATCGGTCAGCCGCCTGCACTTTGCGCGCATCCTGCACGAAAAGGGCTACGTTCCCTCGCCGCAAGAGGCCTTTGCCCGCTACATCGGCCCCGGAGGCCGGGCCTACGTGGCCAAGAAAACCCTGTCGCCCGCCGACGGCGTGGCCCTGCTGCGTTCCGTGGGGGCCACCGTGTCCCTGGCCCACCCCATGCTGTTCCGCTACCCCGGCAACGGCTTTGCCGAATGGCTGGACGACACCGTGGCCGACCTCAAGCCCCACGGACTGGACGCCATAGAGGCCTACCACAGCGAACATTCCCAGGCCGACACCCGCCGCTGCGTCGACCTGGCCGCCCGGCACGGGCTGGCCCTGACCGGCGGCTCGGACTATCACGGCGCGGGCAAGCCCGGCATCGCGCTGGGACGGGGACGCGGAGGCCTGCGCGTGACCACCGCCGTGCTCGACAGCCTGAAGGAACGCAGGCTCCGTCAGGGACTGCCGGTGTAGACGCATCCTGGCCCGGCGTCCCGCAGCCCCGTCCAACCGCCAGCCGAAGGCGGCCCGTCCATCGACAACCACAGCCACCACAGCCCAAACCACGCCATACCCACCATGACCAACGGTTTCACAGCTCACCCCCACGCGTCCCCGCCGGACGCGGACCCTCCCGCCCCCGAACGCCTTGCCCTGCCCGAACTGCTGGCCCCGGCGGGCGACATGGAAAAGATGGACGCGGCCCTGCGTTACGGCGCCAACGCCGTCTACCTGGGCGGGCGCGGCCCCAACCTGCGCGCGGGCGCGCAAGGCTTTTCGGCCGACGAACTGCCCGAGGCGGCCCGGCGCGCCCATGCCGTGGGCGCGCACGTCTACTACTGTCTGAACAGCCTGCCCCACCAGCGCCACCTGCGCGACGTGGAAGCCGCCATGGAAGAGGCCCACGAGGCGGGCGTGGACGCCCTGATCGTGGCCGACCCCGGCGTTGCCCGCATGGCCCGCCGCCGCGTGCCGGGCCTGCCGCTGCACATTTCCACCCAGGCCAACACCGCCAACGCAGAGGCCGCCCTGTTCTGGCAGGACATGGGCGCCACCCGCGTGAACATGGCGCGCGAACTGGACCTGAACGGCATCCGCGAACTGGTCAGCGCCTGCCCCGGCATGGAATTCGAGGCCTTCGTGCACGGTGCCGTGTGCCTTGCCGTGTCCGGGCACTGCCTGCTTTCCGCCTGGATGAACAACCGCCCGGCCAACCTTGGCCAGTGCACCCACCCCTGCCGCTTCGAATACCTGGGCATGGCCCTGGCCGTGGAAGAAAAGACCCGCCCCGGCGAAATCGCGTGGGAGGCGGCGCAGGACGGTCCGTTCCATTCCAGCTTCTGGGCGCCCAACGACCTGTGCCTGGTGAAGTACGTGCGCTGGTTTGCCGCCGTGGGCGTGGCCGCGCTGAAGATAGAAGGCCGGGTGAAGAGCGCGGGCTACGTGGCCCAGGTGACCGACGCCTACCGCACCGCGCTGGACGACCTGGCCCGGCGCACCTTCCGGCACGAGGATTACCTGTACGAACTGCTGAACACCGCCAGCAGGCCGCTTTCCACCGGCTTTTTCCTGCCCGGCGGCAAACGCGTGAACCGGGGCCTGCCGCACGACGCCATGCGCCGCCCGGTGGTGGCGCGCATCGAGCAGCCTGCGGGCGACGGCGCGTGGCACGTATCCGTGCGCGCCCCGTGGCGCGCCGCAAAGCCCCTGGAACTGCTGCTGCCCGGCCTGCGCAGGCCGGAACTGCAACCCGGCGACTTCCGGCTGGAAAACCACAAGGGCGAGACCGTGGACCGGCTGCACCCCGGCATGGCGGGGGTGCTGCACTGCGCCCACGACGGCCTTGCGCCGGGCCTGTTCGTGCGGGCCTGATCGCGGGCGCCGCCCCGCACCGGCGCTCCGGCGTCCACCCGAACCCGTCTGGCCGAACCCGTCTGGCCAAACCCGTCTGGCGCAACCCGTTCACCGCCCGCAACCCCACGGAACCTTACGGAACCATACGGAACATCCATGGCCCACGTGCTGATCATCGACGCCGACGCCGCCTTCGCCCAACTGGTGGCGGGCATTGCCGAGGGGCTGGGGCACCGGGCCTCGCGCGCGGCAAGCCTGGTGGAAGGGCGCCTGCTGGCCGACGACGCCGACGTGGTCTTTCTGGCCGCCACCCTGCCCGACGGCAACGGCGTGGAGGCCATGCCCGGCCTGCGCGCCCTGCCCGGCCAGCCGGAGATCATCGTCACCGCCGAAGGGGGCGACCCGGACGGCGCGGAACGGGCCATCCGCCACGGGGCCTGGGAATGGCTGCGCAAGCCCCTGCCCGCCGACCGGGTGGTGCTGCCGCTGCTGCGCGTGCTGGACTACCGCGGTCGCCTGCCCGCCCAGCGCCCCTCGTCGCGGCTGAAGCATTCCATCGTGGGGGTCAGCACGGCCATTCGCCGCTGCCTGGACGTGGTGGCCGAAGCAGCGGGCAGCGACGCCACCGCGCTGGTCACCGGCGAAACGGGCGTGGGCAAGGAACTGTTCGCCCGGGCCATCCACGACAACAGCCCGCGCGCCGCCGCGCCCTTCGTGGCCGTGGACTGCGCCTCGCTGCCGCGTTCGCTGGCCGGGTCCATCCTGTTCGGCCACCGCAAGGGGGCCTTCACCGGGGCCGACTCCAACCGCGACGGTCTGGTGTTGCAGGCCGACGGCGGCACCCTGTTCCTGGACGAGGTGGGCGAACTGCCCCTGTCCATGCAGAAGATGTTTCTGCGCGTGTTGCAGGAACACCGCTTTCGCCCGGTGGGGGGCCGCGCGGAAATCACCAGCGATTTCCGCCTTATCGCGGCCACCAACCGCAATCTGGAAGACATGGCCGAGCGCAACACCTTTCGCAGCGACCTGTTGTACCGCATGCGCACGGTGGTGGTGAGCATTCCGCCGCTGCGAGAACGGTGCGAAGACGTCACCGCGCTGGCCGGGCACTACCTGCCGCGCATCTGGGCGCGCTTTGCCCTGCCGGAAAAGGACATTTCGCCCGACTTCCACGAAACCCTGCTGGCCTACCACTGGCCGGGCAACGTGCGCGAGCTCATCCATACCCTTGAGCGCGCGGTGCTGGCTTCGCAGGACGCGCCCAAGCTGTTCGCCCGCCACCTGCCGGACTATCTGCGCATCTGCCTGGCCCGCGCCGCCGCGCGCAACGGAGCCGCCGTCCCCGCCGGCTACAAGGGGCCGGGAGGACCGTCCTGCCTGTACGGGGCCGGGGAACGCGCCGCACCTGCACCGCCGGGCGGCAACGCAGCGGATGCGGCGAATGCCGCAGATGAAAACCGCCCCGCGAGCGACCCCGCCCCGGCGTCACGGCCATCCACAGCGCGGGCCGGTGACGCATCATCCACCGCGCGGCAAGGCGGCAACGCCCCGTCGGCCAGCTTGGCCGCCGGACTCGAACAGGCACAGCCCGACCCAGCACAATCCGTACAGGCACAATCCATACAGACACAGCCCGTACAGACACAGCCCGCGCCGCCCGTTTCGCCCGGCTGGGGGCCACGCGCGCCCTATGCCATCTACACCTCGCCCCACTATGCCCCGTCCCCGGAACGCACGGCGTCCACAACGCACACGGCACATGAAAGCATGGCCCCCGGCAACGGCGCGGAACGGCCATCACGGCACGGGCACGCCACCAGCGGGAGCGGCATTTCCCATGACCAAACCGACCTTGCCGGGCTGCCCCACCGTGGCACCCCGGAAGCTGACGCCCCCCTGCCCTTACCGACGGCGGGCATGCGCACGCACCCCGGCCCGTCCTCCGCAACCGCCCCCCATGCCGTCGCCCCCTTTGCCGACGGCCTGCCCCGCTTCTTCGACTTTCGTGATGCGCAATTCACCGCCTACCTGCACGAACTGATGCGCAGGGCCGAAGGCGACATCCGCGCGGCCTGTGCCCTGTCCGGGCTGTCCCGCTCGCACCTGTACGACCTGCTGCGCAAACACGGCGTGCCCCCCCGCTAGCCCGGAAAAGGTCGCCAGCCCGCCGCATGAAAAACGCCCCCGTTGTCCGCCATCGCGGACACGCCTTCGCCCACATCGTCCGCCATCGCGGATTTATACATCCCAAATGCGTCCGCCATCGCGGACGGACCCTTTGACAAACACCCAAATTGATTGCTTACCCAATCCAATATTCGCGCAACACGCTTAAATAACAGTCGATTAATATCAGCATGGTTCCATAACGCGAATGGCACGCTTCTTGGTAAGTATATGGCAACAGACACCGGGCATGTCGGTCGATGCCCGTCCGTGCCGGAAGGCGGTTGGACAAGGCCAGCCGGTACGGGGGAATGCGTCGGACGCATTCCAGCCGCAGGGGTCCGTGGCGCAGTCGGTGCGCTGCGGGCGAAATCGGGGCGCGCCGTTCCATTGGAACGGCGCGCCCCGCACGTTTTCGAAGGTGCAGCCAACGCACGCGCCAAGCGCACGGGCACACGGGCGCAGCGCCGCACGCAGCACACCGGACGTTGCACGCAGGACTTTCCGAAGGGATTGTGGATACCGCGCGCCTGCGCGGGAAAGGCGAAACGCGGGGCGGGGAACGCCACATGCCCGCAGCAATGCACGCCGTACGGGCAAGGCTGCACGCAACATCGAGAGAGAGAAAGAGAGGGGGGGGCCGCAGCATACCCGGCCCAACCGGGTCATCCGGCCCGGTTGCGACATGCTGTCCGGTTGCGACATCCGGTCCGGCTCACGCAGCGGACCCGAACCGGAAAATCAGCCCGCCCGAAAAACCATCCGGCTCGGGAAATCAGGCAGCGCTGGACATCAGGCGGTTCTGGAACTCAGCGAAAAATCAGGCGGATTCGCCCAGCAGTTCCAGCACCTTCTGGCTGAGTTGCTGCAAATCGGGCTTGGCGAACTGCGCGTCCGCGCCCACCGATTCGCCCTTGTGCCCCAGCCGTTCCGAGACCAGCGACGAAAACAGCGCCACGGGCAGGGCGCGCAGCGCGGAATCTTCCTTGATGCGGCGGCACAGGGTCAGCCCGTCCATGCGCGGCATTTCGATGTCGGAGACCACGGCCTGCACCAGATCGGACAGGGGCACGCCCCTTGATTCGGCCTCGCGGCGCAGGCCGTCCAGCATGTCCCACGCTTCCTGTCCGTCGTTGGCCTGCAGCAGTTCGAACCGCCCGCTGGCCTCCATCAGGTTGCGCACCAGACGGCGCACGCTGCCGGAATCGTCGGCGTGCAGAATGCGGTAACGGCGCGGCGGCAGATCCGGCTGCGCGTCCGGCGGCACGGCTTCCGTGGTCCCGCTGGCGGCATCCGCCCCCTGCCCCCGCTCTCCGGCGGATGCCGAAGCCAGGGGCCGTTCCATGCGTATGGACAGGTCCGGGTGCATCTCGGCCACGATGCTTTCCATGTCCAGCAGAAACACCACCCGCTCGTCCAGCCGGACCATGCCGGTGATGGAATTGCGGCTGGCCTCCTGCAGGAAGCGGCCCGGGGCCTCCACGTCGGTCCAGCTGATGCGGTGGATGCGGTTCACCCCGGACACCATGAATCCGGTGATCACGGTGTTGAATTCGGTGACGATGATCTTGGGCTCGCCGCTGGTGTCGCGCGGGATGCCCAGGTACTTCGCCAGATCCACCAGCGGGATGACCCGCCCGTCGCGGTGCGGAAAGGCCCCCAGCACCGCCGGATGAGGCATTTGCGGCAGTGCGGTGATGGGCTGCATGCGGATGATTTCCACCACCTTGGCCACGTTGACGCCATACCGACGCCGCAACGAGCCGCACGCGAGCGGGGCAGCAGCGCCAAAGGCCCCCCTGGTCGGCACTTCGGCCACGCAGGCGTCGTCCACGCCCAGGCCTTCGGGCGCGCCGCCAGGTCCGCCAGACGCGGTACTGGGACGCTCCAGACCGTCGGATACCGCGCCATCCGGCGCGGCCTCGTCCACGAAAAACTCGACGATCTCGAGTTCATTGGTGCCCGATTCCAGCAGAATGCCGGTCTGCCCCATGTTCCCTCCCGGCTGGCGCTGCCGCGCCCTGCCCCGATGAGCATCCGAAATGCGCCGTTGCCCGCCGCGACCCGGCAAACCCGCTGTACGGGCCCTATACCTGGTGCGCAGCGCAGGGTACGCCGCACCCGCATCCGGATGATGGCGCCCGCGTCGGCCCGGCGGCAACCAGCCGCCGTGCCCCCCGGCATCGTTCGGCGCGTAATATAGCGCCTTTCCCGGCAAAGGGCCACCGGGCAGCGGCTTCCTTTCGCGGTTGTATCACCCCGGAATCGTGCCCGTATCCTGCCGGTGTCCCGTCGGTGTCCCGCCGGAAACGCGCAGCACCCCGCCAGCGCGACGGCACGCGGTTTTCCCTTGCACGGCACCGCCGCCGGGCCTACAACCCGCAGTGTTCCGCACGCTGCCGACCGGCGGCAGCCACAGGACTACCGCCTCTCCATTTCTGGCGCCCCTGCGCACCGCACGCACGCCGCCAAACCGCCATCGACACGCCCATGCCGCACCCCCGCCAGCACGACGCATCCGCTCCGCCCCAGCAGCCCTCCGCACCGGGCGTGCCATCGTCCTCGTCCGAGTTCCCCGCAGGCCACGTGCACGGCCACGCGTCCGGTCCCGGGTCCGGTCACGGTCGCGCCCTCCACGCAAGGGCGAGTGGAGAGGGCAAGGGCGGTGGCCGCCGCGCGTCACGCCTGGGGCTGGCGCTGCCGCTGCTGGCCTGCGCCGTGGCCCTGGGGGCCATCCTGGCGCGCGACCCCCGGCTGCTGGCCTGGCACGCCGCGTGGCCGGGACTGGTGCGCCCCTTGCTGCACATGCTGATGATCATGGGCGTGGGGTTGGCCGTGGGACTGGCCGTGGAAGCCTTTGGCTGGACGCCGCTGCTGGCCCGACTGGCCCGTCCGGTAACCCGCTGGGGCCGCCTGCCCGACGACAGCGGCGCGGCCTTTGCCACGGCCTTCCTGTCCGCCGCCGCGGCCAACTCGCTGCTCATGGAGGCGCACACCGCCGGGCGGTTGTCCGCGCGCGAACTGCGCCTGTCGTACCTGCTCAATTCCGGCCTGCCGGTCTTTCTGCTGCACCTGCCCACCACGTTCTTCGTGGTGGGGCCGCTGGCGCGCACGGCAGGCATCATCTACCTGACGCTGAACGGCGTGGCCGCGCTGCTGCGCACGGCGCTGGTGCTGCTGCTTACCCGCCGGGCGGAACCGGCGGACACGAGCGGCGCCAAGGACACGAGCGGTGCCAAGGACGGGAAAGGAGACGGGCGCGGGCCACTTCCCACCGGTCAGGGGGCACCCCATTCCGGCGCATCCCATTCCGGCGTCGTGACCGTGCACGGGCAACACGGGACACAGGGGGCCCGGCAGGATGGGCCCGCCGCCCCAGCCCAGCGCCTGAGGGCGGCACTGGCGCTGGTGGGCACCCGGTTCCGCCGCCGCATAGGCCGCATGGCCCTGTTCACCGCGCCCACCTATCTTGCCATGTACGCCCTGCATCAGGTCGGGGTGTTCGACACCCTGCGCGACCTTGCAGCGGGGGCGGCAGGCGGTGCCGCCGGGGGCTTCGGCATGGGCATCCTGCCGGTGCAGGCAGCAGGGGTGGTGATATTTTCCGCCGCCGCAGAATTCTCGTCCGGGGTGGCCGCTGCCGCCGCCCTGCTGGACGCCGGTTCGCTGGACACGGCCCAGACCGCGCTGGCGCTGGTGCTGGGCACCATCGTGGCCACCCCCATCCGGGCGCTGCGCCACCAGCTGCCCGCGCACACCGGCATCTTCACACCCCGCCTGGGGCTGGTGCTGCTGGTGCAGAGCCAGCTGTTCCGCGTGGCCAGCCTGGCCGCCGTCACCGCCGCATGGTGGCTGGCCGCCCACTGACGCCGCCCGCTTTCCCCGCAAAAACGCGCGGACGGGGCGGGCACGGTTGTTTCCGTGTCCGCCCCGTCCGTATTCGCCAGGCGCGCTTCGCCAGTCAGCATGCCTCAGGCGGCCTGCATCAGGCCGGGGTATCCCGTCCGGCGGTCATCCCCCGAAAACTCCGTGCAACTTCCGCCTACTTCGTGTTGTCCTTGGTGACCTCGTCGGGTTCGTTCATGGCCCCGCGCAGTTCGCGCACGGCCTTGCCCAATGTCCGTCCCAGCTGGGGCAGCTTGTCCGGCCCGAAAACGAACAGGGCCACTATGCCCAACACCAGCAGATGCATCGGCTGAAACAATTCTCCGATCATGATTCCATCCTGTGCAAGCGCATGCTGCGCGCAAAAATGCTGCCCACCGCGCGCGGTGCATGCCGGAAAACTTTCCCGACGCCGCACGCCCCTGCCATTTCATACGCCCGAATGCCATGATGCGCCAACTTGTGCAACCATGATCCACATTGTGCGGGCAACCTGCACAAACGGATGCGCCCCGGAATATCCCTT
Source organism: Nitratidesulfovibrio sp. SRB-5 (assembly GCF_019931275.1). Taxonomy (NCBI): domain Bacteria; kingdom Pseudomonadati; phylum Thermodesulfobacteriota; class Desulfovibrionia; order Desulfovibrionales; family Desulfovibrionaceae; genus Nitratidesulfovibrio; species Nitratidesulfovibrio sp. SRB-5. Next base: position 526,213 of record NZ_JAIOTY010000001.1, on the reverse strand, counting down.
GGGGCCATGCCTCCGAGCTTGCAACGCGCCTTCGGGGCAATCCCTCTGCCCCTAGCTGTCCACCGCCTGTCGGGCGGGCAGCCGCACGGTGAACCGGGCGCCCTCTCCGGGCACGCCGTCGCAGGTAATGCTGCCCCCGTGGGTACGCACCACGATGAAGTAGCTGACCGCAAGCCCCAGCCCGGTGCCCACGCCCGGAGGCTTGGTGGTGAAGAACGGCTCGAACACCCGCCGCCGCACGTCCGGCTCCATGCCCGGCCCGTTGTCCTCGACCACGATGACCACCTCGTCGCCCTCGCGCCGGGTGCTCACGTGCAGGGCGGGGGTCTGTCCGGCGGGATAGTCCTTTTCCGCCATGGCATGGGCCGCGTTCTTGAACAGGTTCAGCAGCACCTGCTCGATCTCGGTGGGCACGCAGGTCAGGGTATCGACGCTTTCGGCGTAATCGCGCACCACGTGCAGCTTGCGGAAGTCGTACTGGCGGCGCAGGTCATAGTCGCTGCCCGCCAGGGCCAGCGCCCGTTCGGCCAGGGCGTGCGCCCGCGCCGTGGTGCGCCGCCCCTGCCCAGGCCGCGTGAATTCCAGCATGGTGGCGATGATGTCCGCCGCGCGGGCGCCCGCATCGCGAATGCCTTCCAGCATTTCGGAAATGCGCCGGGCCTCCATGTAGGTGCGCATGGCCACAAGGGACACCCCGGCATCGCGCGCGGCCTGTGCGTTGGCGGCCATATCCGGGTCCAGCCTGCGGATGATGTTCTGCACGCCCTGCAACACCGCCCCCAGCGGGTTGTTCAGCTCATGCGCCATGCCGCCCGCAAGCCCGCCCACGGACAGCATCTTTTCGGTCTGCACCAGCATGTCGGCCAGACGGGCGCGCTCCGTGACGTCATCCACCCGCACGATGACGGCCCCCGGCACGCCGGGCGCGGCACCCTGCCCCGAAAGGGGAAACAGCATCACGTCCAGATGGCGCAGCCGCCCGTCCGTCACGCGGGGCACTCCCTCGAACCGGGCGGCCTGCCGCAGGGCCACGGCCTCGTGCACCTGGGGGGTCGCGCCCACCAGCCGGGCCAGCACGTCCGCTGCCGGGCGCCCGCGCGCGGCATCGCGCGAAATTCCGGACGCCTCTTCCGCCGCGCGGTTCCAGTGGATGACCAGGCCGTCCGGCCCCACCCCGGCCAAGGCCGAGGGCATGGCCTCCATCACCGCGTCCAGGAAGTCGCGCGCGGCGGCAAGGTCGCCCAGGGCCTGGCGCAGGGGGGTGACGTCCAGGATCACCCCGTCCAGAAACTCCCTGCCCGCCTCGTCGTGCACCCGCCGACCCTGCTCCATGACCGCGCGCAGGGTGCCGTCCTCGTGCAGCACCCGGTATTCCAGCGAAAAATACCCGTCCGGATCGGTGGCCGCCGCCATGTCCGCGATGACCCCGGCGCGGTCGTCGGGGTGGATGATGTGTTCAAGGGGCAGGCCGCCCTGCTGGTATTCCGCCGCCGGATGCCCGGTCAACTGTTCCACCTGGTCGGAGACGAACAGCGCCCGCCACGGCGACGTGGCCTCGCAGCGGTAGACCACGCCCGGCAGGTTGGCCACCAGCGTGCGGAAGCGCTGCTCGCTCTCGCGCAGGGCCAGTTCGGCGCGGCGCAGGTTGTTGAGGTCCACGTCGATGCAGTACATCTCCGGCTCGCCGCCCGGCCCCTGCAACGCCACGTGCGAAGAATACACCGCCACCGGGCCGCCGTCCTTGTGGCGCAGGCGCAATTCGCCCGCGCGGGGGGCAATGCCGGTTTCCACCCAGCGGGCCATGTCGCGGCGCACCTCGTCGGCCATGTCCTCGGGAATGATCAGTTCCTCCAGCCGCCTGCCCACGGCCTCCTGGCGGGTGAAGCCGTACAGCCGTTCGCTGGCGGCGTTCCAGAAGAACACCCGCCGCTCGCGGTCGTAACCCTGCACCGGCAGGTTCAGGGCGTTCTCGATCAGCGAGCGGAACCGCGCCTCGCTGCGGCGCAGGGCCTGTTCCGCGGCGCGCTGTTCGGTGATGTCGATGTTGATGCCGAGAATGCCGAGCAGGCCGTCGGCCGTCTCGTCGCGGATGGGGGTGACCATGCTGGCGAAGACGCGTCGGGCGCCGTCCGGCAGTTGCACCTCGTGCTCGTGGCGCACCGTCTCGCCCGCCATTACTCGGGTGTTGATGTCCTGCCACCCGGCGCGGGTGGCCTGTGGCACGTCCCGCTCGCTGTCGGGCGAGTTGGTCAGGTCCCCCCACAGGGCCACGGAAATGTCGCTTTGCATGACCACGCGGCCACTGGCGTCGCGGGCCCAGAAATCGAAGGGGATGTTGCGGATCATGGCCCGCTGCATGGCCGCCGAGCGGCGCAGTTCGCCCTCCATGACCCGGCAGCGGGTGGCATCGGAAAAGACCACCGCGAACCGGTTCGGCCCCGCGCACCAGGCCCGCACATCCCAGTGCCTGCCCATCAGTTCGTCGCGGTGTTCGAAGGAGGCGCTTTGGCCGGTGGAGACCACCCTGCCGTAGATGTCCACCCACTTGCGCTCGATGCCGGGCAGCACTTCAAACAGTGTGCGCCCCAGCACCCTTTCGCGGGAAAGGCCGGTCATGTCCTCGAAGGCGGGATTGACGTCGAGAAACCGGTAGTCGCGTGGTTGGCCGTGCTCGTCCCAGAGCATTTCGTGCAGGGAATAGGCACCGGGCAGATGCTCCAGCAGCAGGCGATGCTGCTGGGCCACGTCACCGGATTCCGCACCCGTCGGGACATCGGACGGCGTACTGCGCGCGGCACCGGGCGGAGAACCCGACGGAGCGCCGCCGGGAACATTGCCGGGGTCATCCGGACGATCGGAATGCGCGGGCTCCGGCCCGGTTGCGACGATGCCGTGATCGTGGTGGCCATCGGCTGCCATGCGAATCGCTCCCCCCTGCGGCGCGCGCCGCGCCCATTCCTTCACCAGTTCCGGCACCAGTCCCGGCACCAGTCCCGTTCAGCCTGCCCCATGCACCGACCCGTTTATCGCGATGCCACGGAGAACGCACCGAAATTACTCGTCGCGCCATACAGGCTACACCAGAACGCGCCCTCGCGCGACAGGAACTTGCAGCCTCGGGGACACTTCGCTGCCTTCCGGCGGATGGCCGACGGGCGAAAGGCCTACTGGAGACCACCCCTAACGCTTGCCGGGCAGGAAAGTGGCCCGCAGAAACCGCATGTCGAGAAACGCCAGAGGGTTGGCCACCACCCTGTCGGGCAGCAGATGGTACCAACGGTATCCCAACTTGCGGTAGTAGGCGCGGGTCCTGTCCGCGCAGCCCGCCTCGCGCGCGGCCTGCATGGCGGCATCGCGCTGGCAGCGCGACGAGGCCAGCGGGCGCAGCAGACGGGGGGTGAAACCCCAGCGGTCCAGCATGCGGCGCATCCGCAGGTATTCGCGGTAGCGGCTCAGGCCGTCGGCCCCGCACAGCAGGGCCAGCCCGAACCACCCGGAAGCGGGCATGAACAACAGCAGCCCCATGGCCAGCGCTTCTTCCGCCAGCGCTTCCAGCGCCACGCGGGTCAGCCCTGCACCGATGAGGGCGGAGACGCCTCCGGTGGCATGGGGCAGGGGCGCCGCCCGCAGGTAGCGCATGGGGCCGGACAGTCCCCGTCGCAGCAGCCTTGCAAGGCCGCCCGCCCCGCTCTCCGGCACCCGTCCCGCGTGATTGGCCTGATTCGTCTGGCCCGTCTTGTTTGTCTGGCTTGTCTGGCCCGTCTGGCAGGCCTGCCCCGCATGGCCGGGCTGGTACACCCGGCCCCCGCAACGGGGGCAGACGCCCGGCGTGTGCGCACGGCCCGGCGCGACGGGGCGCGGAGCATGTCCGGAGACCGCGGAGGGTACGGGGGTACGGCAGGGCGCGGGCGTGTTCATGGCATGGAGATATTGGGAGTGAACCGGGGGAGGCCCGAAGCGGGCCGACAAACAGCACTGGCACACCAGACCGGCCATGCTGTTTCGTACCATCTGGCTAACCGCTCCGCGCCGCAAGGGCAAGTCCGCGCGGCGCGCCCGCGTTAAATAGTGTGAACCGGTGTAAATGTGCCGCTGCGGCCCGAACATATCCGCGCGCATCTGCTATGCACGGGCAAAGCACCGCGTCATGCAGGCGTTCCGCGCCTGCCCGCCGCAACGGAGGCCGCCATGGCAGACAACGTCGTTCACATTCCCGCCCAGCGCCGGGCCAGGGTGATGCTGGTGGTGGACTCGCGCGCCCAGGCCATCGCCTGCGCACCCGTGGTGCGCGCCCTGCGCGAGGGCGCCGCCCGGTTCCACCCCATCGTGGTAAGCGCGGGCCTGCACCGCGACCGTTTCGTGCCCACCCTGCGCGATCTGGACATGGAGTGCGACATCGACCTCAGCCTGCCCGGCGACATCGACGAGGGCCAGTTCCACCTGCTGGCGGGCAACGCGGTGCTGCGCTTCGGGTTGGTGGTCTCGCGCCTCAGGCCGGACATCGTACTGGTGCAGGGTGCCTCCGCCACGGCCCTGGCCGTGGCGCTGACCGCCTTTCACAACAACGTGCCGGTGGCCCACATCGACGCCGGACCACACGGGCAGCAGGCGGGCACCCCATCGCCCGAGGAAGGCAACCGCCGCTGCATCGCCGCCGTGGCATCGCTGCATTTCGCCGCCACGAAAGAGGCGCGCGAGGCGCTGCTGCACGATGGCGTGGACGACGCGCGCATTGCCGTCACCGGAGCCACCGTGGCGGAAAGCCTGCACCGGTTCGCGGAAGCCAGCCAGGCGGGCAGCCCGGCCCCGGAAGGCGCGATGCATCACGACGACGCCACCATTTCCCGCGTCCATGCCGTCCAAACCACGGGACGGGGCACGAACCGGCACACGGGGGGGGACGCCGGACAGACCATGGGCGCCGCCGCGCACGCCCCGAAAGTTCCGGATATCCGCCCGGTGTCCCTCAGAAGGGTGCCCAAACGTGCCCGTGATGCGGCGGACATCGCGGCCACGCCGGTGCCCGCCGCCCCGGCCACGGCACGCGCCGCCCGGCCCCTTCCCCATGGACATCGCGTGCTGGTAAGCCTGCACGGCCTGCACGCCAGCCCGCAGGCGCTGAAGGACATCTGCGCCGCAGTGCGCGAACTGGCCCTGGCCCGTCGCGACACAGGCTTTCTGGTGCCGGTGGGCAGCCACCGCCCCCTGCGCGATGCGGCCATTCCCCTGTTGGGCGCACTGCCCAACGTGCACCTGATGCCGGTGCCCCCGCTGCCGGAATTCGTGGCCTGCCTGCGCGCCGCCCGCCTGGTGCTGACCGACGCGGCGGACGTGCTGGAACAGGCCGCCGCGCTGGGCGTGCCCGTGCTGGCCCTGCGCGCCACCCCGCACCTGCCCGGCGCGGTGCGTGCCGGACGCGCCCGGCTGGTGGGAACGGACAAGGCCGCCATCCTGCGCGAGACGGCGGCCCTTCTGGATGATGGCGCACATCACGCGGCCATGGCGGCGGCCTGCACAGCCCCCGGCGACGACAATGCATCCCGGCGCATCACCCTGGCGCTGGACCGGTTCATGACCGGCCTGGCCCCGCTGCTGCCCCCGCACGCGGAATTCCGGGCCTAGCGCCCCAGGCTGTCACCACACCCCGGCGAAAGGCGGCTACTCCGCCTCCACCCGGTCGCGCCCGCCGTTCTTGGCGCGGTACAGGGCGGTGTCTGCCCGGTGCAGCAGTGCGTCCACGCTGTCGCCTTCGCGGAAGGCCGCCACCCCGGCGCTGAGAGTATGGATGCGCCCCCCCTCGAACTGCGTGGCCCGCAACGCGCCCCGCAACCGCTCCGCCAGTTGCACGGCCTCTTCCGCCGTGGTTTCCGGGCAAAGCACCAGGAACTCCTCGCCGCCCCAGCGGCCCACGGTATCCGCCCCGCGCACGCTGTCCCGCACCACCCCGGCAAAGACCTGCAATGTCCTGTCGCCCGCCAGATGGCCAAGCTCGTCGTTGACGCGCTTGAAGTGGTCGATGTCCAGAATGACGATGGAAAAGGGGCGCCGGTAACGCTGGGCCCGTTCCACCTCGCGCCGGAACAGTTCGTTCAGGCGGCTGCGGTTGGGCAGGTCGGTGAGCGGATCGGTGCGGGCCAGGCGCTCCAGCACCGCATTCATGCGCTTGAGCCTGCGGTTGTACCACAGCACCACCCCGGCCAGCAGCGCGAAAAATCCGGCCACGCGGGCCACCAGCCAGTAATCCGCCGACGTCTGGGCGGTGATGGGCACGTGCCGGTTGACGATCTGCTGGCGCTCGTCGTCCGTCAGCGAACGGATGCCCCGGTTCAGCACGGTGCGCAACTCGGTGCGCAGCAGGGGATCGTGCCGCACCACGCCCATGCGCAGCTTGTTTTCGTATTCCGGCAGCTTGCCCGCGATCTTCAGGTTGAACAGCCCCTGCTGGCGAATGGTGTATGCCGCCACGATGAGCGAACGCATGGTCATGTCAGCCTTGCGTTCCTCCACCATGCGGATGGCCTCGGCCTCCGACTCCGCCACCAGCACCTTCAGATTGGGGTAGTCCTTGCGGACCAGTTCTTCCATGGCCGTGCCCCGGGGAAACACGATGGTCGCGCCCTCCAGCGCCGCCGGGTCGATGATGGCCGGGTGCTCCACGCGGGTGATGAACACGTTGGGGTCGGTCAGCAGGGGATCTGTGAAGCCCAGCCACGCCTCGCGCTGCGGCGTCTGGTTCAGGAAGCTGAGCACCTGGCAGCGGCCCTCACGCGCGGCGGCGATGCTTTCATCCCACGTGGCCGTGGGCACCAGTTCGAAGGACAGGCCGGTGCGCTGCGCCACCAGCGCGATGATGTCGGCGGCAATGCCCGCGTGGCGCGGCTGGCCGTTGCGCACCTCCACCGTTTCGAAGGGCGGCCAGTCCGGGTCCACGCACAGGGTGACCGGGCCGGATTCGCGGATGAAGCGTTGTTCCGCCGGGGCGAACCGGACGTCGGCGGGGCCGGAATCCGCCCGGCAGATGCCGGGAAATGCCCCTGCCAACAGCACTGCGAGCGGGAGGACGTGGAAGAGCATCAGGGACAACCGGCTGAACATCAAACAACCTCTTGGCGGTACGGAATGCGGCGCGCGCACGGGAAGGCGCCCCACTATCCGCATAGTGTACCGGTACTCCCCGGTGGGGCAAGAAGTATCATTCCGCCTGTATCGAACGGCAGCCCTCGCGCTTTTTGCGCGGCGGCGCGCATGGCCGTACGGAGAACGCGCTGCGAGCCACGACAACCGGTATGCCAGACGACGTTGCGGGGCGGCGCGGCCCACCCCGCAACGCGCCAATGCGTGACGGGCGCCGGAGAAATCTCCGGCGCCCGTCTTTGTCGCTGGCTGGAGGCGACCGGCATGGCTCAAGGCCGGTGCCGGTCCGATCCAGGTCGTGCCGTGTTACGCGTTGCCGTCCTTCCCGTGGGGACGGTGCCCGCCCGGCTCGTGCTCGTGCCGCCCGTTGATCATGCCCTTAACCAGACTGAGCGGCGTCGCCCCGGTGGTGGCAAGATACAGGTGACCCACGCAGAACAGCGCGAAGCAGATGACGATGACGAAGTGCGCCGCCACCAGGAACTGGCGGGGGCCGATGGATGCCGAAACCGATTCCGGCAGGAGCAGCAGCAGGCCGGAGGCGATGAGCACCGGCATGCCCAGCAGGAACACCGCCAGATAGGCCACGCGCTGCAACGGGTTGAACCGCCGCTGCGCCGTCACCGGGAAGGGATGGGCCTCGCCCCGGAAGATGCCGAAGCAGTAGTGGCGCGCCTGGATGAACAGGGCGCGCAGGCCCTCGCCCGGCCCCGGCAGGTACTGGCGGATGTCGCCGGTCAGGAACGCCCTGGCCACGTACGCCAGGAAGTTCAGGCCCAGCAGCACGCCGCCCGCGTTGTGGATGCGGGTCGCCGCCTCCAGCCCCAGCGCCCACGGGCTTTCCGTGAAGCGCACCGAAAGGCCGGTGAAGGCCAGCACCACGAACAGCGCGGCGTTGATCCAGTGGGTTACCCGCACGAAGCCGGGGTACACGAACTCCGAGGTCAACAGACCATGGGGACCATGCGGACCGCGTTCCTTCCTGCCCGTCACCATGCGGCCCAGCCCGTGCAGCACCACGAAGGCTACCACGGCGGCAAGGGCGGTGGCGGCCGGACGGTCCAGTTCGGGCATCACCCGCTTGGGCGGGAAGTAGCCGGAGGTCACCGGGCCCGCGCCTTCCACGTGCACGCTGGCCCGCACCACGATGAGCGATTCGCCCGAGGTGTGGCAGGTGGCGCAGTTGCGCAGGGCGGTCTTCTTCTCGCCGATGAGGTGCGAGTCGGGCTTGTCCATGGAGCCGTCGGCGTCGTTGGGCGTGTGGCATTCCACGCACATCACCGAGCGGCTGTGGGCGTCCCAGTTGGCCAGAAACGAGTGCGCGGACTTCGCGTCGGGCACGGAACGGCCCGACAGTTCGCGCAGCCTGCCCGCATCGCCGTGGCAGGTCAGGCACTGGGCGTTGTACATGGCCGTCAGCGGCGCGTAGGCCACCTTGGCCGGGTTCTTGGGCTGGGCGTGCGGATTGTGGCAACTGTCGCAGGACACCTTGTCGCCCAGCTTCCGGGCGTGGGTGCTCTGCCCGAAGGCCTTCACCTGGTGCGCCAGGCCCACGTTGTGGCAGGACAGGCAGGTTGCATTGTCCGGCCTGGCCACCGCGTGGGGTTGCAGCAGGAAGCTGTCCTCGCCCTTCTGCCCGATGTGACAGGTGGCGCAGGGCAGGTTGGCGTGCGTGCCGTGCATGTAGCCTGCCCGGTCGATGTGCAGGTTCAGCGTCTTGCCGCGTTCGGTCACCGGGTGGGGCGGCGTGTCCGCGCCGTGGCACGACAGGCAGGCCGTGCTCTGGGCCGTCACCCCGCGCTTGCCGGACAGCAGCAGGGCCTTTTGCGCCTCGTCGCCGACAAAGGGCGTGGCGATGACCGTGCCCATGGCATCGGTGGAGGTGACCGCGTTGGAGGCCACCTTGCGATGGCATGTGGCGCAGTCGCGCGAGGCCGTGGGCGGATACCCCGTCCCCCCCGTTCCGCCCGTGCCATCAGACTTGTTGGTGTTGTTGTGGCATTTGAAGCAGGCCTTGTCCGTGAAGTGGTCGGCCATGGTGATACGGGCCGTCTTCTTGGTGTCGAAGAGCTTCGAGTGGCAGTCGTCGCACCGGAAGCCCTTGGACGCGTGAAGCCTGCCGTCGAACATGACGGTCCCCTGGCCTCCGCCGCCGTAGCGCAGGGCCTTCCCTTCGCTGGTCGCCAGGGCAAGCCCCGGCCAGGCGGTCAGCAGAGCCAGGAGCAGGAGACTCCAGGCTCGTTTCATGCCTGCACCTTCGCGATGATGTTGGAGGTGGCCTTGCGCACGTCGGCCACGCCGGTCAGGGTCATGGCCACGGTCAGTTCGTCCTTGATGGTGTTCATGATCAGTGCCACGCCGTCGCGGCCCGCGCCGTGGGCACCGCGCACCAGCGGGCGGCCGCACAGGCAGGCGTCGGCCCCCAGGGCCAGGAACTTCAGCACGTCCTGCCCGCGCCGCACCGCGCCGTCCACCAGGATGGTGGTCTTGCCCTTCACGGCGGCGGCAATGGCGGGCAGCACCGTGGCGGTTGCCGGGGTGTAGTCCAGCACGCGGCCGCCGTGGTTGGACACGCAGATGCCCTTGGCGCCCACTTCCACGGCGATCTTCGCTTCTTCCACCGTCATGATGCCCTTGATGATGAAGGGCAGGCTGGTGGACTTCACCAGTTCGGCCAGCTGCTTCGGGGTCTTGGGCTCCACGGTCTGGCCGGGCACGGCGCGCGCGGCGCGGCCAGCCGAGTCGATGTCGATGGCCACGGCCACGCCGCCCGCCTCTTCAACCATGCGGATGCGCTTGATGATCTCTTCGTTGGTCTTGGGCTTGATGGTCACGATGCCCTTGCCGCCGAACTGGGTCTTGAGCACCGAAATGCGACGCTCGAACACTTCCATCTTGTCGCCGATGCCGTCGGCCACCCAGCCCAGGGTGCCCGCGTCAAGGCAGCCGCCGAGAATGGAGTTGATGTACTCCTCTTCGGTCATCTTGTTGCCCATGTTGTAGGTGACGCCGCCGGTGACGGCGGAGGTCACGGGCATGGACAGCTTCTGCCCGAACAGGGTGGTGGTGAGGTCGGGCTTCTTCACGTCGTGGAAGGTGCGCATGACCAGTTCGATGCGGGCCAGCGCATTGTAGTTGTTCTTGAACGCCTGGCCCGAGCCGATGCCGCCCATGCCGGGCACCTCGCCCGCGCAGGCCACGCCGTCGCATTCCGGACACACCCGGCAGATGGGATACAGCTTTTCGCGCGCCACGCGCAGCACGTCGCCCATCTTCAGCTTGGCGCCGGGCGCGGCGGGGGCGGCAGCAGCGGGTGCGGCAGCAGCAGCGGGCGCGGCGGCGTCGGCTGCCTGCGCGGTCTTGGCCAGCACGGGGGTAAGCAGCGCGGCGGCGCCAGCCACCATGCCCGCCTTGATGAAGTTGCGGCGGGTCGCGTCGGTATCGTTCATGTCCTTGGTCATCGGAAAACGCCTTCCTTGTGTTGTGGTTGCACGGGAGATGTGTCGTCGGTCATGCGAGTGAGGCCAAATCAGGATTTTTGTTTGTTGGCGAGGAAAACAAGCCTGCCATGAGGGCGCATACTCTTATCGTATTCAACCGAAATGGCAGGCGAAGTTTGACGACGCCAACGAGCAAAAAGACGATTTGGCCCCTACTTCGCGGGAACGAACGACTTGCCCACCACGGCCTGCGCCGGGGGCGTGAGCATGAATTCGAAGAACGCCTTGACGTTGGCGGACGGATTGACGGCGATGAGCGACAGGGGGCGCTTGAGCGGGTAGGCCCCGGAGCGCACCCCGGCGGCGTCGGGCGTGGCGCCGTTCACGGGCACGGCCACCGCGCCGGGCAGGGCAAAGGACATGGAGGCGGCGGTAATGCCCCCGGCATCCTTGACCACGTCGGCCACGCAGTCGGTGGCGTCGTCCAGTTCCTTCACCGGGCCGTAGGGGGTGTCGCCCAGCACCATGGACTTGAAGGCCTTCACCGTGGCCCGGCCGCCGTCCAGCCTTTCGCTGTACACGGTGATGGGCGCGTCGGCCCCGCCCACGTCCTTCCAGTTGGTGGCCTTGCCGGAAAAGATGTCCTTCAGCTGGGCCATGCTCAGGCCCTTGATGGGGTTCGCGCCGTGCACGAACACGCCCATGACGTCGTAGCCGATGACCACGATGTCGGTGAGTTGGGCCTTTTCCTGCGCGGTGGGCTCGCTGGCCAGGCCGCCGAACGCCACCTTGCCCGCCACCACGGCCTTGAAGCCCGCACCCGCACCCGCGGTGCCAACGGCCCCGAACTGCACGCCCGATTTGGCCGTGAACAGTTTGGTCGCCTCCGGCAGGATCACCCCGCCGATGGTGCTGGCCCCTTCGTAGGTAAGGGGTGCGGTATCCGCCGCCATGGCGGGTGCGCCGCAAACGGCAACCCATGCCGCCAGCGCGAAAGCGCCCAACAATGCCCGCCGCACGGCGGATCTGACTGCGCCAATCTGTTGCATACGTACTCCTGCTTCGTTCGTTGCGGCGCGCGGCCCCATGCCGCGCGCGCCCCGGGGGCTTTCGTGGCGGCCCAGCCCGTCTGGCCCATCTGGCCCGCCCGGCCCACCCGTGGCCGCAAACGCAAAAGCAGGTACGATGCCAGCCCGCAGCGTTCCGGCAACATTGCAGAATCAATGTGATTATTTGAACAAGTCAGGAGAGGGCGAGGCGCGAAGGGGTATGCCGCAGGGAATGGAATCCCGCTGGAAACGGCAAAGACAAGCGTGCACGCCGTATCGGCGCGGCTTGCCCGATGGCATGATATGCCGTTCGGCATACCCCATCGCCGGGGCACGGCGGCGGGGAATCCCGGCGGGGCTCATGAAGCGGAAGGATGGCGGGGGAATGCGTCAGCTGGCGTCGTCGTCGCGGCGTTGTGCCTTCAGGCGCTTGGACAGGGCGGACTGGGTGACCCCCAGCAGCCGCGCGGCCAGGGTCTGCCGCCCGCCGGAACGGGCCATGGCCTCGTCCAGCAGCAGCCGCTCCGCCTGGGCGAAGCTGGGCAGGGTGGGCAGCCCGGCAAAGGGGTTGTCCCCCTCCGCCACGGCGGCGGCCACGGCGGTTGCCGCTTCCGGCGTGCCGATGTGCCGCTTGAAGGCATCCATGGACAGCATGCGCCCGGCGTGCAGGCTGACCGCGTCGTAGACCATGGCCGCCAGTTCGCGCACGTTGCCGGGGAAGGGATAGCTGGCCAGCAGCGCGGCCAGTTCCGGCGGCGGGGTGGGCTTGCGCTTGCCCATGGCCGCCGCCGCCTCGCCCAGAAAGTGGTCCAGCAGCGGGGCGATGTCTTCGGGCCGTTCGCGCAGGGGCGGCACGGCCACGTGGTGGGTGCGCAGGCGAAAGAACAGGTCGCGCCGGAAGCGCCCTTCCCGCTCGCTGGCGGCAAGGTCCGCGTGGGTAGCGGCGATGACGCGGGCGCACAGCCTGCGCGGCTGGTCGCTGCCCAGCGGATAGTATTCGCCCTCTTGCAGCAGGCGCAGCAGCTTGATCTGCGAGGCGATGGACAGGTCGCCGATCTCGTCGAGGAACAGCGTGCCCTCCGCCGCCTCTTCCACCAGCCCCCGGCGCGGAACGTCCGCCCCGGTGAAGGCGCCGCGCACGTGGCCGAACAGCGTGTCGGCGAACACCGCGTCATCCAGCCCGGCCACGTTCAGGGCCACCAGCGGGCCGCGCCTGCCGCTCAGTTCGTGGGCGGCGCGCACCAGGCTTTCCTTGCCCACGCCCGATTCACCGGTGACCAGCAGGGGCCGGGGGCTTCTGGCCACGGCCTCGATGTAGGCAAAGATGGCGTGCATGGCCGCGCTGCGGGTACGGATGGCGGCAAAGGCCTCTGGCTGGCGCAACTGGCCCGACACCAGGCGGCTGGCCACCTGGCGATTTTCTTCGCGCAGTTCCAGCATGTGCATGGCCCGCGCAATGCCGCCCACGATGCGCGATTCGTCGTCGGTCTTGACGTAGTAGTCGTACGCCCCAAGGCGCATGCATTCCACGGCGGTGGCCAGCTGGTTCATGCCCGAAAGCACGATGCAACACACGTCTGGGTGGCGTTCGGCAATGGCGGCCAGCAGATCGGTGCCGGAAACGTGCGGCATGGTCAGGTCCAGCAGCACGAGGCCGATGCCCCCCGCATCCAGGATGTCCATGACCTGCCTGCTGTCCTGGCAGGCGCGCACGTTGGAGAACCCGGCGGAAAATTCCAGCAGCAGGGTCATGGAGGCCAGCCAGTCCGCCTCGTCGTCCACCAGCAGGATGCCGGGGGCCGCGAGGCTTTCCGGGGTGTTCGGGCAGTATCCGCTCATGACGCGCCGTCGCTTGCCACGGGCAGCACAAGGCGCACGGTGGTGCCCCGGCCCGGTTCGGAGGTAAAGTCCAGACTGCCGCCGTGCTCCTGCACGATGCCCGCCGAGACGGAAAGCCCCAGCCCCGTGCCGCCGCTGGCGCGCTTGGTGGTGTAGAAGGGGTCGGTCAGGCGGGGGATGTCCTGCGGCGCGATGCCCACGCCTTCGTCCGCCACGGTGAGCACCACCGACCTGCCGTCCGGCGCGGCGACGGTGGAGACGGTGATGCCTCTGGCGAGCCTGTCGTGCCTGTCGTGCCTGTCGTGCGGTTCGGGCGGTTCGGGCGGTTCGCCCGGTCCACCAGCCTCCGGCGCGGGCAGGGCCTGGCAGGCGTTCAGCAGCACGTTCACCACCACCTGCTCCATGCGCGAGGGGTTGCCCCATACCGGCGGCAGGCCGGGGGCGAAGTGCGTGTCGAACCGCGACGTGGCCTTGGCAATGGAACTGCCCACCAGCCGGATGGCCTTTTGCGCCACCTCGCCAAGGTCGAAGGACTGGTGGTCGCTGGCCGGGGCCACGCGAGAGAAGTCGCGCAGGTCGTCCACGATGCGCCGGATGCGCTGGGCGCTTTCCTCCACCACCTCGACGATGCGGGGCAGCTTGTCGCGGATGCGCGAATAGCTGCTGCCGCCCAGCGGAAAGTCGCCCTTTTCGCTGTACACCTCGTCCAGCACGCGCATGGCCTCTGCGTTCAGCTTCTTGAGAATGGGCACGTTGACCAGGATCAGCCCGTTGGGGTTGTTGATCTCGTGCGCAACGCCGGAAACCAGCACCCCCAGGGCGGCCATCTTGTCGGCCTGCACCAGTTGCTGCTGGTTCTCGCGCAGTTGCGAAAGGGCGTCGGACAGCGAGCGGGTGCGCTGGTCCACCTGCCGCTTGAGCGAGCGGGTCCACAGCGCCGCCGCGCACAGCAGAAGCAGCAGCGGCCCCAGCACCACGGCGGCGTAGCGCGCCACCACCTGCGCGGAGATGCCCTCCGTGTCCATGACGCCGAACCACTTGCGGCGCAGTTCCTGATAGCGGCCGGACTGCTTGACCAGCGCCAGCCCCTCGCCCAGCAGGGCCAGGGTGGCCTCGTCGCCGTGGCGCACGGCAAAGCCGTAGGGCTGGCTGGTGACGCTTTTCGCCACCACGCGCACGTTGTCGATGCCGTCGTGCTGTAACGTGAACATGCCGGGCAGCATGGCCACCACCGCGTAGTCGGCCTCGCCCCCGGCAAGGCGGCGCAGCCCGCCCACGGGGGTCTTGGAGAAGATCAGGTCCTTCTCGTAGCCCATGCCGTCGAGGATGTCGTTGATGCTGCCGCCGGGGTGGACGATGACCTTTTTTCCGGCCAGTTCCTCCAGCGACAAGACGGCGGGCGTGCCCTTGCGGGCGAAGATGGCGTGGTTGATGGTGGTGTGCGGCGGGGTCAATTCCGCCTCGCGCAGCCACAGGTTGGAATACGGAGTGCGTTGCAGGGCATCCACCGTGCCGTCGGCAAGGGCGGTGTGCAGGCGTGACCAGTCCATGAGCACGAAGCGCACGGGCACGCCCATGGCCTCTCCCACCGCGCGCGAAAGATCCACGTTGAACCCGGTGGGCTGGCCCTTGTCGTCCAGGTATTCGTAGGGCGGATAATTCCTGTCGCCCCCGATGATAAGGACACGCTGCACGTGAGGAGCGTCCTGCGGCTGTGGGGCGGGGGCGGCTTCCAGCGGCTGGACGGCGTGGGCACGGGGAACCTGCGGGGCAGCCTGCGGGACAGCCGGAGCCGGAGAAAAGGCAGAAGCCGGAGCGGCACCGCCAGCCGGGGAAGCAACTGGAACCGGGGGCGTTGCGTTGACCGGGGAACCCGTGGTGGCAGAGGTGACGGCGCGGACAGAAAAGCCCGTGGGGGTGACCGCAGGGGTGACCGCGCAAGCCGGACCGACGGGGGCGGCGATGCTGGCAAGGCACACCGCAATGGCAAGGACAAGCACACGGGCCGCGCCCGGCAGGGTGCTGCTGGTGGCGGGGCCGGGGCCGTTCATGTCTGGCCGGAATGCCGGTTTGCTGCTGGGGGTACGCACCCGCCAGTCATAGGAACTCGGCGGGGTGGCGTCAACGTGACAGGGTGGGGAATGGGGTGACGAAGGGTGACCGCGCCACATCACCGCTCACAATCGGATGAAAACGGATGAATTTATGGATTGACGAATCGGATGTTTTCGGATGAACATATGGACATGATCACCACCGACTCCTTGCGCATCACGCCGGAATTTCTTGGCATGATTGCGGAAATCGATGAATTCAAGGGGGCCTGGAAGGCACTGGGCACCCTTGCGCCCGAACGCCTTTCAGCCCTGCGCCGGGTGGCCACCATCGAAAGCGTGGGGTCGTCCACCCGCATAGAGGGCAGCAGATTGTCCGACAGCGAGGTGGAACGGTTGCTGACGCACCTTTCCGACCATGCCTTCACCACGCGCGACGAGGAGGAGGTGGCAGGCTACGCGCAGACCATGGAGCAGGTCTTTCAGGCATGGGAGCACATCACCCTGACGGAAAACCACATCCGACAACTGCATCGGGACCTGCTGCGACACAGCCACAAGGACGGACGCCATCGGGGCGGGTACAAGACCGCGCCGAACAACGTGGCGGCCTTCGACGCGGAAGGGCGGCAGATCGGCATCGTCTTCGAGACTGCGGCGCCCTTCGACACGCCGCGCCTGATGCGCGAACTGGTCGAATGGACCAACGCCACGCTGGAAACCAGAAGCCTGCATCCGTTGCTGGTCATCGGCATCTTCACCGTGGCGTTCCTGGCCATCCACCCCTTTCAGGACGGCAACGGTCGCCTGTCGCGCATCCTGACCACGCTTCTGCTGCTGCGCTGCGGGTACGGCTACACGCCATACAGTTCGCTGGAAAGCGTCATCGAGAACAACAGGGAAGGCTACTACCTGGCACTGCGCCAGACGCAGGTGACCATCCGCGCCGACGCGCCCGACTGGCAGCCCTGGCTGCTGTTCTTTCTGCGCGCCCTGCACCAGCAGATGCAGCGGCTGGAACGAAAGGTGGAGCGGGAACGCATCCTGCTGGCGGCGTTGCCGGAACTTTCATTGCGCATCATGGACCATGCCCGCGCGCATGGCCGGGTAACGCTGAAGGAAATGACCATCCTGACCGGGGCCAGCCGGAACACCCTGAAGGAACACTTTCGCAGGCTGGTGGAAAGCGGTCAGCTTGCCATGCAGGGCAAGGGCCGGGGGGTGTGGTACGGGCTTTCCTGACGACATCCGGTCAACAGCGTCAGACGCAACAAGAAGAGCCACCGGGAATTTTCCTGGTGGCTCTCGAAATTTGGCGTCCCCAAGGGGATTTGAACCCCTGTCGACGGCGTGAAAGGCCGTTGTCCTGGGCCGGCTAGACGATGGGGACGCACCGGCGCGCCGGTGGCGCGGAGCGATTCAATAGCCAACGGGGTGGCCGCGCGTCAACTGTTTTTTCGCCGGGTGCGGCGGGCCGTGGCAGGCAAGCCCAAGCTCCCGCCCCGTGCTGCCAGCTGCCCGCCCGGCTCCAGTTCGCCCAGCCCAGTTCGACAAGTCCTCCTGCCCGTTCCTGCCTGCCCGTTGCGGCACCACCGCCCCGCCACCGTCACCCTGCGCCATCCCCCCGTGCCGAAACGTCTTTCACCCCTTCCCTCTCTCCCCTTCACGCACCTGCACCGCGCCGCCCACCGCCCCGCCCGCTCCCCCCTCACAAAATAACGCCAACAGCCACCCGTCACGCTTGACGACACGCCACGCGGCCTTATCCCTATAGCAAGGGAAAGGTCATGCATGTCAGGAACACGTCAGGGAAGGCCCCTGCTTCCCAGACATACATGGCAGAGGCCCGCGGATGCTCCCCTGGCAGCCGCAGGTAAACCCCGGCGGAGGATGCGAAGGAATAATGCCGACGGAACACTTCCCGATGAAAGGGATTTGCCGGTGAACCTGGTCCCTAGCCCATACGGCAACGCCGGGGCGGACCAACCGACGGTTCGGAAAATTCAGGCAAATCCCTTTCTGTTTGTCGTTATTTCCTGATATAGGCGGACGACACTGGTCACATGCGCACGCGGCTCGCACTCCGCGTGGCCGCGCAAGACACCAAACCATCCATCAGGCCCCAGCGCCGGGCACGACCATGTTCCGCCTCGAACCGCTCACCAATCTTTTCGACCTGCTGCACCATTACTGGGAACACCCGCGCACCCAGCGCCGGGTGGCGCTTGGTCTCATCTTCGCGTTCATCGGCGGCATCATCGCCATCGAATTGAACCGGCGCGGCCTGCTGGCCGGTCTGCCGGTGGAACTGACCCGCTTCGTTCCCTCCAACCACTTCCAGGCCGTCAACTTCGCCTTCACCATGCTGCTGGTGCTGGAAGTGATGAGCCTGATCCTGGTGCTGTCCTGCTCGCTGTCGCGCTCGGTGGGCAAGCAGTTCGAGATTCTCGCGCTGATCCTGCTGCGAAACTCCTTCAAGGAGCTTTCGCACATGCACGAGCCCATCAGCCTTTCGCTCGACCTGCAACCCGTGCTGCACATCATCGTATCGGCCAGCGCCGCGCTGGTGATATTCCTGTGCCTTGGCCTGTACTACAAGGTGCAGCGCCCGCAGGGGTACATCACCTCGGCCATGGACCGCATGCACTACGTCATGGCCAAGAAGCTTCTGGCGCTCGGCCTGTTCGTGGCCTTCATCGGCATTGCCCTGTGGGACGGCTGGATGTTCGCCACCACCGGCCAGTCGTTCGACTTTTTCGAAACCATCTACACGGTGCTCATCTTCGCGGACATCCTGATGGTGCTGGTGGCCCAGACCTTCATGCCCTCGTTCCACGCGGTGTTCCGCAACTCCGGCTACGTCATCGCCACCCTGCTCATGCGCATAGCCCTTGGCGCGCCGCCGTTCTGGGACGCCGCCGTGGGCATCATCTCGGCGCTGTTCGCACTGGCGCTGACCTGGGCCATCCGGGTGTTTCCACCCAACTCGGTGTCCTCGTCCTGCTCGTAGGCGGTGGCCGCAGGCAGGACACAACGGAAAAACGACCACGAAAAAGGGGCGTTCCGCCATGGCGGAGCGCCCCTCTGTTGTTCCTTCCGCGCGTCGCATCCGGCCAGGCACTGCCTTGGCCCGATTTCTCCTGCCCGGCTGTTCCGGCCTGACTGTTCCGGCCAGACTTCCTGGCCGAACCGTTCCAGCCTGCCGGTCGGACCGGTTCATGGCCGACGCGCCACCTCGTCTACATGCGCCAGGTGCCGGGCTCCTCGCGCAGATACATGTCCATTTCCTCGCTTATCCCCACCCGCACATCCTCCTTGTTGTCGGTAAGGCAGATGTTGCGGTCGGGGTCCAGCCCCACATCCAGGGCCAGCCCTTCCAGCCGTTCGATCAACCGTTCGAAGTCGTCCCGAACGACCGGGTCGCTGTCCCATACGTGCCGTGGCACGCGCGCTATGCCGGTGAACATGCGTATCACCTCCCTCGCGCCGGGCGCGATTGGTGTCTCGTCCCAAAACATAAGACCGCAACGGCGATGTTCAAGACATGGGGGGGCCTGCCCGCGCCGCCGTCCTGCCGCCCTTGCTGTACCCCGTCTTGCCGCCGGCACTGGATGGCGCACCCCGCCCCCCTCCCCCGACCGATCCGGATGCCCCGCCCCTCGCGCGCACGAAAAGACGGGACACCCCGCAAGGCGCCCCGTCCGTTTGACCATGTATCATGCAGCCGCTGCACGCCGCCCCCCGATTCCGGAGGCAACGGCACGCCGCCCGGCTACATCCGCTCGATGATGGCCTTGGCCGGGATCAGCCCGGTGGCCGCAGCGGACACGATGTTGCCCGCAACGCCCGGCCCGTCGCCCGCCACGAACAACCCCTTGAGCGAGGTTTCCAGCCGGTTGTCCGTCTCCACCTGGGTGGCGAAGAACTTGATCTCCGGCGCGTAGAGCAGCGTTTCCTCGTTGGCGATGCCGGGCATGACGTTGTTCAGCTGCTCCAGCCCCTCCACCAGGTTGGTCACGATGCGTTCCGGCAGGGCCATGGCGATGTCGCCGGGCACCACGTTGGTCATGGTGGGCTCTATGTAGCCCTTGTTGATGCGGTTCCACGTGGACCGGCGGCCCCGCCGCAGATCGCCGAAACGCTGCAGGATGGGCTTGCCGCCGCCGATGATGGTGGCCAGCCGCCCGATGGCGGTGCCGTAGCCCTGGTTGTCGGACACCGGGTCGGTCAGCACCACCTTGGACAGGAAGGCGAAGTTGGTGTTCTCCGACTTGCGGTGGCGGTAGGCGTGGCCGTTCACGCACACGAAGTCCTGGTAGTTCTCCAGCGCGATGAACCCTTCCGGGTTGGTGCAGAAGGTGCGGGTCTGGTCGTCGTACTTGTCGGTCTGCACGAAGAAGGTGGGGTCGTAGATCACGTCGGTGATGTCCGACATGATGTCCTTGTGCACTTCCACGCGCACGCCCACCTCTATGCCGCGCTGGCTCACGGCCAGGCCGTGGCCGCGGGCCAGTTCGCCCACCCAGTCCGCGCCCACGCGGCCGGGGGCGATGATTACCGCCTTGCACGCATATTCGCCCTTGTCGGTGACAAGGCCGCGCACCGCGCCGTTTTCCACGGTAAGGGTGCGCACTTCTTCACCGGTGCGGATATCCACGCCCTTGTCGCGGATGTGCGCGCACATGGAGGCGATATGGTCGGGCAGGCAGTCGCTGCCAAGGTGCTTCTGCTTGATAAGCAGCAGGTCGATGCCGTGCTTCTTGGCCTGCTTGCGGATGGCCTTGGCCGCCTCCATGTCCGAGGGGTAGACCGGGCCGTCCATGCCGAAACGGTTGAAGATGGTCTCCGTTTCGTTGATCAGCGTCTCTGCCTCGGAACGGGGCATGAACTGGGTAAGATCTGTCTTGCCCAGCTTGTGGATGAAATTGAGCTTGCCGTCCGAAAACAGGCCGCCGCCGCCCATGCCGGACAGAATGTGGCACGGCTTGCACTTCAGACACTTCTGCGTCTTGTTGATGGGGCAGCTGCGCTTGCGCACGTCCTGCCCGCGCTCGATGAGGCAGATGCGCAGGCCGGAATGCTCGGCAAGGTGGTACGCGGCGAACAGCCCGGCCGGGCCGCCGCCCACGACGATGACGTCGAACTGATTGGAACCCTTTGACATGGTGAGAACTCTCCCTGAACGGATCATTGCGGCATCCGCGCGGCATGGGGAAAGGGGCACGTGCGTCGCGCCGTGCCACGGGCACGCCGAAGGGGCGCAAGCGGTGTCGCATGCGCCCGCAGTGACCGGCCCCGTCAGCGCCATTGGCTGCTTGCAGAACAGCAGACTCCAGGCGCCGGGCCGCACGAAGGCCAGTTTACCCTGCACCGCAAGAGGCAAGCTGTCAAGGCGGTCGCGGGGGTGTTTCCTCGCCGCCCCCACTGGCGCGGCGACAGGGGATGCGTTATCAGTACACAATGGCGGACCGTACCGGACGCGCGCCACCGTCTTTGCCCTGCCCGGGTCTGACCGGGTCTGCCCGGATCAGCCCGGATCGGACCGGACCGTGAAGAATGGGCCCGGCCCGTGAAGAACCAGACAGGGCCAGACACGCGGGCACTTCCGGCGCCCCAGTCGCCCAGTCGCCAGACGCACTGTCGCCCAGTCGTCCAGTCGCCATCGGGCACCCCGCGTCCCGGCCAGCCGCCAGCCGTCCCCCGAACCCCGCGTATCGGGCGGGGCGCATCCGCCCCGTACCGGAACGTCCGCCAAGGAGTGTGCCATGACCCAATCCGCCGCCCCGTCCGCTGCCCCCTCCTCCGTACCGCACGCCGACGCAGTCACCGCCACCGCGCCCACCGGCTCTTCCGCCACCGGCCCCTCGGTCATCGGTGAGGACATGGCCGCGCTGGCCGCCCGCCAGAAGGCGTTCATCGCCTCGGGCGCGGTGCTGCCCTCCGGCGCGCGGGTGGACGCCCTGCGTCGCCTGCGCGAAGGCGTGCAGGGCTACCGCGACCGTCTGGCCGATGCCATCCGCGCCGACTATGGCCGCCCGGAGCACCCTTTTCTGGTGCGCGAGGTGGTGCCCGTGCTGCACGAGATCGACTGGCTGATCAAGGCCGTGCCCGGCTTCTGCGGCGGGCGGCGGGTGCTGCCGTCGCTGGGGCAGTTCAAGGCGCGCAGCTACGTGCGCCGTCAGCCGCTGGGCCGGGTCGCGGCCTACGCCCACTGGGCCGACCCGTTCCGCAGCCTGCTGGTGCCCCTGGCCGACGCCATGGGCGCGGGCAATGCCGTGGTGCTGCGCCCCTCGGCGGAAGCACCGGCCACGGCGGAAATGGTGGCCCGGATGGTGCGCCAGTATTTCGAGCCGGAGCATGTGGCCGTGGTCGGCGGCGGCGCGGAAACGGACGAGGCCCTGCTGGCCACCGCGCCCGATTTCGTGTGGTACGACGGCGACGCGCGCGGAGCGCGGACCATCGCCGCGCTGGCCGCCCCCACGCTGACCCCGTATGCCGCCATCACCGGCGGACCGTCCGCCGCGCTGGTGCACGGCGATGCGGACATGGCCATGGCCGCCCGGCGCATCGTGTGGGCCAAGTTCCTGCATGCCGGGCAACTGCGCGCCGCGCCCGACGTGCTGCTGGTGCAGCGCACCGTGCTGGACCGCGTGCTGGACGCGTTGCGCACCGAACTGGAACGCGCCTTCGGCCCGCAGCCGCGCACCAGCGCGGACTTTGGCCGCATGGTCTCCGCCGCCGGGTTCGCGCGCCAGGCGGAACGGCTGGCCATCGGGCGCGCCCTGCCCTTCGGCCCCGGCGATGCGGCCAATCAACCTGACAGGGCCTCCCTGTACGTGCCGCCCACCCTGCTGACCGACGTGCCCGATGACAGCCCCGTGCTGCGCGAGGAAGGCTTCGGCCCCGTGCTGGTGGTGCGCCCCTACACCCGGCTGGACGAGGCCACGGCCTTTCTGGCCGGGTTGCCCGCGCTCACCGCGCTGTACGCCTTCACCACCGCCCACGCGCGCGGCGAACGGCTGATGGAAACCACCCGCGCCGGGGCAGTGCTGATCAACGACGCGGCCACCCACCTCGCCAACCCGCGCCTGCCGCAGGGGGGCGTTGGCGAAACCGGGCACGGCGCCATGGCGGGCCCCGCCGGGCTGGCCACCTTCTCCGCACCGCGCGCGACAGCCGTGGGGTCCAACTTCTTCGACATCCCCCTGCGCTTCGCACCCGGCTCCGACCTGAAGCTGAAGGTGCTCAAGCGGTTGTACAAGTAACGCACCCCCCTTGCGGCGGCGGATATCCGAACGAACGTTCCGCCGCCGCAGGGGTACGCTCCGCCCGTCCGCATGCCGGTCCCACGGGCGTGTCCATCCCGGTCTCTCCCGGCCTCTCCCCGGCATCGGCTGGCACCGCCGCATCCCCCCTTCTGGACACCCCCCCTCCGAGAGGCTACATTCCCAGCGGCACCGATCCGGAGCCATTCGTGCCGCAACGGTTCACGCCAGCGCGGCTCGGACCACGACGATTCAAGCCAGCCACGCTTCCCGGCACGCGGCCCTGCCCGCCCTGCCGGCTTCCATCATCATCAATCCCCACAGGTCATTTTCGCGCGCATGTCCGCATCCATACACCGGCCCGAATTCCGCCCTTCCGCCAATGCCGCCGACACCGGCAGCCACGGCAGCCACGGCGCGCGCTCCGGCGCCGCTCCCGCGCCATTGGGCCTGCCCGCGGCCCCCATCTGGGAACGCAACCCCGCCCTGTGCGCGGGCGCAATCATTGCCGTCACCACCCTGGTGCGGCTGTGGTTCGTGATCTCCGGCCAGCTGGATCTGGTGCAGGACGAATCGCAGTACTGGGACTGGTCGCGCAGGTTGCAGCTTTCCTACTATTCCAAGGGGCCGCTCATCGCCTGGCTCATCCACGGGTGGACGGCCCTGCTGGGCGACACGGAAACCGGCGTGCGCATGGGCGCGGTGGTCAATGCCGCGCTGGCCCAGACACTGCTGTATCTCGGTGTTGCCCGGCTGTTCCGCGCACCCGCGCTGGGCGTGTTGACCCTGTTCGTTGCCAACACCACCCCGCTGTTCATTGCATCGGGCGTGCTGATGACCACCGACAGCCCCCTGCTGCTGTGCTGGGCGGGCGCGCTGTTCTGCCTGCACTGGATCTCGCGCGAGCCGCGTGGCCGCACCCCCTACGTGCTGCTGTTCGCGTGCATGGCCCTGGGCGTGCTGGCCAAGTACATGATGCTGGCCATGGCGGGCGTGGCCGTGCTGTGGCTGTGGGGCCTTGCGCGCCACGACCTGCTGGCGCGCGGCGTGGCCTGGCGGGTGCTGGCGGTGATGCTGGCCGGTTCCGCCGTGGGCATGCTGCCCATCCTGGCCTGGAACATTTCCAACGACTGGGTCAGCTTCCGCCACGTGGCCACCCTGGCCGGGGTGGCGGGCAAGGCCGCCAAGACCTTTCTGACCCCGGACCGCCTGCCCGAACATCTGGGCGCGCAGGCGGGCATCATCACCCCGTGGTGGCTGGGCCTGATGCTGGTGGGCGGCTGGCGCGCCCTGCGCAACGCCTGCTCCGGGCACGCGCCCGGCGGCAGGAACGGAGCCGGGGGCGGCGGCATGGCTTCCGTACCGGGCACCCCTTCCGTGCCCACTGCCCCCATCGGCGCAGGTTGCGATCCGGACCGACTGCGCCGCGACATCCTGTTGGCCGCCGGGTTCTGGCCCCTGTGGGGCGGCATGACCCTGTGGAGCCTGCATACCCGCATCTACCCCAACTGGCCCGCCATGAGCTACGTGGCGGGCATCATGCTGGCCGCGTGCTGCCTGGCCGACCTCGTCGCCGCCCGCCGCCGCGACGCCGTCCTGCTCGCGGCGGGGACGCACACCACCGTATGGCGCAGGCTGGTGCCCGTGTGGGCGGTGCTGGGCGTGCTGACCTTCGGCCTGGTGCACGCGCAGGATGCGCTGCCCCTGCCGCCGCAGTACAACCCCGCAACCCGCCTAAAGGGTTGGGCCGACCTTGGCGAGCACCTCGACGAGGTGCGTCGGCAACTGCCCGACCCGGACCGGGTGTTCTTCTTTTCCGACGCCTACGACATGACCGCCTCGCTGGCGTTCTACGCACCCGGCCAGCCGGTGACCTACTGCGCCGACTTCGGCCGCCGCATGAGCCAGTACGACATCTGGCCCGCCCCCACCGACAAGGTAGGCTGGGACGCCGTGCTGGTGCGCCGCGACGGGCCAAGGATGCCACCGCAGCTCGAAGAAATGTTCGAATCCGTGCAGGTCACCAACTACCAGTCCACCCACCGGGGCAAGCCGGGGCGCACGTTCTGGGTGGTGGTGCTGCGCGGCTTCAACGGCCATTGGCCCAACTCCGGCTCCGGAGCCTACTGACATGGCACGCGCACCCCGCACCCCCAAAACGCCCGATACAACGGGCACGACGGGCACCCCCTGCGCAAGGCCCCATGCCCGGCCCCATGCCAGACGGGACGCCCCCGCGCCCGATCCTTCGGCCTGCGCCCGTTGCGCTGCGCAGGGGACCACCTGCTGCTCCACCACCCCCGGCGAGGAGGAATTCTGCTTCCCCCTGTCCCGCTCGGAATGGGAGCGCATCGTGGAATGGTGCGACCACGTGGGGGGCTTTGCCACCGAACGCAACACCCGCCCCTTCGTGGACGGCATGAAGCGCCTGTTCCCCGGCGAGGAAGCCGCCGTGGAGGCCCTGTTCCCCCTGCACGGCGAACACCTGCGCCTGGCGGTGGACCGCCGGGGCGACTGCGCCTTTCTGGGTACGGAGGGCTGCCGCCTTCCGCGCGAGGTGCGGCCCTGGTACTGTCGCCTGTTTCCGCTGTGGATGCGCGGCGAGCGCATCACGTTGTTCACCCCGGACCACTGTGTGGTCGTACGCGAAGGGCGTACCCTGTCCGGCGTGCTGGCCGCCGTGCACCTGACGGAAAAGGACGTCCGCCTGCTGTTCGGGCGCCTGCGCCTGGCCTGGGGCCTGACCCCGCTGGACGCCTTCGAGGCCGGGCTGCCCTTTGCGGCTCCGGCTGACGCCGCACCCAATGATGTCGATGCCCCCGCCGCCCCGGCTTCCACCGGCGCGGCCCCCCTGCCCAAACCCCAGCCCATCCCTGATCCCCGCACCGCCCCCCGTGGCCGCCGCAGGCCGCCCCGGCCCGGCAAACCGGGCGCTCTGGACGACGGGCCGGAAACGTTGTAACGCGCACCCCCATGAAAAAACTGCTGCTCACCCTCGGCATCGTCGGCGCGCTTGGCATTGCCGCCGCGGCCGGGCTTGCCGCCATGCTGGTGGTCTGGGCCTCGCACGACCTGCCCAGCTTCACCCGCATCGCCGACTACCGCCCCCCCCTCGTCACCACCGTGTATGCCCGCGACGGCAGCGTGATGGGCTATTTCTACCGTGAAAAGCGCTTTCTCGCGCCGCTGGACAAGATGTCGCCCCGCGTGCCCCAGGCCTTTCTGGCCGCCGAGGACGACGGCTTCTACCGGCACGAGGGCATCGACCCCATCGCCATCTTCCGCGCGTTCCTCAAGAACATGCAGGCGGGGTCCATCAAGCAGGGCGGCAGCACCATCACCCAGCAGATCGTCAAGCGCCTGCTGCTGACCTCCGAAAAGAGCTACGAGCGCAAGATAAAGGAAGCCATCCTTGCCTACAGGCTGGAAAAATACCTGAGCAAGGACGAAATCCTCACCATCTACCTGAACCAGATATACCTCGGCGGCGGCGCCTACGGGGTGGAGGCGGCGGCGCGCACCTACTTCGGCAAGCACGTCAACGAACTGTCGCTGGCCGAGGCGGCGGTGATCGGCGGGCTGCCGCAGGCCCCCTCGAAGTACAACCCCTTCCGCGATCCGGACGCCACCAGGCAGCGCCAGATGTACGTGCTGCACCGCATGCTGGACCTGGGCTGGATCAACCGCGCCGAATACGACGAGGCCGTGGCCCAGCCGCTGGTGTACCGGTCCATGGACGACAGCGGCTGGCGCGAGGGCGCGTGGTACCTTGAAGAGGTGCGCCGCCAGCTCATCGACTTCTTCAGCGAGGCCAACGTCAAGCGCCTGGGCCTGAAGGTGGACCGCTACGGCGAGGACGCCATCTACGAACTGGGCCTGCACGTGCGCACCAGCATGGAGCCGCTGCACCAGTCCGCGGCGGAAAAGGCCCTGCGCAACGGGCTTAACGACGCCTCGCACCGCCACGGCTGGCGCGGGCCGCTGCAACGGCTGAAGCCCACGGAATACGACGCCTTCCTGAAGCACGAAAACTTCACCCCCGCCGCGCTGGCCGATGGCGCATGGGCGCGGGCGCTGGTGACCAAGGTGGTGCCGCAGGGCGCGGAAGTGCGCCTGGGCGGCTACCGGGGCTTCATCGACGTGAAGTCCATGGCCTGGTGCCGCACCCCGGACATCCGCTACGCCCCCGAAAACGTGGCCGCCGTCAAGGACGCCAAGAAGGTGCTGGACGTGGGCGACGTGGTGTGGGTTTCCGCCCTGGGGGCCGACGGCAAGGCCGCCAGCTACAACCCCTCGCTGGTCTCGCAGGCCGGGGTGATCCAGCTTTCGCTGGAACAGTACCCCGACGTGCAGGGCGCCGTGGTGACCATAGAGCCGGACACCGGCGACGTACTGGCCCTGGTGGGGGGCTACAGCTTCAGCGACAGCCAGTTCAACCGGGCCATCCAGGCCAGGCGCCAGCCCGGCTCGTCGTTCAAGCCCATCGTGTATTCCGCCGCCATGGACCACGGCTTTACCGCCGGGTCGGTGGTGCTGGATGCGCCCTTCGTGTACCTGAACGAGTACACCGACAAGATCTGGCGGCCGGAAAACTTCGAAGGCGTGTTCTACGGCCCCACCCTGCTGCGCACGGCGCTGGCCAAGTCGCGCAACCTGTGCACCATCCGCGTGGCCCAGAAGATCGGCATACCCGCCGTCATCGAGCGGGCCACGGCGCTGGGGCTGGAAGGGCCGTTCCCCAACGAGCTTTCCGTCAGCCTGGGGGCGGTGGCGGTTTCGCCCATCAACATGGCCGAGGCGTACACCGCCTTTGCCGCCGAAGGGCGCGTGGCCAAGCGCCGGTTCATCCATTCCATCGGCGATGCCTGGGGCGAAACGCTGTTCGAATCCAAGCCCGACGTGCGCGAGGTGCTCAGCCCGCAGAACGCCTTCATCATGGCCACCCTGATGAAGGAAGTGGTGCAGGACGGCACGGCCACCAAGGCCAAGGTGCTGGGCAAGCCCCTGGCGGGCAAGACCGGCACCACCAACGACGAACGCGACGCGTGGTTCATCGGCTACACCCCGCATCTGGTCACCGCCGTTTACGTGGGCTTCGACCAGGTGGCGCCCATGGGCAAGTTCGAAACCGGCGGGCGCGCCGCGCTGCCCATCTTCGTGGACTACCGCAAGGTGGTGGAGCCCAAGTACCCTGCGGACGACTTCCCCATGCCCCCCGGCATCGTCATGGTGCGCGTGGACGGCAAGACCGGGCAGATCGCCGGGCCGGGCTCCGAGACCAGCTACCTGCTGCCGTTCCAGTTGGGCACCCAGCCCACCTCCACGGCGGGCGACCCGGTACACCGGGGCGACGACGACACCAAGAGCGCGGAAGACCTGCTGAAGCAGCTGTACTGACGCGCCGTGCCCCATCGGGCATGACGATGGCACGACCGGATGCATGCGCCCCGGCTCCATGAGGACTTTCGAGGACCGTGGGCCGGGGCGCCTTGTTTCGGGTGCGCGAGCACCTGACGACCTGCCCCGGAACGAACACTGCCCCCCCCCCCGCACGCATATGAACGCCGCCCACGGCAGCCCAAGGAGCCGCATGTCCCGCCCCAATGCCACCGCCCCTGCCGCCCACGGCGCCCCCGCAGCCACCGTCACGGCCCGCGCCGACGTCGCGCCCTACGTCACCCGCGACGGGTCCATCATCCGCGAACTGATGCACCCCGCCGTGCACGGCAACCGCAACCAGTCGCTGGCCGAGGCGAAGGTGCCGCCCGGCTGCGTCACCCTGCTGCACCGCCACCCGCAGAGCGAGGAACTGTACCACGTCACCGCCGGACAGGGGCTGATGACCCTGGGCGATGCCAGCTTTGCCGTGGGGCCGGGCGACACCGTGCACATCGCCCCCGGCACGCCGCACCGCATCGCCAACACCGGGGACGTGCCGCTGCTGGTGCTGTGCTGCTGCGCCCCGCCCTACGCCCACGACGACACCGACCTGCTGGACCCCGCAGCCGGGTAGCCGCTACGCCGGGCTACCGCGTCGAAACGGCCAATGCCCGCCGCAGCACGGAGACCGGGTCGACACCCACCGGAAAGTTGCCGCATCAGGAGTGCGCGAGAGTGCGCGCAAGGCGACTCCCGATGGATTTGCCCCTGTCCACCTGCCACCTTTCCGGCAGGCGACCGGACACTTGCCGGGGCGCATTCCCTTCCGGCCTTGCTCACGCACCGCCCCCCCGTCGTCCCATACCGGCCGGTCCGTCCCGCCGGTACGCCCCATCGGCCCGCCGTTCCGCCGGTACGCCCCACCGTTCCGCTGTTCCGCCTTCCGGCATCACATGCCGCCCTGCCCACTCGCCCTGCCACGCGAAACATGCTATAGGGCAGGCATGCGTATACTCACCATCAGAGGCGCCCTGCGCCGACCGACAGTTCCCCTGTTTCCGTTCCCCGCCTGCGGCATTGCGTCGGCCACCCTGGCCGTCGCGCTGCTGCTAGCCCCGCTTGGGGCGCAGGCCGCCCCGCAGGCCCAGAACGCCCCGGCAGTGCCCGCGCAATCCGCCCAGTCCGCGCAATCCGCCCAGTCCGCCCTGTCCACCCAGTCCGTCGGCATTGCCGACCCGCAGCCCGTCGCGCCCACGTCCGTGGTGCTCTACCCCCGTTCCGCGCGGGTCACGGTGGAAGACCGGGTGTCCGTGGAGGCCGCTCCCGGCGGCGGTCAGGCATTCCGGCTGGCCCTGCCCGCCGGGGCGGACCCGGCCACCCTGTCCGTGACCATCCCCGGCAACGGGGTGGCATCGATAAGCATTCGTGAAGCCGACGCAACCGAGTCCCCGCGCCTGGCGCGCCTGCGGGCCGAACTGGCCGGGCTGCGGCGCGAGGCCGCGTCCGTGGCCGGGTCCATCGCCGCCACCGAGGCGCGCATGGCCCTGTGGTCCAAGCCCCCGGTGACCAACGCGCCCACCGCCGACCTGGAGCGGCTGGACGCCCAGATGGCCCGGCGGTTGGCGGAACTGAACGCCACCCTGCCCGACCTGCGTGACAAGCAGGCCGCGCTGGCCGCGCGCATCGACAGGCTGGAGCAGGAATTGAACGACGCGGGCGGCGCGACGCGTACGGCGCCCATGGCCACGGTGCTGCTGGCAAGCCCGACGCGCGGCCCGCTGGCGGTATCCTATGCCTATACCCTGCGCGATGCGGGCTGGCGGCCCGCCTACCGGCTGGAGGCCTTCCCGGACAAGGGCAGCGTGGGCTTCACCTTCGAGGCGGAAATCCGCCAGGGCGGCTCCGTGGACTGGAACGGCGCGCGCCTGTCCGTGGCCACGGTGGAGCCGGGCACGGCCCTGCAACCGCCGCCCCTGCGCGACTGGCAATTGCGGCCCATACTGGGCGTGACGCCCATGCCCATGGCCATGAAGGCCGCGCCCATGGCCGCCGAAGCCGTGGCCCTGCGCGCCGATGCAGCGCCCGCCGCCCCTGCGGTGGACGAAAAGGCCACCTACGAGGTGTGGGACCTTGGCCCGCGCACCCTGCCCGCGGGCGGCAGCGCCCGCGTGGCCCTGCGCGGCGAAACATGGCCCGCCGCCTTCCGGCACACCGTGCGCCCGGCGGCGGACCCGCGCGCCTTCCTTACCGCCTCCGTCACCCTGCCCGAACCGCGCCACTATCCCACGGGCGAAGCGCTGTACGTGGCCGATGGGGCCAGCGTGGGCAGCGCCCCCTTCAGCCTGGCCGAAGACAAGGCCGACATCTTCTTCGGCAGCGACCCCATGGTGTCCGCCACCATGCGCCTGGACGAACGCAAGAGCGGGCGCGAAGGGCTGGTGAACAAGCAGCAGACCCGCACCTGGGCCTGGACCATCGAGGTGGCCAACCGGCGCGCCACCCCGGTGTCCGTGCGCGTGGAAGACCCGCAGCCGCAGCCGCGCGACACGGCCATCAGCCTCAGCGTGGAGTCCGACCCCAAGCCCGCCACGGAAAACCACCATCTGGTGTGGACGCTGGATGTTGCGCCGCGCGCCACCGCCACCATCCGCCACACGGTGCGGGCCACGGCCCCGGCGGACATGCGGCTGGACGACGGCAGGTAGGCACGGCATACCCACGGTCCTTTCGGCACCCGCGCCGGATTCTCCGGCGCAGGGCGCGCGGAAAACAGCCATGCCCCACCACGCAAATGACGACGGCCCGTCCATCCGGACGGGCCGTTCCGTTTGCCCAAGGCAAAATCGAGGCATGGGGGGGGCGCCAACGCGGCACGCCCGGCACGGTCGGGCCGCAGCCCGCATGCCGGGTCGCGAACTGTCCGGTCAGCTCTTGATGCTGCGCTGGCAGAAGGCCACCACCCCGCGCGCGAGGTCGGGCGTTTCCGGCCAGAAGATGCGGCGGCGGTTCAGCCCCAGCAGCAGAATGCCGACGATGCGCGCCGTTTCGGGCACGTCGATGTCGTCGCGCACCGTGCCGTCGCGGATGCCCCGGATCAGGCAGGCTTCCACGGTCTGGAACAGGCTGGTGGACAGCGCGTCCATCACCGCGCGGGCGCTGGGAATGGTGGTGTAGGTGTTCAGCAGCACCCGGGTGTCGGTCAGGCGTTTGTCGATGAATCCGCAATGGTCGAGGATCAGCGTTTCCAGCAGGCAATAGCCGCTCTTCTGCCGCTCCTTGATGGCCGCCATCAGCTTTCGGTATTCTTCCAGGTAGGTTTCGACGATGACGTCAAACACTTCCTGCTTGGAACGATAGTGCCGGTAGATGGCCGCATCCGTCACGTTGGACGTCTTGGCGATCTGTGCGATAGTGGTACCCTTGAAGCCGTTGGCGGCAAACAGGATACGTGCGTTTTCCAGGATCAGATCTTTGGAAGATGCCATGCGTGCCTCTTTTCTGGGTGCGTCCGCCGCAAAGGGAGCGAAAGGTGCGGAACGCGCGTTGCGCAGAACATCATAGACACGTTCCCACAGGCGGCGTCAAGCACGGGAATTTGCGCGGGGTCCTCGCGCATGCCAAAGAACGGTCCGGGACTCCCCTTCCGGAATGCATCGGACCGGGCATCGCAATGCGGCACCCACACGACAGGGCACATCACACCGCACGCCGTCACACGCCGCCGATCCAGGCGTGCCCGCCTGTCATCTCTGTCATGCCTGTCACGCCTGTCATGCCTGTCACGCCTGTCACGCCTGGCAGGGCTGCCATGCCCGACCTGCCTGCCGGGCCTGCCGGTGACGGGCCAAAGAACCAATCGCGCCAATGCGAATCCGCCGGGCAAGGCCGCGCGCCGCGCAGGGGCACGCCAGCCCCATACCTCGGGCGGCACCTCGGGCACCCAGGCACCTTCAGCATCCATCAGACATAGTCGCCGGGTGTCTCCTGGCCGCGCAGCACCCGCAGCACGCCCGATGCCAGGGCGTGCATCTCTTCCACCTCGGGTAGCACAACCACCGGGGCCAGCCACTGCAGCCGCTGGCGCAAGC
Source organism: Nitratidesulfovibrio sp. SRB-5 (assembly GCF_019931275.1). NCBI lineage: Bacteria > Pseudomonadati > Thermodesulfobacteriota > Desulfovibrionia > Desulfovibrionales > Desulfovibrionaceae > Nitratidesulfovibrio > Nitratidesulfovibrio sp. SRB-5. The sequence continues at coordinate 493,965 of NZ_JAIOTY010000001.1, read as the reverse complement.
GTTCCGTCAGCCGGACGCTGCGGGCCATGCCGCCGGTCAGCACCACCCCGGTGATGCGGGCCGGGCACGCGGCGTCCGCCACGGGCTCGCCGCAGCCGGTGCCGGTGCCGCCGTCCAGCAGGGCGGGCGCCAACGAGGCGATTTCCTTGGCGATGGTGTAGGCCACGGCCTCGAACACCAGCGCGGCATGGGCGTCGGGCGGGGTGTAGCCGTCGCCATCCGTACCGCTTGCGGCTGAACCGTCTTTACCGCTCCCGGTAGTACCGTCCTTACCGCAGCAGGCCGTTCCGGCTTTATCGCAGCAGGCCGTTCCGTCTTTATCGCAGCAGGCCGTTCCGTCCATGCGCCGCTCCAGCACGCGCAGGTCATTGGTGCCGCAGTGCGCCCACATGCCGCCCTCGCGCAGGATGATGCGCCGGAGTTGCTCGAAGGTGTACGTGCCGTCCTGCACCAGCGACAGCACGCCCAGCGAGGGCAGGCGGCCGGTGCGTTCCGGCGCGATGGGCCCGTCGCCGTCCAGGGCGTTGACGACGTCCACGATGCGCCCGCAGCGGTGCGCCGCCACGGAAATGCCGCCCCCCATGTGCGCCACCAGCCAGCGGTTGGCCGCATAGTCCACGCCCAGCAGTTCCGCGGCCCGCCGCGCGGCGGAACGCTGGCTGAGGGCATGGAACACGCTGCGGCGCGGCAGGGCGGGCAGGCCGGAAATACGGGCCACCTCGTCCATCTCGTCGGTGACGGGCGGGTCCACGATGTACGCGGCCACGCCCCAGCGGGCGGCGTAATCGTGCGCCAGCGGCGCGCCCAGGTTGCAGGGGTGCTCGCCGTAGCGGGCCTGCTCCAGCGTTTCCAGCATGGCCGGGGTGATGCGCCACGCGCCGCCGGGCATGGGCGGCAGCAGCCCGCCGCGCCCGGCCACGGCGGCCAGGGGCATGTCGGCCATGCCGTGTTCGGCCAGCAGCGCGTCCACGGCGGCGCGGCGGTAGGCGTACTGGGCGATGACCGTGGGAAAGGCCGCAAGCTCGTCGCGCGGGTGTTCCACGGTTTCTGAAAACACTTCGGTCTCGCCCTCGTACAGGGCCACCTTGGTGGAGGTGGAGCCGGGGTTGATGGCCAGAATGCGTTCCTTCCCGGAACCGGACGCATCCTCGGGGCGGGCCGTGCTGGCGGCAGGCGTGCCGTCGGTGGGAACAGGCTGGGAACTCAGATGGATATCCTCTCGAAAGGCGGTGTCGTGCAAGGACGGCAACGCGGCATGCGGGCCGCCGGAAAAGAATGGAACGGACGGTCGGGGCGGGCGCTAGCTTCTTGCGGCCAGGGCCAGATACCCCGCCAGCGCGATGGAGCAGAACTTGGACCGTTCGCTGTCCCCGCGCGAGGTGACCACCAGCGGCGCGGAACTGCCCGCCATGGTGCTGGCCATGTCCGCGCGGGCCAGGATGGTCAGCGACTTGTACAGGATGTTGCCGCTTTCGATGTCCGGCGCCACGAGGATGTCGGCGCACCCGGCCACGGGGTGGTCCACTCCCTTGCGAGTTGCCGCGTCGGGCGAAAGGGCGATGTCGAGGGCCATGGGCCCGGCCACGTCCGCCTCGCCGAATTCGCCCTGCTCGGCCATGCGGGCCACGATCTGGGCGTCCAGCGTGGCGGGCATGGCGGGCAGGATGACCTTTTCGGTGGCGGCCAGCATGGCCACGCGGGGCCGGGCAATGCCCAGCGCGCGGGCCACGGCCACGGCGTTGTGCACGATTTCCAGCTTGCGCTGCAAGTTGGGGCGGATGTTCACGGCGGCGTCCGTCATCATGGCCAGCCGGGTGGTGCCGCCCGACGCGGGCAGTTCGAACACGGCCACATGGCTCAACACGCCCTTGGGGGGCAGGCCGGTGGCGCGGTTGAGCACCCGGCGCAGCAACACATCGGTATTCACCAGCCCCTTCATGAGCACATCGGCCTCGCCGCGCCGCACCATGTCCACGGCGCACTGCACGGCCTCGCGCGGGTCGGGGGCGTGCACGGCGGCAATGCCGGAAATGTCGCGCCCAAGCTCCGCCGCGATGCGCGCGGTCTGGTCCATGTCGCCCACCAGCAGGGGCTGGGCGATGCCCCGCTCCATGGCGTCCAGCAACGCGCCCAGGGCATGGGCCTCTGCACAGGCGGCCAGCGCGATGCGCGGACGCGCCCCGCAGGCGGCCACGCGCGCGACCAGTTCGTCAAGGCTGCTCGGCCCCTGCCCGCCCGTGTGCGGGCCCTGGCAAATCTTTGCTTCAGTGGTCAAACCGGCATGCTCCGCTGGAGATGGACGTCGTGAACGGGAAAGGGAAAACGAGGCCGCGTGTGAACATCAGCGCGGAAAGGAACACGCCGCGCAACGATGCAATCCACTGCAAATTTCTTCATGCAGGGGTGGCACGTTTGCCGTAGCGCAAGGAAGACGGCGTTTCCGCGATGGGAGCGCACTCTTTGGTGCGTGACCGGAGCGGAAACGGCGGCTGACGCAGCGATCCGGCAAAATCGCCGCCCCTGCTAGTCGTCGTCGCCGCGCTTCATGGCAACCACGCCCGTCCTCGCCAGACTGCGAATGCCGAACGGGCGCAACATGCGGATGAAGCCGTCCACCTTCTGGGTGTCGCCGGTCATTTCCACGGTCATGGTTTCCTGCCCCATGCCGATGACGCTGGCGCGGAACACCTCGCACACCTGCATGATCTGGGTGGTGGTTTCGCGGGTCACGTCCACCTTCACCAGCACCAGTTCGCGGTCCACGAAGTCGCGGCGTGAAAGGTCCTCGACCGTGGCCACCACGTCCTGGGCGCGCAGTTCGTCGGCGATGGATTCCAGTTCGGCCTCGTGGTCCTCCACGGTCAGCACGAGGCGCGAGACGTCGAAATCCTCGGTCTCGGCGCAGGATATGGAGCGAAAGCTGATGCCCCGGCGCCGGAAGACGTCGGTGGCCTCGGCCACGGCCCCGGCCCTGTTCTTCACCAGCACGGACAATGTATGTTTCATGGCGGCACTCCCATGTGTCGATGGGGCAGAGCATAGCGCGACGGTGGCGCTTCACGCAACGGCTTGACCGGATATTGGCAACGCGTGACCGGCGGCGAAGCAAGGCAAGAGGACGCTGGACGCAGGCGGCACATCGCCACGGTTGCCAGCGGGACGGCGCGGACCTATCTATGGCTAGCCATCGGCAGGCGGCGTGCTCCCGCGCCGTGCCGCCCGTTCCGGCCACACCGCCTTGCCCGCAGCAGGAGCCGCCATGACCTACCGTCCCGAACCCGACGAAGAATTCAGCCCGCGCGCGGAACACGCCCGCATCCCCTACGCCCGCAAGCGCACCACGCTGCGCACCATGCTGTTGTGGCTGGCCGCCCTGTGCGTGGCGGCGTACTCGGTGCAGGCCATGCTGCCACGGATAGCGCCCGACATTGTCAGGGCCGCTCAACAGACCGCCGGGCAGATCGACGGACACGTCGCGGGCTGGCGCAACGTGACGCCGCAAGAGGCCGCCACCGTCATGGGACAGCGTGCGAACGACGAAGCCTTCATGGTGCTGGACGTGCGCACCCCCGGAGAATTTTCCGAAGGCCACCTGCAGGGCGCGCGGAACATCGACTTCACCTCGCCGGAATTCCGCGACCGGGTACGCTCGCTGAACCGCAACCGCACCTATCTCGTCTACTGCCGCTCGGGCAACCGCAGCAGCAAGGCGCTGGAAGTGTTCCGCGAACTCGGCTTCACGTCGGTCCTGCACATGGACGGCGGCACGCTGGCCTGGAACGCGGCGGGCCTGCCGCTGGAAAAGTAGCCCCTTTCCCTCTTCGCGCCCCCTCCCGCCTTCCTGCCCGCACGCAACATGCGGCGGCCCTCCCCAAGGAGAGCCGCCGTTTTTTCGCGTTCAGCCTTCGGATGGCGTTCCTGCCATCGCGCGGGATCGACACGCCTTCGGTTTCCGCATGCAATCCGTGCGCTGGCAAGGAAGACGAGGCGGTTGCGGCGGGAGCGCACTAAAGGTGCGTGACCGGAGCAAGCGACACCTTCTGACGAAGCCAGCACACGGAGAACTTGCGAAAACTAACAGCCCTCGCCGGTGCCGCGACACCCGCCCCCTGCGCACGAGGTCTTGCCCACGCCGCCCTTGCGGCCACGCAACGGAGCGGTGTTGCCGTTGCCGAAGACCACCTCCAGTGCATCCTCGATGAAGCCGGAGGCCTCGACGGGCTTCACCCCGGCGGCCACCAGAATCCCTTCCGGGTGCGCGCCAAAGGCGGCGCACAGCAGGGCGCGGCAATCGCGCAGGGTATGGGCCACCTGCTTCCAGCGTTCCGGGCCGCAGCCGGGCTTGGGCGCAAGGCGTTCCTCCACGAGGTAGAAGCCGCTCGCCCCCTGCCCCCAGACCTGAAACCGGGCGGCCTCGCCCAGGTGCTGGTTGACCAGCATGCCTTCGCGCGTGGCCACGGCCACGTAGGGGCGTTCCGCTTCTTCGGTCTTGCTGGCGGCGCAGGCGCGCAGGGTTTCGGCCATCTCGGCGGACTTGTCCTCGTGCAGCAGGCCCACGGCATCGGCGCGGCAGCGCTTGCAGTGGGTCATCTGCGAAATGTGCCCGCCCGCGCCCTTGCGCGCCGCGTTGACGGCGGCGGCGTCCGGTTCCGGCAGGTGGGCCAGCGGGGTATCCGCCGTGGGCTTCAGCGGAATGATGTTCTGGATGGTGGCCCCCAGTTCGCCCACCACGCGCGCCACCTCTTCCACGTGGTGGTCGTTCACGCCGGGCACCAGGATGGTGTTGACCTTGACGACCATGCCGCGCTCCACAAGGCCGCGCACCGATTCGAGCTGGCGCGCAAGCAGCAATTCCGCCGCCTCGCGGCCACGCCAGACCACCTTGTCGTCGCGCACCCAGGAATACAGCTTTTCGCCGATGGCCGGGTCCACCGCGTTGATGGTGACGGTGACGTGGGTGACGCCCAGTTCCTTCAGCCGGTCGAGATGCGGCGGCAGGCCAAGGCCGTTGGACGAGAGACAGAACAGCAGTTCGGGATGCCTTTCATGCACCAGCCGCAGCGTTTCCAGCGTTTCCGCCGGGTTGGCCATGGGGTCGCCGGGGCCGGCGATGCCGATGACGGTGATGCGCGGGTCCGCCGCCAGCACCTTGTCCACGTACTCCAGGGCCTGGCGCGGCGAAAGCACCGCGCTGGTCACGCCGGGGCGCGATTCGTTGACGCAGTCGTACTTGCGGTTGCAGTACCCGCACTGGATGTTGCACCTGGGCGCCACGGGAACATGGACACGACCGCAGGACGAGGCGCTGTTGTGATCAAAGCACGGATGGCCGGGGGGGGTGGTGCGCAGCGGCTTCATGGCGGTCTCCTTCGCTATTCCTAAAGATAGCAATATCCTACAGGGCTATCACTCTGGGTCTTCTCGATGACGGCGTTGACGATGCGGTCCATGAGGGCCTGGGCACCGACGTAGCCCACGTGCAGCAGGCGGTGGCCGCCGAAGCGGTCGTGGATGGGAAAGCCCGCCCGCACGAGGGGGATGTTCCACTGCCGGGCGTAGCGGTAGCCCTTGCTGTTGCCCACCAAGAGATCGGGCGAAAGTCCTTCCGCCGTGTCGGCGATTTCCTCGAAGTCCGCGCCCTCGATGACCGTGGGCATTGCGGGCAGCATGCCTTCGGTGACGGCGGCGACGGATTCGGCCAGATGCGCCCCGCGCGTGCCGGTGGCGGCCAGCACGGTGTGCACGCCGATCTCGGTCAGCAGGGAGACAAGGCCGATGACCAGATCAGCCTCGCCGTAGACCACGGCGCGCTTGCCGGACACGTACTTGTGGCCGTCCACCAGGGCATCGACGAACCGCCCGCGCTCCAGTTCGTGCCTGCGGGGCAGGGGCTTGCCGGTAATGGCCTCCAGCGCGGCGACAAGGGCGTCGGTTTCACGCAGGCCGATGGGCAGGCCCACGGCGTGCAGCGGCAGGCCGAAGCGTTCGTGCAGCACCCGCCCCGCCGTGGCCGGGCCAGCGGAGCCGAATGAGCCGGATGAACCGGTGGGGGTCATGGCCAGCGAGCGGCCGCATTCGATGACCGCCGCCGCGCCGGACAGGGCGCGGATGTCGGCCAGCGGGGTGCCACCCTCGGGCAGCGGGGTGTAGTCTTCCAGCGCCGGACCATCCAGCGGGTCGGACAGGTCGGGCAGGATCACCGCGTCGGAGCCGAAATCGGCGACAAGGTCACGCAGGTGGCGCAGGTCCGCCGGGGAAACGAAGCCGGGCAGCAGGGCCACCTTGCCGTGGGGTTCTACCTTCTCCTTCGCCAGTTGGTCCACCAGGGCGCGCACGGCGGCGTTCCAGCCTTCCATGTGCGTGCCGTTGTAGCTGGGCGTGTGCACGTGGACGATTTCCGGCAGGTCGAGGTCGCCGAATTCGTTGCGGAATTCGCGCAGGTAGCCGCCCACGTCGTCGCCGATGGTCTCGGTGAGGCAGGTGGTGGCAACGCCCACCAGCACGGGGTCGTACTTCTTCATGACGTTGAGGATGCCCTTCTTCAGGTTGGGCCCCCCGCCGTACACGGCCTGCTTTTCGCCCAGCGAGGACGAGGCGATGTCCATGGGCTCGCGGTAGTGGCTGATGACGTAGCGCCGCATGTAGGTGGCGCAGCCCTGCGAACCGTGCAGGAAGGGCACGGCGCCTTCCACGCCCCGGAAGGCCAGCATGGCCCCCAGCGGCGTGCACAGCTTGCAGGCGTTGGTGGTGGAAACGAAGTCGGGGCGCTTGGGGCGCGGGGCCTTGCCGGGTTTGCCGCCGCTGGTGGCCGCCGTTCCCGGAACCGCTCCTGACGGCGCGGCCTTCAGCGCAACCGGGGCCAGGCAGCGGTCGTCCGCACCGGCTTCCGGGGTTCCGGAACAGCCGCAGCCGTCTGCGCAGTCGTCAGCACAGCCGCGCGGGGCGGATTCGCTACAGCTTCCACCGCAGTCACTGCCACAGTCACAGGACACGGCATCGCCACTGGCACAAGTGCCTTCGGGTTCAACGAAATCAAGCGTCATGGCACACCCCCTATGCATCCGCGCCAGCGGGAGTGGCGGCGCGCCTGGCCCGGCGGGGCACGAACCGCCAGACGGGACTCATGACCGAGGCGTGCACCTCGCGGGCGAAGTTGTACATGCCCTCGAAACCGGCCAGCGCGATCTTGCGCTCGTGGTTGTGGTCGCAGAAGCCCACGCCCAGCTTGTGGGCGATGGGGCGTTCCTTCACGCCGCCCACGAACACGTCCACGTCCAGTTCGCGCACGTAGTGCGAAAGCTCCAGCGGGTTGGCGTCGTCGATGATGACGGTGCCGGGGTCGCACACGGTTTCCAGTTCCCGGTATTCTTCCTGCGTGCCGGTCTGCGAGCCCACCAGCACCACGTTCATGCCGATGTGCCGGAAGGCCTTGATCAGCGAGAACGCCTTGAACGAACCGCCCACGTAGATGGCGGCGCGCTTGCCGGAAAGGTCGCGCCGGATGTCGCGCAGGCGCGGCATGAGGGCGGCCAGTTCCTCGCGCACCAGGTCGCGGGTGCGTTCCACGATGCCGGGGTCCACGGATTCGAAATGTTCGGCCACGGCATACAGCGAATCGGCCATGTCCTCGATGCCCAGGTACGACACGCGCAGGTGCGGGGTGCCGTATTTTTCCTTCATCATCTTGGCCAGATCCATGGTGGAGCCGCTGCACTGCACCAGGTTCAGGGCCGCGCCGTGGCAGCGGCGGATGTCGTCCACCCGGCCATCGCCGGTGATGTTGGCCACCACCTGAATGCCCATGCGCGCAAGGTAGCCGCGCACGATCCAGATTTCGCCCGCCAGGTTGAAGTCGCCGAGGATGTTCACGGAAAGGGGCGAAACGTCGTCCGTGGGCGCGGTGCCCACCAGCCGGAACATGGCCTTGCACGCGGCAAGGTAGCCTTCGCGCTTGTTGCCCTTGAAGCCTTCCGACTGCACGGGAATGACCGGGATGCCCTTGTTCTCGGACATCTTGCGGCACACCGCGCCCAGATCGTCGCCGATCAGGCCCACGATGCAGGTGGAGTAGACAAAGGCGGCCTTGGGATTGTGCAGGTCGATCAGTTCGTCCAGCGCGGCGGCCAGCTTCTTTTCGCCGCCGAAGATGACGTCCTTTTCCTGCAGGTCTGTGGAAAAGCTCAGGCGGTGCAGTTCCGGCCCGGACGAAAGCGCCCCCCGGATGTCCCAGGTGTAGGCGGCGCAGCCGATGGGGCCGTGCACCAGGTGCAGCGCGTCGGCGATGGGGTACAGCACCACGCGCGAGCCGCAGAACACGCAGGCGCGCTGGCTGACGGCCCCCGCGAGGCTCTCGCGGTTGCAGGCCATGTCGATGGGACCCTGCCCGGCGCGGTGCACCTGCTTCTTCCGTTCGTCCAGAAGATCCGCGTCGCGGCATTCTGCCGTGGCGGTAACGTTGGGTGCGGTTGCGGTGGTCATGGTCTTTCCCCTTTGTCGTAGCTGCGCGAAATCTTGTGTTGTCCTGCTGTGGCGTTTCCCGCTGTTCCTTGCGGCCCCCCCGTTGAAAAGTTTGGGGGGATGGGGGTCCGGGGGAAGGAGACCCTTTCACGCTCTGCGGTCGCCATCCGTAAGGCTCGCAAACTCGCCCAACGGCTGCCGCAAAGGGTCCCTTCCCCCGGAAATTCTTCCTCAGTACATCAGGTAGTCGGCATTGGGTTCGCCGTCTTCGATGCCGTCGAGGATGGCATCGATGGCGTCGTGGCTGTCCACGCCCTTGAACCACCAGTTCTGCGGCTGCACCACGAGGACGGGGCCTTCCTCGCAGGCCTTCAGACACCCGGTGGCGGTGACCAGGATGTCCAGCCCGCGATCAAGGATTTCCTCTTCGAGGTACTGCAGGAACCCGTCGGTCTGCTTGAAACAGACGCCCTTGGGTTCGCCCTTGTGACGGAAGCTCTGGCACACGAGAATCTGATGCGTCGGCTTGGGCATGGTCCTTCCTCTCCCTTGCAATACCTAGACTGTGCGGCCCTTGCCGCGGTTCTTGCCTTTCTTGCCACCCCCGTAGAGCACGTCCACGAGGCCTTCGATGTTGTCTTCGGTCTGGATGACGCGCAGCCCCTTGCCCGCCAGGCATTCCACGGGCCGCTGGCCCGCGCTGGACACCAGCAGGTAGGCGCAGTCGGACAGGACGGCGGCCAGCGCCTCCCACCGGGCGTCGCCGGAACCGGCGGGCGGTGCCGGGCGCACGCCCAGAAGCTCCACCGGACCGGTCATGGAACTGGCCATGGAACCGGTCTGGGGACCATCCTTTGGCCCGTACACCAGAAACTGGCGGGCGTGGCCAAGGTGTTCGTCCACTTCAAAGCCGTCGCTGCTGGCCACGGCCACATACGGGCGGTTGCCGCCGGGCAGCGGCAGGCCGGAACCGGCGGTGACGGCCACGGGTTCGCCGCATCCCATGCCGGTGCGCCGCGCGACGGGCAGGCCGTCGCGGGCAGAGGCGTCGAGCACGGGCAGAAAGGCGGCTGCCGCGTTGCGGGCGGCGTCCATGGTGGCCGCGTCGGCGGCGGGCACGGGGCCTGCGGCGGCGTCGGCAGGCACGAAGGGCAGCACGTAGATGCCCGAGGCGCCCAGCACCTTGGCGGCGGCGGCAATGTCGCCCACGTGGGCGTCGTTGATGCCGGGGTACACGGTGACGCACACCGTCACCTCGATGCCCGCCCTGACCAGCGCGGCAAGGGCCACGGCCTGCTCGTCCACGAGCAGCGCGGCGCCTTCGCCGGGCCGCAGGGTGCGGGTGCCGGGGCGTATCCACGCATACAGGGTGTCCACCAGTTCCGGGTCCACGGCGTCCATGAGCAGGGTGACGTGGCCAACGCCAAGCTCGGTCAGGGCGGCGACATGGCTGGCCACGCCAAGGCCGTTGGTGGTCACGCACAGGGTGATGTGCGGGTAGGCGGCGCGCACCAGATGCAGGGTTTCCAGAGTGCGGTGGGGCACGGCAAACGGGTCGCCGGGGCCGGCAACGCCCACCGTGTTCACCACCGCGCCCGATTCCATGACCGTGCGCAGGTGTTCCAGCGCTTCGTGCGGCAGCATGGCTGGGGATGCGGGCTGCGTTCCGCAGGCGCACGGGGTGCTCACGCCCGGATCGCCATGGCGGCTGCGGGCGTTGGAACGCGGCGCCACGGGCAGCAGCAGCCAGCCGCCGGGACGTCCGTTCGTGTGCATACAGTGGGGTGCGCCGCTCATGGTGTCTCCGTGGGGTTCTCCGCCCGGCGCCGGGTGGCTCCGTGTGGTGTCAAACGGCGCCGGGCGGAAAGGATGCGGGTGCTTGGTGTGTCGTCACGAGCAGGATTTTTGTGCTCTGCCAAGGAAGAACAATTTTTTACGGAGGGAGCGTACTCTTCCCGTACGTGACCGGAATAAAAACTTGTTCTGACCGCTTTGCGCTCGATGTCCGTGGGGCTCGCAAGCTCGCCCAACGGGCACGCTTCGCGCCCTTCGGGTCGGTCAGGCAGAGGGCAAAAGGACGCTCGTGACCACACGCCCTAGTAGACGAGTTCGAACTTCTCTTCCGGCGCATCCCGGTCGGCACGGTCGAGCAGGACGCCCAGGATCTTTTCCATCAGCCGGATGCCGCCCTTGTACCCCGTCACCGGGAAGTACTGGTGGCCCACCCGGTCCATGATGGGGAAGCCGAAGCGCACGTGGGGAATGTCCTCGTCACGGGCGATGTACTTGCAGTAGGTGTTGCCCATGATGAGATCGACGGGCTCGTTCTTGATCCACTGGTGGAGCAGGAACATGTCGCCCGCGGCGCGCACGTTGACGTCAAAGCCCTTGCCCGCGCACAGTTCCCTGATGCGCGCCTCGAACTTCTTGCCCGGCGTGCCGGTAACCACGTGGACGGGCTGCATGTCGAGCGTCAGCAGGAACTCGGTCAGCGCGATGAGCTGGTCCGGGTCGCCCACCAGAGCCACCTTCTTGCCGAAGAAGTACTGGTGGTAGTCGGAAATGACGTCGATGAGCTGGCCGCGTTCGAAGTTCACGGTGTCGGGCACCGAGGTGCCTGCCACGGTGCGCAGGGCGTCGATGAAGCGGTCGGTGGCCTTCAGGCCGATGGGCAGGTCCAGCACCCGGCAGGGCACCTTGCACTGCGCATCCAGGGTGCGGGCCGCATCGGCGGAACACCATTCGCCAAGGGCCAGGGTGCCGATGGCATCGCCCGCGGCGCGGATGTCCTCTGCCGGGGTGCCCGCATCGGGGAACATGTGGTACTCGCCGGTCAGCGGGCCGTTGAGCACGCCAGAGGTGTCGGGGAACATGGTGAAGGACACGCCGATCATGCCGGCGATGCGCTTGATCTCCTCCATGTCCGCAGGTTCCACCCAGCCGGGGATGATGTTGACCTTGCCGTTCTTCTTGCCGGAAGCAACGGCCAGGCACTTCACCATGCCCTTGACCATGTTGGAGAAGCCGGTGACGTGCGAACCCACGTAGCTGGGCGTGGAGGCAAAGATCACCTGCTTGCCCGCGGGCACCTTGCCTTCCTTCACCGCCTTGTCGACGATCTGGTTCAGGTCGTCGCCAATGGTTTCGGACAGGCAGGTGGTGTGCACCGCGATGATTTCCGGTTCGTACACCGAGAAGATGTTCTCGATGGCCTGCAACAGGTTGGCCTGGCCGCCGAACACGGACGCGCCTTCGGTGAACGAGCTGGTGGCCGCCGACACGGGTTCCTTGTAGTGGCGGGTCAGGGTGCTGCGGTGGTAGGCGCAGCAGCCCTGCGAGCCGTGGCTGTGCGGCAGGCAGCCCTTGATGCCCAGGCCCGCGTACATGGCGCCGATGGGCTGGCAGGTCTTGGCCGGGTTGATGTTGAGCGCCGAGCGCTCCTTGATTTCCGTCGGGGTATGTCTGAGCAGCATGTCGTTTCCCTTCCTTGCCCGTTATTCCCAGACGTAGGTTGCCGAGAGCTCGGGGTTTTCTTCCCAGGGGGCCTTGAGGTCGCTCCAGACCTTGCTGGTGACCAGGCGCTTGATTTCCGTGTAGAAGTTCACCGCGCCCTTGAAGCCCGCATAGGGTCCGCCGTAGTCGTAGCTGTGCAGCTGCTTCATGGGCACGCCCATCTTCTGCACCGAGAACTTTTCCTTGATGCCCGCGCAGAACACGTCGGGCTTCAGGAGTTCGATCAGCTTGTCGGCCTCGTACTGGTTCAGGTCGTCGATGACGAGGGTGTTGGACTCCATCTGGGGCATCATCCCTTCGTAATCCTTGAAGGTGAAGCCTTCCTCGGCGAGGCGCTTCAGGTCTTCGTCGGACTTGCGCGGGACAAAGCGGGTGGAATCGGGCGCGACCTCGATTTCCTCGATGTTGCGGCTGTCGGCATCCACCTTGATGGTGGGCATGACCTTGCGGCCTTCGTAGTCGTCGCGGTGGGCGAATTCGTACCCGGCGGCGATGGTCTTCATGCCCATTTCGGTGAACAGGTCCTGGTAGTGGTGGGCGCGCGAGCCGCCCACGAACAGCATGGCCGTCTTGCCTTCGGTGAAGGGCTTCACGTCTTCCAGGGCCGCATGCACGGCGGGCATTTCTTCGGCGATGACTTCTTCCACCCGGTCGATCAGCTTCTTGTCGCCAAAGTACTGGGCGATCTTGCGCAGCGACTTGGCAGAGGATTCGGCGCCGATGAAGTTCACCTTGATCCACGGGATGCCGTACTTGGTCTCCATCATTTCGGCCACGTAGTTGATGGAACGGTGGCACATGACGGCGTTCAGGTCGGCCTGGTGGGCGGTGGCGAAATGCTCGTAGGTGGAGTTGCCGCTGAAGGTGGACACCAGGGTGATGCCGCACTTTTCCAGCACGCGTTCCAGTTCAAAGGCATCACCGCCGATGTTGTACTCGCCCAGCATGTTGATCTTGTATTCGCCAAGCTTGGGGGTATCGTCCTCGCCCACCACGTGGGTGAATATCTGGTTGTTGGCGATGTGGTGCCCCGCGGACTGCGAGACGCCCTTGTACCCTTCGCAGCTGAAGGCGAAGATGTTGATGCCGAGCTTCTCCTTCATCTTGCGGGCCACGGCGTGGATGTCGTCGCCGATGAGGCCAACGGGACAGGTGGCGAAAATGGCGATGGCCTTGGGGTGGAAGGTGTCGTAGGCCTCCTGGATGGCCGCGATCAGCTTCTTTTCACCACCGAAGATGATGTCCTCGTCCTGCATGTCCGTGGAGAAGGCGTAGGGCATGAAGTTTTCGGACGATTCCAGCGGCGCCTTGGTCTGGTTGCGGCGGGTGAGCCACGAATAGAACCCGCAGCCGATGGGCCCGTGGGTGATGTTCACGATGTCGCGGGTGGGGCCAAGGATAACGCCCTTGCACCCCGCGTAGGTGCAGCCGCGCATGGTGATGATGCCGGGCGTGGTGCGCACGTTGGCCTGTACCTCGGGCACCACGTCGCCGTCCTTCACGTCGTTGATGACGATCTGCTTGGCGCGCTTGCGGGCGACCTTGGTGGGATACTTCTTGAGCAGCTCTTCCTTGACGGTCGCGACGTCGGGGATGCTCTTGTGCTTCAGTGCCATGGTGTCCTCTCCTGACCGCTAGAGTATGGCCTTGTCGCCGTGCTCGGCGGTTCTCACACGGTGGGCTTCCGGAACGGCGGTGACGAAGATCTTGCCGTCGCCGGGCTTGCCCGTCTGGTTCACCTTGATCAGGGCCTCGACCACGTCGCTGACCTGGTCGTCGGGCACCACCACGGTGACCACGCGCTTGGAATACAACCTGCCCTTTTCACCGAGCAGTTCCACGGCCTCTTCGAACCCTTCCTTGGCGCCTTCCAGCAGGTCGCTGCTGACCAGCCCCTTGCCCCGGCCGAAGGCCTCGTGGGCGTAGAAGCCGTTCACGCCCGCCTCGGTCAGAGCCTTCTTGGTCTGGTTCATCTTGTTCAGGCGCACTACGGCCATGATCTCCTTCATGCCGCGGCCTCCTCGATGTCGGGTTCCTTCACGCCGGAGCTGATGGTGTAGACCTCTTCAACCGGGGTGACGAAGATCTTGCCGTCGCCGAAGGCGCCCTTGGCGCCCGTGCGGGCCGCTTCCATGATGGTGTCGATGACGAACTGCTTTTCGCTGGCCTTCACCACGCTGATCAGCAGGGTCTTGGGAATTTCGTCGTAGGTGATTTCGCCGATCTTGATGCCGCGCTGCTTGCCGCGCCCGGCCACGGACATCTTGGTCACGGCCGGAAAGCCCGCGGCCATGAGGGCGGCCAGAACGTCGTCGGATTTTTCGGGTCTCACGATGGCACGAACCATGATCATCATCGCCGTTCTCCTTCAGATTGGGTGGGGTTGGCCCGGCTTGGGGCTGTCTGCGGGGCAGGCTTCGCTCATTGGCGAAGCAAGGCCTGCCGTGGCGGTTGGTCCTAAGCTTCGAACAGGCCGTAATCCATCAGCAGCTTTTCCAGTTCCGCGATCTGGAGGGGCTTCGGCACCACGAACATCTGGTTTTCGTCGATGGCTTTCGCCAGGTTGCGGTAGTGCTGGGCCTGGCCGTGCTCGGGCGAGAACTCGATGACGGTCTGGCGGTGGATTTCGGCGCGCTGCACCTGGTTGTCGCGCGGGACGAAGTAGATCATCTGGGTGCCGATCTTGCGGGCCAGCTCCTCGATCATTTCCTTTTCGTTGTCCACGTTGCGCGAGTTGCAGATAAGGCCGCCAAGGCGCACCGCGCCCGATTCGGCGTACTTCATGATGCCCTTGCAGATGTTGTTGGCCGCGTACATGGCCATCATCTCGCCGGAACACACGATGTAGATTTCCTCGGCCTTGCCGTCGCGGATGGGCATGGCGAAGCCGCCGCACACAACGTCGCCGAGCACGTCGTAGAACACGTAGTCCAGCTTCTGGTCTTCTTCGTACGCGCCAAGGGATTCCAGCATGTTGATGGAGGTGATGATGCCGCGGCCCGCACAGCCGACGCCCGGTTCGGGACCGCCCGATTCCACGCAGAGGGTGGTGGAGTAGCCGGGCTTGCGGATATCATCGAGTTCCACGTCCTCGCCCTCGTCACGCAGGGTGTCGAGCACCGACTTCTGGGCCAGGCCGCCCAGCAGCAGACGGGTGGAGTCGGCCTTGGGGTCGCAGCCGACGACCATGACCTTGCGGCCCAGAGCTTCCGCGAGACCCGCGACGGTGTTCTGCGTGGTCGTGGACTTGCCGATGCCGCCCTTACCGTAGATGGCCACCTTTCTCATGATATCCTCCTGAAGATTCACGCCCGGCCGGGGGGTGGATTGGCCGGGGTGTGTTCGCCGTGACTGGCGTGCCCATGCAACGACACGCATAGGGCAAACCCCGTGCCAGTGCGGACAAAACGCACCAACACACCAAAAATACACGCCTTATTCACGCAGCAGGCGATCGGCGCGCACGTCGGACGCGACACGCACGCAGCGACCATTTTGTCGCATGCGACAAATGCGTTGTTCCCGACAGGGTCGGAGCGGGGCATGGAGGGGACAACCAGAGGGGTGCTGCGGGGCAACGGCAGGATTTGCGGCACGCGGGTACGGCGCGGGCCGGGGCACCGGCACGAAGGGATGTGGCGCCGTGTCAGCGCGCGCAATATGCCGGATGACAAGGGAAATCAGCGACACGCTTCCCGGGAGCGAACCGCACGGCTCCTGAAAACGCCCGGCACGGAGAAGGGAAGAGCCGTGCCTGCGTCGCCATGGGCGGTCTGGTTGGCATCCGCGATGCATACCAAGGCGCATCCGGTTCACGCGGATGTCCGCCCCGCCCTCTTCCACCGCCGCCACCCAGAGGTCGGGGCGGCTCCGCCATTCTTCAGGGAGGCCGCATGCTGCTCGACACCACCCTGCGCGAAGGAGAACAGTCCTTCGGCACCTATCTGTCCATGGCCGACCGCGAGCGCGTCCTGCGCGGCCTTGCCGCCGTGGGCGTGCCCGAGGTCGAGGTGGGCTGGGCCGGACGCGACGACCTTGCGGACATGCTGGCCCTGTCGGCCCGCGTGGCCCCCGCCCTTGCCGCCGCCGCATGGTGCCGCTGCCGCCCCGAAGACCTGCGTGCCGCCGTGGCCTGCGGTGCACGCCGGGTATGCGTGGGCGTGCCCGTTTCCGACGCGCATCTGGCCCGGCGGCTGGGCATCGGCAGGCCCGCCCTGCTGGACCTGCTGGCCGCCACCCTGGCCGAGGCGCGCATGCTGGGCATCGAACACGTCACCGTGGGCATGGAGGACGCCTCGCGCGCGGACCGGGCCTTCGTCTTCGCCGTGGCGCGCCACGCCGCCGCGCACGGGGCGCACCGGGTACGCCTGAGCGACACGGTGGGGCTGTACACCCCGCTGGAGGTGGCGGACGTGGTGCGCGCGCTGCGCGCGGAACTGGAAGGGGCCCGCCAGGACGGCACGGCCCCCCGTGCGCGCCGGGTATCCATTGGCACCCATTTCCACAACGACTGCGGCATGGCCACAGCCAACGCCCTCACCGCGCTGGAATGCGGGGCGGACTGCGCCGACGTTTCGGTTCTGGGGCTTGGCGAGCGGGCCGGGGTGGCCCGGCTTGAAGAACTGGCCGCCGCCCTTGTGGTGCGCGGCAGGGCCAGGTTCGAGTTGGCGCCCCTGCGCGAGCTGTGCGGCCAGGTGGCCCAGGCCGCCTCGCTGTCCGTGCCGCGCCACTGGCCCGTGGCCGGGCGTGACATCTTTGCCGTGGAAAGCGGACTGCACGCCCATGGCGTGCGGCGCGACCCCAGCCTGTTCGAACCATTCCCCCCGGAACTGGTGGGCGACAGCCGCCGCATGGGCGTGGGGCGCAAAAGCGGCGTAGGCGCCGTTGCCGCCGCGCTGGCCGAGCTTTCCATCCTGCCGCCACCGGACGAACTGCCCGCCATCGTCGAGGCGGTGCGCGAGCTTTCCGCCACCCTGCGCCGCCCGCTGACCCCGGCGGAGCTCGCGGAAGTGGCGGAGCTCGGAAAGCACCGCGAACCGCGCAGGCAGCCGGACATCACCGGCCACGCCCCCACGGCACAGGCAAAGGCCCGCGCCCTTCCCGCCAACGGGATTCCCCCGCAATCCGGCCCAGAGTCCGCCCAGGTTGTTACCGGCATGCCCGCAACAGATCGTGCGGCAACCGGCCCCCACCGACACCCCGACCACACCGGTGCGCATCGGCTCGGCCCCGTGCCGATGGCGTCCGGAAGGGAGGCATGACCATGCGCCTGCTCTGCACCTCCGTGGCCGTAGTCATGGCCTGCGCCATGCTGACGGCGCTTCTCCTCGGCCCGCTGCCCGCCTGACCGCGACCGAACAGGCATGGCCACGTCCGCCAGGAGCGGGGCCGTGCCATGGCGGCGCTGCGAACAGCGGGCTTCTGCTACAGGGGCCGTCCGTCCTTTGCGCATGGCGGAGGCGGTGGCCCCTGTTCACGTTCCCACCGGGCGGCCCCGGCAGTCCGTGTGCGTATTGTCGCGTCGCCACGCGTCGTCATGCGTCTCTACGCATCGTCAAGCATCTGGCCCGTATCTGCCCGACCTTACCTACATGGCCGACCTGCCCGACCGTACCGACCTGGCCGATCTGGCCGGCTTGGCCGATCTGGTCCGCGACAGGCCGCTTTCCCCGTCCCGCCAGACAAAAAAGAGCGGCCCTCCCCTTTCGGAAAGGACCGCCCACGCCAGGCAATGTGCAAACCCCGCGTGCGGGGCCATGTATCCTGCCTACCCGGCTACATGCCGAGGTAGGCTTTTTTCACGTCTTCGTTCACCAGCAGGTTGGCCGCCGTGTCTTCCAGGGTGATGCGCCCGGTTTCCATGACGTACGCACGGTGGGCGATCTTCAGCGCCTGGTTGGCGTTCTGCTCCACCAGGAACACCGTGGTGCCGTCGGCGTTGATCTTGCGGATGATGTCGAAGATCTGCTGGATGATGATGGGCGCGAGGCCCAGCGAGGGTTCGTCCAGCAGCAGCAGGCGCGGCCTGCCCATGATGGCGCGCGAAATGGCCAGCATCTGCTGCTCGCCGCCGGAAAGGGTGCCCCCGGCCTGCTTGCGGCGCTGGGCCAGGATGGGAAACAGGCCGAAGATGTAGTCCAGGTCGCGGGCGATGCCGTCCTTGTCGTTGCGCAGGAAAGCGCCAAGGTCCAGGTTCTCCTGCACCGTCAGGTCGGGGAAGATCAACCGACCTTCCGGCACCTGGCTGATGCCCAGACGCACGATCTCGTTGGGCTTCATGGTGTGGATGGGCTTGCCCTCGAAAAGCACCTCGCCGGTGCGCGGGGGCACCGCGCCGCACACGGTCATCAGCGTGGTGGTCTTGCCCGCGCCGTTGGCGCCGATGAGGGTGACGATCTCGCCCTGGCCGATGGTCAGGTTGATGTCGCGCAGGGCCTGGATGTTGCCGTAGAAGGCATTGACGTTACGCAGCTCAAGCATGGGATTCCTCGCCCAGGTAGGCCTTGATGACCCTGGGATTCTTGCTCACTTCCTCGGGGGTGCCCTCGGCGATCTTCGAACCGTACTCCATGACGTAGATGCGGTCCGACAGCGACATGACCATGCTCATGTCGTGCTCGATGAGCAGCACGGAAAGTTCGTGGCGCTCGCGGATCTCGATGACGAGTTCCTTGAGTTCGTGGGTTTCCTGCGGGTTCATGCCCGCAGCGGGTTCGTCGAGGCACAGCAGGAAGGGTTCCGTGGCCAGCGCGCGGGCAATCTCCAGCCTGCGCTGGGCGCCGTAGGGCAGGTTGCGCGCCTCGTCCTTGTAGTGCTGGTGCAGGTTCACGCTCTTGAGCAGCGCGTAGCTTTCCTCGACGATGCGCTGTTCCTCGGCGCGGGTCCTGGGGTCGCGCAGCAGCGCGCCCAGAATGCCCGCGCGGGTGCGGCAGTGGCGCCCGATCATCACGTTTTCCAGCACGCTCATGGTGGGGAACAGACGGATGTTCTGGAAGGTGCGCGACATGCCCAGCGCGGTGACCTGGCTGGCCTTCAGGCCGTTGACGGTGACGGTGCGCCCGTCGCGCGGGGTCACGTGCACGGTGCCTTCGGTGGGCACGTAGATGCCGGTGATGCAGTTGAAGAACGTGGTCTTGCCCGCGCCGTTGGGACCGATGAGCGCCACGATCTCGCCCTGGCGCACTTGCAGGTCAACCTCGTTCAGGGCGCGCAGGCCCCCGAAGTTCATGGAAATGGAGCGGACGTCAAGAACGGCGGCAGCCGCGTTGGCGGTGGTTGCGGACATCAGGCGTTGCCTCCGGCGGCGGGGCGCGCCGCGTCAGCACCGGCGCCTTGGGCGTCGGGCACGTTGTACTTGGTGCGCCCCGGCGAAACGAGGCCCTGCGGGCGGAAGACCATCATCAGCACCATGGTCGCGCCGAAGATGAGCATGCGGTACTCGGAGAACGCGCGCAGGTATTCGGGCAGCAGGATGAGCACCAGCGCGCCCACCGAAACCCCGATGACCGAGCCCATGCCCCCCAGAACCACCATGGCGAGCACCATGGCCGATTCCAGGAAGGTGAAGCTGGCCGGGTTGATGAAGGTGGTCTTGGCCGCGAAGATGACCCCCGCGAAGCCCGCCCAGCACGCGCCCAGCGCGAACGCGGTGAGCTTGGTGGTGGTGATGTCGATGCCCATGGCCTGGCAGGCAATCTCGTCCTCGCGCAGGGCCTGCCACGCGCGGCCGATGCGCGAGTTCTTCAGGCGCGTCACCGCAAGGATGGTGACGATGACCGCCGCCAGGATGAGATAATAGATGTAGGTGGTGGCGTCGCTGACCGAAAGCTGCATGCCCAGCAGGCCGGGTCGCTCGATGTTGGCGATGCCGCTGGGCCCTTGCGAGAAGCTGCTCCAGTTTTCCAGCACCAGGCGGATGATTTCGCCAAAGCCCAGGGTGACGATGGCCAGGTAGTCACCGCGCAGGCGCAGCACCGGAAAGCCCAGCAGGATGCCGAACAGCGCGGCCATGGCCCCGCCGATGGGCAGCACCGACCAGAAGCCGAGGCCGAAGTTGCTGTTCAGGATGGCGTAGGAGTACGCGCCCACGGCGTAGAAGGCCACGTAGCCCAGCACCAGCTGGCCCGAAAGGCCCACCACGATGTTCAGGCCAAGGCCCAGCATCACGTAGAGCAGCGCCGAAATCATGATGTTGGTCTGGTAGGTGGAAACCACCCACGGCAGCACCAGGAACGCGGCCAGCACCACCACCAGGGCGGGCACGGCGGCCTTGGGGTCGCTGCGCAGGCGTTCGAGCCACGCCCCGCGCGCGGACATGGCCCCGCCTGCGGCGGCGGCGCGCCCGGCTTCCTTGCGGGCCAGCATGAACCGCCACACGAAGGACAGCACGAACGAGCCCACGCCCATGCCCAGCATGTTCTCCCACCGCCAGTCGATGGTCCCGTTCAGGCTGTCGATCCTGATGACCATGAGCGGGAAGGTCAGGAACATGAACCACAGGCTGACCAGTATGGATTTCTTGAGACCTTGCATGAAGACTTTCCTCGGAATGCGTCGTTGTGTCCTGCGTGCTCCGGCACCCGGCGGGACGGCCCGCGACCTGCGGATTACCGCAGACCGGCGGTGCCGCCTCAAGCGGGATTCTTGGTCTCTGTCATGGAAGAACGACGTTTTATGCGGTGAGTGCGGCAGCCGTCAGGCGGGTCTGCGAGCCTTACGACTGGCGACCGCAGCGCGTACTCTTGCGTACTCGACCGTATCAAAAAGGCGTTCCGACGAAGACAGAGGACAAAAGGCACCTTGTGGGGGCGCCGCCTAGACTTTCTGCGTCTTGGCCTTGCCCAGGATGCCCGAAGGCCGGAAGATGAGGATGAGCACAAGCAGCGCAAACGCCAGCGCATCCTCGTAGTCGCTCGAAATGTACCCGGTGGCGAAGCTTTCGCACCAGCCAAGCACAAGGCCGCCCAGCATGGCGCCGGGAATGGAGCCGATGCCGCCGAGCACGGCGGCGGTGAACGCCTTGATGCCCGCGATGAAGCCGATGGCGAAGTTCACCTGCCCCACGTGCGAGGCGATGAGCACGCCGCCCACGGCGGCCAGCGACGAGCCGATGACGAAGGTGAGCGAGATCACCTTGTCGGCGTCAATGCCGAGCAGCATGGCCATCTTGCGGTTCTGGGCCGTGGCGCGCATGGCCTTGCCCATGCGGGTGTACTTGATGAACAGCGTCAGCGCGGCCATGGAAACGGCCGACGTGACGATGATCAGCACCTCGCTGGCGCCCATGATGTGCGCGATGGGCTCGAGAAATTCGGGCTGCGGCACCAGATTGGGAAACGGCATGAAGTCCGAGGTCTGGGCCAGGATGACGTAGTTCTGGAGAAAGATGGACATCCCGATGGCCGAGATGAGCGGCGAGAGGCGCGGTGCGTCGCGCAGGGGCTTGTAGGCGATCTTTTCGAGCGTCAGGCCGTAGGCGGCACAGTAGATGACCGCCACCACCGCCGCGATGATCAGGATGGCCAGGGCCGGAAAGCCGTAGATGCCGAGGGCACCCGCCACAATCAGCGCCGTGAACGCCCCCATCATGTACACTTCGCCGTGGGCGAAGTTGATCAGCTCGATGATGCCGTACACCATGGTGTAGCCGAGCGCGATGAGCGCGTAGATGGAGCCGCGCGTCAGCCCGCCGAAGAAGAGTTCCCAGAAATACTGCCAATCCATTAGTGCCTTCCCGTACAAGCGCGGCCCTGGCCGCACCTTGTCAAAACTCGGGGGACGGGCCTCTGGCCCGCCCCCCTGTCGTATCGAATGCTTTCCGCAGAACTACTTGAGTTCCACGTACTTGCCGTTCTTCACCTGGTACATGGAGAAGCCGACGCCTTCGGCATCGCCACGCTTGTCGAACTTGATCTTGCCCACCGAGGTTTCAACGAACTCGGTGCGCAGGGCGTTCATGATCTTGGCGGAATCGGTGGAACCGGCCTTTTCGATGGCGTTCAGCAGGGCCAGCGACGCGGCGTAGGCTTCCTTGTAGAACGCGCCGGGCTCGGCGCCGAATTCCTTCACGTGGGCTTCGATGGCTTCCTTGTACAGGGGCAGCGCGCTCACGTCCTTGGAGCTGGAGGCGTACACGCCTTCGGCGTCCTTGCCGGCAACCTTGATGAAGGTGTCGTCCTTCACGCCGTCGTCGGACACGAAGGGCAGGTCCATGCGCTTCTTGCGCAGCTGCTGCACGATCTTCGAGGCTTCCGGATGGTAGCCGCCGAACATCACGGCTTCGGCGCCGGAGTTGCGGATCTTCTGCACCACGGCGGAGTAGTCCACGGCGCCGGGGGTCACGCCTTCGAAGAGCACCACGGTGCCCTTGCCGCTCTGCTCGACGAACTGCTTGGCGTATTCGGCGTAGCCCTTGCCGTAGTCGCCCTTGTCGTGCAGCACGGCGATCTTCTTCTTGCCCAGCTTGTCGATGGTGAAATCGACGCCCAGCTTGGCCTGCTGATCGTCAGAGGCGATGGTGCGGAAAAAGTTGGGGTAGTCGCCGCTCTGGGTCAGGGCCGGGTTGGTGGCCGAGGGCGACATCAGTACGATGTTGGCTTCCTTGTAGATGGGAAGCGCGGCCTTGGTGGCGCCGGAGCAGATGTGGCCCAGCACCACGTTGGCGCCGTCGGACACCAGCTTGGTGGCCGCGTTGGTGGCCAGTTCGGGCTTGCACTGGTCGTCCTGGGGAATGACTTCCACCTGCTTGCCGAGCACGCCGCCCTTGGCGTTGATCATCTTGGCCACCAGCTTGGCGGCGTTGACGGTGGGCAGCCCGTAGGAAGCCAGGTCGCCGCTGTGGGCGCCGGCCACGCCGAACTTGATGGTGTCCGCTGCAAACGCCGGGCAGGCCATAACGGCCACGGCAAGACCCGCAACAAGGCCTTTGAACCATCCTTTACGCATGCTCGATCCTCCGAAATGTTGACGAAACGAGTGAACAATATTGTAAAGACATTGCCGCAACGGCGACCACCCCGCGCACGCACGGCAATGCAGCGCGTCGGGCAGGAATGCCACCATCGACCAACACTTTTTGATGCCACGGAATCCGGAAAGCTGTCAAACACTACCGGTTACGACAACTATCCGATGTTTTGGCAAAATTCCGGCGGCACACCGAGTGTTGTCATTTTTGGCATCACTTCGTGGCGTAAAAACTGACACCGAATGTGCGGACCGCCCTGCGGCGTGCGCGGCGGCCACCAGCTTAGAATGTGGTGTCCATACGCCTGTCCTGCCGTGCGCACTCGCGTGCGTTGCCGAATGCGGCACCACGCCGTCCTCTCGTTTCGAACCGGGCGCACTGCCCTACCCTTGCATCGCTTCATCCGTCAAGAGCACCACGGCAGATTCACCGATACCCCGACCATGCAGCCTTCCGCGCCCATGCCGCTTTCCGTTCCCGTATCGCCTCCTCCCTCCAGCCCTGGCGGTTCGGCTCCATGCCGCCTGCCCCACCCGCCTGCCGCCCACCCCCAGAAAACAGGCAGGGCTGCGCCGCGCCGCTGCGGGGTTGCCGCCGCGCCCCAATGCGTGCATAGCATCTGGCATTCTCTCGCAGCAGGAGGTTCACATGCTGAAGGCATTCAAGGAATTCGCGGTCAAGGGCAATGCGCTGGACATGGCCGTGGGCGTCATTCTGGGCGCCTCGTTCGGCACCATCGTCAAGTCGCTGGTGGATGACCTGATCATGCCGCCCATCGGCCTGGTGCTGGGCGGCGTGGACTTTTCCAACCTGTTCGTCACCCTGCGCGACGGCGCCGCGCCCGGCCCCTACGCCAGCCTGGCCGCCGCCAAACAGGCAGGCGCGGTAACCCTGAACGCGGGCGTGTTCGCCAACACGGTGGTCAGCTTCACCATCGTGGCCTTTGCCGTGTTCCTGCTGGTGCGCGGGGTGAACACCCTGCGCGAACGTCTGGAAGGCCCGGCGGCGCCCAAGCAGCAGGACTGCCCGTTCTGCTTCAGCAAGATAGACGTGCGGGCCACCCGGTGCCCCCACTGCACGGCAACGATAGGCTGATCGCGCACGCCCGCTGCGACGTGTGCCCATTGCGGGCGGCGGCAGGCGGTCGGCGGCGGGCACGATCCGCCGCCAGCCTTTCCGGCCAGCCGGTTGGCCACCCCGTTGGCCACCCGCCCGGCAACCCGCCCGGCCACCCGGCTGACAGCCCCAACGCCCCCCTCACGCGGGTGCAGTCTTCTCTGCCAACGGACGAAGAGGTACGAGCGCCGAATGTCCTCTCACGCGCGGGTGCAGCCCCGCCCCTGAACGCAGCGCCACCGCCGGAGATGCCTCCGGCGGTGGCGGGCCCGTGGGCGGTCGCATCGGCTGCCCCACACGGGGGTGCGGCAGGCAGGGGCAACCGTGCGAAAATTTCGTTCATGCGGGCGCAGGGCGCTTGCCTGGCACACGGTGAAGCCCGCATGCGGTGCGCCCCGGGAGCACCTGCGTGGCCAAGACGTGTAGACCGCACGCCCCGCCGGAAAACCGAAGGCGTCTGGCGCCCTTCTCCGGCGACCGTTTCGGCGCCCTTTTCCGGCGTGAGTTTCCGGCAACCTGTTCCGCGACCGTTTCCGGCGGCCACTCCGGCGGCCACTCCGGCAGCTACTCCGGCGCGGCCCGCACCAGCAGCACGTCGCACGGGGCATCGCGGGTCAGCCGGGCCACGGCGTCGCGCATGACTTCAAGCCCCCGCGTGAACGGGCTGGACACCACCAGCAGGTCGTACCCCCTGGCCGCGTGCTCGCGGATCACGTCCACCACGTCGCCGGGGGCGGTCAGCAGTTCGCCGGGCACGTCGCCCCTGCGTTCCAGGAAGGCGCGCGCGCTTTCCGCCGCCGCCTTTTCCTCCAGCCCCTGCATGTACTCCAGAAAGCCGATGCGCGAATTGCAGCCGGACAGCCAGTCGTGCCCGGTAAACACGTCCCACGTGGCGTCGATGACGAACAGGGCGTCCAGGGTGGCGCCCTTCTCGCGGGCGATGCGGATGGCCTCGTCCACGGCACGGCGTGCGCCGGGTCCGTCGTCAAGGGCGAGCAGCAGCTTCATGGGGGTGGTCGTGGGCGACTTCATGGGGGACATGTTCTCCGTGGGCGGGGTGGAATGCGGCGACGGGCACAGGCGGCCCGCCATGGGTCAGGTGCATGCCGCGCGTGGCCGGATGGAACGTTTCCGCCCGGCCACGCGCGGTTCTGATGACTGATGGCTAGGGAAGGGTGCCCTTCTCGTGCTCCAGCACCACGATGGTCTGCTTGCCCTTCTTCAGGGAGTCGCCGGGCTTGCCGGAAACCTTCAGCACCTTGCCGTTGGCCTTGGCGGTGAAGCTTTCCACGGCGATCTTCTCTTCCATCACGTTGTTGACCCACTTCTTCTTGACCACTTCCAGCGCATAGAGCTTGTCGCCCTTCTTCACGTCGGCGCCTTCGGTCACGAAGATCTCCACCAGCTTGCCGTCCTGCGAGGCCTTGATGCCCACCGAGGGCACGATGAAGGCCATGTAGGTCAGCACCACCACCACGATGAGGGCGGAGGCCAGGATGGCGGCCACGTCCTCGTGGCGGTCGCTCTTGAATACGGTAAGGGACTTCTTCTTGTCGGACATGTGTATTCTCCTCGTGCGGGCCGCCTAGAAGGCGCCTTCCTTCGGAATGAAGGCCAGGATGATGATCATGGCGATGACGTACTTGGAGACGCCCGCGATGAGCCCGATGCGCAGCGGCGTGCCGCCCGCGGCCTTGATTTCGCGCACGTCGATGTACGCGCCAAGGCCCACAAGGCCGATGCCGAACACCCAGGCCATCACGTCACGCATCAGGTGCAGCGTCTCGGAACCTTCGGCGCCGATGATGTGCAGCGAGGACAGCGCGGTCATGCCGATGAAGCCCAGCACGAAGATGGGGAACTTGGAGGCAAGGATGGAACCCAGGCTGACGTGTTCGGCGTCGGCCTCGCCCTTCCAGTACCAGGCGGTGATGAAGAACACCACGAACGGAATGCACAGCACGCGCACCACGTTCCAGATTTCGCCGTAGGCCACGGCGGTGCCGGGGGCGAAGTTGGGGTTGAAGGCAAGGCAGGTGGCCAGTACCTGGCCGGAGTTCAGGATGCCCGTGCCCACCCAGGCGCCGAACTGGTAGTCCGACAGGGACAGCATCTTGCCGATGAACGGGCTGACGAACATGGTCATGATGCCGAAGCCGAGAATGGTGGCGATGGACAGGGCCAGGTCCACGGGCTTGGCGCGCACGCCGGGCGCGGTGGCCACGGCGGCGGAAACGCCGCACACGCCGCAGGCGGCGGCCATGGTGGCGGTGACCGAACGGTCGGCGCCCAGGCGCTTGCCCAGCCACAGCACGAAGAGGGCCGTGCCGAACACGAAGGCCACGATGAGCGCGATGGCCACGCCGCCGACCTTCAGCAGCTTGTCGAAGGTGTACAGCGAACCCAGCATGATGACGCCGGTCTTGATGAACAGGCGGGTGGTGCGGAAGCCTTCTTCCGCCCAGGTGGGAATTTTTCCGCCGAACAGGATGTTGCGGTAGAACATGCCGGTCAGGATGGACAGCAGGATGTAGTTCAGGCTCAGCACCTGCACCAGCCAGCCCTTGCTGCCGAACACCACGGCGTCCTTCATCCACGGTTCCACGTACACGCGCAGCACGTAGAGCGTGCCGATCATCACCGCGAGACCGGGCACGATGGCCAGGATCTTACCGAAAAGCCCCTTGTCTTCCATTGCGTTGCATCTCCTGGGGGTTGCGTGATCTTTGGTCGGATGCCCCGGCGTATCGCCCTGCCGCGCCCCTGCCGAGAGCATGACGCGGGCATGGCCCGCCGGTGCATCTTCCCTTTCCCTTGTCCCTTGCCGAAGCCCGGTGCCGTTCCTTCCCCGCTGCCGGGAAAGGTTGCGGGCGAAGCCGCGCGGCGCCCCTTTGCGCCGCCCGCCCTGCCCGCGCCCACGGTTCCGTGCGCCGGATATCGCCCCCCATGAGCAAGACGCGGACCAACCCGGTCCGGAACATTCAATGCAAACAATAATAGCATGATACGGAACATGAGTGCCTACCCGCCTGCTAACTCGCGGCAGCACCCGCAGCCGGTGCAACGCAGCTTGCGGAACGCGGGTTGCCCTTTGCCCCGCCTGTGCTAGACATCGGCCATGCGACGCCGCTGGCGAATCCGCCTGGCCGGAACAGCCGAAGACGGCCGCCCTTCATATCTGTTGATGCATCGCGCAAGGAACCCTGTGATCCGACTCACGCCTCATTCGTTGCAGGCCCGCTTCCTGCTTGGCCTGCTGCTCATTCTCGCCTGTCTGGGCGGGTTCTTCGCCCTTTCGCTGTTCATGCACCTGGAACGGCTGGTGGAAAACGAGGCCCGCGACCGCGCGGCGCTCATCCTCTCGCAGGCCGAGGCGGTGCAGAGCTACGTGCGCAACACCCTGCGCCCTGCCATGTATAAAACCCTCTCCGAAGACACCTTCGTCATCGAGGCCATGTCCACCTCGTTCGTCACCCGCGCGGTGATGAACGACAACAACCTGGCCCACGACCGCTTCACCTACCGCCGGGTGGCCGTGGGCGCGCGCAACCCTGCCTACGAGGCCTCGGACCTGGAGCGTTCCATCATTGCCCGGTTCCAGGAAGACCCGGAACTGACCCGCGTGGAGGACGTGACCGAGGACGAGGGCGAGCGGAGGTTCATCACGGCCAAGCCCGTGCGTTTCGAAACCGCGTGCCTGCGCTGCCACGGCGACCCGGCAGAGGCCCCGCCCGTGCTGCTGGCCATGTACGGGGCTGAACGCGGCTTCTGGCGCAAGACCGGCGATCTGGCGGGCATGACCATGGTGGCCCTGCCCATGGACCAGGCCGTCAGCGGCATGACCGATGCGGTGATGTCGTTCGGGGTGCTGTTCGCGGGCGGGGCGCTGGTGCTGTTCGCGGTGATCCACGTGTTCTTCAACAGGCTGGTGGTGCACAACCTGCGCCGCATGGGCGGGGTGATGCGCCGCCATTTCCCGGACGAGGCGGACATGACCATGCCCCGCCGCGGCCAACCGGACGTGGGCATAGACGACCTGCTGGGCGACATGGAATCGCTGGCCCTGCACCTGAGCGAGGCGCGGGCCAAGCTGCGCGACTACGCGGC
This sequence comes from Nitratidesulfovibrio sp. SRB-5, assembly GCF_019931275.1. Taxonomy (NCBI): domain Bacteria; kingdom Pseudomonadati; phylum Thermodesulfobacteriota; class Desulfovibrionia; order Desulfovibrionales; family Desulfovibrionaceae; genus Nitratidesulfovibrio; species Nitratidesulfovibrio sp. SRB-5. The sequence goes on along the minus strand of NZ_JAIOTY010000001.1, from coordinate 465,806 downwards.
CAACCTGGAAGGCATGGTGCACGAGCGCACCGTGGACCTCGCCTCCGAGGCCACGGCCCGGCGCACCGACGTCGAGTTGTTCGTGGGGCTGCTGGACCGCCTGAACCGCAGCAGCGGCAAGGGAGAATTGCTGGCCGCCTCGCTGGCGCTCATCGCGCGGCGCTTCGGTGCGGACCGGGCCGCCTACGCCTGCGTGCTCTCGGCCAGCGACTTCCACGCCTGGCCGGACCGCGCGGTGCGGCCCGAACTGCCCGCCGACTGGCACGACATGGCGGCGGAAGGCTCGCCGCGCCTCACTCCGCGCGCCTGGTTCATTCCCGTGCAGACCAGCGACACCACGCGCGGCCTGCTGTGCCTGTACTGGGATGCGGACCATGCCTGCGGCCCCGGCACGGCGGACCTGGCCCAGGCCGTGGGGCGGCAGCTGGGCATCGCCATGGACAACCTGGACGCGCTGGACAACCTGCTGCGCCAGAACGCCCTGCTGGATTCCATCTTCGAGGGAATTTCCGACCCGTTGCTGCTGCTGGGCGGCGATGGCCGGGTGGTGCTGGCCAACAGTTCGGCACGTCGGCTGACCCGGTCGCTGGCGGCATCGCCCGGCGGGGACGACGACAGGCACGGCAACGCCGCCGACACGAACGGCACCCCCCTGGCCGAACTGCTGGACGCGGCAGACATCGCCGCGCGCATGGGCGACGGCCCGGTGTCGCGCGCGGTGACCCTGCGCGACGGACGGTCCTTTGCGGTGAACGCCTACCCGCTGGGGGGGCGGCTGGAACGCGGCGGGCGCACCGTGGCCTACCTGCGCGAAACCACGGACGAACGCCGCATGCTGGAACGCGTCCAGCAGCACGAAAAACTGGTGGCCGTGGGCAAGCTGGCCGCGGGCCTGGCCCACGAGATCAACAACCCGCTGGGGGTCATCCACTGCTACGCTGATCTGCTGCGCGCCGCCGCGCCGGACGGGCAGGCCCAGGCCGACATCGACGTCATCATGCGCCACACCGAGCAGGCCCGAAAGGTGGTGCGCGACCTGCTGGACTTTGCCCGGCCCAAGCAGGCGGAACGCGGCCCCTGCGACGTGGCCGACGTGCTGGCGGGGCTGGCCGACGTGTTTCGCCCCCGGGCGCGGGCCGCGCGGGCGCGCATCGTCCCCGATGTTTCACAGGACGTGTCACAGGACGGGGCAACAACCGGAGGCGCCGGTTGCGCCCCGCTGCCGCCGGTGCTGGCCGACCGCAACGGGCTGGAGCAGATTCTTACCAACCTGCTGCTCAACGCTCTGGACGCCGTGGAGACCGATGGCCCGACCATGCACGGAGCCGAACCCGAGGACCGCAGCTGCCCACAGGACATGAACGGAATTACCGGTGAAACCGGCGATGCCGACGCCATGTCCCCCGCCGCCATCCCACGCCCCCGGCAGCGCGGCTTGGTGGTGTTGTCCGCGCGCAGCCTGCCCGAAGACGGCGAGGTGGTGGTGCACGTCATCGACAACGGCCCCGGCATTCCGGAAGAACACCTGCCCCGGCTGTTCGACCCGTTCTTCACCACCAAGGCCGCCGGGCGCGGCACCGGGCTGGGGCTGGCCGTGGTCTTCGGCATCATGCGGGACATGGGCGGGCGCATCGAGGCGCGCAACCTGACCCCAGCCGACCTTGCCCCTGCGGCCCTTGGCGGCCTGGCCTGCCGGATCGACCTGGCCGCCCTGTTTGCCGAGGCCGCCCAAACCGCCCCGGCCATCGGAACCGGCCCGCACTGCCCCGATGGCACGGGCGCCACAGACGGCCAGAACCGGTCTGCCGAGCGAACCGACATGCCAGACATGCCAGACATGCCAGACATGCCAGACATGGCAGAGCTGGCGCGCGGCGCGGTATTCACCCTTCACCTGCCCGCGGCGGACCGGGAGCACCCGGCCCCGCGTACGGAGCACGACGCATGACCACGCCCCACGAGACCATCCTGGTGGTGGACGACGAGGCGGACTTCGCCAACGGCCTGGCCCGCCAGTTGCGCGCGGGCTTTCCCGATGCCGAGGTGCTGGTGGCCACCAGCGGCAAGGCCGGGCTGGACCTGCTGGGCCGCAGCGACCCAGCCGTGCTGCTGACCGACCTGCGCATGCCCGACATGGACGGGCTGGAGCTGATGGCCCACGCCCAGACCCAGGACGCCACCCCCAGCGTCATCCTGCTTACCGCGCACGGCACCATCGAAACGGCGGTGACCGCGCTCAAGAACGGGGCCTACGACTTCCTGACCAAGCCGGTGCGGCGCGAAGACCTGTACCGCGCCGTGACCAAGGGGCTGGAGCGCTGCCGCCTGCTGCGCGAAAACCGCCAACTGCGCGAGGAAATGTCGCGCACGGGGATGGAACGCACCCTGATCGGCGAAACCCCGGCCATGCGCAGGCTGAAGGAAACCATCGCGGCGGTGGCCGCGTCGGACTACACCGTGCTGGTGCGCGGAGAATCGGGCACCGGCAAGGAACTGGTGGCCGCGTCCATCCATGCCCTGTCCGGCAGGGCGCAGCGGCCCATCGTCAGCGTGCACTGCCCGGCCATTCCGGACCAGTTGCTGGAAAGCGAGCTGTTCGGCCACGTCAAGGGCGCGTTCACCGGGGCGGAACGTTCGCGCAAGGGGCTGTTCATGTCCGCCGCCGGGGGCACCATCGTGCTCGACGAAATCGGCGACATCTCGCCCGGCATCCAGACCAAGCTGCTGCGGGTGTTGCAGGAACACGAGATACGCCCCGTGGGCTCCAGCGGCACGGTGAAGGTGGACGTGCGCATCATCGCCTCCACCAACCAGGCGCTGGAGGCGCGCATCAAGAGCGGGGAATTCCGGGAAGACCTGTTCTACCGGCTCAACGTGCTGACCATCCACACCCCGCCCCTGCGCGACCGCGCCGACGACATCCCCCTGCTGGCCGACCACTTTCTGGTCCAGACCTGCCGAGAGATGCAGATAGCCGCAAAGCGGCTTTCGCCGGAAGCCATGGCCTGCCTGTGCGGGCGTGAATGGCCTGGCAACGTGCGTGAATTGCAGAACTTCGTGCGGCGTCTTGCGGTATTCTGCCCCGGACCCACGGTGGAAATGGCCCACCTGCGGCTGGTGGACGGCCCCGCCGACTGCGCCGCGCCCGTGGCCGAGCCAACGCTTACCCCGTACAAGGACGCCAAGGCCCACGTGGTGGACGAATTCACCCGGCGCTACGTGGAACGGCTGCTGGAACGCACCGAGGGCAACATCTCCGAGGCGGCGCGCATCTCCGGGCTGGAGCGGGTGTCGTTGCAGAAGATACTGCGACGGCTGGGCATCGGCGGCGCAGGCAGGGAATAGGGTACGGACAGGGAATAACCGCGCAGGCAGGGAATGGCGGCGCGGGCGGCCTGCCCCGCGTTCGCACGCGGCATCCTGCCCGTGCCTGCTTGCCTGTGCGCCGCCGCGTGCTATCTTGTACCAACGGGCAACGCATTGCCCGTCGCTGCCACCCCGCCTGCCCGCGACGCGCCGCCGGAACATCCCGTCGTCTTGCGCTTCCGCCATCAGCAGGCGTTCCCGCCACCCGTCGCCCCAACCATCCCGGAGGCCCGCATGCTTGATCGCAGACGCTTCATGCAATCGTTGCTGGCTGTTGCCTCACTGGCCACCCTGCCCGCCACGGCGGCCACCGCCGCCACCGCCACCACCGGCGGCGCGGGAACGGGCGCATCCTCCCCGCCCCCTGCATCCCCCGGCACGCAGGCGCCCGGCTTTTTCCGCCTGCCGGTGGGCGAGGCGAGCGTGTTCGCCCTGTTCGACGCCCACGGAAAGCTCGACCCGTCCATCCTGCACGGCGCCGACCGCAAGGACATCGACGCCCTGCTGGAGGATGCGGGCATCCCCGCCGGGCAGCCCGCCACCAGCAACGTGAACTGCTTTTTGCTGGATGCCGGGGGGCGCAGGGTGCTCATGGATACCGGCGCGGGCGCCTTCTTCGGCGCGCGGGGCGGGCACCTGCCCGCCAACCTGCGCGCGGCCGGGTACGCCCCGGAACACATCGACCACGTGCTGCTCTCGCACCTGCATCCGGACCACGCCATGGGCCTGGTGGACGCCGCGGGCGCGCGGGTGTTCCCCAATGCCGGCGTGCACGTGAGCGCCCCGGAACTGGATTACTGGACCAGCGACACCACCTTCGCCGCAGCGCCGGAGGGGCGCAAGGCCGGGCTGCTGGCCCTGCGCAAGGCGCTGGCCCCCTACAAGGATTCCGGGCAGTTGCACACCTTCACGCCGGGGGCCGCGCCCCTGCCCGAACTGCCGTTCGTCACCTCCGTGGACCTGCCCGGCCACACGCCGGGGCACTGCGGGTTCCGGGTGTCCTCGGGCGGCGCGGCGTTGCTGTTCTGGGCGGACATCATCCACAGCACCCCGGTGCAGTTCGCCCGGCCGGAGGTATCCATCGACTTCGACGTGGACCAGAAGACCGCCGTGGCCACCCGCCTGCGCCTGCTGCCCCAGGTGGCCGCCGAGGGTTGCTGGGTGGCCGGGTCGCACCTGCCCTTCCCCGGCCTGGGCCGGGTGCGCGCCAGGAATGGCGGCAAGGGCGGCTACGCCTGGCTGCCCGTGAACTACGCCGACGGGCTGTAGCCGGGGCGGTGCCGCCGCCAATCCCATCCGCGGAATCCGCAATGCACGACGCGCCGTCCGGCAGGTACCGGGCGGCGCGCTTCATTTGCGAAACAGGCAATGGACGGAAACAGCGGGGGCGCTTCAGACGGCGGATGTTCCGGCAGGTTCCCCGGATGGTTCATTCACGGACGTCAGCACGTCCGCGTAGTGCTTGCGCGCGGCCAGCCAGGCGCGGGACACGGCAAACGACGCTTCATCGTGCGGCTCCAGGGTGGCGGTGGGGTGCAGCCCGCGCGCCATGAGCCCGCCGAACAGGTCGTCCAGCGGAATGGACCCGGTGCCCAGGCCCAAGTGCTGGTCGTCGCTGCCGTCGTTGTCGTGCAGGTGCAGGTGGGCAAGGCGCGGGGCAAAGGCGTCCAGCCAGCGCCGCAAGTCGCGCCGCTGCGCGCCGCCCGCGAAGCTGTGCCAGTGCCCGGCGTCGAAGCAGATACCCGCGCGGACGCCGAAACGGCCAGCCAGGGCATCGACCAGCGCGACCACCGGCTCGGGGTCGCGCTCGTGGGTGTTTTCGATGTGCACGGGCGCAGCGCACACTTCCAGCACCGCCGCCCACGTGCCGCAGGCCCGCTCCAGCCACGCGGCAAAGGCTCCGCCATGCTGGCTGTTGTCGAAGGCGGCGTGCCCCACCATGTGGCGCGGCGCGTACAGGGCGGCCAGTTCCGCCGCGCGGCGCAGGGTGTCGCGGCTGGCGGCCAGGATGGCGTTGTTGAGGCTGCCGGGGTGCAGGTCGAAAAACGGCAGGTGCACGGCGCAGGCCAGCCCGGCATCGACCAGGCGGCGCGCGGTGTCACGGTGCCAGTCCAGCGTCAGTTCCTGTACGGCAAAGGTGTCGATGCCCAGTTCCGGGGCCAGCCCATCGGCCGCGAAACGGTCGAGCCACGCCGGGTCGCGGACGACCCAGCTGAGGGGAAGATTCACGAAGGTGTGCATGGGGGGCGTGTAGCACAGCGCCCGTCCGGGGCCAACCACGCAGCTGGGGACAGGCCTGCGCGGAATGGTCAGCCAGGTGATGCCCGACGTGCGGCGGCGCGCCCTTCAAAACGACCTCACCCCGTTTTGCGCACCCCACACCCCGCCTTTGGCACACCGCACCCCGCATTTGGGCCACCTTGCCCCCGTATAGGGGCATCCGCGCCCTTTTCACGCGCATCCCCCTTTTTTTTCGGCACCCTCATGAAAACCACCCCGCCGCCACCCCGCGTACCGCCTTAATCCGGACTAAAAAAGGCCGGTTTGCAACCGCTTACATACCAAAAGTTCATAAATTATTTCAACATGTAGCAGCGATCTGCCAAACCCTTCGAGCAACCCCGATTTTCCGCAGAATGTGCTTGACGCACCCTTGATAATCGCATACCCCTCCGGTAGGAATTATTCCATACCCTAGAAGTAGGGTATTCGCGTGCCTTCCGACCGACGCCAACGGCCGGAGAAACCCCGGTGCATGCGCCTGCGCCTACCGCGTAACCGCGCGGCATCACAGGACACACATCGGAATAGCGCGAACGCCACAGGGAGGAACCACGATTCGGACCACACGCGGGTGCCCCGGCATGGGGGGCACTGGCGCGGTTCCGTTTCGTGGCAGGGCTCTGTCCGAACGTGCCGCCGCGCAAGCCGCAGGGAACCGGCTGGCGGCACGCCGACTGAGGGTTGTCAGAGGAAGCGTTTCACTCATTTCAAAGGACTGCCACTATGATGAACGCGAAATCACTGCTGCGATGGGCGGGAGCTCTGGTCGCCGTGGCTGCGGTCACGGTCTTCGGACTGGATGCGCGGGGCACGACCAAGCCCCTTCCCGGCTCCACGGGCGAGCAGCGCGCCGACCTGGTGGAGATCGGCGTCATGGCGAAATTCGGCAACCTGGAGTTGCCGAAGGTCACCTTCCCGCACGATCGGCATTCCGAGGCCGTGGCCAAGGTCGCCGCGCCCGGCAAGGAATGCGCCACCTGCCACAAGAATGACGACAAGGGCAAGATGTCGCTCAAGTTCATGCGCCTTGAGGACACCACTGCCGCCGACCTGAAGAATATCTACCACGCCAACTGTATCGGCTGTCACACCGAGCAGGCCAAGGCGGGCAAGAAGACCGGGCCGCAGGACGGCGAATGCCGCTCTTGCCACAACCCGAAGCCCATGGCCTCTTCGTGGAAGCAGATCGGCCTCGACAAGTCGCTGCACTTCCGCCACGTGGCCGCCAAGGCCATCGCGCCGGTGAACGACCCGCAGAAGAACTGCGGCGCCTGCCACCACGTGTACGACGAAGCCGCCAAGAAGCTTTCCTGGGTCAAGAACAAGGAAGATTCCTGCCGCGCCTGCCACGGCGACGCGCGCGTGGAAAAGAAGCCCTCGCTGCGTGAAGCCGCGCATACCCAGTGCATCACCTGCCACCGCAGCGTGGCCGCCGCCCCGGCCAAGGCCGACAGCGGCCCCGTTTCCTGCGCGGGCTGCCACGACCCGGCCATGCAGGCCAAGTTCAAGGTGGTGCGCGACGTGCCCCGCCTGGAACGCGGCCAGCCTGATGCCGCCATGGTCCTGCCCGAAGTGGGCAAGACCGCGCCCAAGGGCATGAAGGGCGCCATGAAGCCCGTGGCCTTCAACCACAAGGTGCACGAAACGGCCAGCAACACCTGCCGCGCCTGCCACCACGTGAAGATCGACAACTGCACCACCTGCCACACGCTGGAAGGCGTGAAGGACGGCAACTTCGTGCAGATCGAGAAGGCCATGCACCAGCCCGATTCCATGAAGAGCTGCGTGGGCTGCCACAACCAGAAGGTGCAAGCCCCTGCCTGCGCCGGCTGCCACGGCTTCATGAAGACCGGCGCCAAGCCCCAGCCCGAAGCCGCCTGCGGGGTGTGCCACGCCGATCCTGTCGGCATGGACGCCAAGACCGTGGCCGACGGCGGCCTGCTGAAGGCCACCAAGGAGCAGCGCGCCGACGTGGCCGCCGCCACCCTGGCCGCCCGCCGCACCACCAAGGGCACCCTGCCCGCCGACGACATCCCCGAGTTCGTGACCATCGGCGTGCTGTCCGACAAGTACGAACCCTCGAAGCTGCCGCACCGCAAGATCGTCAACACCCTGATGGCCGCCATCGGCGACGACAAGCTGGCCGGCACGTTCCACACCGACAAGGCCACCGTTTGCGCGGGCTGCCATCACAACAGCCCCGCCAGCAAGACGCCGCCCAAGTGCGCCAGCTGCCACGGCCAGCCCTTCGACGCCGCCAAGGGCGACCGCCCCGGCCTGAAGGCTGCCTACCACCAGCAGTGCATGGGCTGCCACAACCGCATGAAGCTGGAAAAGCCCGCGGATACGGCCTGCGCCGAGTGTCACAAGGAACGCGCGAAATAGGAAACCGGTAAGGAGTTATCCATGAACAGGAGAAGATTCCTGACCCTGCTGGGCACCGCCGGTGTTTCCACGGCCATGAGCGCTGTAGGCGCGAAAAAGGCCGTCGCGGCGGGCAACCAGAGCTTCAAGGGCTACAAGGACAGTTACGGGGTGCTGCACGACACCACCCGTTGCATCGGCTGCCGCAAGTGCGAGCAGGGCTGCAACGAGGTGAACAAGCTGCCCGCGCCCAAGGTGAAGTTCGACGACCTTACGGTGCTGGAAAAATCGCGCCGTACCGATTCGAACAACTGGACGGTGGTCAACAAGTACAATGTGGCAGGGCTGGACCATCCGGTGTTCCGCAAGCAGCAGTGCAACCACTGCCTGGAACCCGCCTGCGCCTCGGCCTGCTTCGTCAAGGCCTTCACCAAGAACCCCGACGGCTCCGTCACCTACGACGGCAGCCTGTGCGTGGGCTGCCGCTACTGCATGATCGCGTGCCCGTTCAACGTGCCCGCCTTCCAGTACGACGAACCCTTCGACCCGCTGATCCAGAAGTGCACCATGTGCCACCCGCGCATCCAGGAAGGCAAGCTGCCCGGCTGTGTCGAGGCCTGCCCCAAGGAGGCCCTGACCTTCGGCAAGCGCGAAGACCTCGTGCGCATCGCCCATGACCGCATCCGCAGCAATCCCGGCCGGTACCAGGATCACGTCTATGGTGAACTGGAAATGGGCGGCACCGCGTGGATGTACCTGGCTGGCGTGCCCTTCGAGGCCGTGGGCCAGCAGGAGATGGGCACCAAGTCCGCGCCGGAATACACGGCGGGGGCCCTTGGTTCCGTGCCCATGGTGGTGGGCATCTGGCCGGTGCTGCTGACCGGCGCCTACGCCATCTCCAAGCGCAAGGAAAAGGTTGCGGCGGAAGAGCGCGAAGAAGCCGTGCAGGCCGCGCTGGCCAAGGCCCGCGACGATGCGGCCAAGGCCATGGATACCGCCCTGGCCAAGGCGGCCAAGGAAAAGGACGCCGCCGTGACCCGCGAGGTCAAGAAGGCCATGGAACAGGCGGAGCAAGCCTTCGAAGAGAAGTTCGCCGCCCTGCGTGCCGAAGGCCAGACCGCCGAAAACGGCGACGACGGCGAAGGCAAGGAGGATGCATAACATGCATGACGCCAACACCAAGAACGGCCTGTTCACGCCCGGCAACATCATCACGGGCATCATCCTGGCCGTGGGCGCGGTGATCACCTTCATCCGCTTCACCCAGGGCATCGGGGCCGTCACCAACCTGTCCGACAACAACCCGTGGGGCATCTGGATCGGGTTCGACCTGCTGTGCGGCGTGGCTTTGGCCGCCGGCGGCTACGTCACCTCGGCCTCGTGCTACCTGTTCGGGATGAAGCGCTACCACTCGGCGGTGCGCCCGGCCATCACCACAGCGTTCCTCGGCTACTTCTTCGTGGTCGTGGCGCTGCACTACGACCTGGGCCACCCGCTGCGCCTGCCCTACCCGCTGGTGTACTCGCAGGGCACCACCTCGCTGCTGTTCGAAGTGGGCCTGTGCGTGGCCACCTACCTTACCGTGCTGTTCGTGGAATGGTCCCCGGCGGCGCTGGAATGGCTGGGCCTGCGCAAGCTGCGCAACGTCATCGTCAAGCTGACCATCATGCTGACCATCTTCGGCGTGGTGCTGTCCACCCTGCACCAGTCGTCGCTGGGCGCGCTGTTCCTGATCGCCCCGGGCAAGCTGCACCCCTTGTGGTACTCCAGCTTCCTGCCGGTGTTCTTCTTCATCTCGTCCATGGTGGCGGGCCTTTCCATGGTCATCTTCGAAGGCACCCTGGCCCACGCCGGGCTGCACCACAAGATGGACGAAACCCACCTGAAGGAGGCCGAAGGCGTGATCTTCGGCTTCGGCAAGGCCGCCTCGTTCGTGCTTGCCGGGTACTTCTTCATCAAGACCATGGACATCGCCATGGACAACGACTGGGCCTACCTCGGCACCGGCTACGGGGCCTGGTTCCTGGTCGAGATGTTCGGCTTCGTGGCGCTGCCCTCGTTCCTGTACGCCCTTGGCGTGCGCGAGAAGAACGTCACCCTGGTGCGCATCGCGTCCATCAACGCGGTGCTGGGCATCGTGCTGAACCGCTTCAACGTTTCGCTCGTCGCCTTCAACTGGAACCTGCCCGCCGCCGACCGCTACTTCCCGCACTGGATGGAGATCGGCGTGTCGGTGTTCATCGTGACGCTCATCATCACGGTCTACCGGTTCATCGCCACGCGCATGCCGGTGCTGTACGAGCATCCCGACTACAAGGACGCCCACTAGGGCAGCCAAGGAGCACGCTATGGAAATCCATACCCTGCACGAGTTCATGCTGCACACCAAGAACATCACCTATCTGCTGATGGGTGCCACCCTGGTGGGCTTCGTGTGCTACTGGCTGTTCCTGACCGGACGCGACAAGAAGATCCGCAAATACTAAGCAGTGACCAGGGCGTGTTTACGGTGAGAGATTCCGTTCGTCGGCAACAAGGGCGCATCTGCCATGACGGCAGGCAAAGCCTGACGCCGCCAACGGACGGAATATCCACCTGTAAACATGGCCTGCCATAGGAGCAAACCATGTACGCATTCCTCACCGGTCCCATGCTGTGGGTGGCGCTGCTGGTCTTCTTCGGCGGCCTTGCGGCACGCGTGGTCTGGTATGTGCGCGGCCTGAGCTGGCAGCTCGACCGCGTGGCCTACGGCCCGCACCTGGCGCACGGCCTGAAGGGCGGCATCCATTCCGCCCTGAAGTGGATGCTGCCGTTCGGCACGCAGAGCTGGCGCGAGCAGCCCTACTTCGCAGTGGCCTTCTTCCTGTTCCACATCGGCGCGGTGCTGGTGCCGCTGTTCCTTGCCGGGCACAACATCATCCTGGCCGAGCGGTTCGGCTTCAGCCTGCCGACGCTGCCCATGGGCATCGCCGACGCGCTGACCGTGGCCGCCATCATCGGCCTGGTGATGATCGCGCTGCGGCGCATCGCCCTCACCGAGGTGCGCATCCTCACCACCGCCTACGACTGGTTCATCCTCGCCGTTTCGGCGGCGCCGTTCGTCACCGGCTTCGTGGCCCGGCTGCACGTGGGCAACTACGACGCGTGGCTGCTCGCCCACATCATCACGGGCGAACTGCTGCTCATCGTGGCCCCGTTCACCAAGCTGTCCCACATCGTGCTGTTCTTCATGTCGCGCGGCCAGCTCGGCATGGACTACGCCATCAAGCGCGGCGGTTACAGCCGCGGGGCGGCCTTCCCCTGGTAACGGCCCGTCCGTTACCCGACCGTGCCACGACCCGATGGACATGAAAGGAGCATCCCATGCCTGAAGGAACGTTCTGCAACAGACGTCCTGTCAACACCGAAGAGGACCTCAAGGCCCTGCTCGGCGACAAGGGCGGTGCGCAATACTACAAGGAAATGGCGGAACTGGAGGTTGATGTAGAGGCCCTGAAGGCCACCCTGCAGAAAACCTTGCAGTCGCGTACCAAGACGTGGCTGGAAATCTGTGCCCACTGCGGCATGTGCGCGGACAGCTGCTTCCTGTACCGGGTCAACGACCGCGACCCCAAGCAGGTGCCCGCCTACAAGATCCAGTCCACGCTGGGCGAAATCGTGCGCAAGAAGGGCGAGGTGGATACCGCGTTCATGATGCGCACCATGGAAGTGGCGTGGTCGCAGTGCACCTGCTGCAACCGCTGCGGCATGTACTGCCCCCACGGCATCGACATGGGCGTCATGTTCAGCTACCTGCGCGGCCTGCTGTTCTCCCAGGGCTTCGTGCCGTGGGAACTGAAGATCGGCTCCGGCATGCACCGCGTGTACGGCGCGCAGATGGACGTGACCACCGAAGACTGGGTGGAAACCTGCGAATGGATGGCCGAGGAACAGCAGGAAGAATGGCCGGGCCTGGAAATCCCCGTCGACAAGGAAGACGCGGATATCATGTACGTGCTGAACGCCCGCGAGCCCAAGCACTACCCCGAAGACCTGGCCGAGGCCGCCATCCTGTTCCACCTGGCGGGCGAGAACTGGACCGTGCCCAGCGAAGGCTGGGAACAGACCTCGCTGACCATGTTCGCCGGTGACTGGGCGGGCTGCAAGATGCAGGTGGAGCGCGTGTACGCCGCCGTGGACAAGCTGCGGCCCAAGCGCGTCGTGGGTACCGAATGCGGCCACGCGCACCGCGCCACGGTCATCGAAGGCCCCTACTGGGCGGGCCGTCCCGATGGCCGCACCCCGGCGCCCTTCCTGCACTACGTGGAATGGGTGTCCGAGGCGCTGACCACCGGCAAGCTGAAGATCGACCCGGAAAAGCGCATCAAGGAACCCGTGACCTTGCAGGATTCCTGCAACTACGTGCGCAACCACGGCCTTGCCAAGCACACCCGCATCATCATGAGCTACATCGCGGAAGACTTCCACGAAATGGCTCCCAACCGGGAACACAACTACTGCTGCGGCGGCGGCGGCGGGTTCAACGGCATCGGTCGTTACCGCCACCAGCGCAACGTGGCGCTGAAAACCAAGCGCGACCAGATCCTGGCCACCGGCTGCAAGCTGGTGGTGGCGCCCTGCCACAACTGCTGGGACGCCATCCGCGACCTTGAGGAAGAATACGAGATCGGCATCCGCTGGTCGTTCCTGAAGCCGCTGCTCATCAGCATGGTCATCGTGCCCGAGCACCTGAAGCCGCAGGAAGAAGACGAATAGATCGCGCCGGAGCGCGCGGGCCTTGCACGACATCGCGACAAGGCCCGCGCCCCGCACGCGACCGCATGGCCGCCGGATGGGGAGAGCCACCCCCCGCCCGGCCCGCCGGCGCCCCCCCATCCCCTCGCATGATGGCGCGGGCACCCCGGCCCGGCCCGCAAACGGAGGCCCGGAGCGACCATGGCCAACGCCACCCAGGCCCGGAACACCCAGGCTAAATCCATCCTGGTGGTGGAAGACGACCCGGACATCGCCGCCTACCTCGTTTCGCTGTTCAGAACCAACGGCTACCGCGCCGACGCGGCCACGGAAGGCCCCGATGCCGTGGAAATGGCCCGCGCCCGGCGGCCAGACCTGGTCACCCTGGACCTGGAGATGCCCCGCCAGTGGGGTCCGCGCGTATACCGCGAACTGATGGACCTGCCCGGCGGCGCGCACATCCCCGTGGTGCTGGTGACCGGCCTTGGCGGGCTGCACCTGATGGTGCCCAACGCCGTGGGCACCGTGGACAAGCCGTTCGACCCGGACCTGATGCTGGGCATCGTGCGGCGCGCCCTGGGCGAATGAGAAACCAACGGCCACGCGCGAGGCAAGGCGGGCAGCCCGGCAACGGGCACGGCATGAAACGAGCAGCGGCCCGGCAACCGGGCACCGCCGCAAACCACACGGCATACGCATGAAACTGACCACCCGCAGCCGTTACGGCACCCGCATGCTGCTCGACATCGCCATGCACGGCACCGATGCCCCCGTGTCCATCCGCGATATCGCCAAGCGGCAGGGCATTTCCGTCAAGTACCTGGAAAAGCTCATCCGGGTACTGCGCAAGGCGGGCTACATCCGCAGCACGCTGGGCGCGCACGGCGGCTACCAGCTTACCCAGCCCGCCTCGGAAATTCCCGTGGGCGACGTGGTGTTCGCGCTGGAAGAATCTCTGGCGCCCTACACCTGCGACGAGGAAAATCCCTGCTGCCCGCGCATGGCCGTGTGCCTGACGCGCACCATCTGGGACGAGGCCTCGCGCGCCATGTACAAGAAGCTCAACAGCTTCACCCTGGCCGACCTGATGCGCGACGCCAGCCTGTGCCCCAAGAACGCCTGCCATATCTCGCCCCACGCACAGGACTAGGCCCCCGCGCGCACTGCCACCGCGTGCAGTGCCCCCTCGCATGCGCCTGCGCAAAATCACCCTTCCATTTTCCGGGCATTCCGGGCTACATTGCTCTGGTTATCCTGCAATGCGCCCGTGTACGGCGCGCGTGTTGCGCCGACAGCGCGCCGCCCGGAGGCCACATGCGAGCTCTCATCGTTGAAGACGACGCCCTCAGCGCCCGTGTCCTGCACCTGACGCTGAACATGCACTTCGAAACCGTCTGCACGGACGACGCGGAACGGTCGTTTTCGGCCTACATGCAGGCGCTGGACGGCGATGCCCCCTTCGACGTGGTGCTGCTGGACCTGATGCTGCCTGGCGAAAGCGGCCTGACCGTGCTGGAACGCATCCGCACCGTGGAAACGGAACGCGGCCTGGCCCGCGTGCCCGTGCTGGTCACCACCGCCGTCACCGACATCAATATCGCCTTGCGCGCCTTCGAGCAGGGGCATATCTCCGCCTATCTGGTGAAACCGCTGGATTTCGACCGCCTGCTGACGGAACTGCGCACTCTGGGGCTGATCCGGGCGGCATGACACGGCGCGCTGCCCGTGGTTCCGCCGCGTCCCGCTGTCCTGTCTCCCCCTGCTGTCCTGTCTCCCCCGTCGGCCTGTCTCCTCCGTCGTCCAGCCTCCCCCCATCGTCCCGCCTGACACCCCGTCCGTCTGGCTGGCCGCGCTTCACCCTGTCTGACGGTCCTGCTTCCGCCGACCCGCCCCGATTCTCCATTGCCTGGCACTCCCTGACGATTCACCAGCCATTCCGGCGGTATCCCTGCCGCCTTCGGTCAATGTCCCGCCCGCACCGCCCGTGCGGGTTTCTTGCGTCCGAAGGCGAACCTTGCCGCCCCCCGACTTCTTCATGCATCAAATTTACCTGCATTTTCGGAATAATAGAGTTGTTAGGCACATGGTTATGCACATGATGTTCGCAGCGCGGGCACCGGTGACAGCCTGCGGGTTGCCAGCAGGGATCGCCGCTCATGAAACGCACATGCCGTACTCCTTTTTATCCGTGCAATTTCAGTTTTTTATGAAACTAACGAACATTTTCCACAGGGCGTGCGCGCACACGTATCCACCGCCGCTGCCTGCGGCATGATGATGCCCCCCGCACGGACTCCCCGCAGGGCCGTGCGCCGGGTTGACGCACCGACGCCGGAAGCGCATGAGGGCGAAAACATCGGAGGACCGCCATGCATGGCGTGCACGACATCTGGCTGTTCGTGGTCTCTGGGCTGCTGCTGAACATCACCCCCGGCCCGGACATGCTGTACATCATCGCCCGGTCTACCCCGTGCGGCACCTCTGGCACGCGCGGCCTGCGCGCAGGGGTGGCGGCGGCACTGGGCATCGGCGCGGGGTGTTCCGTGCACATCGCGGCAGCGGCCTTCGGCCTGTCCGCCGTGCTGGCCACATCGGCCACGGCCTTTACCGTGGTCAAGCTGCTGGGTGCTGCCTACCTGCTGTACATGGGGTGCACCATGCTGCTGTCCCGCAAGGGTACGCTGCCGTCCGCCGCCCCCGCCACACGCGATGGGTCAATGCCGGGCGGATGCGGTCGGAATGAAGCCTCCACCGGCAGGACGCCGTGGGCATCCCTGCGGGGCGTGTTCGCGCAGGGGTTTCTGACCAATGCCCTGAACCCCAAGGTGGCGCTGTTCTTCCTGGCCTTTCTGCCCCAGTTCGTGGAAGGCGGCGGCAACACGGGCACGCCCCCGTCTCCCGTGGCCTTTCTGGTGCTGGGGTGCATCTTCACCGTCAACGGCACGCTGGTGAACCTGCTGGTGGCCTGGGGCGCCGCCCGGCTGGGCAGCATCTTCCAGGCCGGGTCGCTGGCGGGCCGGTTTGCGCGATGGGGTGACCGGTGCCTTGGCGCGCTGTTCCTGTTCCTGGGCATCCGGCTAGCGCTGACCGAACAAGGCTGAACCGGCAGCAGCCCGGGGAGGAGACAACAGGCGGGCGGCTGCCCGCGCTACCCGCGCCACGCAAACCACCCCGCGCGATCAGCGCACGCTTCAGGCACGCATCACGCACGCACTAGGCACGCAACGCACGACGGCCCGCGTACCCGGTGGTTCCGGATACGCGGGCCGTCGTGCCGTCAGGCGACAGCAGCCGCTTCGTTCATGTTCCGCCGATATGCCCACCGGGGCTCGACATAGTCCCGGCTGCCTGTCGCGCGCCTTTCCCCTACCCCGGCAGGCCCAGCCACAACAGCACGGCCAGCACCGCCGCCGCGCAGGCCCCGGCCACCATGTCGTCGATCATGATGCCCGGGCCGCCCTCCAGCCACGATTCAGAGGCGCCCACCGGACCGGGCTTCAGAATGTCGAACACCCGGAACAGCACGAAAGCAGCCAGCACGCCCAGCGGCGACAGCGTGGCAAAGGGCAGCATGGTCATCCACTGCCCGGCCACCTCGTCGATGACCACGCTGCCGGGGTCGCACCGGCCCAGCACCCGCGCCGCGCGGCCCGCCGCCCAGGCCCCGCCGAAGAACACCGCCAGCAACACCACCACGCGCCAGCCCAGCGGCAAGGGCAGGAACAGCCACGGCGCCAGCAGGGCGGCCACGGCGGACCCCACGGTGCCGGGGGCCACGGGGCTGCGCCCGGCGTACCATACCCGGGCCACTTCCAGCGCCAGCCTGTCCAGACCATGCCGCTCGTGCGGCGGGATGCAGCCTTCAGGCCCGGTATCGTGCGTTGCGTGCATGCGTGTGCTCCCTGTTCTTGCCACCTTGCGTTGCCAAAGACGGCCCGTGTGTGCCGCCAATGCCGCGCCCGGGGCAGCTCACTCCACCGACGGCGCGATGACGCCGTGTTGCAGCAGCAACCGGACCAGTTCCGCCACCGGCAGTCCCACCACGTTGCTCCACGAACCGTCGATGGATTCCACCAGAAACGCGCCCACCCCCTGAATGCCGTAGGCCCCGGCCTTGTCGTCGGGTTCGCCCGTGGCGGCATACGCGGCAAGGGCGGCGGCGGGGGCGTCCCACATGGTCACGCGGGTGGCGGCGTGAAAGACTTCGCGGGTGCCGTCCGGCAGGGCCACGCAGCAGGCGCTGACCACCTCGTGGGTGTGCCCGGCCAGCCGGGAAAGCATGCGCAGCGCGTCGGCCCTGTCCTGCGGCTTGCCCATGATCTCGCCGTGCAGGGCCACCACCGTGTCCGCCGCGATGACCACGGAACCGGGGCGCGTTGCGGCCACGGACGCGGCCTTGGCCGCCGCCGCGCGGCGGGCGTAATGCGCCGGGGGTTCGGCGGGCAGCGGCTCCGGCTCTGCCGCGCCGTTGCCGTACACTTCGAACGACAGCCCCAGGGAATGCAGGAACTCGCGGCGGCGGGGCGAGCCGGAGGCCAGCACCACGGGCAGCAGCGCCCGGAAGGGACCGGCGGGCGCGGCAGGTTCCGCGGAATCCGCCGGGCCCGGCTGCGCTGTCATGAAAGGATCGGTCATGCGGTTGCGGCTCCGGAAAGAATGTAACGTTCGCGCCCCGTGCGTGGAAACTCGCCACCCCGAAAGGCCGGTGCGCCAGCCTTGTCTGTCGGGTCTGCCCGGCCCGTCTGGCCAAACCTGCTTGGCCCAATCCCCCTTGCCCAAACCAGTCTGGACAGGCCGGTCTGGCACCCCGAACAGCCGGGCCCGCGCGGGCGGCACGCGATACGCCTTGCGTGTCATGCCCCATGGCGGCCCTGGGCGCAAGTGCGCCATCCCCACAGCCATACCGCATGCATGTGCCTGCATTTGCAAGCGGCAGCGCGGGAATCCCCCACCACATACAGACAATGCACCCCAGCGCGATGGGGGCATTCCCCACCCGCTTCAAAAGAATGCAGTCACACCGCAAAACCACCTAATGTTTCTGCGCCAGCCGCCGATAGGAGGGGTGAGTGCATGGGCGGGTCTTCCCTCTTCGCATTGGCCGGAAATTTTTTTCGGAAAAATGCGTCCGCCCCCTAAAGTTCCCCCTCGGGGATGCCGATAGGCGATACGAGGGGAGACTACCGTGACCACGAACTCGTTTTACCTTCGCAACATGCTGCTGCACTACGACAAGCAGCTTGTGACCGCGCGCAGGCTGGCCCGCTACAGGCAGGCCATGCGTCTCGCGTCGGGCGAGGAGGAAAGCGCCATTCCTCCTGAGGTGAAGCGGCGGTTCATGGTGGAACGTGTGGCTCGTGAGATCATGGAGAATCTTCTGCTTGCGGGAAGCGACAACCCCGTCGTACGAGAGATTCGGCAAAAGCTGGAACAGGAACTGGGAGAAACTCTCACCTTCACGTATCCTCCGACGCAGCTGGACATTCAGGTGTTCCGCGCCGGGCCGGAAGGCCCCGTCGAGGTAGCGCCAGCGGAGAAGGCGAGAATCCTTGACCGGCTATGGCACATTGCTCTCGAAACAGTGGATGATACCATGCTTTAGGCTATCCACGTTCCGATAAACGGTATGCTCCCCCGGGGAGGTTACCATGGAAATCAAGAACTATCTCAAGAACCTGGATCCGTACAGGACCAAGCTGGAACAGTCCGAGCTCCAGTCCAAGCGCACCGCAGCCCGCAAGGAAAGCGACGCCGCGCCCTCTTTGCAGGGCGACCGGGTAAGCCTTTCCAACGAGGCCAAGCTGCGCACGGAAGCGTATTCTGCCGCCCTTGCCGCGCCCGACGTGCGGCAGGAAAAGGTGGATGCGCTGAAGAGCAAGGTGGAATCCGGCGAGTACCAGGTGGACTCGCGCGCCGTGGCCGAAAAGCTGCTCAAGGAAGAGCAGGACCTGTTCGGCTAGCGGTATCGCGCGCCTCTGCCCCCCCCCGCTACCTGCCCCGCGTTTTGCGCGGCGCGGTGATGCTGGCCCGTTGTGCACCGGTTGCGCACCGGTTGCGCACCGGCTGCGCACGGTTCTGCACCGGCTGCGTAAAGGTCACGTACGGCACGGTGTCGATGGCGGGGCAGGACGCATGCGCCCGGCACGCCCGACCACCAGCCGGTTTTTTCCGGCTGCGCCCCTGCGCGGTCTGCCAATGTAACGGCGAGGCGGAACCATTTTCGGATGGTTCCGCCTCGTCGCGTCTTGTCTCCATCCCGGATGCGCGCGAAAGACGACAAGGCGCGCGCGCCACACATGCGCTCGTCATGTGCCCCCACATGCGCCCGATACGTTCACGGCACGCGCATCCGGCACGCACGCATGCGAAAGGGGCCACACGGTCATGTCACCGCGCGGCCCCTTTCGGCATCATGCCACGTCGCAGGGCCGCGCCCCGGCAAGCTACCCGCCGTCGCGCAGCAACCGCCGCACGGCGGCGGCATCGGGCAATTCCAGCGCCCGCTCGGCCAGCCTGACGCAGGCCGTCATGTCGCAGCCGCGCACCACGTCCTTGGCGCGCGGAATGGCCGGTCCGTTCATGCTCAGTTCGTCCAGCCCCAACCCCACCAGCAGCGGAATGGCCTCTGCGTTGCCCGCCAGTTCGCCGCACATGGCCACGGGTATGCCAGCTGCATTGCCCGCCGCCACGGTGTCGCGCACCATGCGCAGCACGGCGGGGTGCAGCGCGTCCGACAGGTCGGCCACGGCGGCGTTGCCCCGGTCGGCGGCCATGACATACTGGGCCAGGTCGTTGGTGCCGATGCTGAAAAAGGCCGACTCGCGCGCCAACTGGTCCGCCAGGGCCACGGCGGCGGGCACCTCGACCATGATGCCCACCTCTACCGGGCCGTGGGGCAGGCCTTGCGCCGCCAGCGCGGCGCGGGCCTCTTCCAGCAGGGCCTTTGCCGCCGCCAGTTCGCCGGGGTGGGCCACCATGGGGAACATGACCCGCAGGGGATGTTCGGCGGCGGCGCGCAGCAGGGCGCGCAACTGGGTCAGGAACAGCTCGCGCCGGGCCAGGCAGAAGCGGATGCCCCGCAACCCAAGGAAGGGGTTGTCCTCTCCCGCCGCAAAGTCCCCCAGATAGGGCACCGGCTTGTCGCCGCCGATGTCCAGGGTGCGCACCACCACCGGCAGGCCGGGCATGGCGGCGGCAGCGGCCACGTAGGCGGCGCGCTGCTCCTCCTCGTCCGGGGCGGCGGCCCGGTCCAGAAACAGGAACTCGGTGCGGAACAGGCCCACGCCCTCCGCGCCGTTCTGCAAGGCGGGGGCGGCGTCCGCCGGGTTGCCTATGTTGGCGTGCACGTGCATGTGGCGGCCATCAACGGTCACGGCGGGGCGGGCGGCCCCGGCCAGCGCGGCCTGCCGCACGGCCAGCCACGAGGCCCGGCGGGATTCGATGGTCGACAGCACATCGGGCGCGGGGGCAATCCACACCTCTCCGGTGCTGCCGTCCAGCGCCACGGTGACGCCGTCGGCCACGCTGGCGGCCAGCGCGCCCGCGCCCGCCACCGCCGGAATGCCCATGGACCGGGCCAGGATGGCCGCGTGCGAGGTGGCCCCGCCCTGCGCGGTGACGATGCCCAGCACCAGCGCGGGATCCAGATGCGCCATGTCCGAGGGGCCAAGGTCCGCGGCCAGCAGCACCGAGGGCCGCTCCAGACGCGGGCCGGATGGCGGCGCGCCGGTCAGCAGGCGCAGCACGCGCGCACCCACGTCCACAAGATCCGCCGCGCGCTCGCGCATGTAGCCTTCCGGCAGTTGCCGGAAACTTTCCGCCGCCTGGTCGATCACCGCGTACCATGCGGTCTCGGCGGGTTCGCGAAGCTCCGCGATGCGCTGGCGCGCGTCCCCGGCGATGGTGGCGTCGTCCAGCAGCAGGCGGTGCATGACGAATATTTCCGCCTCCTGCTTGCCCGCCATGGCGGCGGTGCGCCGCTCCAGCGCGGCAAGCTCCTTGCGGGCCGCATCCAGCGCGCCATCCAGCCGGGCGGTTTCACTGTCCGGATCGCCCGTTGCCAGGTCCGGCGGCGGCGCATCGAACGCCGGGCGATGCCAGACGGCAGGCCCCACGGCAATGCCCGGCGAAGCGGGCACCCCGCCCTTGGCGGCGGGCACACCCGCCACACCGGCCCTGCCCTGCCCGTCCGGTCCGCCCGGGCCTTCGGCGCCAGTCTTTCCAGATGACCTGATCGCGTCCGGCAGATCGCCGAAGTTCTCCGCCGCAAGGTCGGCCAGCGCCTTCAGGGCCTGTTCCGCATCCGCCCCGGCGGCCCGGAAAGTGATGGTTTCGCCGCCGCGCACGGCCAGCGTGGCGATGCGGTTCACCGAACGGGCCGATACCACCCGCTCGCCGCGCGCCAGTTGCACGTCGGCCACGAACGGGCCGAGCGCGGTGACGATGCGCGCGGCGGGCCGGGCGTGCAGCCCGAGGCGGTTGGGCACCATCAGCGTCAGCTCGTGGCTGGCCGCCGGGGTTGCGCCCGCCGCCGGGGGTGCTGCCTCGTCCTCCCCGCCGCCATCCTGCGGCAGGGCCATGCCCAGCAGCTCGGCCTTTGCCGCCAGGGCAGACTGCGCCTCGCGCAGCACGGTGTCGAGGTCCGCCCCGATGGAGGCCTGCACGGCGGCAGCCATGACGCCCTCCACCAGCGGGGCCGGGCACAGCCGCACCTGCGCCGCCACTTCGGGCGGCAGCAGGTCCAGCGCCGTTTCCGCGCTCATCAGGGCGCTGCCAAGGTCCATCAGCACCAGCACGCCGTCGCCCTGCTGCACCTCTTCTATGGCGGCCATGACCCGCATGGGGTCGGTGCCGATGGGGTGTTCCGGGTCGTCGATGCCGCCCGCCACGGCCAGGGGCACGCGGCCCTGCGTCATCTGTTCCGCCAGTTCCTTCACGCCCTGCCCCAGCACGGCGCTGTGCGTGACGACCACGATGCCGACCATGGGCTACCCCCGCACCACGTCGCGCAGGGCGGTCAGCAGCAGCACCGTGGAGGTGGCCCCGGGATCCTGATGGCCGATGCTGCGCTCGCCAAGGTAGCTGGCGCGCCCCTTGCGGGCCTGCAACGGAATGGTGGCGCGCATGCCGCCTTCCGCCGCCGCCACGGCGGCATCCAGCCCGGCGAGCAGGTCGGCCCCGCCCGCCACCGCATCGCGATAGGCATCGATGGCGGGCTTCCAGGCGTCGAACATGGTCTTGTCGTGCAGCACGGGCCGCCCGCGCGAGACAACGCCCTCCACCCCGGCATCCAGCAGGGCCTGCACGTCGGGGGTGTCCAGAGCGTTCTTGCCCGCCACGGCAAGCCCGGCCTTCATGAAAAAGGTGCCGTACAGGGGGCCGCTGGCCCCGCCCACGGTGGACAGCAGCACCATGCCGGTGTCCTTCAGAATCGCGCCGATGTCCTTGTCCGCGAAGGCGGGCAGCTTTTCCTGCACCTTGCTGAAGCCCCGGTCCATGTTGATGCCGTGGTCGGCATCGCCGATGGCGGCATCCAGATCGGTGAGGTACGTGCGGTTGTCGCGCATGATATCGCCCAGCTTGTCGAGCCATGTGAGGATGTGGTCGCGGGTGATCTGCATGGGGCATCCTTGTGGGAAGCTGCGGTGAATTGGTGAAAATGGCGTGAACCGCCATCCGCGTGTACGGATTCCGGTCCGGCGGGCGGCGCATGGCCACCGGCCGGACCGGGATTCATGGTCGGTAAGGAAACTGTGCTGGCGCAGGTTATATAAGTCCTACGATTGACTGGTGGGGACCACGCCTCTGCGTGTGCCTAGCCTTGGCCCTTCGCATTCTGCATGCGCTACGCGAAGGTCATCGGCATTGACTATGCCAGTGGCAATCGCCGTGCGCTGCGCGGATTTTTGTTCTTTGCCAAGGAGGGGCGCGTGTTCATGAAGGGAGCGCACTCTTCGGTGCGTGACCGGAATGCACGCGCGTTCCGACGACGGCAAAGGACAAAAGGACCGCAGCGCACCCTAGCCCATGCGCAGGCCGGGGGTGGCGCATTTGGCATCCCAGAACTTCAGGATCTCGTCGTCCACCTTCAGCAGGGTGATGGAAAAGCCCTGCATTTCCAGAGAGGTGATGTACGGGCCGATCAGGTTGCGCACGATGGAGATGCCGCGCGCCCCGCAGATTTCGGCCAGCTTGCGGTACACGGCGTACAGTTCGCTGACCGGAGTGCCGCCCATGCTGTTGACGAAGGCGATGACCTTGTCGCCCTTGGCGAAGGGGGCGTCGGTCAGGGTCTTGTCCACCCATTGGCCGCTGGCGGGGTCCAGTTCGCGCACGGTGCGGGTGTAGGCCGGGTCGTCGATGATGGTGGTGGCCATGATCTGCACCAGTTCGTCCACGGTCTTCATGGGGGCGCGCTGGGTGCCCGGCTCGCCGTGGATGCCGATGCCGATCTCGATCTCGTTCTCGGCCAGTTCAAAGGTGGGCTTGCCCGCGGCGGGCACGGTGCAGGGGGTCAGCGCCATGCCCATGGAGCGGCCATACTGGTTCACCTTGCGGCACAGGTCGGCGCACTTGTCTAGGTCGTACCCGGCTTCCGCCGCCGCGCCCACGATCTTTTCCGCCAGCACGGTGGTGCCCACGCCGCGCCGACCGGCCGTGTACAGGCTGTCCTTCACGGCCACGTCGTCGTCGATGAGGATGTTCTGCACCTTCAGCCCGTCGGCGTGGCACAGTTCGGCCGCGGTTTCGAAGTTCATCACGTCGCCGGTGTAGTTCTTGACGATGAACAGCACGCCCGCGCCGCGATCCACGGCCTTTGCGCACTCGTACATCTGGTCGGGCGTGGGCGAGGTGAACACCTCGCCGGGGCACGCGCCGTCCAGCATGCCGTGGCCGACGAAGCCGCCGTGCATGGGTTCATGCCCGCTGCCGCCACCCGAGACGATGGCCACCTTGCCCTGCGGTATTTCCTTGCGGCAGACGAAGTGCGGGTCGATGTTCACCCGCAGTTCCGGATGCGCTGCCGCCATGCCCTGCAACTGTTCGCGAACCACGTTTTCCACTGCATTGATCAATTTCTTCATGGTCATGCCTCGTGGGTTTTGCTCGTTAGGGACAGTCACGCTGGACAATACGCGATTTCCGAAGCGGTGGGAACGGGGCAGCGGAAGGAAGGTAGGGGACGCAGTAGCATCAGGGCGTAGATGCAATGAGTATGCGACGAAAAGCCTCCCCCCCCCTGCTGCACGCGCGGTGCCAGTGCCTTGTTTGGCCACGGGAGGCCTGCCCCGCGCCACAGGCCCACTGCCGTGGACGCCATGCGCTGCCATGGCCCGGCGCAGATACTCATGGATTTTCGGAAAGCGGCAGCATAGCCTGTATGCCCTGCGCACCGCAGGTTGGCGCCATTTTCCACAGAGGCTGCCCATGAGGAATACCGACACCGGAAACGCGCCAAAGAGGGCCATTGCAACGTCGTTGGCCGTGGGCGTGATTGTGCTGCTGCTCAAGTCAGCAGCCTTTCTGGTGACGGGTTCCTCCGCCCTGCTTACCGACGCCCTGGAATCCACCATCAACGTCCTTGCCAGCGGGTTCGCCATGTGGAGCATCCACGTGGCGCAAACCCCTCCGGACAAGAATCACCCCTACGGGCACGGTCGCATCGAATACTTTTCCGTGTTCTTCGAAGGGGGGCTCATACTGGCGGCGGCCATCGGCATCATCATCACTGCCGCACCCCGCATGATCGATCCGCTGCCTCTGACCCACCTCGACACGGGGCTGGGCATCTCGGTGCTGGCTTCAACAGCCAACCTGGCACTGGCGCTTCATCTTCTGCGGGTGGGCAGAAGCACCAACACCATGACCCTCATCGCCGACGGCAAGCACATCCTGACCGATGTGTACACCACCGCCGGGGTGCTGGCAGGGCTGGCCGCCGTCCGCCTGACCGGCTGGCTGTGGCTGGACGGGGCCATAGCCTGCGCAGTGGCGCTGCACATCGTGCGAACGGGCTACGGGCTGGTGCGCAATGCCGTGAAGGGCCTGATGAACGAGGCGGATGCCGTACTTCTCCAGCGCCTGAACCGCTCGCTGCGGCAAGCGGCCTCGGAAGACTGCCTTTCGGTCCATGCCGTACGGGCGTGGATGTCGGGTCGCGACGTTTACGTGGACATGCATGTGGTGCTGCCGCGCGGGCTGTCCCTTGCCGAGGCCCAGCAATGCATGGCGAAGCTGGAAAAGATGCTGCGCCGGGACAACCCGGACGTGGCAGGGGTGCACCTGAAGCTGGAAATCTGCAATGACGCCACATGCCGCGCCTGCCGGCATGCATCGCGATGCCGACATGGACACGCGGAATCCCCTTCCGCAGCCACAAGGCAGGAAGACAACCGCCGCGCCTAGGCCGACCGGCACGCTCAGGGCAACAACGAAAGGAACGCCCCCGGGCCCATGGCCCGGGGGCGTTCCGGTCATTCGTCCGGCTTTGGCTAGTACCGGTAATGCCCCGGCTTGTACGGCCCGTCCACGGGCACGCCGATGTAGTCGGCCTGCTCACTGGTCAGGGTGGTCAGGGTAACGCCAAGGCGGGCCAGGTGCAGGCGGGCCACCTGTTCATCCAGCTTCTTGGGCAGGATGTACACCTTGCGTTCAAGGTCGGGGTTGGTGGCCAGTTCGATCTGGGCCAGGGTCTGGTTGGTGAAGCTGTTGGACATGACGAAGCTGGGGTGGCCGGTGGCGCAGCCCAGGTTCACCAGACGCCCTTCGGCCAGCACGATGATGGAGCGGCCCGACTTCAGGGTCCACTTGTCCACCTGCGGCTTGATGTTCAGGCAGGTGCAGCCGGGGGTGGTTTCCAGGTAGTGCATGTCGATTTCGTTGTCGAAGTGGCCGATGTTGCAGACGATGGCCTCGTCCTTCATGGCCTCCATGTGTGCGCCGGTGATGACCTTGTAGTTGCCGGTGGCGGTGACGAAGATGTCGCCTTCTTCCACGGCCTTTTCCATGGTGGTCACTTCGTAGCCTTCCATGGCGGCCTGCAGGGCGCAGATGGGATCGATTTCGGTCACCAGCACGCGCGCGCCAAAGCCGCGCATGGACTGGGCGCAGCCTTTGCCCACGTCGCCGTAGCCCGCGACCACCACCACCTTGCCCGCAACCATCACGTCGGTGGCGCGCTTGATGCCGTCGGCCAGCGATTCGCGGCAGCCGTACAGGTTGTCGAACTTCGACTTGGTCACCGAGTCGTTGACGTTGATGGCCGGGAACAGCAGCTTGCCTTCCTGCTCCAGCTGGTACAGGCGGTGGACCCCCGTGGTGGTTTCTTCCGAAACGCCGCGCACGCGGGCGGCCACGCGCTGCCAGCGGCCCGGATCGTTCTGGTAGGCCAGGGCAAGGCGATCCATGATGATCTGGAATTCCTTGTTGTCGTAGGCCTGCTTGAGCAGTTCGGGATTGCCTTCCACCTCGACGCCCTTGTGGATCATCAGGGTGGCGTCGCCGCCGTCGTCGACCAGCAGGTCGGGGCCGCTGCCGTCGGGCCAGGTCAGCGCCATTTCGGTGCACCACCAGTAGTCTTCCAGCGTTTCGCCCTTCCAGGCGAACACCTTGGCCATGCCGGAATCGGCAATGGCCGCCGCCGCGTGGTCCTGGGTGGAGAAGATGTTGCACGAGGCCCAGCGGATGTCCGCGCCCAGTTCGTACAGCGTCTTGATGAGCATGGCCGTCTGGATGGTCATGTGCAGGGAACCGGTGACGCGCAGGCCCTTCAGCGGCTTGCTGACGCCGTACATGCGGATGAGTTCCATCAGCCCCGGCACTTCGCGCTCGGAAAGCTGCATTTCCTTGTGGCCGAAGTCGGCCAGGGCCATGTCGGCCACCTTGTTGGCAAGGGAAAGGTCCAGGGCTTGCGCCCGCTTGGCATCGGTCATGTGTGCCTCCGTAGGGAAGGATTCGGTTGCTGTTGCGGTGTGCCGGGCACGGCATGCGGGATGCGGCCCGGGGAGCATTCGGTGACGCCCGGCGGTCCGGTGACTTCCAGAGCGCGCGGGTCCGGCGGAGCGGGGCGGGTCGTCGCGTGCCGCCTGGGCGGCCGTCCACCGGAAAACATGGGAAACGTCAAGACATGAAAACCTTGTGAAACCCGTAAGGCGCGGGGCGGCGGCACGGCGCGCGCCCCGGAAATCTGCTCCATCTACCATACAGGAGGACGGCGTGTTGGGGGAGTATAGTTGTCGATCGGTGACAGATTCCTGCTGCCCGGTTCTGCCCGGTGCCGTCCGGTTCTGTCCGAACCGGCTCAGCCCCGTCCCAGCCCCGGCCAACTGCGCCGGTTCGCCTACGACTTCTCCGCCACGATCAGGTGCAGCGACAGGCCCTTGCTCACCTCGCGCAGGTCAGCCCGGCGCACGGCAAAGCCCGCCTCGGAAAGGCGGGCCGTCAGCGCGGCCCGGTCGAAGCCCAGCCAGCGGTCGCCATAGTCGGTGCGCATGCGCTCGTTGTCATGGTGGTCGAAGTCGCTGAGAAACAGCAGCCCGCCGGTGCGCAGGGTACGGCCAATCTCGCGCAGGGCCGCCACCGGCTCCGACAGGTGGTGCAGCACCATGTTGATGGAGGCGAAATCCGCCTCGCCGTCGCGCAGGGGCAGGTGGTCCAGTTCGCCGATGCGCAGCGATACGCGCTGCCCGGCATCGGCCAGACGGCGACGGGCCATTTCCAGCATGCGCGGCGAACCGTCCACGCCGATGACCTCTTGCGCGCGGGGCAGCATGCGCTCCAGCACGGTACCCGTGCCGCAGCCCAGGTCCACGGCCACGCGGCAGCCCGGTGTGCCATCAGACCCGCCCGACGTGGCGGCAGGCATGGCATCCGCCACCGCGCCCGCCAGGTCGAACCCGCCCAGAACCTCGCGGTTCAGTTCGTCCCAGTCCTCGGCAATGGCATTGAAGAACTGGCGGGTCTTCAGCGCCCGCTCCTCGATGATCTTCTCGGCCATGGCCATGTCGCCCTGCAGGGTCATGTCCTCGGCGATGAACGGGGCCACCGCGTCCAGAAAGTCGCGGCCTTCGCCTTCCGCCGGGGCGGCGTAGAACACCCACAACCCGTCGCGGCGCGAGACCAGCAGCCCCGCCCCGGTCAGGATCTTGAGGTGGCGCGACACGCGCGACTGGCCCATTTCGAGGATGGATACCAGCTCGTTCACGTTCAGCTCGTGCTTGTTCAGCACGTGCATGAGCCGCATTCGGGTGTCGTCGGAAAGGGCCTTGAAGTAGTCGAGAGCTGCCGACATGGGATTCCCGCGCAAAATTTCTTTAGGTATGACGGGTGGTTCTCCACACGCCGGACACCGTTTCCGGATGCCTTGATATCCATACATCAAGAAAACTTGATTTGCAAGCATCCGCTCCGGCGCATACAGCGCCAGGCCGCTCCATGATCGACCTGTGGTTGCGTTTGCCGCCGCCTGACGCCGCCTGCCTCAGCCCGTCATTTCCATTGCCGGGGCTTCGCCACGGGATTACAAAATGAAATATCCCCGTTGCAAAAGGTAATCCCGCTCCCCCCTCCGCCGCGCCTTCCCCGCTCGCGCCACGCAACGCAACTCACCGTAACTGCTGCATTTCCTCTTTCTCTCCTCCCTTGGCACGCCGCATGCTCTACCGGTGACGTCCGGCACCCGCCGGGCCGGGTACGCCGTCTTCCGCCGACACAAGCAGGAACGGCTCCCGCGCACCTCCATCCGCGCCCTGCCGGGCGCGCCGGAGCGCACCATGGAACTGTACGACGCCATCGGCATCGCCTTTGCGGCGGGCCTGTTCGTCTATCTCGTGTACGCGTTGTTTCGACCCGACAAGTTCTAGAGGGTGCTTTCCAATGGCCTTTTCGCCCGTTGGCTTCGACAGACTTCGCCGCCATCCCGGTTGAATACGAGAAGGGCACGCGGCGCGGTGGACATCCGGGAGGCTCGCTCGCCTTCCTCGCCAACGAACGGAAAACCTCATTCGGAAACACCTCCCGAGCACAAGCACCTCCCTGTCGGACCGCCCCATACCGGAGACCATCATGACCCCGCGCGACTATCTGCAACTGGCCCTGTTCCTCGGCATACTGGCCGCCGCCTCGCCGCCGCTGGGCCGCTACATCCACCGCGTGCTGGAAGGTGGCCGCACCTGGCTGCATCCCCTGCTCGGCCCGGTGGAACGGCTGATCTACACGGCGGCGGGCATCGACCCCGCCAGCGACCAACCGTGGCAACGCTACGCCGCAAGCCTGCTGGGCTTCACCCTGGCGGGCTTCTGCCTGACCTTCGGCGTGCTGCTGTTCCAGGACGTGCTGCCGCTGAACCCGCAGCACTTCCCCGCCCCGTCGTGGGACCTGGCCCTGAACACCGCCGTCAGCTTCGTCACCAACACCAACTGGCAGGCCTACGGCGGCGAAACCGCCATGAGCCACCTTTCGCAGGTGGTGGCGCTGACCTACCAGAACTTCGTCTCCGCCGCAGTGGGCATGGCCGCGTGCATGGCCGTGGTGCGCGGCATCGCCCGCACCGAGGCGCAGGGCATCGGCAACTTCTGGGCCGACATGGTGCGCTCCACCCTGTACGTGCTGCTGCCGCTGTGCGTGCCCGGCGCGCTGCTGCTGGTGGGTCAGGGCATGGTGCAGACCCTTGCCGCCTCGTTCACCGTGGCAACGCCGGAAGGCGCGATACAGACCATTGCCGTGGGGCCCGTGGCCTCGCAGGCAATCATCAAGATGCTGGGCACCAACGGCGGCGGCTTCTTCAACGCCAACGCCGCCCATCCCTTCGAAAACCCCACCGCCGTCGCCAACTTCATCCAGATGCTAGCCATTTTCCTGCTGCCGAGCTCCCTCGTCTTCACGCTGGGGGCCGCCGTGCGCCGCCCCCGCCACGCCTGGACGGTATGGGGCGTGATGGCCGCCGTGTTCGTGGCGGGCACGCTGCTGACCGCCCACTTCGAATACCGGGGCACCCCGGCCATGGCGCAGGCCGTGGCTACGGGCAGCCCTGCCGCGTCCGGTCCTTCCACCTCCGCCGCCTCCGTGCCCGCGCCCATTGCCGCGTCCGGCGTCGCCTCGCCCCCCGCATCCCCTCCCGCCAGCGCCCCCGTCCCCGTGGCGGTTTCCGTCTCCGTCCCGAACATGGAAGGCAAGGAAGTGCGTTTCGGCATCTTCTCCTCCTCCCTGTTCGCCGTCGTCACCACCGACGCCTCGTGCGGCGCGGTGAACGCCATGCACGACAGCCTGACCCCGCTGGGCGGGCTGGTGACCCTGCTGAACATGCAGCTGGGCGAAATCATCTTCGGCGGGGTGGGGTCCGGCCTGTACGGCATGGTGCTGTTCATCATCCTGACCGTGTTCCTGGCCGGGCTGATGGTGGGCCGCACGCCGGACTACCTCGGCAAGCGCATCGAAGGGCGCGAGGTGACCCTGGCCGTGGCCGCCCTGCTGCTGCCCGCCCTGCCCCTGCTGGGCTTCACCGCGCTGGCCGCCGTGGGCTGGGGGCCGCAGGCCATGGCCAATGCGGGCGCGCACGGCTTCTCCGAACTGCTCTACGCCTACACCTCGTCCGCGCAGAACAACGGCAGCGCCTTTGCCGGGCTTACCGTCAACAGCCCCGTGTTCAACCTGACCACGGCGGCGTCCATGCTCATCGGACGCTTCGGCGTCATGCTGCCCATGCTGGCCGTTGCCGGTTCGCTGGCGGCGCGCAGGCCGCGCCCGGTCACCGACGCCTCGTTCCCCGTGGAAGGCGCCACCTTCGCCCTGCTGCTGGCCTCGGTCATCCTCATCGTGGGCGCGCTGACCTACCTGCCCGCCCTGTCACTGGGCCCCATCGTGGAACATCTGCAAATGATTGAAAATCAGCTCTACTAGCTGGATGATGAAGGTACCAACGCCATGAAACGTTCACGCCCCCTCTCGCACGACCCCGCCCTGTACCGCCGCGCGGTGCGGGACGCCTTCCGCAAGCTGGACCCGCGCGTGCTGGCCAGAAACCCCGTCATGTTCGTGGTGGGTGCGGGCAGCCTGCTGACCACCGCCGCCTTCCTGCACGACCTTGCCCTGCACGGGTGGTCGGCCCGCGCGGCCTTTGGCGGGCAGATCAGCCTGTGGCTGTGGGCCACGGTGCTGTTCGCCAACTTCGCAGAAGCGCTGGCCGAAGGGCGCGGCAAGGCCCAGGCCGACACCCTGCGCAACGCCCGGCGCGACACCCCGGCCCTGCGCCTGCGCAGCGGCGGCGCCACCGAAGAGGTTTCCGCCTCGGCCCTGCTGCCCGACGACGTGGTGGTGGTGGAAGCGGGCCGGATGATCCCCGCCGACGGCACCGTGGTGGAAGGCGCCGCCGCCGTGGACGAATCGGCCATCACCGGCGAATCGGCCCCGGTGGTGCGCGAATCCGGCGGCGACCGCAGCGCGGTGACCGGCGGCACCACGGTGCTGTCCGACCGGCTGGTGATCCGCGTGACGCAGGAGCCGGGCAAGTCCTTCCTCGACAGGATGATCGCCCTTGTGGAAGGCGCGGAACGCCAGAAGACCCCCAACGAGATCGCCCTGAACATCCTGCTGGCCGGGCTGACCATCGTCTTCCTGCTGGCCGTGGTCACCCTGAAGCCGTTCGCCCTGTTTCACGACGTGAATCTGGGCGTGGTGGTGCTGGTGGCCCTGCTGGTGTGCCTGATTCCCACCACCATCGGCGGGCTGCTGGCGGCCATCGGCATTGCGGGCATGGACCGCCTGCTGCGCCGCAACGTGCTGGCCATGTCGGGCCGCGCGGTGGAGGCGGCGGGCGACGTGGACGTGCTGCTGCTGGACAAGACCGGCACCATCACCCTGGGCAACCGCATGGCCGCCGACTTCGTGCCCCTGTCCGGCGTGGACCGGACGGAGCTGGTGCGCGCCGCGCTGCTGGCCTCGTCCGGCGACGAAACGCCGGAAGGCCGGTCCATCGTGGATCTGGCCCGGCAGCAGGGCGGCGACGCCACGCCCGCCGCGCACGGGCACATCACCCGCATCCCCTTCAGCGCGCAAACCCGCATGAGCGGCATCGACCAGCCGGGCGAACAACTGCGCAAGGGCGCCACCGACGCGGTGCTGGCCTGGGTTGGTGGATTGGCGGGTTTGAATGGGCTGGCCGGTCTGAACGGGCCGGATGGAATGGACAGATCGCATCTGCCCGAAGCAGCCAGCCGCAACGGAGCCGCCCGGCACGAGGAGGCCCACCGCCTGGCCGACGCCATCGCCAGCCAGGGCGGCACCCCGCTGGTGGTGGCTTCTTCCGTGGCGGGCGTGCTGGGGGTCATCCACCTGAAGGACGTGGTCAAGCCGGGCATGCGCGACCGCTTCGAGCGCATCCGGGCCATGGGCATCCGCACGGTGATGATCACCGGCGACAACCGGCTGACGGCGCAGGCCATCGCCGCCGAGGCGGGCGTGGACGACTACCTTGCCGAGGCCAAGCCGGAAGACAAGCTGCACCTCATCGTGGACCTGCAAAAGGGCGGGCGGCTGGTGGCCATGTCCGGCGACGGCACCAACGACGCGCCCGCGCTGGCCCAGTCGGACGTGGGGCTGGTGATGAACACCGGCACCCAGGCCGCGCGCGAGGCGGGCAACATGATCGACCTGGATTCCGACCCCACCAAGCTCATAGAAATCGTGGAGATCGGCAAGCAACTGCTGATCACGCGGGGGGCGCTGACCACCTTCAGCGTGTCCAACGACGTGGCCAAGTACTTCGCCATCATTCCCGCGCTGTTCGCCGCATCGCTGCCGCAACTGGGCGCGCTGGACGTGATGCGCCTGTCCAGCCCGGAAAGCGCCGTGCTCTCCGCCGTGATCTTCAACGCGCTGATCATCGTGGCGCTCATCCCGCTGGCTTTGCGCGGGGTGCGCTACCGCCCGCGCGGCACGGCGCATGCGCTGCGCACAAACCTGCTGGTCTACGGGCTGGGCGGGCTGGTGGCCCCGTTCGTCGGCATCAAGTGCATCGACCTGCTGATCACCGCCCTCGGGCTGGTGTAGCGGCAGGCAAAGGAGAAGGTCATGCTCACCCTTGTCAGACAATCCCTCGCGGTCACCCTGCTGCTTGCGGCCCTGCTGTGCGGCGCGTACCCTGTACTGGTGACAGGTGCGGCGCAGGCCCTGCTGCCCCACAAGGCCAACGGCTCGCCCGTGATGCCCGAGAGTGGGGTGGCGGACGGCCGGGTAACGGGGTCCGCCCTGATCGGCCAGCATTTCACCGGGGCCGGGTACTTCCACGGCAGACCTTCTGCCGCAGGAGAAGGCGGCTACGACGCCTCGGCGTCCGGCGGGTCCAACCTTGGTCCCACCAGCCGTGCGCTGGCAGAGGCCATGCAGGCCCGCGCCGCCGCCCTGCGCGCGGAAAACCCGGACTGGAAGGCCCCCCTGCCCCCGGACATGGTCACCGCCTCGGCCAGCGGGCTGGACCCGCACGTCAGCCCGCAGGGAGCCGCCATGCAGGTGGCCCGCGTGGCCGCCGCGCGCGGCCTGCCCATCAAGGCCGTGGCCCTGCTGGTGGAGGAGCACGTGGAAGGACCGCAACTGGGCCTGTTCGGCGAACCGCACGTCAACGTGCTGCGCCTGAACCTGGCGCTGGACGCGCTGGCGGGTGGCCGGGCAGAAGGCAACTAGGACGTGTCTTGGCCGTGTTATTGGCCAGTCCGGTCGCTCCCCACATGGACCGACTGCCCGCAGGCACTCGCGCGCCGTGCATGACAGGAGTTTTGTTCACCGGCAAGGAAGATGCGTCTTTTACGAAGGCGAGCGCACTCTAATGTGCGTGACCGGAGTAAAAGGCGCATCTGACGCCGCCGGTGGGCAAAAGGCCGTCATGCACCAGGAGGAAACATGGAAGGTTTCGCGGAACTGCTGGCCCGCAAGCGACAGGGCTCGCTGAAGGTCTACCTTGGCTACGCGGCGGGGGTGGGCAAGACCTACGCCATGCTCCAGGAAGGGCACCGGCTGCGTCAGGCCGGGTTCGACGTGGCCATCGGCTACGTGGAGCCCCACCGCCGCCCGGAAACCGCCGCCCTCATGGACGGGCTGGAGGTGGTGCCCCCGCGCATGTGCCGGGTGGGCGACGCCCTGTTTCCCGAGGTGGACGTGCCCGCCGTGCTGGCCCGCCGCCCGCAGGTGGCGCTGGTGGACGAACTGGCCCACACCAACGCCGCAGGGTCGCCCAACCCCAAGCGTTACCGCGACGTGCTGGAGATCATGGAGGCGGGCATCAACGTCATCACCACGCTCAACGTGCAGCACCTGGAATCGGTGGCCGAGCGGGTGGAGACGGTGACCGGCATCCCGGTGCGCGAACGGCTGCCCGACGCGGTGCTGCACCGCGCCGATCAGGTGGTGAACGTGGACGTGACCAAGGAGGAACTGCGCGAGCGGTTGCGCCTGGGCAAGATCTACGGGCCGGAGCAGGCCGAGCGGGCGCTGATGGGCTTTTTCACCTACCAGAACCTGTCGCTGCTGCGCGAACTGTGCCTGCGCGAGGCATCGGGCGACCAGGTGCGCAAGATCACCGAGCAGGGCCTGTTGTCGCGCGAGGCCGCCGGAGACGCCGTGGAGGCGGTGATGGTGGCCCTGAGTTCCGACCCCACCGACGCGGAAACCCTGATCCGCCGGGGCATGCGCATGGCCAGCCAGTTCGGCTCGCCGTGCTACGTGGTGTACGTGCGCCGCCCCAGCGAAACCCCGGTGCGCATCGACGCGGGGTTGCAGCGCGTGCTGCAGAACAACCTGCGCCTGGCCGCCCTGCTGGGGGCGGAAGTGGTGCAACTGGAAGGGCACGACGTGCCCGAGGCGCTGGTGAACTTCGCCAGCGAGCGCAACGTGCGCCACGCGGTGTTCGGCAAGTCGCGCCTGTCGCCCCTGCGCGAGCGGCTGCGCGGCTCGTTCATTCTCGACTTTCTGCACGAGGCGGTGGGGGTGGACGTGCACATCGTCAACACCACCCCCCGGGAGGCCCCATGAGCGCCAGCCCGTATGCGTCCTTCACGGATGGGCCCGCGGGTGCGTCTGCGGATGCGTCTGGCCCGAATGCTTCCGGTCCTGATGCTTCCGGCGGGGGCCATTCCGGCAGGAACACCCCCGACTCACGGCAGGGGCCGCACGGCCCCCGCACGCCCTACGGGCCGGAATCCGCCGCCCACGCCGGGCCACGCGCCACTACGCTGCCCACCCTGCAAAAGCGCATCCGGCGCGACTTCCTGCGGCTGGTGGGGCTGTTCGGGGTGCTGGGCATCGTGCTGGTGGGCGCGGTGTTTGCCGCCGGGCGCATGCCCAACCTGCTGGTGCGCATGAACTACGATTCCATCGCCTGGGTGCGCGAGATGGAAACGGCCATGAACGGCCTGCGCTTTGCCGACCAGTACCCGGAACGGGACGGCGCGGGCTGGGCCGCCGCCTTCGAGGCCGCGCTGGACCGGGCGGAACGCAACATCACCGAACCGGATGAACCGCAGGCCCTGGCGGACATCCGCGCCGCCTGGGTCGAGTTCCGCCGGGTGGCCACAGGGGCACCCCCTTCCCCCGCCCCCGATGCCCCCGTCGCGGTGGATGCGGCCCACGCGGGGCTGCGCGCCACCCTTGCCGCGCTGGTGGAAGTGAACGAGCGCGGCATGTTCCGGCGGCTGGACCGCAACACCCTGCTGCGCGACGCCACCGTGATGGGCGCGGCGGCGCTGTTTCTGGCGGGCACGCTATGGGCGGTGCTGCTGGCCGACAGTATCGCGGCCCGCGTCTCGCACCCGTTGCGCCGGGCGGCGGAAGTTTTCAAGGAGCGCCCCCGGCTGGGCGCGCCGCTGCACCTGCCCCCGCCCCAGACGCTGGAGGTGCGCGTGCTGTTCGACGAACTGGTGCGGCTGTGGGGACGCCTGAGCGAACTGGACGCCCTGAACGTGGGCAGTCTGACGGCGGAAAAGCGCAAGCTGGAGG
The DNA here is from genome assembly GCF_019931275.1 of Nitratidesulfovibrio sp. SRB-5. Taxonomy (NCBI): domain Bacteria; kingdom Pseudomonadati; phylum Thermodesulfobacteriota; class Desulfovibrionia; order Desulfovibrionales; family Desulfovibrionaceae; genus Nitratidesulfovibrio; species Nitratidesulfovibrio sp. SRB-5. The sequence continues at coordinate 430,079 of NZ_JAIOTY010000001.1, read as the reverse complement.
TCATTCTGGAATCGGCGGACGACGCCATCCTGGTGCTGGACGGCGCGGGCACGGTGGCCCACGTCAGCGAACGGATGCTGCCGCTGCTGGGGCTTGCGCGCGAACAGGTGCTGGGCATGCCCTGGGCCGACCTTTCCACCGCCGCGCCCAACTACCTGGCCCTGCGCGGGGCGCTGGACGCCAGCCTGCACGGCAAGCGCGACGTGCCCCTGACCGAAGGCGGCGAGGAGCGGGTGTTCGTGGCCCGGCGGCGGGATCTCGTGGGCGGCGACGCCCACGGGCTCTCGGAGGTCGGCGGTGACGCCCACGGGCTGTCGGAGGTCGGCGGTGGCGCACATGGGCTCTCGGAGGTCGGCGGCGACGCCCACGGGCTGGCGGAGGCAGGAAGCACCAGCCAGACACCGCGCTCATCCTTCCCGTCCGCGTCCTCCGTGCCGTTCCATTCCCCCATGCCTCCCGCATATCCCGCTTCCCCCACTCCCCCCACATCCATAGTCGGGCAGGTCTTCCTGCTGGGCGACGTCACCGAGGCCCGGCGGCGCGAGGGGCTGCGCTCGGAAATGATGGACTGGGTGTCGCACGAACTGAAGACCCCCATGCAGTCGCTGTGCCTTGCGGCGGACCTGCTGGACCGGCGCAAGGACACTCTGGACGCCGAGGGCCGACTGCTGGTGGAAACCGTGCACGAGGACGCCGCCCGCCTGCGCACCCTTGCCCAGCAATTCATGGACATTGCCCGCATGACCCCTTCCGCCCTGCACCTGACGCGGGACGAGGCGGACCTGCCCGCCCTGCTGGACCGCTGGCTGACGCCCTTCGTGCTGCTGGCCCGCGAAACCGGGGTGCGCCTGGCCGTGGATGCCCGCGAGGCCCCCGTGAAAGTGCGTCTGGACGCGGAACGCTTCGCCTGGGTGGTCTCCAACCTGGTGGCCAACGCCCTGCGCGCCAGCCCCACGGATGGCGAGGTGCGGGTGCGGGTGACCGAGCATCAGGGCCGCGCGGTCATCGAGGTGGAGGACGAAGGCGCGGGCCTGCCGGAAGCCGTGCAGGCGCGCCTGTTCCAGCCCTTCGCCCACGGCCCGGCGGCGGGCGCGCGCGGCGGCCTGTATGGCCTGGGCCTTGCCATCACCCGCTCCATCGTGGATGCCCACGGCGGGCACATTGCCTATGAACGGCGCGAGGAACGCGGCTCGCGCTTCACCGTGACCCTGCCGCTACCGCCCCGCAACGGCCAGGAGGACGAATCGGGCATGGACACGAGCACTGACATGGCCGATGACACCACAACGGCGAACCGTTCCGCCCCGGACATCGGATGATGCCGGAAAGGCCCGCCACATCCGCAATCCTCCCAAGCCCCATGAAGGACGCCATGCCCTCCGCACCGCAACCACAAGCCGCCCCAGCCGCCGCCCCGGCCCCCGGCAACGAGCACGCCCGCACCCCGCTGGACGTGCTGGTGGTGGACGACGACTCCGGCATCCTGACCACCCTGCGCCTGGCCCTGTCCGCCGCCGGATGCCCGGTGCGCACGGCGGCCAGCGCGGAAGAGGCGCTGGCCCTGCTGGCCGGACACCCCGCCGACCTCGTGCTGACCGACGTGCGCATGGAAGGGGCATCGGGCATCGACCTGGTGCGTGAAGTCCGCGCGCTGCTCCCGGACGCGCTGTGCGTGGTCATGACCGCCTTCGCCTCGTTCGAGAACGCCGTGGCCGCCATCAAGGCCGGGGCCTTCGACTACCTGCCCAAGCCCTTTTCCGTGGAACAGCTGGAGCATCTGGTGGGCAAGGTGGCCACGGTGGTGGCCTTGCGCCGCGAAAACGCCCGGTTGCGGGCGGCGGGCGCATCGGATGCCGCAGGCGCGGGCGGTGACTGGTTCGCTGGGCTTACCGCCCCGGCCACGCTGGCCTTGCAGACGCTGGTGGAACGCATTGCCCCCAGCGAGGCCACGGTGCTGCTGACCGGAGAGACGGGCACCGGCAAGACCGCGCTGGCGCGGGCCATCCATGCCCGCTCTGCGCGGGCGGGCCGCCCCTTCGTGGAGGTGACCTGCACCGCGCTGGCGGAATCGTTGTTCGAATCGGAGGTGTTCGGCCACGTGCGCGGGGCGTTCACCGGCGCGGTGCGCGACCACGCGGGCAAGTTCGAACTGGCCGAGGGCGGCACGCTGTTCCTGGACGAGGTGGGCGAGCTGTCGCCCGCGTCGCAGGCCAAACTGCTGCGCTTTCTGGAGGACCGGGTCATCGAACGGGTGGGCGGCACCCGCCCCCTGCGGCTGGACGTGCGCATCATCGCCGCCACCAACCGCGACCTTGCCCGGCTGTGCCGCGAAGGCGCGTTCCGTGAAGACCTGTACTACCGGCTGAACGTGTTCGAGTGCGTGGTGCCGCCCCTGCGCGACCGGCCCGACGACATCGCGCCGCTGGCGGCCCGGCTGTTCCGCACGGCGTCGGTGCGGCTGGGGGTGGATACGGGATCGGAAGGGGCGCACGACGCCGTTGCATCGGGCGAGGGCCTTGCCCCCCTGCCGCCAGCGGTGCTGCATGCCCTGCTGGCCCACCGCTGGCCGGGCAACGTGCGCGAATTGCGCAACGCCATGGAGCGCATGGCCCTGCTGGCCGCCGGGCGGCAGCCGGGGCTGGCCGACCTGCCCGACGCGGTGCGCGCCGCCGCCGGGCTGCCCCCGCTGGGCGCGGGCGGCCTGTCGCAACGCGACGACGGGGACGACGCGCGCCTGCCCACCCTGCGCGAACTGGAAGAGGCGCACATCCGCCGGGTGCTGGCCACGGAACGCAACATGGAGCGCGCCGCCGCCATCCTGGGCATCACCACCGTGACCCTGTGGCGCAAGCGCAAGGAACTGGGGCTGGAGTAGTCGGCTTCCGCACCCGGCGCATGCCCGCCAACGGGCGAAAAGACAACGTGGCTACCTGGCCAGCCGCAACAACCGCTCGGCCACCACCGCCGGGGCCACGTGGCGGCGCATGGATTCCGTGGCGCGCAGTTCGCCGCGCAGGTTCATGGGCTCGCTGGCGTGGGCGCTGGTCAGTTGCGCCTCGCAGGCGTCGCGCAGCAGCGCGAACGACGCCTCCACCTCGGGGTACTCGTTGTCCTCGCGCCACGGCAGGCGCAGCGTGGTTTCCGCCTCGCGCCCCGCGTGCGAGGGGGCATCCAGCACGTAGACGCCCCTGGGGGCCTCGCCCGCGCGTTCGCTTTCGCCGGGGTAGCAGTGGGGCCGCCACGAATCGGGCGGTTCGGGGATGGTGGACTGCACCCGCACCGGGGGCACGCCCAGCGCCTTTTCGTGCGGTTCAAGGGACACGGTGTAACGCAGCACGGGGCGCAGGTTGCCGCGCTGCTTGTCGATGCGCCATTCGATGCGCATGGTCAGGCTCCTTCGTGCAGGGTCAGCACCTCGCCGAAGGGCGGGGCGTCGTCGCCACCGTCTGCCCCCACGGGCCGGGTGGACGCCCACAGCACCGGGTACGGCGGCGGCGCGGGAAAACGGTTGCATTCAAGGTCGGTCAGGCAGATCAAGCAGGCCGGATGCAGGCCGTCGGCATCCACGCGGGCGAAGGCCGGGCGGTAGTCCGTGCCGCCCCCGCCGCGCGGGGTCAGGCGCAGGGGCAGATCCCAGCGCGTCAGGTGCAGCACTTCCTGCACGGCGCAGTCGCAGTAGATAACCGTGAGCCGGGTGTCGAAATCCTGCAATATGGCGGACACCTCGCCGCAGAAGCGGGCCAGCGCGGCGTCGTCCACCGAGCCGGAGCTGTCGATGACCAGCACCAGTTCCGGCAGATCCTGCGAGCGCAATGACGGCAGGTGCAGCCCCATGTGCACGTAGCGCCGGTTGGGCGGCGTCCACGAATAGTCGTTGGCCGTGCACTGGCGGATGAACCGGCGCAGCAGGGTGCGCCAGTCCAGCGGCGGGTGCAGGGCCTGCCCGGCCAGCCGTTCCAGCCCGGCGGGCAGGTCGCCCATGAAGCGCGCCCCCTGCACCGCCTGCCCCAGGTCGATGCGCAGGTCGCGTTCGGCCCGGCGACGGGCCGCGTCTGACGCGTCACCCTGCAACGCGGGATGATCGCGCACCTCGCCGGAAAAGGACGTTTCCACGTTGTCGCGGCCTTCGCCCTCGCCCGTGCGGTCACCGCCGCGCCCGTCCGCATCGTCCCCTTCCGGCAGTTCCGGCGGCGCCTGTTCCGGGTCGCTGCGGCGCTGCGTGGCCGGGGCTTCTTCCGGCTGGTCGCCGGAGGCGCCGGAACGCGCACCGCTGGCCTCTGCCTCGCCCTGGGCCTTGTCGCCGGTGCCGCCGCCCTTCTCTTCTTCCTGCATGCGCGAAAGCACGGCGTAGATGTCCTCCGCCGTGCGGCCCCGATGTTCCGGCGCGTCCAGAAATCCGGCGGGCAGGGTGAAGCCCGCATCCAGCAGTATGCCGTTCACCGCGTAGTCGCAGGCGCGGTTCCACAGGCCTTCGTCGCGCCCGTCACGGCGCACGTGGTGGCCGCAGACCACGTGCAGCACCTCGTGCGCCTGCATGGCCGTGACCATGGCGTCCGGCAGGGCGGCCACCCGGCGCGGGTTGAAGCCCAGGCTCACGCCGTCGGTCCACAGGCCGTCGCAGGCGGGGTCCGCCTTCAGGTGCAGCCGCAGGGCCAGCGAGCCGAAAAAGGGATGGTCCAGCACCAGCGCGGCGCGGGCGCGCAGCATGCGTCCGTGGGCCTCGGCTTCCAGCGCCCTTTCGGTGGGGCCGCAAGGGGCGGGTGATTCGGGGGCGACGGGGAGGTTGGATGCGCCCGGGCGCTCGGCGGCAGGCGCGGCAGAAAGATATGCCTCGCACAAGGGGGTGACATGTCCGCCCGGCATCCCGTCCGGCGCCACGCTTTGCGCCACGTCCCGCGCCCCATCCGGCAGAACCTCCAGAACCGGCCCAACGGGCCGCCTGCCGGGCCGGAAGTCCGCAATCTCCGGATGCACGGCCCCGCTCACAGCAGCACGTGGGCGTTGGCCTGCGCCCACCGCGCGAAGGACGGGGTTTCCACCACCGTGGTGTCGGCGCGCACGGAATCGCGCATCAGCAGCACGCCGAATTCCACGGGCAGGCGGTCGGCGTAGCACACCAGCGCCTCCATGGTGCCGGGCGCGGCGTGGCGGGCCAGCGCCTCGCATATGGCGTAGGCGGCGGCGGGTTCGTCGGGCACCGGGGCCTCGTGCGGGGCGGCCAGCACGGCGTCCGGCTCCGGCAGGTCGCGCCACACCCGCAGAAAGCCCGCGAATTCGGCGGCGGCCCCTTCGCCCACGGCCCCGCGCACCAGATCGTATTCCACGGCCTCGTCCGGCCCGGCGGCCAGCATGTCGGACACGTATTCCCACGTGCGTGGCGAGGGAAAGGCCCGGTCGACCACGGCAGGGTCGAAGTCGTGCAGCAGGCGCGGGCGAAAGCGCAGGAAGGCCGTGACCTCGGAACGGATGTTCGCGGACTGCGCCCAGCCCAGCCAGTCTTCGAGGTCGGTCTCGAAGTCCAGATGCACCATGCGGTTGGCCAGCGCGGTGGGCATGCGGTGGGTTACCGCCCGGTCCTGTTCGCGATTGCCCGCCGCCACCACGGCCCAGCCATCAGGCAGGCGGTATTCGCCAAGCTGGCGATCAAGAATCAGCTGGTAGCAGGCGGCCTGCACCAGCGGCGGCGCGGCGTTCAGTTCGTCCAGGAACAGGATGCCCCGCCCGTCATCGGGCAGGAACGAGGGCGAGCACCACCGGGCGCGCCCGGTGGCGTCGATGGTCGGCAAGCCGCGCAGATCCACGGGGTCCAGCAGCACGGCGCGAACGTCGCGCAGGTCCATGCCAAGGTCGTGGGCAACCTGCGCCACCACCCGGCTTTTGCCCACGCCCGGCGCGCCCCACAGGAACACGGGACGACGGATGGCCACCAGCGTGGCAAGGGCGCGGGCAATCTGGGAAGGAATCATGAAGGCTCCAGGGATGAAGGAATGGCGAGAGGAAGACGGCGGCAAATGCGCTCCGACGAAGTCGGACAGCGCCCCGCCGTAAGGCGCGGCGCACCCGGCAAACCCCGCAGCGAGGCGTATTGGACGGACACCATGTTGGGGAAGGCACATGCCGGGCACGCCGCCCTGCCGGGCCATTGCCGCATTCCGCCACAAGGCGGACAACTCGCAACGACCACGGAGCAGGCGTGACGCCGACGGGGGTTGCGGCCCGTTTGCCTCGCGGTCATGGCGCAGGGGGGCGGCGTCATCGGTGCGGGGTGGGCCTCGTCGGCGGCACCCCCTGTGTATTGAAATTGAAAATCGAAGTCAATAAAAGGTACGCAACCTACGACTCCCTGTCAGAAGACAGTCAGATTTCCCTTCAACGCACCACACGTGAAACCAGCCAGCAAACCGGCCAAAAAGGGCACGTACCTTCATACAGCCTGCCTACTTCACGCAATAAACGCTTCAAGCACCAACCGGCCAAACATGATGACGGACAAAAACGGCGGCCCCTCGCGGAGCCGCCGTCCTCATTCTTCATTTTCCGTCCCGACACTCGCCGGGCACCGTCCGTCGCATCCTACCACTTGCGCTCATACTTGTTGCGCAGCCAGATGGCCGTGGCGTTCATGCCCAGCAGCAGCACCAGCAGCACCAGAATGCCCGCCGCGGTGCGCTCGGAAAAGGCCCGCTGCGAATCCGACGCCCAGGTGAATATCTGGGCGGGCAGCACCGTGGCCGCGCTGTTGAAGTTTTCCGGCGCTTCCGGGATGTAGGCCATCATGCCCACGATGAGCAGGGGCGCGGTTTCGCCCATGGCGCGGGCCAGGCCGATGATGGTGCCGGTCAGGATGCCCGGCAGCGACAACGGCAGCACGTGGTGCCACACCACCTGCAACGGCGTTGCCCCAAGGGCCAGCGCCGCCTCGCGGATGGACGGGGGTATGGACCGGATGGCCGCCCGCGTGCTGATGATGATGGCGGGCAGGGTCATCAGCGACAGGGTAAGCCCGCCCACCAGGGCCGACGACCGGGCCACCCCCATGAAGTTGATGAAGATGGCCAGCCCCAGCAGCCCGTACAGGATGGACGGGATGGCCGCCAGGTTGTTGATGTTCACCTCGATGATCTGGGTCAGCCGGTTGTCCGGCGCAAATTCCTCCAGGTACACCGCGCACATCACCCCCACGGGAAAGCTGATGGCCAGGGTTATCAGCAGCACGTACAGCGAGCCGATGGCCGCCGCGCGGATGCCCGCCAGTTCCGGCAGCTTGGAATCGCCCGACTCGAAGAACCCCCAGTTGAAGGCCAGCCGTGCCTTGCCTTCCTGGCGCATGGTGTCCACCAGCGCCTGATGCCTGGGCTTCAGCCGGTTGGGGCGCCCCTTCAGGTACTGGTCGGTGTCTGCGCTGGCCAGCACCCACACCTCTTGCGTGGTGCCGATGAGCCTGCTGTTCTCGGCCATCATGGACGGGATGAGCCGGGTGAAGCTGCGCGAGACGACCTGCACCGTATCCGGGTCCATGGCGGCGTAGGGGTTGTCGTGCGCCTCGACCGTGTAGTTCACGGCCACCAGCAGTTCCGCCTGCTGGAAGGCGGGGTAGCCCTTGCGCCCGATGTCGAACAGAAAGAACACCAGAAACGCCCCGGCCAGAAACAGCGCGGATATGGCGCACAGGCGAAAGCGCGTTTCCGCCGCGCGCCGCTTGCGCAGCAGCTTCTTTTCGTCGATGCCGAACAATGATGCCATGCTGCCCCCCCTACTCGTACTGTTCGCGGAACTTGCGGATGACCACCAGCGACACCACGTTGAGCACCAGCGTCAGCACCAGCAGCACAAGGCCCAGCCCGAAGGCCGAAAGGGTCTGCGGGCTGTCGAAGGCCTGGTCGCCGGTCAGAGAATCCACGATGCTCACGGTAACCGTGGTCATGCTCTTCAGCGGGTTCCACGTCAGGTTGGGCATGAGCCCGGCGGCCATGACCACGATCATGGTTTCGCCCACCGCGCGCGACACGGCCAGCAGCACGGCGGAAACCACGCCCGGCAGGGCGGCGGGCAGCACCACCTTGCGGATGGTCTCGGACGTGGTGGCGCCCAGCGCGTACGAACCTTCGCGCATGGCCTGCGGCACGGCGTTGATCACGTCGTCCGACAGCGAGGACACAAGGGGAATGATCATCACCCCCATCACCAGACCGGGAGCGAGGGCGTTGGTGTATTCCGCCTCCAGCCCCACCAGTTCCGCCAGGTGCACGATGAACGGGCTGACCGTGATGGCCGCGAAGAACCCGTAGACCACGGTGGGGATGCCCGCCAGGATTTCCAGCGCGGGCTTGGCGATGCGGCGCACCCGCTTGCTGGCGTATTCGGCCATGTACACCGCCGCGAACAGCCCCATGGGCACGGCCACCAACATGGCCACTGCGGTGATGTAGAAGGTGCCCGCGAACAGCGGCAGCGAACCGAATTCCGGCGTGGCCACGTTGCCGTCGGCCCGGCCCGAGGAAATCAGGAAGGCCGTTTCCGGGCTCCACTTGGTGCCGGTCAGGAAGTCCCACAGGTTCACCAGCCGGAAGAACTGCATGGCCTCGAACACCACCGAGACCACGATGCCGATGGTGATGAGGATGGAAATGCACGAGGCCCCGATGAGCGCCCAGCGCACCACGCCTTCCACCCGTTGGATGGCGCGGAAGTCGCGCCCGATGGCCCGTTGCGACCACACTAGGCCGAACGCGGCCAGCGCCACGCCCCCGCCCGCCAGCACAGGGCCGGGCACGGTGGCGATGTGCAGCAGGTGCAGCAGCCCCGCCAGCACGAACAGCCCCATGGACGGCAGGGCCACCCACAGGCACGAATACCACCCGTAGTACACGAGCGGCGAATGGAATTCCGTGCCCCGCGCATTGTCGGCCCCCGCCCTGCGGCGGGCTGCCATGTACGCCAGCACCGAAAGCGGCAATATGGCCATCAGGGCCATCTGCAACGCGCTTCCCATGGTCATGTGCGTTCCCGTTGGCCGGGGGGTACGCGCCCCCCGGAAATGGTGAAGGCCGGGGAAGGCGCATCCCTTCCCCGGCGCGTGCGGCTTGTTGCTACTTCAGGTCTTCGGCGGTCAGCTTCTTGAAGCCGGTCACGTCCTTGCGCACCTTTTCGCGTTCGGCGGCGGGCAGCGGAATGAGCCCGATGGTCTTCAGGTAGCCGGCATCGCCGATCATCTTTTCGGACATGAACAGTTCCACGTATTCCTTCAGGCCGGGAATCTTACCCACGTGGGCGTCCTTCACGTAGAAGAACAGCGCGCGGGAGATGGGGTACTTGCCCGAGGAAATGGCATCGAAGGTGGGCGCGTTGCCGACCACGGTGCAGCCCTTGATGCGGTCCTTGTTCTCGGCCAGGAAGCTGTAGCCGAAGATGCCCACGGCCTCGGTGTCCTTGGTCAGCTTCTGCACGATGAGGTTGTCGTTTTCACCGGCGGGCACGTAGGGGCCGTCCTGGCGGATCTTCTTGTACTGCGCGGCATCCTTGCCCAGCACGGCCTTGAAGGTCTCGTCCTTGCCGGTGAACTTTTCTACCACCATTTCGATGAAGGCGTCGCGGGTGCCGGAGGTGGCGGGCGGGCCGTAGATGACGATCTTGCGGTCGGGCAGGGCCGGGTTCAGCTGCTTCCAGGTCTTGTAGGGGTTGGGCGCCAGCTTGCCGTCCACGGGCACTTCCTCCAGCACGGCCAGGGCCAGGTCCTTCAGCGAAAGGTCCATGTCGGCGTTGCCGATGTTCTGGGCGATGACGATGCCGTCGAAGCCGATCTTGGCTTCGGTGATCTCGGTGACACCGTTCTTGATGTTGGTTTCCAGTTCCTCGACCTTCATGCGGCGGGAAGAGTTGGTGATGTCCGGGGTATCGGGGCCCACGCCCGCGTAGAACAGCTTGTGCCCGCCGCCGGAACCGGTGGATTCGACCACGGGCGACTTGAACTGCTTGTTGGTGGCGCCGAATTCCTCGGCCACGGCGCTGGAGAAGGGATACACGGTGCTGGAGCCCACGATGCGGACCTGGTCGCGGGCTTCGGCCACACCGGCCAGCGACAGCACGAGCGCGGCGGCCAGCGCCACTTTCTTGATCGACTTCATTGCAAGCCTCCCTGACGATTCCCGGTTGGGGGTAATTGTGTGCGGTTCAGCGTCAACGCGCCACAAGAAGTAGCCAGCGCAGGTTACGGCCTGTTGTGACGACCGTTACAATCCTGTGTCGCGCCATTTTCCCGTGCCGCACGCCGCGCACGTACGGCGTCACACCAAGGATTCCCCGTCATCGCAGTGGGTTGCGCCATCACCATCGCAGGCCATGCCGTCCATGGCGCGTTGCAGTTCACCGGCCAGGCGCGAAAGCCCGGTCACGGCATGGGCCGATTCCGCCATGCCCTGCGCGGTTTCGCGGGCGATGGCGTCCACCTCGGCCACGGCGCGTTCCACGTCCGCACCGCCGCGCGCCTGCGCCTCTGCCATGGCGGCGATGGCCCGCACCTCGCCGCCGGAATCGCCGATGCGGGCCAGGATGTCGTCCAGCGCCCCGCCGGAGCGGGTGGCCAGCGCGTCGCTTTCGCGCACCGCCCCGGCCACGGTGGCGGTGCTGTCCACAAAGCCGCGCGTGGCCCGCTGGATGGCCCGGATGCGCTCGCCCACCTGGCCGGTGGCGTTCATGGTCTTTTCCGCCAGCTTGCGCACCTCGTCGGCAACCACGGCAAAGCCGCGCCCGGCCTCTCCGGCCCGTGCGGCCTCGATGGCCGCGTTCAGCGCCAGCAGGTTGGTCTGGTCGGCAATGTCGCTGATGACGCCCATGATCTGGCCTATGCCTTCCGCCTCGCGCCCCAGTTCCGCCACGTTTTCCTGCAACCGCTCCACCTGTCCGTGCACCTTGTGCATCACGTCCATGGAGGCGCGCACCACGTCGCGGCCATCCTCGGCCACCCGCATGGTGGAGGCGGCCATGTCCACGGCCAGCGCGGCGCGTCGGCCAACCTCGGCCACGGTCCGGTTCATGCGGTCCATGGCGGCGGTCACCTCGTCCACGCGGGCCAGCTGGCGGGCGGCCCCCTCGCTGGAATGGGCCACCTGCTCGGCCAGTTCGTGGGCCGACGAGGCCACCCGGCGGGCGATGTCCTCCGCCTCGCGCGCTGTGGCGGCGATGACCGCGTTCTGGGCGTCCAGCCGGGCATGCTGGGCGCGCTCGTGCGTCAGGTCCACCCACAACGAGATGGCGCCCATCAGTTCGCCGTCCAGGTCGTAGATGGGTGTGGCCACCATGTGCAGCACCACCTCGCGCCCGTCGGCCTGCGGGTCCAGCACCACGTCCTCGGCCACCCGATCGCGCCGTTCCATGCTGCGCCGGGTCAGCACCGGACGGGCGGCATCGGCGGCGCTGCCGTACACCAGCTCGCCCAGTTGGCGGCCCAGCCATTGCGCGGGGGCGCCCCCGCGCCGCAGCACGGCCAGCGCCTCTGCGTTGACGTGGGTGATGTCATTGGCAAGGTCCACCACCACGCAGGGCACCACCACCCCGTCCAGCACCCCCTGACTGAAGCCCAGGCGCATGCGCAGTTCGCCCACCATGGCCTGCACGGCGCGCACCGTGGCCCCGATGGTGTCGTCCGCCGCGTAGTCGAAGGTGTAGTCGAAGTTGCCGCGCGCCACCTGCTGGGCCAGGGTGGCCAGCCGCTGCATGGGCACCATCAGCTGGCGCACCATCAGCCAGATGACCAGAGCGGCCACGGGCAGGGCCACGGCGGCGGCAATGGCCGCGCCGCGCCACAGCCGCTCGCCCACGCCGTCCATGAGTTCGTCGCGGCTGACCGTGGTGACGAAGGTGACGTCCCACGGGGCGTAACGGTCGGCGCAGGCTTCGTACTCCTCGCCGTTGATGGTGCAGGCGAGCACGCGGGAACCGTTCGCATCCGCGCGGGCAGCGGGATCATTGCGGCCCTGCGCCCCCTCGCCCTGCTTCAGCGCCGCGCCCCACGGCAGGTCGAAGACGTTGCGGCCCACCATGGCCGGGTCGGGATGGATGAGGATGATGCCCGCCCCGTCGAAGGCAAGGGAATACCCCTTGCCGCCCACGTTGTGGCGCACCACGGCGGCGGCGAATTCCGGCGTCAGCAGGGGCCGGGCCACTTCCACAGCGCCCAGTATCTCGCTGCCGTCCATGCCTTTTACCGGGGCGTAGGCGGCCAGGTTCCACTGGCCGCCCACCTTGAGCATGCCGGTGAAGCCGTTGCCGGACAGCACCGCCGCCGTCACGGGATGCTCCTTGCCGAGGAATGTCCAGCGGGCGGAGCCGGAAGGATCGGCCACGCTGGAACTGACGCGCACCAGCCGCCCTTCGTGCAGTTGCAGCACCGATGCCCCCACCCCGGCCAGTTCGCGGATGCGGTCCACGAGGTCGGTGCCCTGATGCAGGTAGGCGGACCCCAGCTTGAAGCCGGGCAGGGTGGCCTTGACCCGCTGGCCGGTGTCGGCGTCGCGCAGGTCGGCCTCCACCTCCATGAAAATCTCGGGGATGGGAAATCCGGCCAGGCCGAACTGCAACTGCATCAGCTTGAGGTCGGAGCCGATCTTGTTGCGGTTCAGCGTATCCTGAAACCGGGCGGATTCCATGAGTATCTGCGAAACGTTGTGCAACGAGGCACGCCCCTGCGCAAGGTAGCCGCGCCGGGCGTCCACCAGGCTGGTGACCAGCATGGCCGCCATGGTCACCAGCACCATGACCAGCGAGCCCGCGATGAGCTTGGTGCGGAACGAAAGGGTGGAAAACATGCGCCCGTCCTTGAGGTATGCCAGCGGAAAGCATGCCCGTGGCAAGTATGCCGGGGGATGAACCCGTACGGCGTGGATGCGGGCCGGGGCGGGGAACGCAAGGCGGGACGTGCGCGAGGCGCGCGCAACGGCGCCCCCCCGGGCGGCCCCCGTCCTGTGGAATGCACTGCGTCCGGGCGCTCCGCATCCGCCCGTCGGCAGGTGTCGGCCAGGCGCTCGCACGGCAGACGCACGTACGACGATCGGGGCGCGCCACCCTCCCCGGCGGCTGGCGTATTCATGGGGCACGCGGACGAAGATCAGGTTACGGCGGCGTCACGTTTCCGTAACATGTGGCGGTTTCAGTGTTTTCACCACGCGCTGGCGCATGTGGCGTTTGCGTTGCGGCAACGCATGGCCGGGACGAAGCATCTGGTCGCCTCCCTTCATGCCGCACCGGCCACCCCCCTTTCGCGCCCGGTGCGTTTCCGGGCCGGACGTGCTACACCGCGCCCATGACGATCAGCTTTCCCTGCTATCCTCACGCAACCCGCGCGTCCCGCGCGTCCCTCACCAAGGGCGCAGCGGGCACGGCGGGCTCCCGCCGGAGGTCGTCGTGAAGACCATCGGCGAGGCCCTGCGCGGCTTTCTGGAACGGCGCGGCGCACCGGAGCGGATGCGCCTCGTGCGCCTGTGGGAGAACTGGGACATGGTCATGGGCACGGACATCGCCGTGCTGGCCTACCCGCTGGGCCACCGCAAGCGCATCCTGCTGGTGGGGGCGGAGGACAACATGGCCATGCAGGACCTGACCTTCCTGACGCCGGAAATCCTGGAGCGGGTCAACGCCTTCATGGACGACGTGTCCGACGGGCCGTACTTCGAACGGGTGGAGGTGCACCTGCTGCAACGCCGCACCCCGCTGGACGAGGTGCGCGTGGAGCGCAGCGCGCCCCCGCCGCGCGTGCCCCCCAGGCCGGACAATCTGGGCGGGCTGCTGGGCGCCTTCGACCCGGAATCGCCCGTGGGCCGCGCCTATGCCAGCTACGTGCGCATGTTCCGCGAGATCGGGGATGCCGCCGCGAAGCCGGGCGGGGCCGCCGGGCGGAACGGAACCCACAGGCAGGGCGGACTTGACCGCCCCAACAGATAGGACGGACCTGGCCGGACCAACAGATAGGACGGGCCGGGCAGACCCAGCCGATAGGGTGGGCAGGCCGGGCACGGCGGACACCCGGAACGGAACGGGACCGCACCGGCGGCAGGAAGTGCCCCTTCCGCCACCCGCTCCGCATTCTCTTGCCGCGCCACCATCTTTTTCGCTTGACGCGCACCGCGCCTTCGGAGTATCCGTCTCTTCCGCGCTGCAAGGCGCACAGGGTGTCCCCATCGTCTAGCTGGCCCAGGACAACGGCCTTTCACGCCGTCGACAGGGGTTCAAATCCCCTTGGGGACGCCACCGCAAGCCAAAAGGCGTACGCAACCGCGTACGCCTTTTTCCGTTGCCTCGGCGCGCCAGCCGTTGCTGTCCGCGCCGCCTTTCCCATGGCGACCGCACTGCGACCGGTCGCCTCGGCATCCCCTACACTTCCGCCGTGTACGGCGGGGCCGGGTCGTACTGGATCAGCCTGCGCACGGCGCGGGCGTGGTCCGGGTCATGAATCTGCCCCACCAGCCACAGGGCCATGTCTATGCCCGCCGACACCCCCTGCGAGGTGACGATGTTGCCGTCGCGCACGTAGCGCATGTCCGGCAGCAGGGTCAGTTGCGGGTCGCGGCCCAGTTCCTCTGCATAGGCCCAGTGGGTGGTGGCCCTGCGCCCGCGCAGCAGGCCCGCCGCGTGCAGGATCAGCGTGCCGGTGCACACTGCCGTCACCCAGCGCGCCGTGGCGGCCTGTGCCGTCACCCATTCCATCAGGCCGGGGTCGGACAGGGCGTGACGGGTGACATCGGCGGTGCCGGGCAGCACCAGCACGTCCAGCGGGGGCGCGTCGGCAAAGGTGTGGTCGGGGATCATGCGCAGGCCGCTGGCCCCCCGCAGCGGGCCGGGCCGCGCGGCGATGGTCACGATAGTGTCGTTGCCGCCCGAAATGTGCCGGGATGCGGCAAACACCTGTTGCGGGCCGACGAAATCCTGCTCCGCCACCTGTTCGTAGATGTACAGGCCGTACGTGGTCATGGGTGCTCCCTGTTGTGGTTGTCGCGGTTGTCGCGGCTGTCGCGGTTGACGCGGTTCGTGGTGTGCCGGGCCGTGCCCGACGTCCGCCCTGCGCAGCCGGACTGCCCGGCGGACCACCCCAGCATGCACCCGCGCGCCAGCCCGCCACAACGACACACGCCCCGCAGTTCGCGCCATGGCGAAACCGCGGGGCGTCATGCGCCACCGGGCAATCGACGTGCGCTCCGCCCCGGCGCGCCGCGTCAGCCGCTGAAATGCTCCAGATACTGGCTGGGCGTCACCCCCATGCGCCGCTGAAAGGCCCTGCGCAGCCGCTCCTCGCTGCCGAATCCGGCGGCAATGGCCACGGTCTGCATGTGCGATTCGCCCGATTCCAGCAGCTCGCGCGCCCTGTCCAACCGCAACTGCTCCACGTAGCGCGCCGGGCTCATGCCCGTCTCTTGCGGAAACACCCGCGCGAAGTGGCGCGGACTCATGTGGGCCTGCCCGGCCAGACGCTCCACGCCAAGGTCCTCGCCCAGGCGCGCCTCCATCCAGACGTGCAGCGGGCCGAATCGCGCCCCGGCCCGCGCCTGTGCCCGCAGCGGCGCGCTGAACTGGCTCTGGTTGCCCACCCGCCGCCGGTACACCACCAGCAGCCGGGCCACCTCCATGGCCGTGGCCGGGCCAAGGTCCTCTTCCACAAGATGCAGGGCCAGGTCGATGCCCGCCGTCACCCCGGCGCTGGTCACCACGCCGCCGTCCCGCACGAAGATGGCGTCCGGCTCCACCCGCACCGCCGGATAGGCGGCGGCCAGCCGGGCGCAGGCCTGCCAGTGGGTGGTGGCCCGCCGACCATCCAGCAGACCGCAGGCGGCCAGCAGCAAGGCGCCGGTGCAGACGGAAACCACCCGGCGCGCCCGCGCGGCCAGCCCGGCCACCATGGCGCGCAGTTCCGGGTCGTCCCCTTCCCGCCCCGGCGTCACGCCGCCGGGCACCACCAGGGTGTGCGGAGCGGGGGAACCCGGACCGGCAACGGCTGCGTCAAAGGCATCGGGCGTGGTGTCAGCCAGCACGGAAAGCCCCGACGACGAAACCACCGGCCCCAGCGCACGCGCCACGAAATGGCAACGGTACGGCGCTGGGCGGCCCTGCCGCTCGGCCAGCCGAGCCGCGCAGGAAAACACGTCGAGTGGACCGGCAAGGTCCAGCCCCACGAAACCGGGGTAGAGAGCGAACACGATATGGCGTGCGGACTGCGGCATGGGAACCTCACGGGGGGGGGACGGCAGGCGAACGGCCCGATTGGGAATGGCAATCGGTAACTGGGCAGCAGGGGGCAAGGGCCGAAACGGGCACCCGATCACCTGACCGGAACAGTCTACCGCCCCCCTGCCATGGCGGCAATGTCCCGCATCATGCACTTTCTGCCAAAAACGACCACGCAACAGCGCCCGGCACGGAGCCGGGCAGTGCCGCCGATGACGCCCCCTTCAGGAAGTCCGCCTGCCTCAGGCGTTGCCGCTTGCCCCGCCGTCCGGCCAGCCCGCCGCACCACTTCCCGCCCCGCCGCGCGTGGCGAACATCCTTACCGCCGCCTCGATCAGGCCGGGTTCCATGAAGTCCGTGCTGCGTTCTATCTGCCGACGTGCCGCCCGGCGCATGCCCTCCACAAAAGGCGCGGCCTCGGGGCCGTGCGCGGCGTTCAGGGCGTCGGCCACCGTGGGGCACAGGTAGTGCACGCACAGCGGCGACTTGAAGAGATACAGCGTGCAGCCGGTGGCCGTCAGGTACGGGCAGCCCCGCTCGCCCGTGGGGGCGCCGTGGGAGTGGTGGGAGCCCTCTGCGGCCTGAAGGCGGGCCAGCGCATCGCCCATGCGCAGGGCAAGTCCCGTAGGCGACTGCATCATGATGTCCGACAGGCTGAACACCACGTTGTGGCTGCGGTTGCAGCAGCCCAGCGGGGGGCGCTCGCATCCGTCGCGGCAGATGTGCTTTGTGGCGCGGTCCTGCACCATGTCCAGCTGGCGGGTGTACAGGGAATAGCCGATGAGCGCGCGGCGCAGCCCGTCGTCCATGAGGTTCGGGGCTCCCGGAGCTTCACCGCCAAGCAGATGCGCGCTGAGCCGGGAGACATGGTGGCGCACCGTGCGGGAGGAAAGCAGCGGGTGGTCGCGACCGGCGAACAGGACGACGTCATCCGTCACATCGCGGTTCACGGTGCGGTCATCCTGTCCGGGCAACGCTTCGAGCCAGCCGTCGATGGGCATGGGGGTGCACCTTTTGCGAAGGGCGGAATGCATGACACCCCGCCGCCAAATGCGGCAAACATGCCGAAAACGCACAACCCGCAGCGCACAGGCACATGCCGAAATGCATCGGCACGCATCAGCCTGCATCGGGCAACACGCCGACAGAATGTCGCAAACCACACATCGCGGCGATCGACACACCCTGTCCATGACCATCCATTTCCGCATAGCACGCAGTTTTCCGCATTGTACACCGCAATTATATTGCGATGCCGCTCCAGTGGCATATAATAGCAGCCCTTCTCACGGTCCGCGCGCATCCGTCAAATGCAGCGTCACACCATCTGAAAAATGCGACACACCACCAGCCGAACAATTGCCGTCGCAGCGGCGAACACGAAGAGGGCAAACGCGAAGGGGGCATGACCCAAAGGCCATGCCCCCATTACCTTGCGCGCCCGGCACTGCCGGTGCGGCCCATCGTCCCTGCGGTCGGCGCCCTGCGTCGGTCACGCCGCGCAACCGCCGGACGATACGGCTAGAACTCGTACACCAGATTGAAGGTCAGCTTCTTGGCGGCGTTCAGGTCCTTGCCGTCGGCACCCCAGACATCTTCGTCCAGATCCAGGCGGATGTAGCCCATTTCAAGGATGAAGGTGAGGTTTTCGTAGATCCGGTAGGTGTGGTCGAAGTTCACTTCCCAGGCGCTGTCCTTGTCGGTCAGGAACACGCCGCCCTGTGCCGGGGCCAGTTCGCCAGCCAGCCCGGCGGTATCCTTCACCAGTTCGGAATCGTTGGTGCCGCGCATGTAGGCCACGCGGACGAGGTGCGAGAGGTTTTCGACGAACGAGATGTCCGCCACCTGCACGCCGATGCCCCACAGGCCCGCGCCATTGAGGGCGAACTGGCTGTCCTGGTTGAAGGCGGAGCCGGGGAAGCCGAAGCTGGTGGGCGCCCATGCGTTGGGCGACACCGAAGGCATGCGCTCGGAGCCGTTGTCGAGGTCGTCGTCTTCACCGCTGCCGTACCAGGCGAACACGCCGGGGGTGGCGGATTCCGTCTTGTACTCGACCATGCCCGAAACCAGCCAGCCTTCGCGGGTGGCGTAGTCTTCGTCGGCGTCCTTGCTGCCGTAGGTGAAGTCCATCTTCAGGGCAAAGGGATCGAACAGCGACACCTCCAGGGCCACGCCGCCCCACCACGCATTGTGGATGGTGGTGTCATCGCCGGTCATGCCGGTGCGTTCACCCAGGCTCTGCATGCCATCCTGGAAGGTTTCCCACGATTCGGTGTCGGTGCCGTCCACGTTCTTGCCCACGGAGGCGTACATGACGTACGGGGTCACGCTGACGCCGTCCAGGGTCACCGGCGCGGTCAGGCCGAACAGGTCCACTTCGTCGAAGTCGTTGCCGTCGGCGGCGGAGTTGCCGGAATTGTTGTCATAGGGACGCGCCCAGAAGGCGGTGAGGCCCACGTTTTCGGTGATGGCATGGCTCAGCACCAGGGCGGCCACGTCTTCATCGCTCAGCACCGGGTTGGCGCCAAAGGTGGCACCGGGCAGATCCATGCCCTGCAGGCCCATGCGGACCTTCAGTTCGGTATTGGGCACGGTCCAGTCGATGTACGACCGGCGCACCTTCACCGACCTGCCGTCGGAACCCAGCGCGCCGTCTTCCTGGCCCCATGTGGTGGTGCCCATTTCCAGAAACACCACGCCGCGCAGCGATTCGCTGGCGATGATGTCGATCTGGGTGCGCAGCCGCTGGTGGGCCGCGAAATCGTCTTCGCTGTCGCCGCCGTCGCTGGCGGAACGGTAATTCATGCCATCGGTCCACGAGAAGTCGAAGGCCCATTCGCCCTTGGCCTCGATGGTGGCGGCGCTTGCCGGAGACACCGCGCCGCACAGCAGCGCCGCGCCCAACAGCAGCGTGATCAAACGTTTCATGCTTCCTCCTTCCTTGCAGGAATATGTACGGACCGGACGGCAATGGCGCCGCGCAGCCCCGTGCAACGCCGCGCCGCGCAGGGGTACGGCGGACGTTTCCGCGTTAGATACTGAAAACGATTTTCATAGTCAATCTCATAGTCGCAATATTTAGCTTCCTCGTCGGCGCACCTTTCCCGCCTGCGCACCCGACTCCTGGCGCAGCCCCCCGGCAGACACACTGCCTGACGCCACAAAAGGCCTGCCGCACATGCCCGCAAGGGCGGCCTTTCCCCTCGCCCGCCCCAGTGGCGATTTTCCGATTCCGGCACACCTGTGAAACACTTTGGTTCACATCGACACGCCGCCGGTCACGCCACAGCAATTACCCCACCCATGTTGCCGCATGACACACACTGCGCAACACATATTCTCTACCGCCATAGTTGCATTTCAACTATACCATTGCAGTAGACAATCAAATCTACCACGCAAGTATACTACTATTTTTCGCAACACCACTTCCACGGTAGTCTTTCCTGTGTTACATATCCTTCAAACACATTCGCATTAGCGACGCTGCAATACGAAGCAACGATCATTCTCCTGCGCTCATCGCAACAATGAGGAGCGCAGAACAGGAGGTTCGCATGTCCACACCCACCGCAACCCCGCAAGCGGCCCACGGCCAGCCGGAAGCGCCGCCCGCCGCGCACGCCGCAACGGGGCTTCCGCAGCCCGGCCCCGGCCAGTGGGAGCCGGGCAGGCGGGTCATCGCGCCGTCCCTCGCGCCGCTGCCCGGCCACCAATGGCAGGAAGAACCGCTCATGTCGCACGACGGCATGCACGTGGCCGCCGTGGTCCGGCAAGAGGACGACAGTTTCACCATGCGGGTGGACGACGGAGTCTGGGACGCGGGATTCGACAAGGTGTGGTCGCCGCGCTTCCTGCCCGACGGGCGGCTGGTCGCCATCGTCCAGCAGGACGGGGAATGGACCGTGGCCGTGGACGGCGAACCGTGGCCGGAAACCTACGGGTTCATCTGGTCGCTGCTGCACGGCCCCGCCGGAAGGGTGATTGCCGCCGTGCAGCAGGACATGCGCTACGGCATGATCATGGACGGCGAGCCCTGGGAAACGCTGTACGAAAACGCCAACAATTTCGCCATCAGCCCCGATGGTCGCCGCACCGCCGCCGTGGTGCAGACCGTGCCGCTGGGCCAGGCCGACATAGAGACCTTCGTGCGGGGCGTGTACAGCGTGGCCGTGGATGGTGAGGCATGGGGCCACAACTTCATGAACGTGTGGACCCCGGTGTTCGACAACCGCAACGACCGGGTGGCCGCGCAGGTGCGCCTTACCCATGCCGAATACTCCGTGGCCGTCAACGGCACGTTGTGGCCCGCCACCTTCCCCTGCGTGTGGGAGCCGTGCTTCGACCCGGCCACCGGCGCGGTGGCCGCCCCGGTGCGCAAGGATGGCCGATGGGGCATGGCCCTGGACGGCACCCTGCTGTGGGAGGCGCGCTTCTTCCAGTGCTGGTCGCCCGCCTGGAGCCCCGACGGGCGGCACCTGTGGGCCATCGTGGCCCCCCGGTACGGCAGCTTCACCGTGGCCCGCGATGCTGCGCCCTGGCCGTTCACCGCGCCGGTGATCACCGACCTTGTCCTGTCGCCCGACGGCACCCGCGCCGCGGCCCTGGCCAGCAACGACAACGCCGCCTGGCAGGTGGTGGTGGACGGAGTGCCCTGGCCCGGCAAGTGGGACATGGCCTGGCGGCCCGTGTTCAGCCCTTGCGGTCGGCACGTGGCGGTGCGGGTGCGTGAAGCGGGCCGTGAAACGGTGCTGCTGGATGGCCGCCCGTGGCGCGATGGCTTCACCACGGCGTGGAACCCGGTGTTCGGCCCTGCCGATTCCGGCTGTCCGCCCGGCACCGTGCTGTTGCGGGGCATCCGGGGCGGGGCGTGCGAACGGTGGGTGGCCACCCCAGAAGACTTCAGGGCCTGATGGCCAGCGGAGGCACAGCGATGCAGCAACTGTACAATTTCGCCGTGGGGCCCCTGGCCTGGGTTGCCTGGGCCGTGTTTCTGGGCGGGTCGGCCTGGCGCCTGGCGTCCATGTGGGCGCTGGCCCGCAAGAAAGACATGAACGCCGTGGCCTACATGGACGTGCGCCATGCCGCGCGCTCCATGGCGCACTGGGCAACCCCGTTCGCCACCCTGGGCTGGCGGGCCAACCCCGCCGTCACCGTGGCCACCTTTGCCTTTCACACCGCGCTCGGCCTGCTGCTGCTCTTTGCGCCGGGGCACGCGGTGCTGTGGGATTACGCCTTCGGCATCAATGTCTGGTCGCTACCAGAAGGGATGGCCGACACCCTGACCGTGCTGGTCATCCTGCTGTGCGGGTTCTTTGCATGGCGACGCCTGCAACTTCCCGTCGTCCGCTTCGTCACCCGGCCCATGGACTGGCTGGTGCTGGCACTGGTGGCCGTGCCGTGCGTCACCGCCTTTCTGGCCAAGCAGCAGATCGGCGACAACCTGCTGCTGTCCACCCTGCACGTGCTGTCGGGCGAGGCCACGCTGATGGCCCTGCCCTTCACCCGGCTGTCGCACGCCATCTTCTCGCCCTTCACGCGGGCCTACATGGGCTCTGAGTTCGGCGGGGTGCGCCACTGCCCCGACTGGTAGGCGGGGCCACGGGGCAGCACGGGAAAGAGCAGGCAGAACGGACCGGACGGATTCATCGGAAGGGCGCATGGCGCCATCCCACGGGAGACAACCACATGAGCGCAACGGAATTCTCGGGCATCGCGGAACGCCGCATAGAAGACGCCAACCTCGTGCGGGGCGTGGCCGCGCTGACGCGCGAACGCATCGAACGCGTGGTCAAGGCGGTGACCAGGGGCGAGGCCGGGGCGCGCCTGGCCGTCTACCATGAAACCTGCATGCGCTGCGGCATGTGCGCCGACGCCTGCCACTACTGCATCTCGCACGACGGCGACCCCACCTACTCGCCCGTGGGCAAGATGGAACAGACCATGTGGAAGCTGCTGCGCACCGGCGGCAGGGTGGACCCGGACGACATCTACGGCATGGCCCAGATCGCCTACACGGAATGCAACCTGTGCCGCCGCTGCGTGCACTACTGCCCCGTGGGCATCGACACCGGCTACGTCATGAGCCTGGTGCGGCGCATCTGCCACCGCCTGGGCGTGGTGCCGCTGTACATCCAGGATACCGCGCACAGCCATTCCGGCACCATGAACCAGATGTGGGTCAAGGACGACGAGTGGATCGACAGCCTGGTGTGGCAGGAAGACGAGGCGCGAGGCGAAATTCCCACGCTGCGCATCCCCTTCGACAAGGAAGGGGCGGATTTCCTGTACTCGGTCATCGCGCCGGAACCCAAGTTCCGCACCCAGCTCATCTACCAGGCGGCGGTGATCTTCGACCAGGCCGGGGTGGACTGGACCATGCCCTCGTCACCCGGCTGGGACAACAGCGACATGTGCATGTTCACCGGCGACTACGAAATGATGGGGCGGCTCAAGCGCTGCCACTTCGAGATGGCCCAGAAGCTGAAGGTGCGGCGCATCGTCATGGGCGAGTGCGGACACGCCTTCCGGTCCGTATATGACGTGGGCAACCGCTGGCTGGGCTGGAAGAACCACCCCGTGCCCATCGTGCATTCCGTGGAGTTTTTCTGGGAACTGCTGACCGAGGGCAGGATCAGGCTGGCGAAGAAATTCGAAGAACC
The DNA here is from genome assembly GCF_019931275.1 of Nitratidesulfovibrio sp. SRB-5. Lineage (NCBI taxonomy): Bacteria > Pseudomonadati > Thermodesulfobacteriota > Desulfovibrionia > Desulfovibrionales > Desulfovibrionaceae > Nitratidesulfovibrio > Nitratidesulfovibrio sp. SRB-5. Next base: position 407,208 of record NZ_JAIOTY010000001.1, on the reverse strand, counting down.
GGTGACCATCCACGACCCGTGCAACATCATCCGCGGGCGAGGCCTGATGGACAAGCTGCGCGAGGTTACCCACGCCCTGTGCTCCAACGTGGTGGAAATGTCCCCCACGCGGGAACATAACCTGTGCTGCTGCGCGGGCGGCGGGGTGATCAACTGCGGCCCGCCCTTCAAGGGCGTGCGGCTGGCGGGCAACAAGGCCAAGGCCGACCAGCTTGCCGCCACGGGCGTGCACACGGTGGTGGCCCCCTGCCACAACTGCCACGGCGGGCTGGAAGACATCATCCACCATTACAAGCTCGGCATGCACACCAAGTTCCTGGGCGACCTGATCTACGACTGCATGGAAAAGCCCGGCGCCGCGTAGGCACGGCAAGGAGCACCCCCATGAAGACACCACGTTCCCTGCCCCGGGCACCACGGCTTGCGACGCAACCGGCCATCGTGGCGGCCATCCTTGCCGCCGCGCTGCTGTTCCTGCTGCTGCCGCCCGTGGCCATGGCCCCGGCGCAGGAAGACATGAAGGTTCTGGCGCCCGAGGCCCTGGCCCCGCAGTCGCGCCCCGCCGCCCGGTTCGTGCATGACACGCACAACGAAAAGGCCAAGATCGACGAATGCGGCACCTGCCACCACGGCACCACCGAGGACGGACGGCGCGACGCCACGGCTGCCACGTCCGAGGGCACCCCCTGCGCCGACTGCCATGCCGTCCACGGTGGCGGGGGAGGCGGGGTTGGCAAGGTCGGCAAGGGCACGCCGCTGGAACGCGCCTACCACCGCCAGTGCATGGGCTGCCACCGGGAACAGGGCAAGGGCCCCACGGCCTGCGGCGGCTGCCACACCAGGGTCTGAAACGCCATGGCGCGACGGTGACAACGGTAACCGGCCCCCTGCGGCATTCCGCGCCACGCAGGAAGAAGAACACCCCGACGGAGAACATCCCGGAGACCACATGGACACCGTGCACCTTGCCCCCGACGGAACGCTCCGCGCCCCCGACGGAAGCACCCACGCCGATCCGCTGCCCTGCCTGCGGCTGGCGGCGGTGCTGGACGCCGGTTGCACGTTGCGCTCGTTCTTCGCCCTGCTGACCCGGCACGCCGAACTGCAACGCCTTGGCCCGTTCCTGCCCGCCGCCGTGGCGGACGCGGCCCGCTGCCCCGCCACGGACTGCCGGGCCGAGGGGCTGACCGGCCTTGCCCTACGCAAGACGGTGGACCTCATCGGCTACCCCGGCGGCCCGCGCGCGGAAATCTACCTGTCCTTGCGGGCGCTGGCGCCGGGGGCAAACAGCCCCTGCGGCCGCGACGGCGAAACGGAACACGAAATCAGGTTCATCCCGCTCGACGCCCTTCTGGATCTGCCGCTCTCGCTGGGCGGCCTGCGACACGTGGTTTTCGGGGACAGGACGCGGGTGCTCGACTGCGAGACCACCTTCAGCCTGTTCGAAGTCATCGAGGGCCTCGCCTGGGAGCTCGGCTTCCAGGGCGGCGCCAGACACTGTAGCCTGAGGAGGTAAACGCCATGTTCGGTAAGATCCTCTTTGCAACGTCGGCCTCTCCGGCATGTGACAACGCGGCCAAGGTGGCCTTCGAACTGGCGCGGCGCAACGAGGCGCGCCTGTACGTCTTCCACGTGCTGGGGGTGCCCACGCGCGGCTTCGGCCAGTACGTGCGCGACCTGAAGTCGGGCGAGGAAGAAGTGGCCGACGCGGACTACCGCGAATGGGTCACCGAAGAACTGAAGCACGTCTACGAGGCCCAGTTCAAGGACTTCGGCCCGCCCAACGCCGCGCTGCAACTGGCCGTCGGGGTTCCGCACACCGAAATCCTGCGCTTTGCCCGGCAGGAAGGGGTGGACCTGATCGTCATGGGCGCACACGGGCGCGACGAGGACGCCGCCGCCTCGCGGGTGCGCTCCATCATCGGCAACACCATGCAGAAGGTGGCCAAGTCCGCCCGCTGCCCGGTGCTGATCGTCAACCGGCCCTGCAACACCTGCTGGCACATGTTCTCCAACATCGTGTTCAGCACCGACTTCTCCAAGCCCGCCGACGCGGCCTTCCAGTTCGCCTACAGGACCGCGCGCGAGGTGGGCGCCAAGCTGTACCTGTTCCACGCCTGCGACCTTGGCGGTTCGGGGCTGTACCCCAGCCAGGCAGAAATCGAGCGGCAGCTGGAACGGGCGCGCAAGCAGATGCAGGACAGGTACGTGAGCAAGATGACCGACTACGACAACTACCAGGTGGAAATCTGGGAAGGCACGCCCTACGTGGAAATCCTGAAGTACGCCCGCGACCGCAAGGCGGACCTCATCGTCATGGCCCACCACGCCAGGGAAGTGCCCGCCGAGGACGCGGAAATCGGTTCCACCGTGGAACAGGTGGTGCTGCGCTCCGCCTGTCCGGTGGCCAGTGTCACGCATGAGGAGCGGGTTGCCTGACGTCCGCCTGCGGGCTGACGGCAGGAGGATGACGGCACGGGGCGGCGGCCACGCTGCCCCGCCAGCCGGGGCGTAACCGGTTCACGACGAGCGACGACAGAACACGGGGCACGACATGGCGCTGGTGCTGGTGGTGGACGACGACCTGTCGTTCCGGTTCTTCCTGAAGGCCCTGTTCGAAACCGACGGGCACGAGGCCGTGGCCGCCCGCAACGGCGCGGAAGGGTTGGAAACGGCCCGCAAGCGACGCCCGGACCTGGTGGTGCTGGACGTGATGATGCCGGGCGGCGGGGGCCTGCCCATGTACCGCGCCATGCAGGCCGACCCCGCCCTGCGTTCCGTGCCGGTGATCATGCTGTCCGGCGTGGGCGGGGCCTCCTTTGCCCACGGGCTGTCCATGTGCCAGGCCGCCGACAGGGGCAGGGACGGTGGACGGAACGGGGGCGGAAGCACGGAAATGAACGAGCCGTTCGCCTACGTGGAAAAGCCCCCCCGGCCGGACAGGCTGCTGGAACTGGCCCGCCGGGCGCTGAACGGAACCGGAAACGGAACGGCAGGAATGGCAGGTCAGCCCGAACGGGCGGAACAGGACGGAACCGGGGCGACCCCGGACGGAATATCCCGGAAGACAGGGCAGGCAACGGCGTCACCGCGCGCCGCCACGCACGACGCCAAGGAGAATGAGCGCATGCCGTACAAGATACTGGTCGTGGACGACGACCCCTACATCGTGAAGTACATGGTGGATATCCTTTCCGACAACGGGTACGCCACCTGCTCCGCCTCGGACGGCAGCGAGGCGCTGGAAGTGCTGAAGCGCGAGCGGCCCGACCTCGTGACGCTGGACCTGGAAATGCCCAACGAGTGGGGGCCGCGCTTCTACCGCAAGATGACCAGGGAAGACGCCTTCCGCGACACCCCGGTCATCGTCATCAGCGGGCTGTCGGGCATCCATCTGGCCATCCGCAACGCCGTGGCCTCGCTGAAGAAACCCTTCGACCCCAACCGCCTGCTGGAAATCATCCGCGACACACTGGAAAAACGCGGCGAGCTGGCGGCGGAAGCGCCGGCAGCTCACCAGTAGCGCGCCAGTAACCCACCAGCAGCGGGCAGGCGCCCGCCGGGTTTGTGGACGGCGGCGGGCCCGCACCAGAGAAGGCACCCCGCACCGGGGCGGGCAATACCCTCTCCGACGGCCCGCCCTTGCCGCGCGCGGCTCCGCGTGGGACAATGGGACATCAGGGCGGCCTCCGACAGCGCGCCTGTCGTGCCGCCCCCATCCCCCCATGGCCGCGCCGGGTACGGCACGGGATTCACCACCCCGCGAAACCGCATCCGGAGCGCGCCGGGCCCGCACCGGACCACGAGGAGCCGCGCATGGGCGCATCGATCCTGCTGGTGGACGACGAGGAAGGCATCCGCACCGTGCTCGGCATCTCGCTTGCCGACGCGGGCTACGACGTGACCACCGCCGCCAGCGGCGAAGAAGCCCTTGCCCGCTTTGCCGCGCACAGGCCCGACATCGTGCTCACCGACATCAAGATGCCCGGCCTGTCCGGGCTGGACCTGCTGGAGCGCCTGAAGGCCGCCGACCCGGAGGTGGAGGTCATCATGCTGACCGGCCACGGCGACATGGACCTGGCCATCCAGAGCCTGAAGCGCGACGCCACAGACTTTCTCACCAAGCCCGTCAACGACGACATGCTGGAAGTGGCCCTGCGCCGCGCCGAGGAACGCATATCCATGCGCCAGCGCCTGCGCGGGTACACCGAAAACCTGGAACAGATGGTGCGCGACCAGTCGGCCCGGCTGGTGGAGGCGGAACGCCAGCTGGCCGCGTTGCAGGTCATGGACGGCATCGCCAGCGGCATCCGTTCGCTGTGCAGCGCGCTGGACGACGGCGGGCTGTTCAACGAACTGCCCTGCTTCGTGGCCGTGCACAACGCCGACCTCGAAATCGTCTCCACCAACCAGCTGTACAAGGAACGCCTGGGGCACCGCATCGGCAGCCGCAGCTGGGAGGCCTACGCCGGGCGCGGCCCCGGCGACCGGCTGTGCCCGGTGATGCGCGTGCTGGAGACGGGCGAGGGGTTCCGCTCCAACGAGGTGCTGCTGGGCAGGAACGGACAGGAAATTCCGGTCATCGTGAACACCGCGCCCATCTACGGCAACGACGGCGAGGTGGAACTGGTGCTGGAGCTTTCGGTGGACGTCTCCGAGGTGCGCCGCCTGCGCGAAGACCTGCGCCTGACCCGCGAACGCTTCCGCCAGTTGTTCGACGAATCGCCCTGTTACGTGGCCGTCATGGACCGCGACTTCGGCGTGGTGGAGGCCAACCGCAGATACCGCGAGGATTTCGGCGACCCCACAGGCCGCCGCTGCCACGACGCCTTTGCCCACCGCCTGGCCCCCTGCTCCGGCTGCCCCGCCGGGCGCACCTTTGACGACGGGCGACCCCATCAGGCGGAAACCGTGGTCACCGCGCGCGACGGGCGGCAGGTGAACGTGCTGGTGTGGACGGCCCCCCTGCGCGACGCAGAGGGCGCCATCACCGAGGTCATGGAGATGTCCACGGACATCACCGAACTGCGCCGCCTGCAGGACCGGCTTTCGCAACTGGGGCTGCTGCTGGGCTCCACGGCGCACGGCATCAAGGGGCTGCTCACCGCGCTGGACGGCGGGGTGTACCGCCTGGGCAGCGGCATCGCGCGCGGCGACGCGGCGCGGGTGCAGGACAGCCACCAGGACATCCGCCACCTGGTGGACCGGCTGCGCAAGATGGTGCTGGACCTTCTGTACTACGCCAAGAACCGCGAACTGAACTGGGAAGTGGTGGTCACCCGCGCCTTTGCCGAGGAAACGGCCATGCTGGTGGAAGCCAAGGCCACGGAACGCGGGGTGCGCTTTGTGCGGGATTTTACGGCAGCAGGGGCGGCGGCAGGGGTGGAAGCAGACAGCACGGGGAACGCGGAAACGGCGACGGACGCCGGAGAGGCCACGGGCACGGCTCAGGCCGGATCGTCGGGAAGCGGCGGTACCGCCGACCTCGGCACCTTCGAGGCGGACACCGGGGCGCTGTCGTCCGCGCTGGTGAACCTGCTGGAAAACGGGGTGGAAGCCTGTGCGGCGGACGGGCGCAAGCAGGACCACGCCGTCACCTTCCGGGTGCGCGGCGCGCCGGAAGAGGTGACCTTCACCATCATCGACAACGGCACCGGCATGGACCGCGAGACCCGCGAAAAACTGTTCACCCTGTTCTTCTCGTCCAAGGGCACCGCCGGGACGGGCATCGGCCTGTTCGTGGCCAGCCAGGTGGTGCGGCAGCACGGCGGGCACATTGCCGTGGCATCCGAACCCGGCGAGGGCAGCACCTTCACCGTGTCGCTGCCGCGCCGCCTGCCGGAGGCAGTGAGGCGTGGGGATGAGGCGGAGGAAGAGCGAACGGAAAACGGCGGTTAGCCAACGCGCACCCGAAGCACCGCCCGCACGCCGTGCCCCTGTAATGCTGGGCCAAGCTCCAGTTCGCCGCCCATTTCGCGGGCCAGCTTGCGTGTGGCCATGAGGCCCACGCCGCTGCCGCCCGGCTTGGCGGAAACGAAGGCGGCAAAGCCGTCCGGGGCTGCATTGCTCCCCTGCTCCTGTCCAGCCTGTCCGCTCTGTCTGGCCTGTTCCGGAAAACCGGGGCCGTTGTCCTCCACCACGTATTCGATGCCGGTTGCACTGACCGACCCGAGCTCACCGCCGGGCGCTCCTTCCGCGCCCGCAGGCTCGGGCAACACCACCCGGCGGCTGCGCAGGACCACCCGGCGGGATGCATCAGGGTCACCCCCGCCCGCCTCCGGCCCGCCAGCATCCATCCGGGCCGCGACAGTCGTTGGGGCACTGGCCGGGCCACCGGCCAACGCACCCGTCCCGCCATCATCCTCGAACGCCTCGATGGCGTTGACCACCAGATCCATCAGGCAGCGGTGCACCGCGTCCGGGTCCAGCATGGCCGGTTCCGGCCCGGCACCGGCCTGAACCACCAGCGCAACCCCTGCCGCCGCCGCGCGCGGGACCAGCAGGCGAACCACGTCGCGCAGGGGGCCATCCGGGTCGCACGGGCGCGGGGCAAGTTCCGCCGCCCGGCCCATGTCCAGCAAACGCATGGCCAGGTCGCGCACCCGCGCCACGTCGTCGCGCACCATGCGCCAGCCCTGTTCCAGATAATCGCGGCGGTCCAGCTCCAACCCCTTTTCCAGCACGAACATGGCCCCTTCCAGTCCGCCCGCCACGTTCTTGATGGCGTGGGCAAGGCCCGCCGCCGTCTCGCCCACGGCGGCCAGCCGCTCGGCGTGCAGCAGTTCGCGGGTGCGTTGGGCCACCAGTTGCTCCAGTTCCTCGGTATGGCGGCGCAGGGCCTCGCGCAGGGCCATGCGCTGGCGGGCGCGGTCCAGCGCCACTTCCAGCGCCTCCGGGGCCACCGGCTTGGTCAGGAAGTCGCCCGCGCCGAAGCGCAGGCTGGACACGGCAAGTTCCATGTCCCCGTGGCCGGTCAGCACCAGCACCTCCACGGCGGGAAATTCCGCCTTCACCGCGCGCAGCAGGTCCATGCCGTCCATGCCGGGCATGCGCACGTCGGTCAGCACCACGGCGGGCGGGTCTGCGCGGACCATGGCCAGCGCCTCCGCCCCTGACGCCGCCGTGCGCACCGCGCACCCCATGTCGGCCAGCAGCAGCGCCAGCACGGTGCGGATGCCTTCCTCGTCGTCGACCAACAGAAGGGGCAGAAGGGACAGCAGGGGCAAAGGCAACGATACGCTCATGCCGCGTCCCCTCCCACGCCCCCGGCGGGGGTGCCGTCAGCGGTCCCGTCCGGCCCCGGCGCGGTGGCGGGCGCATCTGCCCCGCCTCCTGCCCTACCCGGGGCGTCGCCCCCTGCCCCCGCAGTCCCCCCCGATCCGGCAGCGCCCACGGCCCCGGAAGTCACCGGAAAGTTCAGGGTGAAGCACGCCCCGCCCTCCGCCATGTTGGACGCCTGGATGGACCCGCCGAACTCCTTGACCAGTCCGTAGCTGATGGAAAGCCCCAGCCCCGTGCCCTTGCCCACCTTCTTGGTGGTGAAGAACGGCTCGAAGATGCGCGGCAGCAGCGCCGGAGGTATGCCGCCGCCGGTGTCGCACACCCGCGCCGTCACCCGCCGGTCGTCGGCCACCGTTTCCACGATGATGCGGCGCGGCGCGCCCGGCTCCTTCTCGCTGCGCTCCTCTATGGCGTCGCGGGCGTTGAGCAGCAGGTTGATGAACACCTGCTCCAGCCGGTTGGACACGGCCATGACCGGGGGCAGCGGCTCGGCCAGCCGCCAGTCGATGTCGATGCCGCGCAGCGACAGCTGGCGGCTGAAGAATTCCGTGGCGCTTTGCAGCACCGCGTTCACGTCCACCCGCTCCAGCGCCAGGTCCGAGCGGCGGCCAAAGTCGCGCATGTGCCCGATGATGCGGCTGGCCCGGTCCACGTGGCCGTCGATCTCGCGGGCCATGGTGGCCAGGATTTCCGGGTCGATGAGTTCGCCGCGCGTCACCTTGCGCAACAGGAAGCCCCCGGCGGTCTTGATGACCGTCAGCGGCTGGTTCAGTTCGTGGGCAACGCCCGTGGCCATTTCGCCCAGGGTGGCCATCTTGCCCGCCTGAATGACCTTCTGCTCGGCCTCCAGCCGTTCGGTGATGTCGGTGGTGGTCACCAGCAGCACCTGCCGGGCCAGGTATTCCGCCGGGGACAGCATGATGTCCACGTGAAAGGGCCTGCCGTCGCGGGCCACGTTGCGGGCGCGGTTCAGCACGGTGAAGGCCCGCAACTGCGAGGCGTAGCGTTCGCGCTCGTCCGGCGGGAACAGGTCCAGGAACGAGCGGCCCTTCATTTCCTCGCGCGGCCAGCCGTACACCTTTTCCGCCGTGGAATTGCAGTCCACCACCTCCAGGGTCTGCTGGTCCAGCACGAACACGGCGCTGGGAATGTGGTTGAAGATGGCGTGGTACTTCAGTTCCGAGCGGCGCAGCTTTTCTTCCAGTTCCTTGCGGTCGGTGATGTCCAGGGTCATTTCCATGGCCGCCACCACCCGCCCTTCCGCATCGAACACGGGCGAGGTGTGCACGATCCAGTGCGCCCGGCTGCCGTCGGTGTGGAAGCCGCTTTCCTCGCTGCAATGGGCAAGGCCGGTCTGCATGGTCATTTCCACGGCGCAGTTGGGGCACTTGCCGGTGCGCCCCTTGTAGGCCTGAAAGCAGAAATCGCCGGGCCTTGGCGTGAAGTTCTCGCGAAACATGCGGTTGTAGCGCAGCAGCCGCAGGTTCCTGTCCTGCACGGTGATGGCGCAGGGCACCTGATCGAACAGCCGCTGGTACTCGTCGCGCTGGCGGTTCAGTTCCGCCCGCTTCTGGGCGATGTCGCGGTCCATGCGGGTGATGGCCCCGGCCAGTTCGCCTATCTCGTCTTGCTGGCGCACGTCGGAAAGGTCCACCTTCTCGCCGCGCGCCACGGCGCGGGTGCCCTCGATGAGCCGGGCCACGGGCCGCGTCAGAAAGCGCCGCAGGAACAGATGCACCGCCGTGGCCCCCAGCAGGAACACCGCCGCCGCCAGGGTGACCACCCGGGTCTGGAAGGCCAGCACTTCGGCCTCCGCGTCCTGCAACGAAAGCACCACTTCCAGCGCGCCCAGCACCAGCTTGTCCGCCGGGTGGAAGTGGCAGGGCTCGCCCGAACAGCCGGGTTCGTTCATGATGGGGGTAAGGCTGCCCAGCAGGCGACGGCCATCCGTGTCGGTGAACACGCGGGTGCGCTCGCGCAGGGCCAGCCACTTGCGCGGTTCCGCCGTGCGGTGGCAGGCGGCGCAGGCCTCGTCGCGGATGTTGGTGCGGCGTTCCACCTCGTCCGGGTCGCCCGAGAACTTGATGACGCCTTCCTTGTTGTAGATGCGGATGGAAACGATGTCCTTCTGGCGGGCCACGTCGCTGATGATCTGGTTGATCTCGTCGCGGGCGTTCAGCATCATGGCGAAGCGCGCGCCCAGGCGGATGGTGGTGCCCAGGCGGTCGCCCCCGGCGGCCAGTTCGTCGTGCAGGTGCTCGCGCTGGTAGCGGATGCTGCCCAGCGACAGCACCAGCACCCCCAGGAACAGCGCCGCGCCGCTGCCCGCCACCACCTTGGCGGCCAGGCTGCCGCCCGGCAGGCCGCGCAGGCGTCGGCCCCATCCCGGCTTGCCGGGTCTTCCCGCGCGGGCGGCAGGGGCAGAACCGGGCGAGGCGCCCGCATCGGCGCCCGAACCCGTACCCGGCCCCTTGCCCCCGTCCGAGCCCCTGTCCGGGCCCCTGTCCGGGCCCCTGTCACCGGATGTCGTGCCGCCCGTCCCGGCGGTCATTGCGGCCATGGCAACCTCCCGTGCTGCCGCCGCGCGCATCCCACACACCGGGCCGCCACGGTCAGGGCACGCGGATCGGCCTTGTGCGGGAGACGCGCGGGGTGCCCGACCATTCCGCATCCTCCGCCCCGTCCGGTTCCACCGGACCCTCCGGCTCGCACGGTTCCGATACGCGTCGCCGCCCGGGCGGCCCGGGCACGGCCTGCGGGTCCTGCGTGATCGGCATGGCCGGTACCGTCGGTGCGATCGGCTCGGCCTGTGCGATCGGCTCGGCCTGCGTGATCGGCGCGGCATCGCCGGGGCAACATGTCGTGGCCTGCCCGCCGAATGTCTGCGCTCCCGCCATGCCAGTCGGCTCCTCCAGCCCGCCCAGGGCGCGCAGCTCTCGTTCCGCCTCGTGACGATGCTCGTCCACGGTGCCGGGGCACCAGTCGCCGAACTTCACCCCCTGATCCACATAGCGCAGCAGTTCGCCGAAGGTGATGGCGTCCAGCCGGGCGAACATGGCCCGGCTGCACTCCTTCCAGACCATGCGCGTGAGGCAGCCTGGGGCATGGGTGCAGTTTTCCTCGTCGCGGCCGCAGCCCACCATTTCCGCCCCGCCTTCCAGCACGCGCACCACGTCGCCCACTGAAATTTCATCGGGTGCGCGGCCCAGCCGGTGTCCGCCGTTGGGCCCGCGCTGGCTCATCAGCAGGCCCGCCTCCTTCAGCGAACGGCTGATCTTTTCCAGATACTTCTGCGATACGTCCAGCCTGCGCGCCACGTCGCGCATCAGCACCGGCCCCAGGCGGCTGTGCTGGGCGATGTCCAGCATCATCCGCGTGCCGTAGCGGCTGTTGGTCAGCAGTCGCATGACCTGCCCCCTCGGTTGACGATCATCTCGCGGCCATTCACCAGGCCCCACACGCCCGTGCATGCCGCATGCGCGCACGTCGTCGCCGTCGCATCCGCATGCATGCGGGTAACGGCAGACACTTGATGCGCACTGTCGCACCATAGCATACCTAAATGGTATATTCAACAACATCGCACAACTAACGCATTCACTCCACATCAGGACAATCCGGATTGAACGGATTGCCACGCTCAAAATCCACATTGCGCGCCGCAACACGGACACATCAAGCCACACCGCACCACACGCGTCCTGTTGCATGAAAATGAAACGGCGCCTCGCCTGTACGGGCGGGGCGCCATTGTCTGCAAAAGCGTCCGGCAGGGGGATACTGCGAAAAGGAACGGAAGCCGTGCCCCTGGGGCAGGTCAGGCACCCGGCCTGTCGGCGTGAGTGGTGCCGTCAGGCGGCGTGTCGTGGTCCGTCAGGTCGGGCAGGCCCTTGGCCAGGTCGTCCAGGGTGATCGAGTCCAGCGCCGATTCCACGGCATCGGCGGCGCGTGTCCAGCCGAGGCAGGTCAGCCTGTCGCCGGGGGTGGCGGGCAGGTCGCAGTGCTCCGCGATGCGGATGCCGCCCTCCATGAGCCGTACCACTGTGCCCAGTGATATCCTGGCGGGTGGCAGCGCAAGCCGGTGCCCGCCCATGGCTCCCCGCGCACTGGCCGTAAGCCCGGCGCGGCGCAGATCCTTGAGAATCTGCTCCAGGAACTGGACGCTGATGTCCGTGTGGCGCGACAGCGCGGTGGTGGTCAGCGGCCCCTCGGTGCCATGCACCGCAAGAGCCACCAGCACCCGTGCCGCATAGCGCGTTCTGGCGGTAAGCTTCATGCCGTTTCAAGGTCTCCCGTTGCGGCGGCGCGCGATGTTGCACTCCGTCCGCTGCGGTACACCTACACCATGCCTGCACGGCATTCAACACCATTAGTCAGAATCGGCACACTCCGACATTGCGGCGCGCACACCGGAGAACTATTGTATCTGACCATTTCCATCCAGGATGTTTTCAATCCGGAACAGTGTTCCGGAAAGGAAACCACATGAAACAGTTCTCCGCGTGCCATCTGCCGGTGCCCTTCCCGGTCCGCATGGGGGAACATTCACCCGTCATGCTCGCCAGTGCGCAGGGTTGAGCTTACCCCGTCCCGCGCAGCCCACAGGTCTTTCGCGATTTCCAGAAAGGCGTCCAGCGGCCCGGGATCGAAGTGGGTACCCCGCCCTTCGCGCATGATGCCGAGGGCCTTGTCCAGCTCGAAGGCGGGCTTGTAGGGCCGCTTGCTGGTCAGCGCGTCGAACACGTCGGCCACGGCCACGATGCGCCCCTCCAGCGGAATCCCTTCGCCCGAAAGGCCACGCGGATAGCCGCTGCCGTCCCAGCGCTCGTGGTGGGTGCCCGCGATGGTGGCGGCAATGCGCACCACCCGCGACGACGAGGCCGACAGTATCTTCTCGCCGATGACGGCATGCTGCTGCATCACCGTGAATTCCTCCGGCGTGAGTCGGCCCGGCTTCAACAGGATGGCGTCGGGCGTGCCGATCTTGCCCACGTCGTGCATGGGCGCGGCCACGCGTATGTCGCGCAGGCCGTCGGCGTGCATGCCCAGCGCGGCGGCGATGCCTTCGCTGTAAAAGGCCATGCGCAGGATGTGGTCGCCGGTGTCGTCGTCCTTGTAGGCGGCGGCCAGGGTGAGCCTGTTCAGCGTGTCGAGGTACGAGCGCTCCAGTTCCGCGCGCGAGGCACGCAGGTCGAGCACGGTACGCCCCAGATCGTCGGCGAAGGCGCGCAACTGCCCGTGGGCCAGGCGCAATTGCTCGCGCGTTTCCTCCATGGCCGTGCAGGCCTCTTCCGCTTCCTCGGCAATGCGGTTCCGTTCGGGATGCCGTGGATCGTGCGTGGTGTCCTGCGTCATGCGGTCCTCCCCCGCTGTGCGCCCTGTCTCCGTGGCCGGGCGTTGGTGAATGCCTCCTGCCGTTCCCATGGCACCGCAACGTGCGGCGCCATTCTTCGCGTGCCTTCCCCGTGGCCGCGCCGGGCCATGCACTCCACTCGCCTTTTTCCCTATGGTCGCGCCGGGCCACCCCCCTGCATCGCTCCGCACTTTCCCTGCGGCCGCGCCGGGTTCGAGCATGCGCTCGCGCGGGACCCGGCGTTACGAGCCATGACGGTCGCGCCGGGCCACCCCCTGCATCGCTCCGCACTTTCCCTGCGGCCGCGCCGGGTTCGAGCATGCGCTCGCGCGGGACCCGGCGCGACCTGGGTCGGGGGTTGGTCAACTCCAGGGCAGGTGGGCCGCACGGCGAAACCCCCATCCGCCGTCCTGTCCCGGAGTGGGCGAACGGCCCGGGCACACGGGGGGCACCCATGCGCGTGGCCGCGCCCCAAACGTCACCCTGCCGAGGTTTCCCGGACGGACGCGCCATACACGCCCACGCAGGCAGGCAGACGCACCGACACCGTCGTTCCCCGGCCCACCTCGCTGGCCAGGGTCACCTCTCCCCCGTGCAGGCGGGCAATGGCCCGGGCCAAGGTAAGCCCGATGCCCAATCCTTCGCGGTTGCGCGTCATGTACCCTTGCGCCTGATAAAAACTTTCGAACACCCGCTCACGCTCCTGCGCGCCGATGCCCACGCCCGTGTCCGCCACTTCCACCACCACCTCGCGGACCGCGCAGCCCTGCCCGCTCGGCACATCCGGACTCCCCTTGCCGGCTGGCCCGTCTGGCCCGCCGGGCCCATTCGCCACACCTGGCCCGGCCATGCCGCGCGGCGGACGGCAGCGCAAGGTCACCATGCCTCCCTGCCTGTTGAAGCGAATGGCATTGTGCACCACGTGCAGGAACAGTTCGCGCAGCAGCCCGGCGTTGCCGCGCACCGTCACCGGCATCCCCATGGGCATCGGCCCCAGCACCACGCCGTGGGCTGCTGCAAAGGCGGAAAGCTCTTCCAGCACGCCGGTCAGCACCCAATACATGTCCACGGGCGCATCCGCGGCCTCCACGCGGCCGCCTTGCACCTCGGCAAAGCGCACCACCTCGCGCACCATGGCGTGCATGCGCCGCGCTGCCTGCAACAGGTGGCCCAGCAGTTCCTCGGCGTCGGAATCGCCCCGGCGGCGCGCCTCGTCCAGCAGCACGTCTCCCAACCCAAGGATACCGTTGAGCGGGGTGCGCATCTCGTGTGAAATGATGGCCAGAAAATCCTGCTTCAGGTGCTGCACCCGGCGTTGCATGCTGATGTCGTGCAGCACCAGCACACGCCCGCCGTCGCGCATGGGCGATGTGGCCACCCGCACGACCCGCCGGGCCAGCCCTTCGGGCGAGGGCAGTTCCAGTTCCACCACCCGCGCCCCGTACAGGTCCTGTCCGGATACATACTGTCCGCGCATGTACGGCCCGGACACACCTTCGGTACCGCCCCCGCCGGGGAGTCTTGCCCCGTGCCCGCCCTGCGGCAACACCGCCGCCGCGCCCGCCTCGCCCAGTAATTCCAGCAGCGGACGGCCCTCCAGTTCCGCCGGGGAACGCTCCAGCATGGCGCAGGCCGCCGTATTCACGGTAACCGCCACGCCCGTCGCATCCACAGTAAGCATGCCATCGGCCATGGAGTCGATGACCGCGCTCAAGCGCTCGTTGACGGCCTGCAATTCCGCCCGCTGAGCCCGTTCCACGGTGTAGAGCGCCGCCAGGTCCTCGGCGTAGCGCACCGTCTGCATGGACACCTCGCCGCACTCGGCCAGCCCCGACAGGGCAGCCGGGCGGGGGGGCAGGCCGTCCGGCGCCGGTGATGCGTCCTGGTCCGCCTGGTCCGTTTGGTCAGCCTGACCCGCGCCGGGGGGGGCTGCCGGTCCGGCGTCGCGCCGGGCTTCGGGACGCACGTCTGTCCGGACGTCGGCCTGCATGTCCGGGGGTGTCCCGTCCCGCGCCCCGTTCATCCCAGAAACTCCTCTATCTTGCGGATCAGCGCCAACGGGCTGAACGGCTTGGGGAAGTAGTCGTCGGCCCCGGCGCGCAATCCTTCCTCGCGGTCCTGAGTCTGGCCCTTGGCGGTCAGCATGATGATCCGGCAGGCCGCCGTGACCGGGTCGGACCGAATGCGCCGGGTGGCTTCCAGCCCGTCGATCTCGCCGGGCATCATCACGTCCATCAGGATCAGGTCCGGGCGGTGCAGGCGGGCCATCTCCACCGCCTGCATGCCATTTTCAGCCTGCAATATCTGATAGTTGCCTATCCGCAACGTGGCCTGCACCAGTTCACGCACCTCGTACTGGTCCTCTGCGATGAGTATCCGTTTCATGGCTCCTACCCCTTGCATGCGGCAAAACCGGGGGTCGGCCCGGCGAACGCATGCGGTTCCGGACCGGCAGACCTCAATAGCGTTCGAAGTCGGCGTCGGACGTGGCGGCCTCGTCAAGTTCAAGGGTCACGCCGGACTGCCCCGCCCTGGCGGAGCGGTCACCGGGCAACCCGCCCCCGGTGATGGCGGCGGACGGGTGCGCCCGCTGCTGGCGGCGTATCTCCAGCCCGCCCTTGTGGTTCGGCTGGACTGACTGGACTGACGGAACAGGCCGCCCCATGGACGGCGCGCCGCCGCCCGCGGGCAGCCGGAAGAACGCCACGGTCTGGGCCAGCTGCGTGGCCTGCCCGGCCAGTTCCTCCGACGTGGCGGCCATCATTTCCGAAGCGGAGGCGTTCTGCTGGATCACCGAATCGAGCTGCTGCACGGCCTTGTTGATCTGCTCCGCGCCCACGCTCTGTTCCTTGCTGCCCGCCGCGATCTCCTGCACCAGTTCCGCCGTCTTCTGGATGCTGGGCACCAGCGTGCCCAGCATGCTGCCCGCGCGCTCGGCCAGTGCCACGCTGGACGACGACAGCTCGCCGATTTCCGCCGCCGCCGTGCCGCTGCGCTCGGCCAGCTTGCGCACCTCTGAGGCCACCACGGCAAAGCCCTTGCCGTGCTCGCCCGCGCGGGCCGCCTCGATGGCGGCGTTGAGGGCCAGCAGGTTGGTCTGCCGGGCAATTTCCTGCACGATGGATATCTTTTCCGCGATGGTCTTCATGGCCCGTACGGTCTGGGCCACGGCCTGCCCGCCCTCGCGGGCGTCTTCTGCCGAGCGCAGGGCGATGCGGTCTGTCTCGGCGGCATTCTCGGCGTTCTGCTGGATGTTCGAGGTCATCTGTTCCACCGAGGCGGACACCTCTTCCACCGCGCTGGCCTGCTCCGTGGCGCCCTGGGCCATGCTCACCGCCGTCTCGGACAGTTCGCGGCTGCCCGCCGTGACGCCGCGGGTGGTCTCCATCACCTCGCCGATGACCCGGCGCAGGTTGCCGGTCATGGTGCGGATGGCCTCGGCCACGCTGCCCACCTCGTCCCGGCTGCTCACCTCGACGTCCGCCGTCAGGTCGCCGGAGGCCACCTGCCCGGCCACGTCGCGGATGCGTTCGAGCGGCCTTGCGATGGACCGGCTGGCCAGCAGCCACGCGCAGGACACCACCACGGCCACGATGCCCAGCGCCCAGCCCGTCACGGACAGGGCGGCGGAACGCACCTGGGCATTCACCGCGTCCAGCGACGAAACGATCTCGAAGGCGCCGTGCACCTCGCCCTCGCGCCAGCCTTCCTTGATGCCGCCCACCACGTCGTGCTCGCCCTTGGTGTCGCCGTGGCAGAACAGGCATTCGCGCGTCAGCTTGATGGCCCGGAAATACCGGATGCGGTCCGCCTCGCGCAGGATCAGTTCCTGCTGGCCCGAGGCTGAAAGCTGCTCCAGAACCCTGCGTTCCAGGTCCGTGGGTTCGTTGGTCTGGTTGCGGGGATGCATCTTGGGCACCCGGAATTCGTAACCCAGCTTTTCCGCATTGACCCTGGCCATCTTGATGGCGGTGATCACCGGCACAGCGTCCACCACCTTGTCGGGCGGCAGTTCCGCGAACGGGCGGATCAGCCCGCCTTCAAGCTTGCGCGACATCTCGTCGCGCGCGGCCTCTGCCATGAGCACCACGGCCCGGCTTTGTTCCAGGATGGCCTCGTGCGCGCCCTCGCGAATGTCGCCGATGCGCTGCACGGCCATGACACCGGCGATGCACACGGGCCCCAGAATGGCGATGGCCATGATCTTGGCCTTGATGCCGAATGCTCCACGCCGTTCACGTTCGCCGGTCATGGCGTCTCCTTCGGGGCGTGCGGCCCCATTCGCCAGTTATCCAGTGCCCCACGCAGCGGCCCTGTCCGTTCACGCGCCAGCCGGTCCAGCCGGTCCGGGTGAGCCGGGTGGCCCTGCCGGCCCGGGTGAGCCGGGTGGCCCTGTCGGTCCGGGTGAGCCGGGTGGCCCTGTCGGTCCGGGTGAGCCGGGTGGCCCTGCCGGCCCGGGGTGGTCGGCCGGTTCGGGGTGGTCGGCCGGTTCGGACGCGCCGGTCGGCAACGTAAAGCGCACCGTGGTGCCCACGTCCTTGGCGCTTTCCACCGCCACTTCGCCGCCATGCGCCTCTATGAGATGCTTCACGATGCTCATGCCCAGGCCCGTGCCGGGTATGCCGGTATTCGAGGCATCGCCCCGATAGAACTTCTCGAACACCCGCGAAAGCTGTTCCGGGCTCATGCCCATGCCGTTGTCGCGCACGCTGACTTCGTGCGCGTCCTGCCCGGGCCGCAGCCGCACCTCCACCACGCCACCGCCGGGGGAATACTTGACGGCGTTGCTCAGCACGTTGTCGAGCACCTGGGCCACCTTGTCCGCGTCCACCACGGCGGGCACCGGCGTTTCGGGCAGCAGCAGCCGGAACGAATGGCGGCGCGTGCCCACGATGTGCGCGGCCACCTTGCGCCGTATCAGCGCCACCAGGTCGCACGGCCTGCGCTTGAGGCTGAAGCCCTGCCCCATCTCGATGCGTGAAATGTCCAGCAGGTCCGCCACGATGCCGGAGACCAGCGCGGCCTGCTCGTTGATGTAGCCAAGGTACTGGCGCTGCTCCACGGGGGGAATGTCGCCCCCGGTGACCAGCAGTTCCGAAAACCCCAGGATGGTGGTGAGCGGGGTGCGCAACTCGTGCGCGGCCGTGGTCAGGAATTCGCTCTTCATGCGGTCCAGTTCGCGCTCGCTGGTCACGTCGTGCAGCACGGTGACCACCCCGGTGCGCCCGCCGCCCGCATCGCGCACCTCCGAGGTGCTGGCCGTGTAGTGGTGCACGCCACCCGCTTCCGTGGGACGCGAAAAGCCGAACTGACAGGGCGCGCCGCCCATGGTGTCGTCCAGGCACTGCACCAGCCGCTTGCGCAGCGGCACGTCCTCTATGAGATCGGCCACCGCCTCGGCCACGAGATCGCCGGGGGCGGCAAGGCCCAGGATGTCCTCCGCCGCCGGGTTGGTCAGCAACACCCGGTGGTCGGGGTCGGTGACCAGCAGCCCCTCGGACACGGAACGCAGGATGAGGTCGATCTTCTCCCGGTGGGACTCCGCCGTGCCAAGGGCCTGCTCCAGGTCGCGGGTGCGCTCCAGCACCATGTTCTCGAGCCGGGCGCGATAGCCTTGCAGTTCCGCCTCGGCGGCGCGGCGTTCGCTGATGTCCTCCAGCATGCCCACTGCGTATTGCAGGTCGGCCTTGCGCCCCCGGATGGCCGCCACGGCCAGCCGCACGGGAAAGACCGTGCCGTCGCGCCGCAAATGCCGCGTTTCCAGAAAGAAGCCGTTGCGCTCTCCCCTGTGCAGTTCGGCGAACAGCGCGCGCACGTCGCCCGCCTCGTGCCCGTAGACCAGTTCCGAAAAGTGCCCCAATGGCAGTTCCGCCGCGGCAAAGCCGTGCAGCACGTTGAACAGCCGGTTGGTCTTGACGTAGCTGCCGTCATGATCCGTGATGAACACCCCCAGGGGGGCATGCTCGAACACGGCGCGAAAGCGCGCCTCGCTCTGCTGCAAGGCCTCTTCCTGCTTGCGGCGGCGGCTGACGTCGCGCCCGATGCCGAAGACCAGCACCCTGTCGCCATCGCGCACGGGCACGGAAACCGATTCTATCCAGTTCTCGCGCCCGTCGGGCCGCAGCCACGAATACACGGCGCTCTGCGGGCCGCGCAGCCCGCCGTCGTCACGGAAGGGCTCCGGGGATTTGCGCCCCCCCAGATACACCTGCAACCGGCGCACGTCGTCCATGTCGCGCAGGTCGTCGCGGGTGCGCCCGGCCATGCGCTCGTAGCCCCGGTTGCAATCCACCAGCCGGGGGGCGCTGCCGTCGTCGCGATGCTCGTAGACGGAAATGCCGTCGAGCGAATGCTCGAAAATGGTGCGGTAGCGCAGTTCGGCCTCGCGCAGGGCACGCTCCGCCTGGCGCTGGGCGGTGATGTCGCGCAGGGATACCAGGGTGGCCGGGGCGTCGTCCCAGGTCACCGGGGCGGTGCGCACCTCCACCAGGCAGGGATTGTCGCCGTCGCCGCACAGGTCCAGTTCGTCGTCGCGCACCGGCACCGGCGAAGGCTGCCCCAGCAGGCCTGGCAAATCGGGCAGGCCGCGTCCCAGCATGGCCAGCGCCGCAGGGTTGGCGAAGCGCACCAGGGCATCGGCGTCCACCACCAGCATGCCGTCCGGGTTGGCGCTGATGATGGTCTCCAGACGCTGGCGGTGCTGACGCAGGGCGCCCTCCGCCCGCTTGCGGTCGATGGCGTAGCGGATGGTACGGACGATGAGCCCCTCGGCCACCTCGCCCTTGCGCAGGTAGTCCTGCGCGCCGCGCGCCACGGCCTCTTCGGCGAAGGTGGGGCTGGAAAGCCCGGTCAGCACGATGACGGGCAGTTCCGGCGCGTACGAAACCAGGCTGCCCAGGGTGTCCCACCCCTGGCTGTCGGGCAGGCTGAGATCCAGCAGGGCCACGTCGAATGCGCCGCCGCCCAGCAGGGCAAGGCCCTCGGCCAGCGTTTCCGCCCGCTCGATGGCATGCCGCAGGCCCGACCCGGCAAGCAGCAGCCTGAACAGCCTGGCATCGCCGGAGTCGTCCTCGAACAACAGTATGCGCACCTGCCCCTGATCCATGAAGCCTCCGATGGACTTCCGGAGTTATTCCGGTGTATTCCGGCGTGCGTTGTGCACACGCCGTGGACTGATCCGCAGCCGTGCCGAACATGGACACGACGCCAAGGCCGGGCCGTCCGCCATGTGGCCCCGCCTTCAGTCCCCCTTCACCGGCAACGTCACGATGCCCATCCAGAAATGCTCGATCTGCCCCACCACCTCCAGAAACTGCTCCCAGCCCACGGGTTTGGTTATGTAGCAGTTGGCGTTGAGGTCGTAGGCGTGCAGGATGTCGCGCTCCTGCCGCGAGGTGGTCAGCACCACCACAGGAATGGTGCGCAGCTCCGGAGATTTCTTGATTTCTTCCAACACCTCGCGCCCGTTCTTGCGCGGCAGGTTCAGGTCCAGCAGCACAAGGTCGGGGCGGGGCGCGTCGGCGTACTGGCCTTCGCGCCGCAGAAAGGCCATGGCTTCCTCGCCGTCCTCGACCACGAACAGCCGGTTGGACACGCGGTTGCCTTTCAGCGCCTCGCGCGTCAGGCGCACGTCGCCGGGATCGTCCTCCACCAGCAGGATGTCGATGAGTCTTGCCTGATGCATGCCACTCATGTCTTTCTCCCGTGCAGTCTTGTTCGATTGGTGCAACCCGTGGCCGATGGCGGCTGCTACGGCATCTGCTGCCCGACCTGCCCGCCGTGCCTGTCTGGCATCATGAAGCGGAAGGTGCTGCCCTTGCCCGGTGCCGATTCCACGTCGATGGTGCCGCCGTGCCGCTCCACGATCTTCTTGCACACCGCAAGGCCAATGCCGGTGCCCGGATAGCGCCCCGGCCCGTGCAGCCGCTGGAACACCCGGAAGATGCGTTCGAAATGCTCCGGCTTCATGCCGATGCCGTTGTCGCGCACATGAAATACCCACGCCCCGCCGGGGTGCCCGTCGCCCGTGGCCCGCTCCGCCCCGATGGAAATGCTCGGGGGCGCCTCCGACCGGTACTTCACCGCGTTGCCCAGCAGGTTGCGCAGCAACTGCTCCATCTGCACCCGGTCGGCCCGGATCATGGGCAGCGGGCCCCGTTCCACCGTGGCCCCGGCTTCCTCGAACAGCAGGCCAAGATCCGAAAGCACGGTGTCCACCACCTTTTCCATGTCCGTGTCCTCGAAATCCCGCCCCTGCGTGCTGACCCGCGAATAGGCCAGCAGGTCCTCGATCATGTCCTTCATGCGGCGGGCGGCGTCCACGGCAAAGCCGATGAACTCGTCGGCATCGCTGTCCAGCCGTCCCACGTAGCGCTTGGCCAGCAGGTCGAGAAAGCTTGCGATCTTGCGCAGCGGCTCCTGCAGGTCGTGCGAGGCGATGTAGGCGAACTGCTCCAGTTCCGCGTTGGAGCGGCGCAACTCCTCGGCCTGGCGCTCAAGGTGCAGTTCCGCCTCCTTGCGCTGGGTCACGTCGCGCCCGGACAGGTAGACCAGACCTTCCTCGGGCAAGACCACCGAGGCCCAGGCAAGCCAGCGGTACACCCCGTCCTTGCAGCGGAAGCGATTTTCCACCGGGGTGGCCGCCACCCCCGCGAGACCGTTCATGCCGCCCACCAGCAACGGGCGGCTGGCATGCATGTCGTCCGGGTGCACGAAATCCAGAAACGGGTGCCCGGTCACTTCTTCCGGCAAAAAGCCGAACAGCCGCACCCATGCCGGGTTCACCCGACGCAGCGCACCCTGCTGGGTGACGATGGCCACCGGGTCCAGCGACAGGGCGAAGAAGCGCTCCGCCTCCTGCTCGGCCCGCTGCCTGCTGATGGCCTCGCGCAGCATGGATGCCCGCGCCTCGCGCGTGGCCACGGTGCCCGCCTCCACGTCGCGGCGCAGGCGCACCGTGCGCGACAGCAGCACCACCGAGGCCCCCAGGAACACGGTCAGCAACGCAAAGGCCGCACCGGCCAGCAGCAGTTCGCGGTCGGTATAGCGCGACAGCACGTTGCCGCCGAACCAGCGGCTGTACAGCTTGTCGTATTCGCCGGAAGCGCGCACCTTGACGAGGGCCTCGTTCAGTACGGCCACAAGGGGGGTGTTGCCCTTGGCCGCGCCGAACGAAAACCGCAACGTGCGCAACGGCTGGCCGGAAGGTTCCAGGGGGGCGTCCGTGGGCAGGCGGCGAATGATGTGCTCCACCACCGGTTCGGGCGCCACCAGGGCGTCGGCCCGCCCCCAGGCCACGGCCATCACGGCATCCAGCGGGGTGGGCACCGGCAGCAGCCGCTGGCCGGGCATGTTCCGCAGGTACTGGTGGCTGGCATGGCTCTCCACCACGGCCACCAGCAGCCCGGAAAGATCGGCCACGCCGCGCGGGTGGACGCCGCTGTCGCGCCGCACGTAGATGCGCTCCGCCACTTCCAGGCCGGGTTCGCTGAATTCCAGCTGCGTCTGACGCTCCGGCGTTTCCGCCACCAGGGCCAGCACGTCCACCTTGCCCTCGGCCAGGTCGCTCCGCAGGGCCACGCCGCTGTCGTCGGCCAGGAACACCACCCTGCGGCCAGCCGCCTGGGCCACGGCCTCGGCCAGATCGCG
Source organism: Nitratidesulfovibrio sp. SRB-5 (assembly GCF_019931275.1). NCBI lineage: Bacteria > Pseudomonadati > Thermodesulfobacteriota > Desulfovibrionia > Desulfovibrionales > Desulfovibrionaceae > Nitratidesulfovibrio > Nitratidesulfovibrio sp. SRB-5. The sequence goes on along the minus strand of NZ_JAIOTY010000001.1, from coordinate 384,926 downwards.
CGCGAAGCCCGCTGGCACCCCCTCCACCATGTAGCTGAGCGGCGGATAGGTGGTCAGCAGGCCGATGTGCAGTTCCGGGGCGTCGGACGGCAGCCCGTTGCCGTTCCTCATGGACCCTGTCGGCTTGGTGGCGGGGCTTGACCCCGGATCGGGCTGCGTTTGCGCGCCGTCATGCCGCCAGCTGTCCTCTGCCGCCCATGCTGCCCCCCACGGGGCATGCGCCGCCCTGCCGGACCCTCGCCCCAGGCAGTCGAGGCCCTGAGGCAGCAGCAGCAACAGCAGCACAGGCACGGCGGCCAGCGCGCGCAACGCCAACCGCACCGCCATGCCCCCATGTCGGGCCGGGCCGGAGCTGCCGGTTCGCCGCCGCCACCCCTGCGGTGTGTCGTTCCCCCGGGACGGCATGCCTACCGCCCGGGGTGCGCCCCGTGGCCGGGGTCCTCCTCGCCGCCATCCACCGGAGCCAGCCGGTACCCCAGTTCCTGCGCTATCTGCTCCAGCGGCGTCACGTCGCGGGTGGTGCGCAGTATCTGGAAAAACGTTTCCACGCCCAGCTTTGCCCCAAGGTCGAACGGGTTCAGTTCGCGCATCAGGGTGGGATAGGGCTTGCCGATGGTGCGTGCCACTTCGCGCGCCTGGCTCCTGCTGCTGAGCACCGCCCCCTGCACCATTCTGGTGATCCACTTCTCGGACATGTTCCCTCCTGCGGCCGACGTTGGCCGACCTGCCGGAGATATCAAGAACCATGCCGGGCAACAGGGCGGAGCAAGCGGACACTGCGCCTGCCTTAATTTTCTGCAACTTGCTGTTTCTGCTATGGTTGCTCTTTTCGACGGGGAGCGCTATCTCTAAGCCTGTATCCGGATATGAGATTTGCGTCTCATAACGCGAGACTCTATATCACCTGGTGAGACAACCCCTCTTCCCGTTGTGCCACCAGGCTTGCGGACATGCCTGCCATGACCGCAAGCTTCGACTCCGGGCGAACCCGGAAAAGGGCGCGGGCAGACTCCCGGCCATCGCGAGGTTTCCCCCATGTCTCGTCAGGATCATGAAGCCCGCCAGTCTGGACAGGCAGAGCAGGCCGGGCAGGCGCCTTCGCCCGACGCGGCTTCCGCCGCGGGGCCGAACCATCCGGCCAATCCCGAAAGACTGCCCCCCGACCGGCAGGGCGACCCCATTCCTCTCTTCGAGCACAGCGTGGCCCCCATGCTGCTGGTGGACCCGGAAAACGGCACCATCGTGGACGCCAATCCCTCCGCCTGCCGCTTCTATGGCCACCCGCGCGAACGCATGGCGGGCATGCCCATAGCCGCCATCAACACTCTGGACGAAGACCAACTGGCCGTGCACATGGACGAGGCCTTCCACCGCGAACGCACGGCCTTCCGGTTCCGGCACCGGGCAGCCTCGGGCCTGGAGCGCGAGGTGGAAGTGCACAGCGGTCCGGTGTGGCTGAATGGCCGGGTTCTGCTGCATTCGGTGGTGCATGACGTGTCGTTCCTGCACGATTCCGCGCAGCGCGTGGAACGGGTGCAGCGGCTCAACGACCTGCGCGCCGCGCTCATCCACAGCGGAGCGCCGGAGGAAAAGCTGCGCCTGCTGGCACGGGAAATCCTGGCCATCTTCGGTGCCGGGTCCTGCCGCATCTGGCTGGCCCGGCAAGGTGACCGCTGCGCCCAATGCCCTCACGCCGGGGCTCCATGCCCCACGGCGCCGCGCACCCCACCGGTCTGCCTGCACATGGTGGTGGAGGAACCGGCCTTGTCCTCCTGCCAGTCCGCCGCGGCGGAACAGGCCCAGCCCGACCCGCGCATCATCCGCATTCCCTTCCGGCATGGCCCGGTGGGCCGCGCCGCCTCGGCCAGCACGCGGCGCCCGGTGCTGCACGCAACGCCGGAAGCCGACGCCCCCCTGTCCTGCGATTGCGGCATGTTCACCGCCTACGCCATCCGCATCGGCCAGGGCATTTCCGGCGGGGTGCTGGGCGTGCACCTGCCCGCCCTGGACCCCATCACCGACATGCAACTGGAAGGGCTTGCCCATACCACCGCGCACCTGTTGCAGGCGGCCCGCACCGCCGAGGCCACGCGCAGGGCCCTGCGCGGCCTGGACAACCGCATCCGCAAGCGCACCGCCCAGCTGCGCCGCGCCAACCAGTTGCTGCGGCACGAAGTGGCCGAACGCCGCCGGGCCGAACTGGCCCTGCGCCGCAGCCGCGACTTGCTGGAACACGGCGAACGAGCCGGCCAGCTGGGCAGCTATTGGCGCGACCTGGAAACCGGCAGAGGGCAATGGTCGGACAACCTGTTCCGGATGTTCGATTTTCCCGTGGCAGCGGAAGCGCCTTCGTTCGCGCGGTTCTTCGAGTGCATCCATCCCGACGACAGGATGCGGATAGCCGAACAGTGCCACCACGCCATGGCACATCATATCGATACCATCATTGAATACCGCTACCGGAGCCCCTCGGGGCAGTATCGCCACGCCCGGCAGCTGGTAACCTTCGATATTCCGCCCCGTACCGGACACAAGTCCCCCGTAATGGTGCACGGCATGGTTCAGGACATCACCGAGCAACGCCAGCGCGATGAACTGCTGCGCCTGCAACGCGACCTGCTGCTGGCGCTTGGCATTACCACCACGGTGGAGGACTGCCTGGGGTTGTGCCTGCGCACCGCCCTGCGCGCCGAAAGCGTGGACGCGGGCGCGGCATGGCTGCGGGTGGATCTGCCCGACCTTCCCGACCGGCCCGACCTTCCCGACCGGCCCGACCGGCCCGAAGACCCCGCCGGGCACGGCGCACGCGGTGGTGACGCGCGACACGAATGGCGGCTGGTGGCGGCGCAGGGGTTCAATCCGGCGGTACTGGACAGGGTGCGCTGCCTGCCTTCGGGCACCCCGGCCACGCGCCTGATGGAGGCGGGCCGCCCCGTGCCCGAGACGCCGCCCGAACAGGAATCATGCTGCATGCTTACCGGTGACGTGGAGTTGGACGCGCTGGCCGCCGCCTCGTCCGTCTGCTGCGCCCACCTCCTGCCCATTCTGCACGAGGGCCGGGCCGTTGCCTGCCTGCTGACGGGCACGCGCGGCCCCGGCCCCATGCGCAAGGCCGCCCGCCACCATGTGGAGGCCGTGGCCGCCCAGGGCGGCAGCGCCTTTGCCCGGATCATGCAACAGCAGTCGCTGCGCGAGAGCGAGGCCAACCTGCGCGCCCTGCTCAACGCGCCGCGCCTCAGCGCCTTCCTGCTCGACCCTGCGGGCCGGGTGCTGGCCTGCAACGCCACCGGCGCCGGTCGCCTGGGCACCACTCCGGACGCCATGCTGGGGCGGGCGCTGGGGAATTACGTTCCCCATGACCTGCGCGACAGGCGGACCAATGTGCTGTCCAGCGTGGTGGCAACGGCAACCCCGGCCACGTTCCGGGATGCGCGAAGCATCCACATATTCGAACACACCCTGTACCCCATCACCGACGAAACGGGCCGCGTGCACCGGGTGGCCTGGCTGGCCGAGGACGTGGCCCACGAAGTAGCGCTGGAGCGGCAACTGCGCCAGGCCCAGAAGATGGAGGCCGTGGGCACCCTTGCCGGGGGTATCGCCCACGATTTCAACAACATCCTTGGCGTGATCATGAGCAACATCGAAATGCTGCGCGACACGGGGCTTACCGGCAGGGCCGCCACCCGCGCCGACCGCATCCTGCGCGCCGCATTGCGGGCGCGCGACGTGGTGCGCCAGTTGCTGGCCTTCGGTCGCCCGGCGGACGAACCCTACGCCACCCTGGACCTGTGCCGCACCGTGGCCGACGCCCTGCACATGGTCAAACCGTCCATCCCGGCCAGCGTCACCCTGCGCACCCTGCTGCCCGTCGCCCCGCTGCCGGTGCATGGCGACATCACCCAGATACACCAGGTGCTGCTGAACCTGTGCACCAACGCCGTGCATGCCATGCCCGACGGCGGCGTGCTGGACGTTTCGCTGGCAGCGCTGGTCCTTGGCGGCGACGAGGTGCTGCGCGGCTACCCGGAGCTGTCGCCCGGACGGTACGCATGCCTTTCGGTGGCCGATTCCGGTCAGGGCATGACCGCCGCCCAACTGGAGCGGGTATTCGAGCCGTTCTTCACCACCAAGCCGCAGGGCATGGGATCAGGCCTTGGGCTCAGCATGGTGCACGGCATCGTCCGCCAACATGGCGGCACGGTGCGCGCCCATTCCCAGCCGGAGCAGGGGGCGTGCTTCGACGTGCTGCTGCCCCTTGCAGACATGCTGGCGGCTGCGGAAGCAGGTGCCGCCCCCGCAGCCACCGCTCCGGAACACGTGCCCGACACGCCGCAGGAGCGTCCGCTGCATGTGCTGGTGGTGGACGACGAGCACGACTTCCGCCAGTCCGTGGCGGAAATGCTGCATGCCCTCGGCCACCGGTCCACCGGCACCAGCGATGCGAGCGACGCCTTGCAACTGCTGGCGGCAGGCCGCTACGACGTGGCCCTGCTGGATCTGCGCATGCCCGGCGGTTCCGGCACGGAGCTGGCCCGCGCCATCCGGGCGCGCGGTTTTGCACTGCCGCTGGTGCTGTGCACCGGCAACGAATGCGACATCCCTCCGGAAGAACTGGCGGAGACGGGCCTGACCCTGATAGGAAAACCGTTCACTGGCGAAGAATTATCGAAGCACTTGCATGTTTCGTTCAAAAAGGCGTAAAGCCTGAGAGATGCCTGAAATCCTCATCATAGACGACGATCCGCTGGTGGCCGAAACCCTGGCCGACCTTGCCGAGGACATGGGCCATGTACCGTTGCGGGCCGCCTCGCTGGCCGACGGGCTGGCCCATGCGGACGCGGGCTTCGGCGACGTGGTGCTGCTGGATGTGATGATGCCCGACGGCAACGGGCTGGAGGCGCTGCCCCGCTTCGTGGCATCGCCCCCCCGGCCCGAGGTGATAATCATAACCGGCGCGAATGCCGAACAATCCGCAGAAATGGCCGTACGCAACGGCGCGTGGGATTACATCACCAAGGGCGCGCCGGTCAGTTCCATCCGTCTGGCCATCCTGCGGGCACTGGAATTCCGCAACGAAAAACTGGCCCGCACCGCCCAGCAGGGGCGGCAGTTCAACCCCGCAGGCCTCGTGGGCACCAGCCCCGCCTTCATGGAATGCCTGGACCTGGTGGCCAAGGCGGCGCACAGCGACGTGCCGGTGCTGATTACCGGAGAAACGGGCACCGGCAAGGAACTGGCCGCGCGGGCCATCCACGAGAACAGTGACCGGGCCGGACGCCCCTTCGTGGTGGTGGACTGTGCAGCCCTGCCGGAAAACCTGACCGAAAGCGTGCTGTTCGGCCATGTGCGCGGGGCCTTCACCGGGGCCGACCGCGACGCCGAAGGGCTGATCCGCCAGGCTTCGGGCGGCACGCTGTTTCTGGACGAGATCGGCGAATTGTCTCCCACCTTGCAGAAAACCTTCCTGCGCGTGTTGCAGGAACGGCGCTTTCGACCCGTGGGAGGCAGGCTGGAAGTGGAATGCGACTTCCGGCTGCTGGCCGCCACCAACCGCGACCTCTCGCTGATGGTCCGGCGGGGGGAATTCCGCGAGGATCTGCTGTACCGGGTACGGTCCATGCACATCGCCCTGCCCCCGCTGCGCCAGCGAGAGGACGACCTGCGCCCCCTGGGCGAGCATTTCGTGCACCAGTACTGCGAACGCAACAACCTGCCCTCGCGCATCCTGACCCAGGAACTGCTGCGGGCCCTTGGCGCGCACCACTGGCCGGGCAACGTGCGGGAATTGCGCAACACCATGGAAACCATGATCGCCTTTGCGGACGGCGTGCGCACCCTGTACCCGGTGCACCTGCCGGAGCACATCCGGGTACGCCACATGCGCGCCACCGCCGAAGGCATGCGGCCCGATCACACGGACCACACGGACAACACGGACCATGCCGAGTCCGATTCGCCCGACCTGCCCCTGGCAGGGCTGTCCATCCCCACCTGGATGACCTACCGCGACGTGGCGCTGGAGCGCGCCGCCGTGGACTATTTCCAGAACCTGCTGGCCTATGCGGGCGGCGACATGGCCAAGGCCCAGCAGCTTTCGGGCCTTTCGCGCGCGCAGTTCTACCGGCTGCTGCGCAAGCTGCGCTAGCCGACGGTTCCCAACTCCCCATCCGGCATGCCCCACAACACCACGCCTCATCCCGCCGACACGCTGAACCTGGCCTCGTACGACGCCGTGGCCCCGCAATGGGACAGGGCGCGCCATGCCTTTTACGGCCGCGAACAGGCCTACCTGGACCTGCTGCTGGAAGAAATCGCCCCCGCCGTACCCGGCGACTTGCACGGGCAAGCGAAGACACGGCCGCTGGTGCTGGACGCCGGTTGCGGCACCGGGCGCCCCATGGCCGAATACGTGCTGCGCCGCGGCTGCGACGTGCTGGGCATCGACCAGTCCCCGGCCATGGTAGAAGTGGCCCGCCAGCACTTTCCGCAGGCCCGGTGGCGGGTCACGCCCCTGGAGGCCTACCCCTTCGACGAGGCCTGCCACGCCGTCATCCTGTGGGACTGCCTGTTCCACATCCCCCGCGCGCGCCATGCGGACATCCTGTCCGGGGCCGTGCGGGCCCTGCGCCCCGGCGGGCGGCTGATGCTCACCGCGGGCGGGTCCGCCCACCCGGCCTTCACCGACACCATGTTCGACCGGGAATTCTTTTACGATTCGCACCCGCCGGAACGGGTGGCCGACATGCTGCGCGGGCTTTCCTGCCATATCCTGCTGCACGAGTTCATGAACCTGCCCACCGGCGGCAGGGAGAAGGGACGCTGCGCCTTCGTGGTTCGCAAGGCCGGGTAGGCGCAGCACCCCGTGCCCCGGCAAAACGGCAAGCCCCCGCGAACGGTCGCGGGGGCTTGTGTTTCGTGCGTCGTCCCCCTCCGGGGAGGAACCGGAAGGGGACGAACGGGCAGTGGATGGGCAGGCAGCCCGTCAGTTGATGGCGGCAGAGGCGGGTGCCCCGTTCCCCTCCGAAGCCGCAGGTCCCGTGCCGGGCATGGGTTGACCGTCCCATCCGCCACCCAGCGCCTTGAACAGGGTCAGGCGGTTGCTCTGCCGCGAAAGCAGAACGGACACAAGGTTCTGCCGGGCTGTGGCGTGTGACCGTTGTGCGTCGAGCTTGGACAGGTAGTCGTCCACGCCGCGTTCGTAGCGCTGGGTGGAGAGCGCGTACGCCTTGCCCGTGGCCCGCACCAGCGAGGCCTGCGCCTCGGCCTGGGTGGTCAGCGACGTGCCCTGCGCCAGTGCGTCGGACACTTCCTTGAACGCGGTCTGCACGGTCTTCTCGTACCGGGCCACCTGAATGTCCCGCTCCGCCCCGGCCGACTCCACCCCGGCGCGGATGGCCCCTGCATGGAAGATGGGCAGGGTGGCCTGCGGGACAAAGCTCCAGGTGCGCGAACCCGCGCGGAACAGGTCGTTCATCTCGGTGCTGGCGTTGCCGTAGCTGGCGGTCAGCCCGATGCGCGGGAAGTATTCCGCCCGCGCCGCGCCGATGTTGGCGTTGGCCGCCTTCAGGGCATGCTCCGCCGCCGCCACGTCGGGCCTGCGGGCCAGCACTTCCGAAGGCAGCCCGGCGGGCACATCGGCCAGCGGGGCCACGTCGGCCAGCTTGCGGGCCGGGGTCATGTCCGGCGTCAGGGGCGCCCCCACCAGCAGGGCCAGAGTGTTTTCGTCTGCCGTTACCGTGGCCTCGGCTGCGGCCACGTTCACGCGGGCCGTATCCACCGTGGTCTGGGCCCGGACCACGTCCAGTTCCCCGGCGATGCCCCTGTCATACCGGTTCTTCACCACCTCGAACGAGGCACGTTCCGTTTCCAGTATCTCGCGCGCAAGGTCCAGCTTCTCGCGGTCTGCGGCCAGGGTCAGGTAGGCCTGCCCCACCTCGGCCACCAGGGTCAGCTGAACGCTGCGTGCGGAGGCATCCGTGGACAGATACTGTTCCAGGGCCTGTTCCTTCAGGCTGCGCACACGCCCGAACAGGTCCAGTTCGAACGAACTGAAGCCCACCCCCACCGAATAGGTGTGCGCGGTGTACGACCGGCCCGTGGACGACAGCGGGGCTGGTGTGCGGCCCATGTCCGCCCCGCCGCTGGCGTCGATGTGCGGAAACAGGTCGGCCCGGGCAATGGCGTGCTGGGCGCGTGCCTTCTCTATTTGCAGCACGGCCACGCGCAGGTCGCGGTTGTCGGCCAGCGCCAGTTCGATCAGCCGGGCCATGGGGGCATCCGCCACCACTTGCCGCCAGTCCTGTGGAATGGTGGAAGGCATGGTGGCTGCCGTGGCAGCTTTCCCCGCCGCCCCGCCCGCGTTCCAGGCGGCGGGCAGGTCCGGGGCAGGCCGGTGGTATTCAGGTATCAGCGAGCAGCCGACCAGCGGCGTGACGGTCAGGGCGACAAACGCCGCCGCTGCCGCCAGCCGGGCGATCTTGCGGGTGTAAGTCAGGCGGTTCATCGCGTCACCTCACCGGAAGTTCCGGCAGGATTGTCGTTGGAAGGCAGGGCGGCGGCGGTTGCGGATTCGGATGAACCCGGCCTGGCGCCCTTTCGCCCTCGCGTGGCGAACTTGTAGACCATCACGAAGAACACCGGCACGAAGTACACCGCCAGCACCGTGGCCGAGAGCATGCCCCCGATGACCCCGGTGCCGATGGCCCGCTGGCTGCCGGACCCCGCGCCCGTACTGATGGCCATGGGCAGCACGCCCAGCAGGAAGGCCAGCGATGTCATCAGGATGGGCCGCAGCCGCAGGCGCGCGGCTTCCACCGTGGCTTCCAGCAGCGGCTTGCCCGCCTTCACCAGGTGCATGGCGAATTCCACGATGAGGATGGCGTTCTTGGCCGCAAGGCCGATGGTGGTCAACAGCCCCACCTGGAAGAACACGTCGTTGTTCATGCCCCGGCCAAGAGTGGCGGCCAGCGCCCCGATGATGCCCAGCGGCACAACCAGGATGACCGCCGTGGGCACCGCCCACGACTCGTACAGCGCGGCCAGGCACAGGAACACCACCAGGATGGAGATGGCGTACAGCGCCGGGGCCTGCGAGCCACTCATGCGTTCCTGGTAGGACAGGCCTGTCCATTCTATGCCCACGCCGGCGGGCAGTTTGGCCGCCATTTCCTCGATGGCCTGCATGGCGTCGCCGGTACTGCGGCCGGGCGCGGCGGAACCCAGCAGTTCCACGGCGGGCAGGCCGTTGTAGCGTTCCAGTCGCGGCGAACCGTAGGTCCAGCGGCTGGAGGCAAAGGCCGAAAACGGCACCATGTTGCCCTGCGCATTGCGCACGTGCCAGTCGTTGATGTCATCCGGCATCATGCGGAAGGGGGCGTCACCCTGCAGGTAGACCTTCTTCACGCGCCCCCTGTCGATGAAGTCATTGACGTAGCTGCCCCCAAGTGCCGTAGACAGCACGCTGTTCACATCAGCCATGGCCAGCCCGTGCGCGCCCGCCTTGGCCTGGTCGATGTCGATCTGGAACTGCGGCGTGTCTTCCATGCCGTTGGGCCGCAGCACCGCAATGGCCGGATTCTGCGCGGCCATGCCCAACAACTGGTTGCGGGCCTGCATCAGCGCCTCGTGGCCGATGCCCGCCCGGTCCTGCAGGAACAGGTTGAAGCCCGAGGCGTTGCCCAGTTCCGTCACCGCAGGGGGGGTAAAGGCGTAGATCATGGCGTTCTTGACGCGCGCAAAAGCACCCATGGCGCGCCCGGCTACCGCCGATGCGCTCATGCCCGCGCCCTTGCGTTCGTCCCACGGCTTCAACTGCACGAAGGCAAGGCCCGCGTTCTGTCCGCGCCCGGCAAAGCTGAAGCCCGCCACCGTGAACAGCGAATTCACCGTGTCCTTTTCATCCACCAGGTAATGGTGTTCCACCTGTCGCAGCACCTCAAGGGTACGTTCCTGCGGTGCCCCGGTGGGCAACTGCACCAGACTGAAGATGGTGCCCTGATCTTCTTCCGGCAGGAACGACGTGGGCAGGCGCAGGAACAGGTAGCCCACGCAGACCAGCAGCACGAGGTAGATGCACATCATCCGGCCCACACGCCCCGCCACGCCGGAAACCTGATTGCGGTACCCCCGGCTGGTACGGTCGAACATGCGGTTGAACCAGCCGAAGAACCCGCCCTGGGCCTGATGCTCGTGCTTGTGCATGGGCTTCAGGAAGGTGGCGCACAGGGCCGGGGTCAACACAAGGGCCACCACGACCGACAAGGTCATGGCCGAGACGATGGTGAGCGAGAACTGGCGGTAGATGACCCCCGAGGAACCCTTGATGAACGCCATGGGGATGAACACCGCCGAAAGAACCAGCGCGATGCCCACCAGCGCCCCGGTGATCTCACCCATGGACTTGCGGGTGGCTTCACGTGGGGACAGGCCCTCCTCGGTCATGATGCGTTCCACGTTTTCGACCACCACGATGGCGTCGTCCACCAGAAGGCCGATGGCCAGCACCACCCCGAACATGGTCAGCATGTTGATGGAAAACCCGAAGGCCGCCAGCGCGCCGAAGGTACCCAAAAGCACCACGGGCACGGCGATGGTGGGGATGATGGTGGCCCGCATGTTCTGCAGGAACAGGTACATGACCAGAAACACCAGCACGATGGCCTCGGCCAGCGTCTTGACCACCTCTTCGATGCTCACCCGCACGAAGGGGGTGGTGTCGTAGGGGAACACGCAGCGGATGCCCTCGGGCAGGTTCTTGGCCAGTTCCCCCATGATGGCGCGCACGCGGCTTACCGTATCCAGGGCGTTGGCTCCGGTGGCCAGCTTGATGGCGATGCCGGTGGAGGGCTTGCCGTTGAAGCGGGAGACGCTGTCGTAGCTTTCGCTGCCCAGCTCCACCCGCGCCACGTCGGACAAGCGCACCGTGGAGCCGTCCGGGTTCACCCGCAGCACGATGTTCTCGAACTGTTCGCGGTTCTGCAGCAGCGACTGCGAAAGGATGGTGAAGCTCATGCCCTGCCCCGGCACGGCCGGGGTGCCGCCGATCTGGCCGACGGACAACTGGGCGTTCTGGGCGGTGATGGCGGAACTGACGTCCGCCGGGGTCATCTTGTAGTTCAGCAGCTTGTGCGGGTCGAGCCAGACGCGCATGGCATACTGGGCACCGAACAGCATGGTTTCGCCCACACCGTCCACGCGGCTGATGGGATCCAGCAGGTAGGTGGCGGCATAGTCGCTGAGGTCACGACCGGTCATGGACGGATCATCCGAGGCCAGCGCGATGATCATCAGGAAGCTGGAGGTGCTCTTGTTCACCGTGATGCCCTGACGCTGCACGGCTTCCGGCAGCAGGGGCGTGGCCAGCGAGAGCTTGTTCTGCACCTGCACCTGCGCGATGTCGGGGTTGGTGTCCGCATCGAAGGTCAGGGTGATGGAGGTCTGGCCGGTGGAGTCACTGGTGGACGACATGTAGCGCAGGCTGTCGATCCCCTTCATCTTCTGCTCGATGACCTGGGTGACGGTGTCCTCCATGGTCTTGGCGGAAGCGCCGGGGTACTGTGCGCTGATGGTGACCGACGTGGGCGCGATCTTGGGATACTGCGATATGGGCAGGCTGAGGATCGACAAGGCCCCCGCCAGCATGATGATGATGGAGATAACCCAGGCAAAGACCGGACGGTCAATGAAGAATCTGGACATGGTCTACACTCCCCGCCTACTGGCGCGCGGCCGGGGTGGCCGCCGTACCGGGAGCCTGTCCGGATGCGGCGGACGCATCGGCGGCGACGGCCTCGGTGGCCTTCACCTTGCCGCCGGGCCGCACCTTCTGCAGGCCTTCCACGATTACCCGGTCGCCTGCGGCAAGGCCGCTGCCCACCAGCCAGTCGCTGCCCACCACGCGGTCAACGGTGATGGAGCGGCGCTCCACCGTGTTGTCGGCGGTGACCAGCAACACCATGGGGTTGCCCTTGGAATCGCGGGTCACGGCAGCCTGCGGCACCAGGATGGCGTTCTCGTCCACGCCCTCTTCCAGCACCGCGCGCACGTAAAGGCCGGGCAACAGGTCACGCTTCGGGTTGGGGAACAAGGCGCGCAGGGTCACCACGCTGGTGTCCGGGTCCACGGTAATGTCAGAGAACTGCAACGTGCCCTCCAGCGGATAGGCGCTGCCATCCTCGAACAGCAGCTTCACCTTCGCGCCGTCGGTCCCGGCCTTGCGCAGCCGCCCTTCGGCCAGGGCGCGCCGAAGACGCAGCAACTCGCCGGTGGACTGGGTAACGTCCACGTAAGCCGGGTCGGTCTTCTGCACCGTGGCCAGGGCGTTGGCCTGATTGGCGGTGACCAGGGCGCCGGGGGTTACGCTGGAACGACCGATGCGCCCGGAAATGGGCGCGACAACCCGGGTATAGCCAAGGTTGATGCGCGCCGTTTCCAGCGCTGCCCTGGCCGAGGCCACCTCGGCCACATACTGCTTGTACGCGGCCTGGGCATCGTCGTTGTCCTGCTGGCTCACGCCGTTGGTCTTCACCAGGTCGGCGTAGCGCGCGGCCTTGAGCCGGGCGGGCTCCACGGCGGCCTCGGCCCTGGCCAGCACGGCCTTGGCGCTGTCGTACGCGGCCTGGAAGGTGGCAGGGTCGATCTGGTAGAGCACCTCGCCTTCCTTCACGTCCGCCCCTTCACGGAACAGTCTTTTCTGAATGATGCCACCAACCTGTGGGCGAACCTCGGAAACAAGCAGGGCAGCTGTGCGCCCCGGCAGGATGGTCGAAAGCGTCACCGTGCCGGGGCGGATGGTGACCACCGTGGCTTCCGGTTCCGGGGCCGGACCGGCGGCGGGCCTGTCCTGGCCGCAACCGGCGACCACAGTGGCAAGCACGGCAAACAGGGCGACGAGTGCGTGTCTCATGGTGTTGCGCATTAATTTTCCTGAACCTTTCATGCAATTTCTGAACGTTGCTCCCGTATGGGGGAGGGGGAGTGACCGGGCAGACCGACAGAAAGACGCTCGATACCGCCCAGGGTGAACTCGACGATGAAATCCGCCATGGATTCGACGTTGCTGGGCTTCAGCACCATGTCGGGTGAAATGAGACGTATGACTTCGCTGGCGTGGGCATGCAGGACGCATTGCCCCATGATGCTCCCGGCGCAGCGCGATACCGTCCGGCTGTCGCTGCCGGGCAGGAGCTGACGCACGATGTCCAGCAGCATGGCGTGCGCGGGCCCGCAGCAGCTCTCGATGACTGTCTGGAAACACCGCGACGAGGACTGCACGAATTCCTGTGACAGCAGCTTTCCAAGACGTGCGGACACCGCGTCGCCATCGCAGGCGAACTGGGTCAGCATGCTGCGCACGTAAGCCCGCAGGCGCCCGCGCGGAGAAGTGAGGCTGCTCACGCCAGCATCGCGCGGGTTGCGCCGCAGCTTTTGCTCCAGGTGGTCGCGCAGCACGGCCACGTAGAGGTTTTCCTTGCTGCCGAAGTGGTAGTTCACCGCCGCGATGTTGGCCCGCGCCAGCGTGCTGATCTTGCGGATGGTGGCGCGCTTCAACCCGTCGGACGCAAAGACCACCCTGGCCGCGCGCAGCAGTCGCGCGCGCGTTTCGTCATCCTGCTGCTCCTGCATGCCCCCTCCGGCCGTGCGCCCCTGCCGCGCCAATGCGGCGTGCGTGAAGGGCCACCCAAAAATCATCACACCCCGTCATGGAGTGTGATCGAAACCGGCCCCATCATGGCCGGGACAACATGCCGCCAATGGCGCAGTTGCGGTGCATCGGGCGCCTGACGCCGGTTCCTCCGGCTTTCGCCGGTCGGGCGACGCGCACGCACGTGAAATGCAAACCCTTTCGTTCCGCAACGATGCCTTTCAGAAACGGCATGCTGCGGATTCGTGCTTGCGTTTCCCGCCCTGAGCCCTATATTTTATTGACCGTACAGTACGGTTTGAACATGTGCCTGTCAACTCCCCCCATGTCGGGTTATGTTGCGAAAACTTCATCGAGGCAGGAGACGCATATGGCGCTAGGCCGCCCCCCACGTGACCGCAGGGCCGAAATCCTCGAAATCGCCGGTCCGCTGTTTCTCGAACACGGCTATCAGGGCACGTCCATGTCGCGCATCGCAAGCGCGCTTGGCGGCTCCAAGGGCACCCTGTACGCCTATTTCGACAGCAAGGAGGCCCTGTTCGAAGCCTACATGGAAGACAGGGTGCGCGTGCGCGGCGCCACCGTGTTCGACCTGCCCCCCCACGCCGACGATCTGCACGAGGTGTTGCGCCTGCTGGGCAAACGGTACCTCAACCTCATCACCGACAAGGACCCGCAGGCCGTGATGCGCCTGCTGTACCACGAGTCTCCGCGCTTTCCCGAGATCGGGCGCATCTTCTACGAAACGTGCATCCTGCGCGGCAGGCGGCTGCTGGCGGAATACCTGACACGGGCGGACGAACTGGGCGTGCTGCGCATACCCGACGCCGACGTGGCCGCCGAACATTTCCTGGCCCTGTGCCAGTCCACCGTGGAGATGCCGGTGATGCTGTGCGTGAAGACGGAAGTGAGCGAAGAGGAAGCGCGCAACGCAGTGGAGGCCGCCGTCTCCGTCTTTCTGGCTGCCTACGCGGCATAGCCGGTTGCGGTCATACAAACGGAACGGGCCACCCGCGCGATTGCGGGCGGCCCGTTTTTCTTGGTCAGAAGGTGAGGATGCGGGCTACTGCCCGGGCAGCCCGAACAGGCCCTACCCCGTGCGCAGCGGCCGCATGGCCAGCAGCGCCCGGCGGCTGAACGGGCCGATGCGGTCCGTTGCGCCGCCTGCGTCGGCCACCATGTGATGGTGGTAATGGCTGGGATGCACCTCGCACAGGTACAGCACCCGGACGAGGTCGGAATCGGCCAGCAGGGCCGCCGGGGATTTCTTCTGCACTTCGGCCAGCCGCGCGCGGGCCATGGCCAGCATCTCGTCACGGTCGCCGAAGTGCATGGTGAAGGTGGGGCAGGTCTTGACGCAGGCGGGCAGCATGCCCGCGCGCACCCTGTCGATGCACATGTTGCACTTGGTGAGCAGGCCCGTGGATTCCTCCTTGCGGGGGATATCGTAGGGGCAGGCCTCGCGGATGGTCTGGTAGTCCAGTTCCTTCGTCTTTTCCGTGTAGATCACCGCGCCGGTGGCCTCGTCCTGGATGATGGCGCCGGGGATGAAGGCGTCCGCCATCATCTTGCACGGCGGCTCCAGACAGTGGCGGCACTGCTCGGGAAAGAACACCCACTTCAGCTTGCCGTCCACTTCCACCTCGTTGAAGCGCACCAGCTTGAAGGTGTGCCCGTTGAGGTCTGGCGGGTTCTGGTAGCTGCCGGTGTTCACCGTTTCGTCGGCGGCCAGCTTCTTCCACTGCTTGCATGCTGCCTGGCAGCCACGGCAGGCGGTGCAGCGGGTCTGGTCGATGAAGAAGGTCTTGCCCTTGTTCTCGCTCATGGCTCACCTACCCTTGCTTCCCGGACTGGGCTTTTCTCACGTTCACCATGAAGACTTTCGTCTCCGGAATGCCCGTGTTCGGGTCGCCCACCGAAGGCGACAGCAGGTTGGCCGAATCGAACGTGGCGTTCTTCTTCTGGCCCCAGCCGAACTGCCAGGGAATGCCCACCTGGTGCACGGTTTCGCCCATGACGGTGAACGGCTTCAGGCGCGGGGTGACGATGGCCACCACCTGCACCTTGCCGCGCACCGATTCCAGCACCACCTGGTCGCCGTTCTGCACGCCCAGTTGCGCCGCCAGTTCGCGGCTCATCTCGCAGAATCCGTCGGGCTGCATTTCCTTCAGCCACGCGGTCTTGCGGGTCATGGTGCCGGACTGCCACTGCTCGGTCACCCGGTATGCACACGTAAGGGAAGCGCGGGTCGCGCACGGCCTTTTCCTCGTGGGCGAAGTGCAGGGCCGTGGGGTTGACCCGCTGCGGCGACAGGGGGTTGCCCGCCAGCGGGCTTTCGAAGGGTTCGTAGTGTTCCGGCAGGGGGCCGTCCACGCGCCCGGGGCCGAACAACTGGCCGCGCCCTTCGCGCACCATGATGAACGGCAGCTTTTCGCCGGGCTTCCACCCGCCGTCGGGCACGTCGCCCACCCACTTTTCGCCGTTCCAGGCAATGACCGCGCGCTTGGGGTCGAAGGGCTTGCCCGTCTGGTCCACCCCGGCGCGGTTGTACAGGATGCGCCGGTTGGCGGGCCAGGCGTACGACCAGTTGGGGAACAGGCCGATGGCCGCCTGTTCCGGGGTCTGGGTGCGGTCGTGCCGGGCCATCATGTTGCCCTGCTCGGTGTAGCAGCCGGAGAATATCCAGCAGCCGCACGCGGTGGAACCGTCGGCCTGCAACGCGGCAAAGCCGGGCACCTGCTGGCCCGCCTTCCACTGCTTGTCGGCGATGGTCACGTCCTTCAGGAAGGTGCCGTTGAGGCGCCTGGCCAGCGCGCTGGCGTCGTATGCGCCGTCCTTCAGGTAGGCGGTATCAAGGTTCAGGATGGGTTCCGGGAACTTGCCGCCCTCTGCCTTGTACAGCTTGCGCACTTCCTCGAACAGCCGGATGACGATGTCGCCGTCGCTCAGGGAATCGCCCATGAACCTGGCGCTCTTCTCGCGCCATTGCAGCCAGCGACCGGAGTTGGCCACCGAGCCGTCCTTTTCCACGCTCATGCACGCGGGCAGAAAGAACACCTCGGTCTTGACGTCCTTGGGGTTCACGCCCGGCCCCTTCCAGAACAGCGAGGTCTCGTTCTCGAACAGGTTGACCATCACCGCCCAGTCCAGCTTGGCCATGCCCTTGCGGTTCTTGCCCGCGTTGGCCCCGCCCGCGCAGGGGTTCTGCCCCCACACGAACGCGCCCTTGAAACCGCCGTTGTACATGCGCTCGAACAGCGACAGCCAGGAGTATTCCACCACCTTGGTGTCGTCGATCTTGGGCAGCCAGGTGTACGCTTCCTTGTGGTCCACCGTGGGGTACATGGCCTTCATCAGGGATGCCGCGTACTTGTCGATGTTTGACCACCAGTTGGCGCTTTGCGGATCCGCCGTGACCGGGGTGCCCGCCTTCACGTAGGCGTCGTAGTCTGCCCAGGTGGCGCGGGGAATGGGCAGGTAGCCGGGCAGGTTGTCGCACAACAGGGCAATGTCCGTGGTGCCCTGCACGTTGGATTCGCCGCGCAGCGCGTTGACCCCGCCGCCCGCTATGCCGATGTTGCCCAGCAGCATCTGGATCATGGACAGGGCGCGGATGTTCTGCACGCCCACGGTGTGCTGGCACTGGCCCATGGCGTACAGGATGGTGCCCGCCTTGTCCGGCTTGCCGGTGGAGGCGAAGGAATTCCACACCGCCAGCACCTTGTCTTCCGGCATGCCGGTCACGTCCACCACGGTCTTCAGGTCGTAGCGGGCGTAGTGGCGGCGCATCACCTGCAAGACGCAGCGCGGATCCTTCAGGGTGGGATCCTTCAGGGTCACGCCCTTGTCGTCTGTGACGAAGGCCCATTTCCTGCGGTCGTAGCTGGCCGTCTCCGGGTTGAAGCCGGAGAACAGGCCGTCCTTGAAGTCGTAGTCCGGCCCCACAAGGTACGAGGCGTTGGTGTAGTCCACCACGTACTGCTTGAAATACAGCTCGTTATCCAGAATGTGCCTGATCAGCCCGCCAAAGAACACCAGGTCCGTGCCCGAGCGGATGGGCGCGTACAGGTCCGCCTTGGCCGAGGTGCGCGTGAAGCGCGGGTCCACGTGGATCAGCGTTGCTCCGCGCTGCTGGGCGCGGGTGACCCACTTGAACGAGATGGGGTGGTTTTCCGCCGCGTTGCTGCCCATGATGAGCAACACGTCGCTGTTCTTGAGGTCGATCCAGTGATTCGTCATCGCGCCGCGTCCGTAGGACTCTGCCAGAGCCCCCACAGTGGAACTGTGTCAGATGCGGGCGTGGCTCTCCAGGTACACCAGGCCGAGCGAGCGGTGCATGGCTTGCAGCAGCCAGCCCTCCTCGTTGTCGATGGCGGCGGAGCCGACGGAGGCGATGGCGCGGGTGCGGTTGACCGGCTGGCCCTTGTCGTTGACGGCCTCGAACGAGGCGTCGCGGGTGTCCTTGATCTTGCGGGCTATGCGCGGCAGCGCCCAGTCCCACGACTTCTCTTCCCACTTGTCACTGCCGGGGGCGCGGTACAGCACCTTGGTGATGCGCTGGCTCTGCTCCGCGGTCTGCCAGATGGACGACCCCTTGGGGCACAGGGTGCCTTCGTTGGTGGGGTGGTCCGGGTTGCCTTCGATGTTGATGGTGCGCCCGGTCGCGGGGTCGGTCCAGACCAGCAGGCCGCAGCCCACGGCGCAATAGCAGCAGACGGACGTGGTCAGGGTGGCCTTGTCGATGGCCAACCCTTCGGCATGGACCGCGACCGGGGCAAGGCTGATGCCCAGCCCCCCGAACGCGGTGGCCACTGCACCCGTGGCAGCGAGCTTGATGAAGCCCCGCCGGTTCATTTTCATGGTGTGCCTCCTGACGAGGGATGCGGGTTGCGCGCGAAAGGTGCGCACCGGGCGCGGGCGGGAAACGGCATGCCGCCCCGCGAAAGCAGACGCCCAGCATGTCCTGCATATCACACCACTCGAATATGGGAAGTCACTTTCTTCCACGTTATCAGCTATATGTGTCTATCCTGACAGAATGGCGCGGAAAGTGCCCCGAAACGAACGGGGCGCGCGGTGTGTTCCGCGCGCCCCGGTGGTGTGCGATGTGGTCAGGCCGTGGGCCTCGTCGGCATTGCGAGGCGTTTCACCCCCTGCCAGACAGGAGGCAACGGCCCGACATGGTTACGGCTTGACCTTGTGGCAATCCCGGCACTCCGTGGGCCCCGCCGCCTTGCCCGCCGCCAGCAGCTTGGCGTGGCAGGCGTTGCAGCTGGGGCCTTCGCCGTGGAAGGCGTTGCGGAAGTAGCGCGGGTTCTCGCGGTCCTTGGGTGTGCCGGTTTCGGCGTCCACCACCACGTCGTGGCAGTCCTTGCTGGCGCACTTCATGGGGCCGCCGTCCACGTAGCCCTTGTGGTGACAGGTGCCGCAATCCACGGCGGGGGTGTGCGCCTCGTGCGGGAAGGGTACGCGCGGCTTGGCCAGCTTCGCGCCCTGCGGCACGGTGACGGTGACCGTCTTGCGCTCCACCAGGGGGTGGTGCACCGAGAATTCCGGCGTCTCGCCATGGCAGACGAAGCAGTTGCCGGAAGCACCCATGGCGCGGGCGTACTGCTGGTACTGCATGGGGGGAATGTTGTCGCGGTCGCGCCCCAGCGGATTGCGCGCCGGGTACACCGCGTGCGGCGCACCGTGGCAGGCCGGGCAGCGCAGCATGGTGGTGTCGTCGGTGCGTTCGGCGTACAGCCCGGCGGCATCGGCGGTCCACTTGTTGAAGGCGCTGGCGGTGGCCGACCTGGGCTTTTCGGCAAAGTCGTGGCAACCCGCGCAGTCGGGCAGGTTCACCCACGGGGTGCGCGGGGCGATGTCTTTCGCATCCTTGACCGCCACGGGGGCGATGGCCGCCATCAGCCGCTCGGCGGCGGGGTTGCCCGCCTCCTGCTCCTTGCGCAGCAGGGACAGGGCATGGTCTTCCATGGCCCCGTGGCAGCGGGTGCAATCCAGGCCCTTGGTCGCGTGGTAGTCGCGCCAGAACCGGGTGGCCCCCTGGGGTGCGGAAGGATGGCAGGAATTGCAGGCATCCGCGCCGCGCCCGCCCATGTAGGCGGCGTGCCAGCCGTGGATGGCGGCGGACATGTTGGGGGGCACGGGCTTGCCGGACGGCGTTGCGCCCGGCTTGGCTGCGTCGGACTTGTCTGCCTCGGACTTGTCTGCCTTGGACTTGTCCGGCGGTTCATGACAACTCCGGCAGACCACGGTGGTGCCGGATTTGGCCCGCCTGGCCAGATCCGTGCCGTTGATGCGGTCGTGCACTTCCAGCACGTCGGCGGCGGTGGCCGGGGAAATGCCCGCCACGCCGCCCACCTTCCATTCGCCGCCGTGACAGTTGCGGCAGCCCATCTCGGTGGACACCGGCAGCACGCAGCGGGTGACGGCCAGCAACGCGCCGGAGGCATCACGCGCCTCCACGGTCACCGTGGGGTACGGGTTGAACCCGCCCTTTCCACCACCGGGGCTCCCTGCTCCGTCATACGGCAGCACGGGAATGCCCGTAGCCTCGTACAGGGTGGTGCCTTCCACCAGCTTCAGTTCACCCGAAAGCTGCGGGGCTTTCACCTGCGCGGCACCATCGCCGGGTTTCGCGGCGGGCGTGGTGGCGGCCTGCCCGGCGGGGGTGAGCGAGGAATCGGCCACGGCGGCGGGCTGCGCGGCGACGGTTTTGGCCTCGCCGTCCAGCCGCCAGGTCAGGGTCACCCCCGCGGTCACCGCCTGCGGGCCGGGGCCGCGATGCACCAGTTGCGCCCGCAGGGTGGAACCGGCGGGCAGCAGGGTCCACGCGGGTTCCGCGTCGGTGACGTGCTGCATGCCCTGCCTGCTCCACGCCACCAGCACGTGGCCGGCCTTGCCGGGGTCGAACGGGGGCACGTCGGTGACCAGTTGTCCATAGCCGGTGCCGGCCACGGTCCCGCCCTGCGGAGCCGTGGCGTTCTGGCTGGGAACATTCTGGCCCGGCCCCGCCGGTTTGACGGCGGGCCGCATGGACGGCGCGAACAGTTGCGCGCCCAGAAAGCCCACCGCGAACACGGCCACCACGATCAGCCACACGCGGAACAGGTTCTCGGTCATGCGGGAATCTGTCTTGCTCATCGTCGCATCTCCCTGCGTCGTTGCTGCCAAAATCTCACAAATGCATATTCCGGACGGCCTAACGCGCCAAGCGGCGTTCAACCTCGTGCGCAATATACACAGCCAGCGCGTTGCGCTCCGCCGGGGTGCCGCAGAAGGGCGGCATGTAGGGCAGCAGCTTGCCCTGCCCGGCCAGCTGCGCCTCCAGCCCGGCCACACCGCGTTTGGCCGCGCGCGGCACCATGTCCAGCATGGGGTTGCCCATGCCGTGGCAGCTGGAACACTGCTGCGCCCACAGGAACCGGCCCACGTCCAGGCGGTTGGCGTCGGTGACCTGGCGCGCGCCCGCCCAGGCGGTCAGCGACAGCGCGCCGTCGCGCTGCATGCGCTCCACGTCCGCCGCGCGGATGCCGTTGGAGTACATGTAGCCGTGGATGACCCACGGGCGGCGCCCCGTCTCGCGCACCCACTCGAAGGCCCCCACCTGGGCAAGGCCCAGCAGCAGCACCACGCCCGCCAGCACGGCTCGCGCCCTGCCGCTTGCCTTCACGAAAAAGGCCAGCCCGCCCAGGAACAGCAGCGGCGTCACCACCGGCCAGGCCAGGGCGAAGGGCCGGATGTCGTCGGTGCGGCGCAGGATCATGGCCTGCTGCGCCGGGGGCAGCGCCGCAAAGTACCATGCCGCGCCCAGCAGCAGCCCGATGAACGGCAGGCACACCCACTTGGCCGACCAGCGGACCATGGCCTCGCGCGTTTCCGGGTGGGGAATGCGCAGGGCCGTTATCATGGCGAACAGGCCGGAAAGCAGCAGGCACAGGGCAAAGCGGAACACCAGCGCGGGCCAGAAGGTGGGGTTGAAGAACCCGTCCCAGAAGTTGCCGGTGCGCAGCCATTCGCCGGGGGTGAGCATGAACCCGATGATGCCGTTGATCATGAACAGCGACAGGAAGGCGAACAGCGCGTACAGCCAGCCCGTCGCCATGTGGTCCTTTTTGCTCATGCGGCCCGAAATGCAGCGCTGGAAGGTGTAGTAGTACACCAGCAGCGCCGCAATCTCGCCCAGAAAGAAGACCCACTCCGTGGCCCAGCCGTACACGAACAGGTGCACCAGTTGCGAGGTGGCCGCCGGGCTGACCAGCGAGATGATCAGCCAGATGCCCACACCGGTCACCCCGCCGAAAACCATGCTGAGCAGCACGAAGAACCGGCTGTGCCGCTTCACCCACTGCAATATCTCGTTATTGCCTTCGGCGTGGCCCTTGCGTTCGGCCATGACCAGAAAGAACCCGCCCCCCACTGCGAACTGGGCCACAAACACGTGGATGACCGAAATCAGCGCGATGAGCAGGCCGCCGTTCACCGGCAGTTGCCAGACCGGGTACTGCATGGCCTACGCCTCCTTTCCGCTGCGGCGGGCGATGACCACCAGCCACCATACGGCGGCTATGCCCGCCACCAGCGACACCACGAACAGCGCCGCAGCGCCGTCCTGCCCCACCATCGGGGGGACCACGGGGGTCGCCGCCGCCTGGGCCATGGAGGCGTTCAGGTGCGGGGCCAGCCACGCGTCGCGCAGCACGGCGCGCATGGCCGCCATCAGGAACATGACGCCCACCGTGGCCCCGGTGGCCAGCCACACCCGGCGCTGCCGTGCGGCCACAAGGGCCAGCACCGTGCCCGCCAGCCCCAGCACGAAGGCGCCGGTGGCCAGCCCGTGTCCGCCCATGAACAGGCGCGTCATGGGGCCGGGCAGGCTGAGCAGAAACCACGTGCCCAGCACGACCTGGGCGTAGGTGGCGTGGGTGAACCACTTGAGGCCCTCGGTGATGCGCAGCTCCCAGTCCTGCGGCCCATGCGGGCCGGAGGCCACCGGGCCGCCAGCCTTTTTGAGCAACCGGGCGCGCCCGGCAATGAACAACCCGCCCACGGCCACCGCGCCCACCACCATGTGCAGGTAGCGCGGCACGAGCGAAGGTTCGCCCCAGTTCAGCAGGGTGCCGCCCGGCGAGGCGGCGTAGCCGGTCCAGCGGGCCGGGTCCAGCATCAGGGTGGCGTTGTTGGTGAGCACGAAGGCGTTGACCAGCAGCAGCGCCACGCTGATGCCCGCCACCAGGGTGCGGCGCGGGCCGAGCACGGCGTGCCCCAGCCCGTACAGATAGAAGCCGTAGTAGGCCATCATCACGAAGCCCACGATCCCCAGCCACCACACGGCCATCAGGATGGAGCTGGGGTAGATGAACTGCCCGTACAGCACCTGCAGGAACAGCAGCGGCGGCACCCCGAAGTTCACGGCCAGGGCCATGGCGCGCGGCACCCAGGCCGCCGTCTCGCGGATGTCCACGTTGATCTGGTCGTTGGGCGAGAACGGCGTGCGCAGCGAGCGGAACAGGGTTATCACACCCGTGCCCAGCACCACGTTCATGAACAGCAGGTGCACCACGAAAGTGAGCAGAAGAAGCGCCTGGAACCATCCCCACGGCCCCGGTATGGGGTCGGGCACGGGCACCAGCGCGGCGGGCGGCAAAGCCGGAGTCATGCCGGTTTCCTCCTGGATTCGCCAGCCGTGGCCCCGTGCCTTTCGTCCGATTGCACCGGGCGGGCGGGACGGGCGGGACCGGAACGGTCCTCCGCTCGGGCCGGGCACGCATTGCTCGCAACGCGTGCCCCGTGGGGCGGGCTGACGTGAATACTTGCATTCTTGCCCAATTTTCCTAACCGGGCAAGCGGTTCGGATGAAAAATCAGCCCACGCGGCGCGGGTGCCCATCCGCACATTGAACAACGCGCCGTGGCGGCGTATAGGGTGAAGTCCGCCTTGCGCCCCGTACATGCCAGCCCATGCCGACGCGTTCCGGCTCATGCCGGCTCATGCCAGCCCGTGCCAGCCCGTGCCAGCCCATGCCGAACATGCCCCAGGGCACCGCCAACAGCAACTCCACAGGATGCAGACCACCATGCTTCATGCCCCCATACGCCTTCCGCTTCGCTCTCCCCGCCGCCTGACCATGCTGCTGGCCCTGCTGGGCCTGGCCGCGCTTGCCGGGCTGGCCCCCGCGTGGTCCGGCCTGCCCGCCCCGCGCGCCGCGCTGGCGGCCCAGGCACCGTCGCAGGCCGCCGATGCCGCCCTGCCGGGCGACACGCAGCAGGATGCACCGGACGGGCAGCAGGCCATGGACATCATCTGGCAGACACGCGGGCAGGAACTGTCGGCCCTGGTGGAAGAAACCGACCGCCTGCGCAAGGCCCTGCCGGACATGGTGAAGGCGCTCGACGGCCAGGTGTCCGCCATGCAGCGCGACTACCAGCGCCTGTTCGCCCTGTACCAGCTGAGCCGCAACCACCCCAGCGAAATGGCCGCCATCCGCCGCCAGATGGCGGGCGTGCAGCGCACCCTGCAAGGACGGCTGGCCCCCATGGAGGCCACCGATGCCGCCGTACGCCAGCGCCTGGACGACTTCACCGCGCTGGACAAGGAATTGTCCGAGCATCTGGCCACGGAGCGGTCCAGCGACCTTTCAAAGGATCTGTCCGAATACCTGGCCAAGCTCAACGAGGGCCGCAAGAACCTCACGACGCTGCGCACCCGCCTTGCCCGCGCCCTGGACCCCGGCCACGCCGTCAGCGCAAAGCTGACCCAGGCGCTGGAACAGATCGACGCGCAGTTGCCCACGCTGTGGCGCACCTACTATCTGGTGGCCTCCAGTTCGCTGATGGACCTTGGCGTATGGCTGTCGTTGCCCGCCAACCTGGCCGCCTGGTCGGACACCACCGAGATTCGACTGGCCACCGAGTTCCCGCAGTCCACCCGTGACTGGGGCGCGCTGCTGCTGCGCTTTGCCTTTCTGGCCGTGCCACTGTTCCTGCTGGGCAGGCTGGCATTGCAGCGCGGCTGCCGGTTGCCGGGCGGCTGGGCCGACAGCTGCCGCAATGTGGCCGCGCGCAGCTGGCCGTGGATCGCCGTGGGCATTGCCCTGCACTTCGCCTCATGGACGCGCGGCGGCGAGGTGTACCGGGCCGTGGTGGTGCCCGCGCACCTTCTGCTGCTGTGGGGCGAGCTGACCCTGGTATGGAGCCTGCGCGCCGCCGGTCTTGCCGGTGTGCCGCAGCGCTCGCCCCTGTCGTTGCTGTTCGCACCGGCGGCCATCGGGGTGCTGCTGCTGTTCCTGAACCCGCCCGCCGTGCTGCTGGCCCCGCTGTGGGCGCTGTGCATGGTGGCGGTGCTGGCCGTGCGCGCCCGGCGCGGCAGGCCCCGTGTGCTGCCCCTGCTGGAAAAGGTGCTGCTGGCCTGCGAACCCGCGCTGTGCATCATTTCGCTGCTGGCGGCGGTGTTCGGCTGGGCGCGGCTGGCCATCCCGTTCTTCCTGGTGGGGCTGGCCGTGGCCGTGGCCCTGCAACTGGGGGCGGTGCTGGTGGCCCTTGTGACCCTGCTGGCGGAACGCCTGCCGGAAAAGGGCATGCGCGCCCTGCTGCGCGGCCTGGTGCTGGGCCTTGGCGCCCCCGCCATGTGGGTGGTGGCCGCCGCCACCCTGCTGCCGTGGCTGTCCGCCTTCCCCGGCGGCCCGTACATGATGCGCCAGGCGCTGGAACTGAACGTCAACGTGGGGTCGGTGTCGTTCAACTCGTTGCGGGTGCTGGGTCTGGTGCTGCTGTTCTACCTTACCCGCTCGGCCATCGCCGTGGGCACGTCGTTCCTCGACAACCTGCCCGCGCGCCTGCCCCGCGTGGAGCGCGGGGTGATCCCGCCGTTGCAGACCGGGCTGACCTATGCCCTGTGGGCGCTGTTCGGCCTGGTGGTGCTGAACGCCCTGGGCGTCAGCCTGACCAGCCTCACGGTCATCGCCGGTGGCCTCAGCGTTGGGCTGGGCTTCGGGTTGCAGACCATCTTCAACAACTTCTTCAGCGGGCTGATCCTCATTTTCGGGCGCTCGCTGCTGGAGGGCGACATCATCCAGATCGGCGAGACGTGGGGCACGGTGCGCAAGATCAGCATCCGCTCCACCACCGTCGAAACCTTCGACAACGCCGTGATCTTCGTGCCCAACTCCGAATTCGTGTCCAACCGGCTCACCAACTGGACCCGCAACAGCATGCGCATGCGCCGCGACATCGCCATCGGCGTGGCCTACGGATCGGACATCGACAAGGTGACCGACCTGCTGAAGCAGGCGGCGGCGGACCATCCGCGGGTGATGCAAGACCCCGCGCCCAACGTGCTGTTCCAGGACTTCGGGCCCAGCAGCCTCGACTTCGTGCTGCGGGTATGGGTGGACGACCTGAACCACGGCGCGTCCACTGCGTCCGACCTGCGCCGGACCATCGATCGCCTGTTCCGAGAGAACGCCATCGAGATATCCTTCCCGCAGATGGACGTGCACGTGCGCGCCATCGAAGGGCTGCCCTCGCTGGCGGCTGCCCCGGCACCCGCCGAACCCGGCACCAGTACCCGCAATGACGTTGCGTGAAAACCGGAGCACCCCGAGCGCCAGAGCCGATACACCCGGCCCCGGCGGAGACGACGACACTTCCCGCTTCGAGGCCTGACGCCCACGGCGTCTTGGTTGATGACGCCCACGGCGGCTTGGTTGATGACGCCACGGCGTCTTGGTTGATGACGCCCACGGCGGCTTGGCTCATGACGCCCACGGCGGCTTGGCTCATGACGCCCACGGCGGCTTGGCTCATGACGCCCACGGCGGCTTGGCTCATGACGCCCACGGCGGCTTGGCTCATGACGCCCACGGCGGCTTGGCTCATGACGCCCACGGCGGCTTGGCTCATGACGCCCACGGCGTCTTGGTTGATGACGCCACGGCGTCTTGGTTGATGACGCCCTCGGTGGCTTGGTTGATGACGCCGCCTGCGGCGTGTGCCCTCCGGCCAACGGTTCCGCACCCAGCATAGCAACGCGCCGGGAATGTCACTTTTTCAAAAATGGCATTTCCGGCGCATGTTTTTTCCGTTTATTGTCAAAACACACTTGCGCGCACTTTGCGCTTTCCAAAGACCCGCAAGCGCAACAATCTGAAATCGTTCTCTGATTCCTGGCACGCGGGCGTTCCGCCACGGCGGAACCATCCTTGCAACACATCCGGCATGCCGTGCACGTTGCAAAGCCTGAAACTCAAGGCCCTCTACGCCATCAGTCAGGTCTTCGACCGGGCCCTGGACCTGGAACAGGCCCTCGGAGAGGTTCTGCGCGTGCTTTCGGAAACCCTTTCCATGAAGCGCGCCACCATCACCCTGCCCGACCGCGAGACCGGGCAGTTGGTCATCGCCGCCTCGCACGGGCTTACCCCCGAGGAACGCGGACGGGGCGTGTACCGGCTGGACGAGGGGGTGACCGGCACCATCTTCCAGACCGCCCGCCCCTACATCGTGCGCGACGTGCGCACCGACCCGCTGTTTCTCGACCGCACCGGCGCGCGCAAGGTGGAAAAAGGCAAGATATCCTTCCTCGGCGTCCCCATCCTGAAGCAGGGCGCTCCCATCGGCGTGCTGAACGTGGACCGTCTGTTCAGCGACGACGTGTCCACCTCGGAAGACGTGGAATTCCTGGGCATCGTGGCCACCCTGGTGGCCCAGTTCCTGAGCCTGAACGAACAGCTCAACGAGCGGGTGGACACCCTGCGCCGCGAAAACGTCAAGCTGCGCACCCGCGTGCTGGACGAACGGGGCGACTACATCGTGGGGCGCAGCGCGGCCATGCTGGACGTGCAGCGCCAGATAGAGCGGGTGGCCCCCACCAGGGCCACGGTGCTGCTGCTGGGCGAATCGGGCGTGGGCAAGACGCTCATCGCGCGGCTGTTGCACAACCTTTCCGACCGCATGGTCCACCCCTTCGTGAAGGTGAACTGCGCCTCCATCCCGGAAACGCTGCTGGAGGCGGAACTGTTCGGCCACGAGAAGGGCGCGTTCACGGGCGCCGCCGCTGTGCGGGCGGGCCGCTTCGAGGAAGCCCACCGGGGCACCATCTTTCTGGACGAAATAGGCGAACTGCCGCCCGGCATCCAGGCCAAGCTGCTGCGGGTCATCCAGGACCGCGAGTTCGAGCGTCTGGGCAGCAACCAGACCCACCGCGTGGACGTGCGCATCGTGGCCGCCACCAACCGCGATCTGGCCCTGCTTTCCGAACAGGGGCGCTTTCGTCAGGACCTGTACTACCGGCTGTGCGTGTTCCCCATCCGGGTGCCCTCGCTGCGCGAACGGCCCGATGACGTGGAGCGCCTGCTCAACCACTTTCTGGCCAAGGCCGCCCGCGACTACCGCCGGGTGATAACCCTGGCCCCGGACGCGCTGGGCCTGCTGCGCCGCCACGAATGGCCCGGCAACGTGCGCGAGATGGAAAACCTCATCGAGCGCCTGGCCATCCTGTCCGAATCGGGCCAGATCGACCGGCGCTTCCTGGAGCCGCTGCTGGAACATTCCGCCACGGAAAACGCCCAGCCCGACTGGCCCTATCCGGCGCATCCGCCACATCCGGCACAGCAGGCGCATTCGGCGCATTCGCCCCTCCATGCGCCCCTGCCCGGCGGCATGTCCGGCAACATGGCGGGCGGCATGGCGGGCAACACCGCCCCCGGCCACGGCGCGCCGCACGGGGCCACGGCGGCGCGCGATGCGCATGCGGGCCACGGCGGCGCGGGCTTTCAGGGCGATGCGGACCTCCACGGTGATGCGCACCCCACCACCCTGCGCGACATCGAACGCAACGAAATCATCTCCGCCCTGCGCCGCAACGGCTGGGTGCAGCACCGCGCCGCCGCCGCGCTGGGCATCACCCCGCGCCAGATGGGCTACCGCATCCGCAAGATGGGGCTTTCCGGCCTGGTGGCCGGGGAACGCGCCCGCCGGGGCGACTGACGGGTCCGCATCCTCCACCGGCCACGCGGGCATTTCGGGAGTCCGTGGCGCCGCCGGGTTTGTCGTCACCATGCGAAAGGGCGGCCCCCATCAGGGGCCGCCCTTTCGCATGCATGTGTTTCGTCCAACGGTCCGGAGCAACCGGAGCAACCGGAGCAACCGGGCCAACCGGGTCAGCCGGGGCAACCGGGCCTACGCCCCGCCGTCCGCCACGCCTCAGGATTCCGGTCCTTCGCCGTTCCCGGTCCCGGCTCCCGCCGTCCCCCCATCCGCGTCCTGCCCACGTTCCGCCGGGCACTTGCCCTGCTCGTGCAGGTAGTACTGCGAGGGAAAGCGCCCGTCGGTCTGGGGCACCTGCAGGCCCAGTCGGGCCTCGTGGTTGATCAGGATGGGACCGGTAAGGTTCAGCGCCGTCTTTTCGGGGTGCCCCGGCGGAATGGACACGGTGACCAGCACGGCCACCTGCCGGATGGTGCGCAGCCGCAACAGCTTCTGCTCCGCATCGCCGATGCGGATGGGGTAGTCCTCGATGAAGCTGTACGGGTCGCCCACCAGCAAGCCCAGACGCGGGTCGTCCATGCTTTGCAGGATGAGGAAGGGCGCGCCCTCGCGCAGTTGCAGCAGCGTGAACTCGTGCTTGTCCTCGAAGCCCATGAGGCCCCGGGGAAAATACAGCACCTTGTCCAGCGCCACACTCTGGCGGCCAAGCCGGGTCTGGATCACTCTTTCGTTCTGTCGTGCCATATCTGTGTCGCCGCGAGCAGGTCAGCGTTGCTGGTTTCGAGCGCCATGCGGTTTTCCTCCATGACGCGCCGGTAGACTTCCTCTCGGTACACGACCATGTCGCCGGGTACGTCGAGCCCGATCTTGACCTGCTTTCCCTGCATGCCAAGGATGGTGATGCGAATGTTGTCGCCAAGGTACAGGCTTTCGCCCGGCCGGCGTGTAAGTATGAGCATGTGGCCCGGCCCTTACAGGAAGTTCGTGAGATTCATCTGCATGATCATGGAGGACGACTTGAGCACGCTGTTGTAGGTCAGTTGCTGCTGCGCGAGCTGCGTCATCAGCTTGGCCACGTCCACGTCCTCTATGCTGCTCATGCGCATGGTCTGGTCGTCTTCCTGCGACTCCAGGATGCCCTGCACCACGTCGAGCCGGTTTTCCTTGCCGCCCACGCGCGCCGCCGCCGTCAGGATGACCTTCGATGCGGTGCCCAGTTCATCCAGCGCCTGCTGGATGCCGGTCTGGCTGTTGGTTTCTGTGAAGGCTATCAGCCTGCCCATCACCTCGAACAGGTTGCGCCCGTCGCCGCCGTACACCGCCGTGGGGCTGGACTGCCCCGGCGCCTGGTACAGGCCGCCGAAGATGTCCTTGCCCACGTTGTTCACCGACATGTATTCGCCGGGCGAAATCTCGTATTCCAGCGAGGCGCGGTGCGGCCTGATGACGAACTGGTCGCCCGCCGCCAGCGCGTTGCCCCCGTTGGAGGCCAGCGTCAGGAAGCCGCCGGGCACCAGCAGCGAAACGGGCCCGCCCGTGCCGGACGCGGTGGCGGGCACCCAGCTTGAGCCGCCGTCCATGCTGTACGAATAGCTGATGGCGCCGGACAGCGTGCCCGACTGGTCGATGCGCACCATGACGTCGCGCGAGAACGAACCATCGGCCGTGGCCGCTATGTTGGCGGCGCCGTACCTCTCGGCCGTGAGGCCGGAAGAGTTCATGTCGTCGCCCTTGTAGATGGCCGTGGGCCGAATGTACAGCCAGGTGCCGTTGCCCGCCTCGTGGTCGTTGCCGGTATCCACGGCGGTCACCGCAGCGCCCGGAGACATGGTCAGGCGCGCCCCGCCCAGCATCACCGGCGCGGCGTTGGAGGCCAGGGTGCCGGTCTTCCAGGTGGTGCCGCCGTCTTCGGAATAGCGGTAGTCCAGCGCGTCGGTGCCGATGGTGCCGCTTTCCAGGAACTGGAACACGATGGTGTTGCTGGCCCCGCCGTCCACCGTGAACGAGGTGTTCGACAGTGCGGGGTCGTTGGCGGTGACGGCAAGCCCGGCAACATAGGCGGCGCTCTCGATCTTGTGCCCGGCGAAAATGTGGCGGCCTTCGTTTTCGGTGTTGGCCAGGTTGATGAGCTGCCCGTACAGCTCGCGCATTTCGTAGCTGATTTCCTTGCGGTTCTCTGGGCTGACCGTGCCGGTTGCGGCCTGTTCCGCCAGGGCCTTGATGCGGGTGAGCACGGTGCTCACCTGGGTCAGCGTCTTGTCCGCGAGGCTCAGCCAGCTTTCGGCCTGGCCCACGTTCTTCTGGTACTGCTCGTTGGTGGCCAGCGAGGCGCGATAGTTCAGGATGCGGGCCATGCCCACGGGATCGTCCGACGGGCGGTTGACCTGCTTCTGGCTGGACGCCTGCATGTTCGATTCCATGAGGTTGGACAGCGCATAGTTCATGTTCGAAATGTAATTGTCGAACATGGTTCGCTGCGTAACGCGTCCTGCCATGGGAGACTCCTTCCGTCGCTACTGCTTGAGGCCCAGCAGCGTCTGCATCATCTGGTCCGCCGTGGTCACCAGCTTGGCCGCCGCCTTGTAGGCGTGCTGGAACTTGACGAGACTGGCCATCTCTTCGTCCAGGTTCACCCCGGACGATGCGCTCTGGCGCTCGTCCAGGTCCTTGGCCAGGGTTGCCGTATAGGCCGCGTTGAACTTGGTGGAGGCGGTATCCGCGCCCACGGTGGCCACGATGGCGCTGTAGTATTCCGACAGGGTCTGCGAGCTGGCCCGTTCGAAGGTGGTGGAGATGGTCACCTCCTTGGTGGCCAGCCCGGCGATGGCCGTGGCGGTGTCGTTGTCGCCCGCGTTGGCCTCGTTGCCGCCGTTGACCTTGCCCGCGTTGATGAAATTGGTGTCGCTGCGCACGTCGGGCCGCACGGAGATGGTGGAGGCATCCGAACCCTGGAAATAGGTGTTCAGCCCAAGGCCCGCCAGCAGCCCCGCGGAATCGGCCCCCACGCCGAACTTGTAGCCGCTGTTGCTGCGCACCACGAGCTTGTTGTCCACGATGTCGGCGTTGATATAGGTGCCGAAGGTGTTGTTCAGCGCGTCGCGCACGTCGTTCAGCGAATGCACCGTGGGGTCGAAGTTCTGGATGCCCGGCGTGGCCGTGTCGAAGTCCAGCGGGCCGGAGGCGTTGGAAAGGTAGGCGCCGCTGTTGGCGTCGTACACGTACATGCTGAAGTTGCCCGCCTCCAGCCGGTTCAGCCAGGCCAGGCCTGAACTGTCGGACCCAAGGGCGATGGACGGATCGGCCACGCCGTAGGTGCCGCTCATGACCGACATGTGGTCGAGCCCCGCGCCCTGGCTGTGCAGGCGGTTCACTTCCCAGATCAGCGATTCCGACAGGGCGTTCACGCGGTCCACGTAGCGGCCCACCTGGGTGTCGCGAAAGATCATGAACCCGCCGATGGTGCCGCCGGTGATGCGCCGGGAATTGTCGGTGCCGTCGGCCATGGTCTGGGGCGAAATGTTCAGGGGCGAAGTGGTGGGCGTAACCCAGTACACGCCGCTCTTGGGCGTGACGGTAAAGCGGTCGCCCGCCTCCAGGTTCTGGGTGGACCCGCTGAAATAGATGTCCAGCCCCTGCACCTTGACCTTCTGGTCTTCAGGGCGGGCGGCAAACAACCGGTCGTTGCCGGTCTCGTCCTTCAGCCAGGTCTTGCCGCCGTCCAGCGAGACCCGGTACATGGCCGCGCCCGCGCCGCTGGTCACCGCACCGGACTGCACCACGTCGAGGGTGTATTCGTACTCGTCCGACCCTTCGAAGTGGATCTCGCCGTCGAAATTCGAACCGGGCACCAGCGACTGCTGCGACTGCGGCCCCTGGTAGTCCAGCGAGAAGGCGTTCACCCCGTCCACCAGGGTGTGACCGGCCTTGGTGACCACCGTGAACTTGCCGCTGCCGTTGTCCACCACGTCGACGTCGAGCTTCTGCGACAGTTGGCGCACCAGCAGGTTGCGGTTGTCGATGAGCGTGTTGGCGTTGTTCTTGCCCGGATCGTCGTGCATTTCGATCTGCCGGTTCAACTCGGCGATCTGCTTGATCAGGCTGTTGGCCTCGTTCACTTCCTGCTTCAGGTACTGGTCCATCTGCTGCTGCATGATGCGCAGGTTGGATTCGGAGTTCTGGAGCAGCTTGACGAGGTTGTCGGAATGCGAAAGCAGCGCGTCGCGGCTGGCCTTGTCGTCGGGCCGCTGCGAAAGGGCCTGCCAGTCGGCGAAGAACTGCGACATGGCGGCGTTGATGCCGGGGGTGGTCGATTCGTTGAACAGGCTTTCCACGCTTTGCAGCATCTCGTACTGCGAATCCCAGCGCGACTGTTGCGAGGCCTTGTCCAGGTACGACTTTTCCACGAAGCCGTTGAAATAGCGGTACACCTCTGCCGCGTACGCACCAGTGCCGATCTGACCCGGAAAGCCGTCGAGGGCGGGATACTCCTCGAAGCGCACCGCCTGGCGCGAATACCCGACGGTATTCACGTTGGCGATGTTGTTGCCCGTGGTCTGGATGGCGGTCTGGTTCGCCAGCAGCGAAAGCTGCCCCATGTTGAGCAGCGAGGTGACACCGGCCATTTACAACCTCCCGCGGATGAGCGCCGCCTCGGCGCGCGAGGTGGTCATGCCGCCCTTGCGGCCGTAGGTTTCCTGCTTGGGAGGAACCAGGCGGCGGTGCAGGTAGTCCAGCAGCTCCTGGCTCTGGTCCAGCAGGGCCAGGGCCAGGTCCGCGTTCAGCGAGGCCTGGCGGGCGCAGTGCTGTTCCTGGGCGTCGATGCGCGCGATGAGGGCGCGCACTGCGTCGCCCTGTTCCTCGGGCAGCATGTCCGCGTATTCCGAAAGCCGGGTGCGCTGCATGACCGACTTCAGGTCAACGCGTTCACAGGCCAGCTGGCGCATCAGTTCGTGGATGGAGAATTCCACGGCGCTCACGGCGTCGGGAGAGCGCCCGCGCAAGTGGGCAAACTCTTCCTCGAGCAGCAGGGCCAGCACCTCCAGCCCCTTGGTTTGCCGGACAAGATTGCCGTGTATCTGATCGTACATCTGGTTACCCTCCGGTACGGGTCCGTTGTGCCGCGATCCCCCCGGAAGCGAGGCTGCGCGCCGCGTATTCCGGGTTTACCGCCAGTTCGCCCTGGCGCACCTCGAAGTGAAGATGCGGCCCGGCAACGCGGCCCGTTCCCCCTGCCTTGGCAATTTCCGTGCCCGCCCGAACCACGTCGCCCTCGCGCACGTCCAGGCTGCCGTTATGGCCGTAAAAGCTGCGCCAGCCGCCGGGGTGCTCCAGCACCACCAGCCTGCCGTAGTCGGCCCGCTCACCGGCAAAGACCACCTTGCCGTCCCACGCCGCGCGCACCGGGTCGCCCTCGGTCACGGCAATGTCCACGCCCGGATGCCAGGCCCGTTCGCCGGTGATGGGATCGTTGCGCCAGCCGAAGCCGGAGGCGATGCGCCCCTCATGCGGCCAGGCCATGGGCCCTGGCGCGCCCAGGGCCACCGCGGGTCCGCCCGTGGGAGAGGCCTTGGAAACCGGAGCAGCCGGAGAGGCCGGGGTGGCCGATGCGGCTGCCGGGGATGCCGCGCCCGATGCAGGGCCCGATGCCGCGCCCGATGCCGGAAAGACCATGCCGGACACCGATGGCGTTGCTCCGGTTGCCGAAGAAATTTCGCCTGCCGCCGGGGATGCTGCGCCGACGGGCCCGGCGCCGGATACGGCGGCCTGCACGTCCTGCGCCGCCTGACCGGCCTGCAATTCGGCTGCCGAAGGCGCACCCGTGGGCACGCTGAGCGTGCGCGTGGCAGCGGGCGAGGCCACCCGCTTCATGGCCCCGGTGCGGTGCACGATGGGCGGCCCCATCTGGGCGTCGCGCATGGGGCTGCGCACCTTGCGCGTGTTCTCGCCAGCCACGGAGGCGGCGGGCAGCCCGCGTGCGGTGCGGCGCTGGGCTT
The DNA here is from genome assembly GCF_019931275.1 of Nitratidesulfovibrio sp. SRB-5. Classification (NCBI taxonomy): domain Bacteria; kingdom Pseudomonadati; phylum Thermodesulfobacteriota; class Desulfovibrionia; order Desulfovibrionales; family Desulfovibrionaceae; genus Nitratidesulfovibrio; species Nitratidesulfovibrio sp. SRB-5. The sequence goes on along the minus strand of NZ_JAIOTY010000001.1, from coordinate 350,304 downwards.
TGGAAGACGCATCACCTGCCTGCCCGGCTTCAACGGCGGCAGTCGGTACCATGGCGGATTGGGCCCCGGTCGAACCGGGAGCGACAGCGACAGCGGACCCCGCTGCGCCAGTTACGGCAGTCGCGCCCGTTGCGGCAGCCGCACCCGCGCCGCCCGCAATGGCAGCCCCCGCCACAAGGGATACCGCCGGACTGGATGCCACCGGACCGGCCTCGCCAGCCGGGGGTGCGGCGGCAACCTGACGCTCCAGTTCGGCCAGATGCTGCTGGACGATGGAGTGCCCGGCCTGATTTGCCGGGTCGGCCATTGCGCCCGTTCCACCTGTTCCGCCTGCGGCGTCCGGCGCCTGGGCCTCACCCGCCACCGGAGCCTCGGGGTTGGCGGGTTCGTACATGGACGAAGCCGCACCGCTCCTGACCCCGCCAGTCCCGCCAGTCCCCCCAGTCCCCCCAGTCCCCTCGGACGCGGGCGTGATCATGCGCGGCACCAGCGACACCGGCTTCACCGGCACCGGCTCGCGCACCGAACTGGGCGCGGTGGTGCGGCTGGCGTCGGTAAGCTTGGTGGAAAGCTGCTCGTAGATCATGTCGGCCAGCCCGATGCCCCCGGCAGAGGTCATCTTTTTGGCAAGCTCCTGGTCGAACATGGACTGCCAGAATTCCTCTTCCTTGCTGTGCAGGTAGCCTTCCTTGGGCAGGGTGGCGCGCATCTGCTCCCACATCTTCTGCACGAAAATGGATTCGAACCCTTCGCACGCCTCGCGCAGCTTCTGCTCCTTGGACGGATCGGTGCGCAGGCGCTTGCGCAGGGCATCCATCTCGAGCTTGCGCTGGGTAAGCTCGTGCTGGGCCGAGGCGGCAGTGGCGAGTTTAGGGTCGACGGGAGCGGTCATGGTTGCTGTCCTTCCGGCTGAGCTGGAACCTCATGCCTCTGCAACCGGGCAATCCGATTGGCGACGCGAGACTCCGGCACAAGAGGATTTTTTGTCTCTGCCGAGGAAGAACGCTCTTTTTGTGGAGGGAGCGTACTTTTGTGGTACCCGACCGGAACAAAAAAACGTTCTGACGACGGCAGAGGCGAAAAGGCCCTTGTGCCGCGGCTAAATAACTTCGAGGTCGGCGTGCAAAGCCCCCGCCGTCTTCATGGCCCGAAGGATCGAAATCAGGTCGCGCGGGGTGGCGCCGATGGCGTTCAGGCCATCCACCAGCTCCTGCAACGTGGCGCCTTCCATGAGCATCAGGCGGCGGTTTTCCTCACGCACGTTGATGTCGGTGCGCGGCGTGGCCACGGTCTGCCCCTGGCTGAACGGGCCGGGCTGCGAGACGTCCATGCCTTCCTGCACGGTGACCTGCAAACTGCCGTGGGCCACGGCCACGCGCGAGATGCGCACGTCGCGCCCCAGCACCACGGTGCCGGTCTTTTCGTCCACCACCACCTTGGCGGGGCTGTCGGGGGTGACCTCGATGTTCTCGATGGAGGCCATCAGCGGCACCAGATTGCCCCGGTAGGCGGGCGGCACGTCCAGGGCCACGGTGGAGGCATCCTGGGCCTTGGCGTAGCTGCCGCCCATGACCCGGTTCAGCCGTTCCACCACCTGCATGGTGGTGGAAAAGTCGGCGCTGGACATGTGCAGGGTCAGCGTATCCTGGCTGTTGAACTGGAAGGGAATGCCCCGCTCCACGATGGCCCCGCCGGGGATGGTGCCCACGGTGGTCACGTTCTTCTGGGCGCGGGCGGCCTGCCCTTCCACGGAAAAGCCGCCCAGAGCCAGCGGCCCCTGCGCCAGGCTGTACACCTTGCCGTCCACGCCCTTCAGCGGGGTAATCAGCAACACCCCGCCCTGCAGGCTGGTGGCGTCGCCCATGGACGACACGGTGACGTCCAGACGGGTGCCGGGCTTGGCGGAAACGGGCATGCGGGTGGTGACCATGACGGCGGCCACGTTCTTGGGCTTCATCTTGGCCGGGTCCACTGCCACGCCCATGCGCTCCAGCATGTTGACCATGGAGCTCATGGTGAAGGTGGAGTCCTTCTTGTCGCCCGTGCCGCCAAGGCCCACCACCAGGCCGTAGCCCACGAGCTGGTTGTCGCGCACGCCGCCGAAGCTGGCGATGTCCTTGATGCGCACGGCCCCTGCGCCGCCCGGCAGGGCCAGCAGCCACAGGGCCGCAAGCAGCGGGACGACGAGAAGGCGGGCGGTGAGGGAACGAAGGCTGGGCGACATGGCATTTCTCCGAAAATCCGGCTGCGCGGGGCAGCCCGTTACGCGGCGCCCCCCCTAATGTGCGCCGGACATGGGCCGGACGTGGGCCGAACGGGCGCGAAGGGATGGGACGCGCGGATTGCTGACGGTCAAGAAACAAGCATTCCGCAGGGCGCGGCACCGACGGGTATCCGACGGTATTCCGGCGCTGCCCATGGCTATTGCCAACACCGTGCCAGTGCGAAGGCGGTCAGAGGGAATGGAAATATGCGGGGACCGAAAGTAGAGAAGCCCCCCGCTCTCACTGTACGGCGCGAACGCGGCAAGTCCGCTCGCAGGCAAGGAAAACGGGATTTTCGCGACGGGAATATACGGGGTGGTACATGACCGGAGCGAAAATCCCGTTTGACGATGCATGCGAGCGGAATCGCCGCGTTCGCTGGCAAGGAAAACGAAGCCGCCGCCCAGGGAGTGTACTCTTTGGTACACGACCCCGGCGGCGGCGATGTTTGACGATGCATGCGGGCGGAATCGCCGTGCCTGGCAACGCACGGGAAATGCGCCCGGCTGGCCCGCAGGCAAGGAAAGCGGGGCCGCCGACGAGGGAGTGTACTCTTCAGTACTCGACCTCGGCGGCGGCCCCGCTTGACGAAGCATCCGGGTCAGCCCGACGCATTTCCTAAAAAGGCCAGACGTTGTCCATAAGGCGGGTAAACCACCCCGGCTTCTGCTTGTCCGCCAGAGTGCCCTTTCCGTAGTACTCGATGCGGGCGTTGGCCATCTGCGACGAGGTCACGGAGTTGTCCGAGGACACGTCGCGGGCGCGCACCAGACCGCTGACCACGATGTACTGGGTCTCGTCGTTGACGCGGGTTTCGCGGGCCCCTTCCACTTCCATCAGGCCGCCGGGCAGCACGCGCAGCACGCGGGCGGCGATGGTGGTGGTGACGGTGCTTTCACGCTTGGTTTCACCGGTGGCGGAATGCTTGGAGGTGGAGCTGGTGCCCAGAACGGGGTTGGCGCCCACGGCACCGCTAAAAGGCCCTGCGGGATTTATGGGGTTGATGGACGCGCTGGACTGCCCGAAAAAGGCGCTGACGCCCAGCTCGTTGGTGGAGGTCTTGTCGGCGGTGGTGTCGGCCTTGTTCTTGGCCTTGTCGGTTTCCACCACCTTGACCAGCACGATGTCGCCCACCCGGCGGGCGCGATTGTCGGAGAACAGGAACTCCGAGTCCGATTCGCTGTACAGCGATCCGGGGTTGGCGGCCGTGTCCTCGGGCTCGGCATAGGCCTGCGGCTGCGTGACCGGCGGCACCGGCGAAGGCTGCTGGCGGGCGGCATTGCACCCGGAAAGCAGCAACATGGCGCACCCGGCGGCGAGCAGTCTGCGTTTCATGACGGTTCTCCTTGAGATTGCGGATGGGGCGTTTCGGGCTTCTGCCTGCGGGGGGCCTAGCGGACCACCACCGTTCCCCCATCCTTCACTGCGGCATAGATCTGCCGCTTGCTTTGCATGTTGCGCACGGGAATGGTCTCGCCAAGGCCGCCGTCGGCCATGGCCTCGCCCTGCACCTGCAAGCGCACCGAGCCGGAATCGTACAGCACGGTCACCACGCTGCCGCGCCGCACGGTGGGCACGCCGGAAAGATCGCTCTGGTAGATCACCTGGTCGGCGCCCACGGGGCGGGTCAGGCGCCACGGTCCGCCCAGGCCGTCCCACGCGGGTTCGCGCAGGTAGGCCAGGTTCTTGCGCACGCGGGTGATCTTTTCGGGGGTCAGCACGTCGTCCTTGTTCACGGGCTGGGCGGCGCAGGGCACGTCGGCCCACACGTCCACGAAGGCGGAACCGGTGAACTTGCGCACGATGCTGCCGTCCACCTCGCGCACGGCAAAGCGCAGGGTGTTGCGCCCGGGGGCGGCCAGGGTGTTTTCCACCACCACCTGCTGCTGCGGGTGGGCCAGAAAGACATAGGGCGGCAGGCGATAGTCCTGCATGGAGGCCTCGCCGGGCATGGCGGCCATGGCGGGTGTCAGAGCTCTGACGGCCAAGGCGCGCAGATCGCCTTCGCGCAGCACCGCGCCGCCGCGCTGGAGCACCAGCGTGCCGGGGTACAGACACAGCGATTCGGTATCACGCAGGGCCTCGCGCAGGGCCTGTTGCAGGCGCGGGCGGTTGACGCTCATGGGGCGGCCCGGCTCGGCGGGTGACGGCCACAGGGGCGTGGCGGCCAGTTCGCGCCAGGCCTGCGGAGAAATGGGGCCCACCGGCTCCGCGATCTCGCCCAGAGTCACCGTGGCGCCGGACACCACGGCGGCGTCCAGCAGCCGGATGCGCCAGCCCGCGTCGGCGGTGCCGGCCCGCGCCGGGGCAAGGCCGAAGGCCAGCAGCCCCACGGCAAGGGCCAGCGCGGCCAGCCAGGCCATGGGACCGGCCAACACGGACACCATGACGGCGGAATGGCGGGTGAGTGCGGAACGGCGGTGGCGGATCATGCGGTGTCTCCCTGTCTTTAAAAGGGCGGATCATGCTGCGAGGATATTCATTTCCTGCCAAGGAGGACGGACGATTCGCGACGGGAGTGCGCGGCAGCCGTTAGGCGAACTTGTGAGCCTTACGGATGGCGACCGCAACGCGCTCTTGCCGTGCTCGACCGGGGCGCAGAGGACGTCCGACGCTGGCAGGGGATGAAAAGCCCGCAGCAGGGATGCCCTTAACGCTTCAGCTGAACAGCGGTCTGCAACATGGTGTCCGACGTCTGGATGGCCTTGGAGTTCATTTCGTAGGCGCGCTGGCCCACGATCATGTTCACCATTTCGTCCACCACCTCGACGTTGGACATTTCCAGAAAGCCCTGGGCAATGGTGCCCACCTGATTTTCACCGGGCACGCCTTCCACCGCCTCGCCCGATGCCTCGGACGGAACGTACAGGTTGCGGCCCCGCGCTTCGAGGCCCGCCGGGTTGATGAAGGTGTAGAGGGGGATGTCGGCCTCGGCCAGCGCCGCGCCGTTGCTGTCCAGAGCCGAGATGTGCCCGTTTTCCGTCACCGTGATGTTCTTGGTTTCGGCGGGCACGGTGAATTCCGGTTGCAGGGTGTAACCGTTGGCGGTCACCACCACCCCGTCCTGGTTCAGCTTGAACGCGCCCGCGCGGGTGTAGGCGTCCTCGCCGTTCACCTGCACCAGAAAGAAACCGTCGCCTTCAATGGCGAGGTCAAGCGAGTTGCCGGTGTTGGAATAGTCGCCCTGGGTAAAGAACTTGTGCACCGTGGTGGGGCGCACGCCCATGCCCACCTGGATGCCGGTGGGAATGCGGTTGTCCCCTTCGGTGGCGGCACCGGCGATGCGCATGTTCTGGTACATGAGGTCCTCGAACTCCGCGCGGCTTTTCTTGAAGCTCGTGGTGTTCACGTTCGCGAGGTTGTTGGAGATCACGTCGATGTTGAGCTGCTGGGCCACCATGCCGGTGGCCGCCGTCCAGAGTGAACGCATCATGGTCGTTGTCTCCTTGCGAGGAGTTTGGTTCCGTCAGTTGTCCGGCGGTGATTGCCCGCCAGTCAGGCGTTTGCAAACCGGATGCCGGATGCACCGGGCACGCATGCCCGCGCCGCGGCGGTTGGCAGTGAGTCAGACGATTGGCTTCTTCTGCGGGTGGCGGCATGAGTAGGATTTTTGTTCTCTGCCAAGGAAGAATTGCTTTTTATGAAGGGAATATGCCTCAGCCGTTGGGCGAGCTTGTGAGCCTTACGGATGAGGACCGCAGCGCGCTTTGATGGTATTTGACCGGAATAAAAAGTTATTCTGACGAAGGCAGAGGACAAAAAGACACTCATGCCGCCACCCGCTAGACTTTCTTGCCCACCTTCTGCGTAGCCTCCCGGTCAATGGAGTCCGTGGTCTGCATCACCTTCTGGTAGGCTTCGAACTGCCGCTGGGCTTCGATCATGTTCACCATTTCGGAGACCACCTCGACGTTGGACGCCTCCAGGTAGCCCTGGGCCACGTAGGCACGCTCGGCGGGCACCTCGCCCGCGTTGGAGCCGGGCCGCAGCCGGTACATGTTGCCGCCCAGCTTTTCCAGGGCGGTCAGGTCGTTCACGGTGACCATGTTCAACTGGCCCACCAGGGCGCCGCCCGCGAATATCTGTCCGTCGTCGGAAATCTGCACCTGCTCGCCGGGGGGCAGGGCAATGTCGCCGCCGTCGCCCTGCACCGCGTGACCCATGGCGGTCACCAGCTGGCCGTCGGCGGTCTGGATGAAGTTGCCGTTGCGGGTGTAGAATTCGCCTTCAGGCGTGCGCACCTTGAAAAAGGCGTTGCCGGAGATGGCCACGTCCAGCGGGTTGCCGGTGTAACGCATGCTGCCCTGCTCGAAGTCGGTGTGGGCCACGGCTATGCGGGGCCGGGCCACGTGCATGGGCTCCGGAAAGAGCTTTTTCGAGCGCACGTTGGCGATGGGCTCCATGATCTGGTCATGGGCGAACAGCTGCATGGTATCCTTGAAGGATATGACGTCGCGCTTGTAGCCCGTGGTATTCACGTTAGCGAGATTGTTCGAGATGTTGTTCATGCGGTGCTCGTTGGTGAGCGCGCCGAACAGGCTCGACAACATGCCTTCTTGCATGCGTGCCTCCTTGCGGGCATGCTGCCCGCGCCAGTGGCAATGCAAGGCATGGGCCACACCCACAAACCTGCATCATTCCGGTGCGTGGCAACGCACGCCGCCACACGGCGCGCACCGCGCGCGGGCCAAACCGACGGAACAACGACGGTCATGCCCCTGCCCCGCGCGCCGTCCCCGGCCCCGCATCCGCGCGCGGTCCGCACCATTCCCCGCGCCATCTCCTGTTGACAGACCTCGGGCCGCATACTATATATTCGCGTCTTGACAGAAGCGGCTGCCGATATTCCTCTGGAATCGCTTCACGGAGCGCCACGCCTTACCGCTCCCCGGCAACGCCGCTTCGACATCCTGAGGGCCGTACGCGGCCATTCCGGGTGGCCTTTCGGCCCCCTTTTTTTTTGCTGCGGCTCCGCCGCCCACGACAACGGACGTTACCCCGCATCATGAGCACGCATCCCCTCCGCGACGCCGTCGCCGCCATTGCCACGCCCCTGGCCGACGCCCTGGGCATTGCCCTGTGGGGCATCGAGATCATCGACGGGGGACGCATGGTGCTGCGCGTGTACGTGGACGCCAGGCCCGGCATGCCCGCCCCCGCCGACACTGCCGAAGCGGCCGAAAGCGCCACGCCCGAAGGCGCCACGCCCGAAGTTGCCACTCCCGAAGGCGTGACAATTGACCAGTGCGCCCGCCTTTCGCGCCAGCTCGGCCTTGCCCTGGACGTGGAAGACGTGGTCCGCGACGCCTACGTGCTCGAAGTGTCCTCGCCGGGGCTGGAACGCCCCTTCTTCGAGATCGCCCAGGCGGCTCCCTACGTGGGCCGCACCATCGAACTCACCCTTGCGGTGCCCCACCCGGAATGGCCGGGCCGCCGCAAGTTCCGGGCGGACATCGTGCGGGTGGAAGGCGACACCCTCACCTTCCTGCCCGACACCGCGCCCCGCCCCGACGAAGACCCCGCCCCCATCAGCGTGGCGTGGGACGACGTGAAAAAGGCGCACCTCATCCACGTTTTTCCCGACACGACCCGGCCCCAGCCCGGCGGCAAGACCGGCCAGCGCAAGAAGGCGCAGCCCAAAAAGCCCGCACGCGGCGGCGCGCCGCACGACGACACCACGGACTAGGCCACCGATCCGGAGGAGTACCCATGAGCCTGGAACTCAAGAAGGCCATCGACCAGATCAGCAAGGACAAGGGCCTTGACCGCGACATGCTGATCGACACCCTGGAGGAAGCCGTCCGCACCTCCGTGGCCCGCAAGTTCGGCGACGAGATGGACGCCGAAGTCAGCTACAATGACGAAACCGGCGAAATCGACGTCTATCAGTTCAAGATCGTCGTGAAGAAGGTCGAGAACCCCAACAGCGAAATTTCGCTCGAGGACGCGCGCACCCACGACCCCAGCGTGCAGCTGGACGACGAAATGGGCTTCCGCGTGAAGATCGAGGACCTTGGCCGCATCGCCGCCCAGTCGGCCAAGCAGGTGATCATCCAGCGCATGCGCGACGCAGAGCAGGAGATCATCTACGAGGAATACAAGGACCGCCGGGGCGAAATCGTCAGCGGCATCATCCAGCGCCGCGACAAGGCCGGGTGGATCATCAACCTTGGCCGCACCGAAGCGCTGCTGCCCAAGGAAGAACAGATCCCGCGCGAACACTACAAGCGCGGCGACCGGGTGCAGGCCATCCTCATCGACGTGCGCAAGGAAGGCCGTGGCCCGCAGGTCATCGTGTCCCGCGCGCACCGCGACTACATGGCGGCCCTGTTCCGCCGCGAAGTGCCCGAGGTGGACGACGGCACCGTGCAGATCATGGGCGTCTCGCGCGATCCCGGCAGCCGCGCCAAGGCCGCCGTCATGTCGCGCGACCGCGACGTGGATCCGGTGGGCGCCTGCGTGGGCATTCGCGGTTCGCGCATCCAGAACATCGTGCAGGAAATGCGCGGCGAGCGCATCGACATCGTGGTCTGGAGCCCGGACATCGCCACCTACGCCCGCAACGCCCTGTCGCCGGCGGTCATCTCGCGCATCGTGGTGGACGAGGAAGAGAACCTGCTCGAAGTCATCGTGCCCGACGACCAGCTGACCAACGCCATCGGGCGCAAGGGCCAGAACGTGAAGCTGGCCGCGAAGCTGCTGGGCTGGAAGATAGATATCTACACCGAAACCCGCTACAACGAGGCCAACGCCATCGGACGCGGGCTCGAGCAGATCGCCAGCGTCGCCGAAATCTCCATCGAACAGTTCATCGCGGCAGGGTTCCAGTCCATCGAGCGCCTGCGTGAAGCCGACGACGAGGAACTTGCCTCGGCGCTGGGCCTTGCGCCGGGCAAGATCGCCGACCTGCGCGCGGCCATCAACTTCCTTGCGCCCCAGGTGCAGGACGATGCCGACGCGACTGCCGAACCGGATGCGGAGCCCGCTCCGGAGGCAGCCGATGGCGCGGGCGAAGGAACCGAAGCCGAAGCGAAGGAATAGTACGCGGATGGATGAAGCCATCCGCGGGAAGCACATACCATTACGCACCTGCGTCATATGCAGGCGCCGCTTTGCAAAGCGCGAGCTTCTGCGGTACGTCCCCCCGACGGACGCCGCCGGGGCGGGGGCAGCCCCCGTTCCGGACGAAAGGCAGATACTGCCTGGACGCGGGTTCTACGTATGCGAAAGCCCCGAATGCCGGGAGCGATTCCGGAAGTTCGGCGGCTGGAGAAGGAAGCGCAAGGGGGTTCAGGAATGACCGACGACAAGACCAGGGTGAAGGACCTGTCCACGGAGCTGGGCGTGTCCACCAAAGATCTGCTCCACACGCTGCGCGACCTCGACATCCCGGCCAAGAGCGTGATGACCACGCTTACCGCCGACGAGGTCAGCCGCGTGCGCGAACGCCATCAGGGCCAGACCGCCGAAGCGGGCGTTGACCGCAAGGTGGTGCAGCCCGGCGTCATCGTGCGCCGCCGCCGCCGCGACGGCGAAGAGGGCGAAGCCCCCGTGCGTCGTCGTGCCGATGAGGGCGAAGCCGCATCCGGCATTGCCGACGCCGAAGCGCCCGCCGCCAAGGCCGAAGCGCCCGTGCCGCCCGCAGCTGACGAACGGCCCGCCCGTGCCGCCCGCGCCGAAGCCCCCGCGGCGCCCGAGGCACGCCCTGCCACGCCCGCCGCGCGCATCATCCGCCGCCACGACGAGCCCGCACCGGTCGCGGAAGCACCGGCAGAGCCCGTGCAGGTGGCCCCCGTGGCCCCGGCTGCCCCCGCGACGCCCGCGCCCGCCAGTGCGGACAAGCCCGCCGATGTGCAGGCGGAAGCCGCCCCGGCGGTTGCTGCCCAGCAGGCCGAAAAGCCTGCCGAGGCCAAGGCCGAAAAGCCCGCCACGCCCACCGCGCGCATCATCCGCCCGGCCCGGCCCGACGCTTCGGCCATGCCCGACGCCACCCCCCAGCCCTCCATCCTGCCCCCCGTGGCGGCTGACGCCGCCCCGCGCGGTGAAGGCGTGGACGGCGACGAGGACGACGCCGACGGCAACCGCCGCAGGAAAAAGAAGCGCACGCCCGACGTGCCCGGACCGCAGGTCCGCGTCATTTCCCGTCCCGATCCTTCCGCTCCGGCGCCGCGCCCCTACCCGCAAGGCGACCGCACGGACAGGGGCGACCGCCCCGCCTACGGCGACCGGCAGGGCTACCAGCCCCGCTCCGGCGGCCCCGGCGGCGACCGTCCCGGCTACGGTGGCGACCGGCAGGGCTATGCGCCCCGCCCCGGCGGCCCTGGTGGCCCCGGCGGTGACCGTCCCGGTTACGCGCCCCGCCCCGGCGGTCCTGGCGGCGATCGGCCCGGCTACGCCCCTCGTCCCGGTGGGCCCGGTGGCGACCGTCCCGGTTACGGTCCCCGTCCCGGTGGTCCGGGTGGCCCCGGCGGCCCCGGTGGTGATCGCCCCGGCGGTTATCGTCCGGGTGGTCCCGGCGGTCCCCGTCCCGGTGGACCCGGCGGCCCCGGCTACGGTCCCCGTCCTGGTGGTCCCGGCGGCCCCGGCGGCCCCGGCATGGGCCAGCCCCCGGCGGGCGGCGACGAAGGCCAGAGCAAGAAGAAGCGCCTGAAGGGCCGCCGCACGGTGGACTTCCAGCCCGGTGCAGATCGCGCCACGCGTGGCCGCGAGGACGACGATTTCCCGCGTGGCGGCGCCCGCCGCGGCAAGGGGCGCAAGGGCCGCGACATGAAGGCCGCCACCGCCACCCAGCCGCTGAAGGCAGCCAAGCGCAAGATCAAGGTCGAGGAAGCCATTCGCGTGGCCGACATGGCCCACCAGATGGGCCTGAAGTCCACCGAAATCATCAAGGTGCTGTTCGGCCTCGGCGTCATGGCGACCATCAACCAGTCGCTGGACATCGAAACCGCCACCCTGGTGGCCTCGGAATTCGGCTATGAAGTGGAAAAGGTGGGCTTCTCGGAAGACGACTACCTGATCCCCAAGGAAGAAGACACGCCCGAGACCTTGCAGCACCGGCCGCCCGTGGTCACCATCATGGGCCACGTCGACCACGGCAAGACCTCGCTGCTCGACGCCATCCGCAAGACCAACGTCACCATGGGCGAAGCGGGCGGCATCACCCAGCACATCGGCGCGTACCACGTGACCACCAAGAAGGGTGAGATCGTGTTCCTCGACACGCCCGGCCACGAAGCGTTCACCGCCATGCGTGCCCGAGGCGCGCAGGTGACCGACATCGTCGTGCTCGTGGTGGCCGCCGACGACGGCGTCATGGAGCAGACCCGCGAAGCGGTGAACCACTCCAAGGCCGCCGGCGTGCCCATCATGGTTGCCGTCAACAAGATGGACAAGGAAGGCGCCAACCCGGAACGCGTGCAGCGCGAACTGGCCGAAATGGGCCTGGTGTCCGAAGCCTGGGGCGGCGATACCGTGTTCAGCCACGTGTCGGCCAAGACCCGCCAGGGCCTTGACGAACTGCTGGAACTGCTGGCCCTGCAGGCCGAAATCCTTGAGCTGAAGGCCAACCCCGACAAGCCCGCCCGCGGCCACATCGTGGAGGCCAAGCTGGACAAGGGCCGTGGCCCCGTGGCCACCGTGCTGATCCAGGAAGGCACCCTGCGCCAGGGCGACACCTTCGTGTGCGGCGTGTTCAGTGGCCGCGTGCGCGCCATGTTCAACGACCAGGGCAAGAAGGTGAAGGAAGCTGGCCCCGCCATGCCGGTGGAAGTGCAGGGCTTCGAGGGCGTGCCCGAAGCGGGCGAGGAATTCGTGTGCGTGACGGACGAAAAGCTCGCCCGCCGCATCGCGGAAACCCGCGCCGTGAAGCAGCGCGAAAAGGAACTGGCCCGCGAATCCAAGGTTACCCTGGAAACGTTCCTGTCCCGCCGCGCCGACGACCAGGAAGCCCTGGTGCTCAACCTTGTCGTCAAGGCCGACGTGCAGGGCTCGCTGGAAGCCATCTCCGAGGCGCTGCGCAAGCTCAGCACCGAAAAGGTGCGCATCAACATCATCCACGGCGGTGCCGGGGCCATCTCCGAATCCGACATCCTGCTGGCATCGGCCTCCGACGCCATCATCATCGGCTTCAACGTCCGCCCGACCGCCAAGGTCAAGGACATCGCCGAGCAGGAGAACGTGGACATCCGCTTCTACGACATCATCTACAAGCTTGTGGATGAAGTGAAGAGCGCCATGGAAGGCATGCTCGCCCCGGTGCAGCGCGAAGTGTACCTGGGCCAGGTGGAAGTGCGGCAGACCTTCAGCGTGCCCAAGGTGGGCACCATCGCGGGCTGCCACGTTGCCGACGGCAAGATCACCCGCAACGCAGGGGTACGCCTGCTGCGCGACGGCGTGGTGGTCTACACCGGCAAGATCACGTCCCTCAAGCGCTTCAAGGACGACATGAAGGAAGTCATGAAGGGCTACGAATGCGGCGTGGGCCTTGAAAACTTCAACGACATCAAGATCGGCGACATCATCGAAGCCTTCGAGATGGTCGAAGAAGCCGCCACGCTGTAGGGATAGACAGACAACGATTGCCTCCGGCGGGCAGGGGGCGCAAGCCTCCTGCCCTGCCGATTTACTGGCGCGGGATTTGCCCGCGTGTTTCGTCAACGATGCGCCACGCGGCGCGGCACCCCCATGATCATCGGCGTGCTCACGGTGGAATTCGAGTTGCACGGCAACGATTCCCTGAAGGGAAAGCGGCGCATCGCCAACAGCCTGAAGACGAAGGTGCGCAATACCTTCAACGTGTCCATCGCAGAGGTGCGCAACCAGGATTCCCTGACCCGGCTGTCGCTGGCCGTGGTTTCGGTAAGCAACAGCGAGCGGCACCTGCAAAGCCGGCTCGACAAGTGCCTGGCCATGATGGAAGCCGTGTGCCCCGAAGAGATGACCTACAGCGATATTGAATTTTTCGCCGCCGAATAGGCGCGACGGGCCTTTCGCCTGCTGACTGCGTCAAACGTCGCCACCCGGATCGGTCACGTACCAAAGAGTACGTTCCCTCCCGGCTGTCTTGTTTTCCTTGCCAGCAAACGAAAATCCCGCCGCGCTAAAGACAGGTGCCCCACTGGGGCAACGTCGCCCCCTTTTGAAAAGTTTGGGGGGGAGGGGGCCGGGGAGGGAGACCCTTTTCAAAGGGTCCCCTCCCCGGCTCTTCCCCTGAAAACTAGCTCCGCAGGAACCCCACCATGACAGATACCGCAGCCAGCATCGCCGCCATCATACGGTCGGAGGACGACATCCTTGTGGCCAGCCACGCCAACCCGGACGGCGACGCCGTGGGGTCCATGGCGGCGGTTGCGCACGTGCTGCGCGCGTTGGGCAAGCGGTTCCGGCTGTACAACACCAGCGGAGTGCCGCAGCAGTACGGCTGGGTGGACATGGGCGGCCCTGTGGCGCGCACCTGGGCGGAGTTGGGTGATTTCACCCCGCGCCTGGCGCTTATCCTGGACTGCGGCGACGCGCACCGCGTGGGCGGCGACCTGCAAGCCAAACTGCCGGAGCTGCGCAGCGTGAACATCGACCATCACCAGGGCAATCCGATGTTCGGCACGGTGGGCAACTGGGTGGAACCGCATCTGGCGGCCACCTGCCAGATGGCTGGCATGCTGGCGCGCGAGCTTGGCGTGCCGCTTTCCGGCCCGCTGGGCGAGGCGGTGTACCTGGGCATCTGCACGGACACCGGCAACTTCTGCTACGGCAGCACCAGCGGCGAACTGCTGGAACTGGCGGCGGAGATCGTGCGGCTGGGGCTGAAGCCCGGGCTGTTCCACGACCGGCTGGAGAACAACTGGTCCATTGGCCGCATGCGGCTGTGGGGCGCGCTGATGCAGGGAATAGAACTGCACTGCGGCGGCGCCGTGGCGGTATCGGTGATCACCGACGACATGTTCGCCCTGCACGGGGCCGACAAGGACGACCTGGAGGGGTATGCCTCGCAGTTGCGCCGCCTTGCCGGGGTGCGCGTATCGCTGATGGTGCGCGGAGACGGCGCGGGCCGCAGCAAGATCAGCCTGCGCTCCAGCGGCACGGACGACGTGCGCGTGGTGGCGGCGGCCTTTGGCGGCGGCGGGCATCGCAATGCGGCAGGGGCCGAACTGGACATGCAGCCGCACGAGGCCGCGCGGGCCGTACTGGCGGCCATTCCCGCCCAGCTTGCGCCCTGCGGCAAAGAGGCATAAGGTATATGGCTGTTCTGCCAGCACAGCAGCATGGCCTTCTGGTGCTGAACAAGCCCCAGGGCCCCACCTCGGCCCAGTGCATCGCCAGGGTGAAGCGGCTTGGCCAGAAAAAGATCGGGCACGCGGGCACCCTCGACCCCATGGCGAGGGGGGTGCTCCTTGTGCTGTTGGGGCATGCCACAAAGATTTCCGGCCACCTGATGGCCGACGGCGAAAAGGTGTATCTTGGCACCCTTCGCCTTGGCACCACCACCGACACGTGGGACGCGGAAGGCAGCGTGACGGCCACCGCCCCGTACGACCACGTGACCCCGGACGACATCCGGCGCGAGGTGGAAAACTGGCTGGGCAGCACCGAACAGGAGGTGCCGCCCTACTCCGCCGCCAAGCACCAGGGGCAGCCCCTCTACAAGCTGTCCCGGGCCGGGCGCGAGACGCCGGTAAAGACGAAGACCGTCGAAATTTCGCGAGCACAGGTCGTATCGTGCGACCTGCCGTCCGCGACCTTCCGGGTAACATGCAGTTCCGGCACCTACATACGGTCCCTGGCCCACAGCTTGGGGATGCGTTTAGGGTGCGGCGCCATGCTTACGGAACTGACCCGGGAGTACAGTCACCCGTTCGGTATTGACGAGGCGCACGAGCTAGATGCCGTGCTGGCCGAGCCCGAGCGGTTGCCGGAGCGGGTCATACCCGTCACGCGAGCCCTGCCCCACTGGCCCAAGCTGCGCATCGGCGCGGCGCAGGAGGCGGCGGTACGCAACGGGACGGCCCTGCCTTACGAGCCCGAGGCCATGGCGCAACTGCCATTTGCCGAAGGGCTGAAGGCCATCATGCTCGCTCCGGACGACACGCCCGTGGCCCTGGCCGAAACGCGCATCGTGAACGCGCAGCCGGTCTGGACCGTGCTTCGGGGACTGTGGAGTCAATAACATCCACTTTGGAGGATACAGCTGTGGTCATGGACGTCGATCAGAAGAAGAGCATCATTGATGTGCACGCCAAGCATGAAGGCGACACCGGTTCGCCCGAAGTGCAGGTTGCGCTGCTCACCGCCCGTATCGAACAGCTTACCGGGCACTTCAAGACGCACAAGAAGGACTTTCACTCGCGTACCGGCCTGCTGAAGATGGTCGGTCAGCGTCGCAAGCTCCTCAAGTACCTGAAGGCCAAGGACGTTCAGCGCTACCGTGCGCTGATCGAAAAGCTCGGCCTCAGAAAGTAATCCGCCATCGGCAGGGCCCGCCGTCGCGTGACGGCGGGCCCTGCGCGATGCGCACGGGCGACGAGTCGCCCCCAACACGCAGCGTGAAGGGGGGTCCGGGAAGAGCGCCATGCCGGAAGCCGCAACAGCAGGCTCCGGCCCCCGCCATGACCACTCCGGCTGCAACGTCATGGTGCAGCATGGCCTTCTCCCCGGAATCCCCTTCGCTGAACCGAAGAGGTACGCAACAATGCAGAGCGTTTTCAACGCTACCCGCGTCTCCGCCGTTGTCGGCGGTAAAGAAATCATCCTCGAGACCGGTCGCCTCGCCAATCAGGCGCACGGCGCGGTCTGGGTGCAGTGCGGCGGCACCGTGGTGCTGGTCACCGCGTGCACCCAGCCCCTGGAACGCGACATGGGCTTTTTCCCGCTGACCGTGGACTACTCTGAAAAGATGTACGCCGCGGGCCGTATTCCCGGCAGCTTCTTCCGCCGCGAAATCGGTCGCCCCAGCGAACGCGAAACCCTGGTCTCTCGCCTCATCGACCGTCCGGTGCGCCCGCTGTTCACCAAGGGCTTCCGTGACGAAGTGCAGATTCTCGCCAACGTCATTTCCGCCGACCAGGAAAACGACAGCGACGTGCTGGCCGTTACCGGCGCCTCCGCCGCGCTGTCCATTTCGCCCATTCCCTTCGAAGGCCCGGTGGCGGGCGCGCGCATCGGCCGTGTGAACGGCGAGTTCGTGCTGAACCCCACCATGAAGGAAATGGAAGCCAGCGACCTTGCCATCGTCATCGCCGCCTCGCGCGATTCCGTGGTGATGGTCGAAGGCGAAGCCCACTTCGTGCCCGAAGACGTCATCGTGGCCGCGCTGGAATGGGCCCACAAGGAAATCCAGCCGCTCATCGACGCCCAGCTCAAGCTGATGGAACTGGTGGGCAAGGCCAAGATGGCCGTCACCCCGCCGGTGGAAAACGCCGAGCTGAAGGCCCGCGTGGCCGAACTGGCCACCGCCGAGCTGGAAGTCGCCCTGCGCATCCCCGAAAAGATGGCCCGCAAGGACGCCCGCAAGGCCGTCAAGGAAAAGGTGCTTGAAGCCCTGCTGGCCGACCCGGCCCTGGCCGAAAACACCAACCTTGGCCGCGAAGTGGGCGACATGCTCGGCTCGCTGGAAAAGGTGCTGGTGCGCCGCCGCATCCTGAAGGAAGGCACCCGCATCGATGGCCGCGACACCAAGACCGTGCGCCCCATCCTGATCGAAGCGGGCCTGCTGCCCCGCGCCCACGGTTCCGCCCTGTTCTCGCGCGGCGAAACCAAGTCGCTGGTGGTTGCCACCCTTGGCAGCTCCACCGACAGCCAGCGCATGGATTCGCTGGTGGGCGACGTGACCAAGAAGTTCATGCTGCACTACAACTTCCCCCCCTACTCGGTGGGCGAAGTGAAGATGTCGCGCGTGTCCCGCCGCGAAATCGGCCACGGCGCCCTTGCCGAAAAGGCGCTGAAGCCGGTGCTGCCCCAGGACGATTCCTTCCCCTTCACCCTGCGCGTGGTGGCGGAAACCATGGAATCCAACGGCTCCTCGTCCATGGCCGCCGTGTGCGGCGGCAGCCTTTCGCTGATGGACGCGGGCGTGCCCGTCACCGCCCCGGTGGCCGGCGTGGCCATGGGCCTTATCAAGGAAGAGGGCGAGTACCTGGTGCTCACCGACATCCTTGGCGATGAAGACGCCCTCGGCGACATGGACTTCAAGATCGCGGGCACTGCCGAAGGCATCACCGCCGTCCAGATGGACATCAAGATCACCGGCCTGCCCACCGACGTCATGGCCCGCGCCATGGCCCAGGCCCGCGAGGCGCGCCTGCACATCCTGGCCGAAATGGCCAAGGTGCTGGAAGCTCCCCGTACCGAACTGTCCAAGTACGCGCCGCAGCATGCCGAGGTGTTCGTCAACCCCGACGTCATCCGGATCATCATCGGCCCCGGCGGCAAGAACATCAAGGCCATCACCGCCGCCACCGGCGCGTCCATCGACATCGAGGACAGCGGCAAGGTCTCCATCTTCGCGCCCACCTACGAAGCCATGGAAATGGCCCGCGAAATGGTGCAGTACTACGACCAGCGCGCGGAACTGGGCAAGAACTACGTGGGCAAGGTGCGCAAGGTGTTGGAAATCGGCGCCATCGTCGAAATCCTGCCCAACCTCGAAGCCCTGGTGCACATCTCGCAGCTGGACACCAACCGCGTGGAACAGGCTGGCGACGTGGCGCGCCTTGGCGAAGACATGACCGTGAAGGTCATCGAGATCAACGGCGACCGCATCCGCGCCAGCCGCAAGGCCGTGCTGCTGGAAGAACAGGGCGTCGAATGGAACCCCGAAGACACCGCCCGCCCCTCCGGCCCGCCGCGTGACCGCGGCGACCGTGGCGATCGCGGTGGCCGTGGCGACCGCGGCGGCGACCGCCGTGGCGGCGATCGCGGTGGCCGTGGCGGCGACCGTGGCCGTGGCGGCGACCGCCGCTAGGCGCACGCCGCAACACAGCAGAGCGCAATACAGACGGGCGCGGGGAGACATCCCCGCGCCCGTTTTCATTGCCGCGCGGTGCTGCACCGAACACCTTCCGTGCGGAATAGCACGGCCCAAAAAGAAACCCCGAAAGGGCCCCGCGCCGTTCCGCCCGCAAATCCCCGCGACATGACATGAAAACCTGCGATTCGCCAGCCGGACCGCAGGTTTTTCTTTACCCGCGAATCTCGTGCGATTGACAGAAAACGCACGGCGGCGCTATAGTCTTAGGCGTAATTTTTCTAAAGATATTCACGATCTGCGCACAGGAAGAATGCCCCTGAACGTCATTGCCGGGGGCCTGCATGCGAGAATCGGTCACAGCGAGGTTCGTGATGCACGACAATGTCGAACACCTGCTGAAACGGCACCAGAGCGCCATGGAACGCCACGAGCGCACCATGCGCGAGGCCGAACGCAAACGCCGCAGCGAAGAGGAACGCATGGACCAGGCCTACGAGGCCCTGCGCCAGCGCCTTTCCGCCCAGCCCGATCCCGACGCCGGGAACATGGTGCTGCCGCCTCCGCCCGGCATGGCCGGACCTTCGCAGGGCACCCTTGGCGGCCTGCTGGGCAGCCTGCGCGCACTGCTGTTCTGATTTGCTGCCCCACGGGGACGCAAAGCGCCGCCACCGGAACCCTCCGGTGGCGGCGCGTTTTCATGGCATCCGTAACCCGCCGTGCACGTTGACGCAGCACGAAGGCACGCCCCCTCCCCAATCCGCGTTCGCAGGCAGTCTTGTAGGACTATCTTGACGATCAGATGGACGGGGCCGGGTGCCGCCGCGCGGGCTACCGCCCCCGCAACTGTCGCTTGTCCCCCACGCGAATGGTCACGCGTTCCTTGTCGAAGTATTCCAGCAGCGGAATCACGTACTTGCGCGAAAGGCCGCCCGACAGTTCCTTGAACCCTGCCGGGTCCAGGTCGTCGTGGGTGTCGAACCACGCGGTCACGCGGGCCTTCAGGTCCGCCATCACCGGGCCGGGGAAGTACAGCCCGTCCTTCACCTTCACCAGTTCCCCGGCGTCCTGCAACAGCTTGAACACCGCCGCCGCTTCCTTGAATTCCAGCCCCAGCGGGTCCAGCACGTCCTTCACGTTGGGCGGGCTGCTGCCCCCTTCCGCGTAGGCGGCGCGAATCTTGGCGCGCAGCCCCTCCTGGTCCGAGGCCAGCGACACCTTGTGCCCCGGCAGGCGCAGCACGTCGCCTTCGGCCACCAGTTCGCCCGCCTTCAGCAGCCGCTCGACGATGAAATGCACCAGCTTGGGATGCAGCCCGCGCCCCCACCCGGCGGACAGCGCCCCGCGCGCCATGCCGGGCTTGAGCGGTTCGCGGGCGTGGTATTCCGCCGCGCGGGCCAGGCACCCCGCCCCCAGGCGGCGCACCGTCTCCGCGTCCACGTAGGCGCGTTCGTCCCGGTCGAAGCAGAACACCTGCCCCTTGGCCCCCAGGGCTTGCAGGGCCTTGTCCAGCCTCTTCGATTCCAGGTTGGTCAGCACCGAAAGCTGGGAAAGCCGCGCCCCGGCGGAACCGGCCAGCCGCAGCAGGGACTGGGTGGCCGCCTCCTGCGTGGCGGCATCACCCGTGTCATGCGCACCGGGCACGTCGGGCAGCCCCTCCAGCAGAGCCAGCTTGTCCGCGAATTCGGGGTCCTTGCGGCGCAGATCCAGCCCCAGCGGGTGCAGCACCGCGCCCCCGGCCACCGTGCGCAGCGGCGAGAACGAACGCACCACGCAGCGGTCGCCCGCCACGCCCACCATGGGCTCGGTAAAGCGCACCTCGCACAGGGCGGTTTCTCCGGGGGCCAGCTTGTCCCGGTCGGGGAAGTACAGCCGCGCCAGCACCTCGCGCGCGCCGTGGTGAAAGTGCACCTCGGTGCGGTTCTTCAGCGGCGTGGGCGCGGACGACAGGCAGGTCAGCCGGGTCATCCAGCGCAGGGACGGAAACAGCGTGCCGGGGTGGGCCAGCACGTCGCCGCGCTGCACGTCCTCCACGTCCAGCCCCTGCACGTTGACGGCGGTGCGCCGCCCGGCAGGGGCCACGTCCACCGGGCCGCCGTGGCTTTGCAGGCTGCGCACCTTCGTTTGCGTGCCGCCGGGGTACAGCACCACCTCGTCGCCCACCTTCACGCTGCCGGACACCATGGTGCCGGTGACCACCGTGCCATGCCCCTTCATGGTGAACACGCGGTCCACAGGCAGGCGGAACAGGTCGCTGCGGCGCACCGGGCGCAGTTCGCGCTCCAGCATCGCCAGGTGTTCGCGCAGTGCGTCCAGCCCCTGCCCGGTGGTTGACGACACCGGAAAGATGGGCGCGCCTTCAAGGAACGTCCCGGCCAGGAACCCGGCCACGTCCTCTTGCGCAAGGTCCAGCCATTCCGGGTCCACCATGTCCACCTTGGTCAGGGCCACAAGGCCGTGGCGAATGCCCAGCAGCGAGCAGATTTCCAGATGCTCGCGGGTCTGGGGCATCACCCCTTCGTCCGCCGCGATGACCAGCATGACGAAGTCGATGCCCGACGCCCCGGCCACCATGTTCTTGACGAAGCGTTCGTGCCCCGGCACGTCCACGATGCCCAGCCGTCCGACTCCAGCCCCGGCGCCCGGCAGGTCGCAGAACGCGAAGCCGAGCTCGATGGTGATGCCCCGGCGTTTTTCCTCTTCCAGCCGGTCGCAGTCGATGCCGGTCAGCGCGCGAACCAGCGAGGTCTTGCCGTGGTCGATATGTCCTGCGGTGCCCATGACGACAGGCATGCGTGTACTCCCGGTTGTTGTGTCTTCGGCGGAGAGCGTTTGTAGACGCCTCCGGCGGGCGGTTGTATCCGCTGCGCCCAATGCCGGATATTTTTATTGCGCCTCCGGCGGGCAGGGAACGCTGTCCCCTGCACCCCTGAATGTTCTTTGCGAAGCGAACGCAGGGACTGCATGGAAGCGGCACAGACGCAGGCAGGCAGACACGGGAACAGCACCCCGACGTAAACCTCACTTGCCTCGCATCGTCATGTGGTTGTAGGCAAAAAACAGCACGGACTCAAGCTGGCCGGACGGCAGAGCTACCCGCAACACGCTGCCCCCACTGACGAAACGACGAAAATGCGCCGTCCCGAGCCCAACTTGGACCAGCAAGGGCGCCCCGCGCGGGCATCCGGCGCGGCGCAACCCGGCCGCCCCAGTCTCACAGAAGAATCCCCCAAGGAGACCCCATGGAAACGCTGTCCCTGCGCACCACCGCGCGCGAACAATTGCTGGACGTGACCGAAGAACTTCAGGAACTGGTGGCCCGCAAAGGCTGGACCGAAGGCGCACTGGTGCTGTTCTGCCCGCACACCACCGGCGCGGTGACCGTGAACGAGGCGGCGGACCCGGACGTTGCCCGCGACATCGCCGTGAACATGGGCACCATCGTCCCCCGGCGCGGTGATTACCGCCACGCCGAAGGCAACAGCGACGCGCACATCAAGACCAGCCTGTTCGGGCCGTCCATGCTGCTCATCGTGGATGGCGGGCGGTTGCGCCTTGGCACATGGCAGGGGGTGTACTTCTGCGAATTCGACGGCCCGCGCGAGCGCAGGCTGTGGGTGCAGTGGCTGCCGGGGTAGCAAAATATAACAGCTACAGCGGCACGGTCACTCCCGATTGGCACCCACCAAGATACCCGAACCAGAATTAATCAACAGACCATAAAAAACGAATACAGCACCTATCAAAAAGAGCACGACACGGATCACCATACTTTCATAAAAAGCACTTACTGCTGGCACAAAAGAACCACCTACGCAAAATTTTATGCCAAAATTTGTAAAACCATGAGACTTTTCATTAAGAAACGCGCTAACCGCTTTTGTCCTGTCTTGCCCCTCCCTGAACACCCAATAATACCCCTTACCAAACCGCAAAATCCGAAGGAACTCTAGCAAGTCAGCAAGCAACCATCCTATGGAAAACGCAACAAAAACGCTCTTCGCTACTTCATAACACAGAAGAACGGCCTTAAGCATATCCTGATCTTGCACAGTAGCCTCCTAGTCCATCTTACTCTTCCTTCAGCTCGCGGGTCATCAGTTCGCGCACCGCGTCGTGCGGGTTGGCGCCGTCGTGCAGCACGCTGTACATGGCGTCGGTGATGGGCATGTCCACGCCCATGGCGGCGGCAAGGTCGTGCACGGCCTCTGTGGTCTTCACCCCTTCGGCCACCATGCGCATCTCGGTGACGATGTCGGCCAGCGCCCGCCCCTCGGCCAGACGCAGCCCCACCTGCCGGTTGCGCGAAAGGTCGCCCGTGCAGGTCAGCACCAGATCGCCCAGACCGGAAAGCCCCATGAAGGTGGATGCCCGCGCCCCCAGCGCCTCGCCCAGGCGGGACATTTCCGCCAGCCCGCGCGTGATCAGCCCGGCCCGCGCGTTGCTGCCGAAGCCGAGGCCGTCGGACAGCCCGGCGGCAATGGCGATGACGTTCTTCACCGCGCCGCCCAGTTCCACCCCGCGCACGTCCGTACTGGAATAGGTGCGGAAGCCGGGGGTGGAAAACACCTCGCGCAGCCGCGCGCCAAGGTCCGCGTCCGTGCAGCCCAGCACCACGGCGGTGGGCAGGTTGCGCACCACCTCCGCCGCGAAGGACGGCCCGGAAAGCACGGCGTAGCGCGGGTCCAGCCCTTCCAGTTCCTCCGCCACCATCTCGGCGATGGTGCGCATGCTGCCCGTCTCCACGCCCTTGCTGGCGCTGACGAACACCACCTCGCGCGGCAGCAGGGGCCGCAACCCGCGCAGCACCCCGCGCACCTGCTGGCAGGGCACCACGGAAAGCACCACCTCCGCGCCTTCCAGCGCCTCGGCGGCGACCACGTGCGCGCGCACGCCGGGATGCAGGGCCAGCCCCGCCAGATAGCGCGGGTTTTCGTGCCGGGTGTTGATGGCCCGCGCCACATCGGCGTCGCGCAGCAGCAGGCGCACATCGTAGCCCTTGCCCGCCAGCAGGTGGGCCAGGGCCGTGCCCCAGCTGCCGCCCCCGATGACGGCGATGCGCATGGCGTCGCTGGTCATGTCGTATACTCCGTGGCCGCAAGCGGCGCGTGCTGTGTCTGGTGTGCCAAGTGTGCCGACGCACCCAGTGCATCAATGGTGCGAAAGGATATGGCAAAGCGCGGCCCGCCACAAGGCAGGCGCGCCGCGACCTCAATACGGCAAGCCTGTGACGGATGGGTGACGGACGGGGGAGTGACGCGTGGATGACGGGCGGATGGCGGGCACCCCGCGCGAGGCGGCCCCACATCTGGTCAAGGGCAGTTCCACCACGCACGGGGCGTTCGACCTCGCACGGGGCGCTCCGTCCCGGCAACGCACATGCCCGGGCGCTCCATCGCCACGGGCCCCGCCCCACCACAGCACCCGCCCGTCTCCCCTCCCCTGCGGGTTGCGTCGTCCGGTGGGACGGGGTATCAGCGTGTGTCGAACCGCAACCGAACGAGGACCCCGCATGAGCCGTCCCGACGACACCGCGCCCCGATTCACCGACACCGAGCGCCGCATCCTGACCATCGTGCAGAAGAACCTGCCCGACAGCGCCACCCCTTACGCAGACATCGCCGCCGCCGTGGGCACCGACGAAGCCACCGTGCTCGACCTGCTGCGCCGCATGAAGGAAGACGGCTCCATCCGCCGCTTCGGCGCCAGCATCAAGCACCAGCGCGCCGGGTGGACCCACAACGCCATGGTGGCCTGGCGCGTCACCGAACAGCAGGCCGAAGAGGCGGGCAAGCAGGCCGCCGAACACCCGCTGATCTCGCACGCCTACTACCGCCCCTCGTCCGCGCCCGACTGGCCGTACGAACTGTACACCATGATCCATGGCCGCCACGAAACGGAACACCTGGAAGTCATCGAACAACTACGTCGCGAAACCGTGCTCGACGAATACGCCGTGCTCGAATCGCTGCGCGAGCTGAAAAAGACCTCCATGGTCTATTTTCCGGAATAGGCGCGATACCGGAAGACGCGCCCCCTGCGCCGCGCCTTTCAGGCGCCCATTTTTTCATCCGGAACCTGCCTTTCTTCCTTATGCCCGCGACGGTCTTCCGCTGCGGGTGGCTGGTCCGGACGCGATGCGAGGAATTACGGGTTTTGTCCGCCTTGCCCGGCGACAAAGCGGTAGCCGTTAGGTGAGCACGTAGACCGACCCAAAGGGCGCAAGGCGTGGCCGTTGGGCGAGCTTGTGAGCCCTACGGCCATCGTGCGCAACGCGCGAACCTTACGGATAGCGACCGCAACGCGTAGGATTCCGTCGGCAACGCGTTCGCGCTACCCCCAGGCCGCCACCACCGGGCCCCGCCCAGCCAACGCCGAAACATACCCGCCCCGCGCGGGTTTCCGCCGGAACCTCACGCACGCCACGGAGAACGCAGCATGGACCACCGCTCCAAGGAACTTTTCGAACGCGCCCAGCAACTCATCCCCGGCGGGGTCAACAGCCCCGTGCGCGCCTGCCTGGGCGTTGACAGCGACCCCCTGTTCGTGGCCCACGCCAAGGGCAGCCACCTGACCACCGTGGACGGTGAAACCTTCGTCGACTACGTGCAGTCATGGGGCCCCATGCTGCTCGGCCACGCCCACCCCGTGGTGGCCAGCGCCATCCACGCCGCCGTGGACCGGGGCACCAGCTACGGCGCCCCCTGCGAAGACGAGGTGGTCCTGGCAGAAGCCGTCATCGACGCCCTGCCCGGCGTGCAAATGGTGCGCATGGTCAATTCGGGGACAGAAGCCACCATGAGCGCCCTGCGCCTTGCGCGCGGCGTCACCGGCCGCAACAAGGTGGTCAAGTTCGTGGGCTGCTACCACGGCCATGCCGACGCCTTTCTGGCCAGCGCCGGTTCGGGCGTGGCCACCCTGTCCATTCCCGGCACCCCCGGCGTGCCCGAGGCCACGGTGCGCGACACCCTGCTGGCCCCCTACAACGACCTGACCGCCGTGGCGGAACTGTTCACCCTGCACGGCAAGGACATCGCCGCCATCATCGTGGAACCTGTGGCGGGCAACATGGGCCTGGTCCTGCCGGTGAACGGCTTCTTGCAGGGCCTGCGCGACCTGTGCACCGAACACGGCGCGCTGCTGATCTTCGACGAGGTGATCACCGGCTTCCGCGTGAACTACGGCGGGGCGCAGAAGCGCTTCGGCATCACGCCTGACCTGACCACCCTCGGCAAGATCATCGGTGGCGGCCTGCCCGTGGGCGCCTACGGCGGCAGGGCCGACCTGATGCGCCGCATCGCCCCCTGCGGCGAGGTGTACCAGGCGGGCACCCTGTCCGGTAACCCACTGGCCATGGCGGCGGGCATCGCCACCCTGGCGGAGCTGAAGAAATCCGACTACGACGCGCTGGAAGCCCGCGTGGCCGCGCTGGCCACGGAACTGCAAGCCATTCTGGCGGCCAAGGGCGTGCCGGTACGGGTAAACACCATCGCCTCCATGTTCACGGTGTTCTTCACCGACCAGCCGGTCACCGACTTCGCCAGCGCCAAGACCGCCAACGCGGCACTGTACACCAGCTATTACAAGCAGATGCGCGACAAGGGCATCTACCTTGCGCCGTCGCCCTTCGAGGCGGCCATGGTCTCGTTCGCCCATACCGACGCGGACCTCGCCGCCCTGCTGGACGCCGCCCGGGCCATCACCCTTTCGGCGTAGCGCGCACGCGCCGGGGCCCTGCCCCGGACCATCGCAACGACACGGGGGCGGACGCCGGAACGGCCCCGCCCCCGCCTGCGTTGCGGCATCATTCATACCCGGCCGGACGCTTCCGGCAAACCGCCCCGCGCACCACCCCAACCCGGTCCCGACCGCCATGCCCCACACGCCAGCCCCCCCATCCACGCGGCCCATGGCCGTGTACGCGCTGACCCCCGGCGGGGCCGCGCTGGCACGGCGCATTGCCGGTGAACTGGACGGCGCGCTGTACCTGCCGGAACGGCTGTGCGCGGCGGTTGCGGGCGAGAAGGATGCACCGGGGGCCGGGTCGGACGGCATGCCGGGCACGGCGGACATGCCGACCGCCCAACCGTTCGCCTCGCTGGCGAACCTTGTGGCGCGCACCTTCCGCCTGTATTCCGGCCATGTCTTCGTGGCGGCCACGGGCATCGTGGTGCGCTGCATCGCCCCGCATGTCGCCTCAAAGGCGCAGGACCCCTGCGTGGTGGTCTGCGACCAGCGCGGTGCCTTCGCCATCAGCCTGCTGTCCGGCCATCTGGGCGGCGGCAACGACCTGGCCCGCCAGGTGGCCGCCATCACCGGCGGGGCGCCGGTCATCACCACCGCCACGGACACCGAGGGACTGCCCTCGTTCGACCTGCTGGCCGCGCGGGCAGGGCTGGCCATGGCCGACATCGCCATGGTCCGCCACGTCAACGGCGCCCTGCTGGCCGGGGAAACGGTGTGGATCTGCGACCCCGGCGACGCGCTGGGGCTGCGCGCCGCATGCGCCACGGCTGATGAGGCAGGGAGGGGTGCCCCCGAAACGAACGATGCTCCGGGGTCTTCCGGCGACGGGGCTGGCGTCCCCCCCCACCCAGCGTCCCTTTTCCGCTTCGTCGATGCCCCCGCCGACCTTCCGCCCGATGCGCCCTCGGTGCTGGTCACCCCGCACGATCATCTGACCGCGCCGCGCCGCCTTGTGCTGCACCCGCGCGTGCTTCACGTGGGCACGGGCTGCAAGCGCGGTGTGGACGGCACGATCATCGAAGCCCGCATCCGCGAGACGCTGGCCGCCGCCCGCCTTGCCCCGGCCTGCGTGGCGGCGCTGGCCTCCGTCAGCATCAAGGCCGACGAGCCGGGCCTGCACCGCGCCGCCGCCGCGCTGGGCGCAGAACTGCACTTTTTCGACGCGGCCAGCCTGGCCGCCGTGCCCGTGCCGCACCCGTCCCCCAAGGCGGCAGAGGTGCTGGGCGTGACGGAAGTGGGCGTGGCAGAGGCCGCCGCCCTGCTTTCCGCCCGGCAGGCAGGCGATGCCGCCGTCCTGCTGGTGCCCAAGTCCGCCGCGCGGGGCGTCACCGTGGCCGTGGCCATCGCCCCCGCCCCTTCCGCCACCCGCGCATGCCCCCCGGCACCCTCTACGGGCCCCACATCCTCAATTGGCCAGACACCCTCTGCTGGCCAGACCACACCGACTGACGAGACCACACCATGACCATCGCTCCCTTGCGCGTCATCGGGCTTGGCCCCGGCGACGCCGCCCTGCTCACCCCGCAGGCCCGCGCCGCCATTGCCGCGTCCGACTGCATCGTCGGCTACACCCTGTACGTGGAACTGGTGCCGGAAGAATTGCGCCATGGCCGCGAGGTGCTGGCCACCGGCATGATGGCCGAGATGGAACGCTGCAATGCCGCCATCGACGCCGCCCTGGCGGGCCGCGCCACCTGCGTGGTCTGCTCCGGCGACCCCGGCGTGTACGCCATGGCCGGGCTGGTGTTCGAACTGCTGGACCAGCGCGGCCTTGCCCGCCTGGCCCACGCGGTGGAGGTGGTGCCCGGCGTGCCCGCCCTGTGCGGGGCTGCCGCCCTGCTGGGCGCGCCGCTGATGCACGACTTCGCCTCGGTCAGCCTGAGCGACCTGCTGACCCCGTGGCCCGTCATCGAACGCCGCCTGGACGCCGCCCTTGGCGCCGACTTCGTGGTGGTCATCTACAACCCCCGCTCGCGCCGCCGGGCCGACCATCTGGAAAAGGCCCTGGCCATCGCCGCCCGCCACCGGGGTCCGGACACGCCCGTGGGACTGGTGCGCCAGGCCTACCGACCCGACCAGCAGGTGTCGGTCACGCCGCTTTCGGCCTTCGACCCGGCCACCGTGGACATGCTGTCCATCGTCATCATCGGCAACGGGGCCACCACCATGGTGGGGGGGCGCATGGTCACCCCGCGCGGCTACATGGACAAGTACGCCCCCGACGGCACCCGCAGGCGGGGAGGCAGCGAATAATCATGCGGCGCCGCCGCCTGCCCGGCGACGTCCAATGGCGCGGGAATCCGCAGAAATCCGCCCTGCGGCCAGTACCCCGCCATATTTGCCGCCAATGCGCATTCTAATGGACATCCGCGCCACCTTGTGCGGCACGGCACACGCGGCGCCTTCGGAATGAGGCAACGTTTACCCCTAACCCACCAGAGTTCGCCGCATTTTCCCGGCCCGTCTTGACACCGCGAACGCGACCTACTACCATGGCGCTTGGGAAATCCTTAACATGCCTTGTGAAGGAGGTATTTCTGCGATGAAAAAGATGTTCCTCACCGGTGTGCTCGCGCTGGCCGTTGCCATCGCCATGCCCGCCCTTGCCGCCGCCCCGAAGGCCCCTGCCGACGGTCTGAAGATGGACAAGACCAAGCAGCCCGTGGTCTTCAACCACTCGACCCACAAGGCCGTGAAGTGTGGCGAATGTCACCACCCGGTCAACGGCAAGGAAGACTACCAGAAGTGCGCCACCGCCGGTTGCCACGACAACATGGACAAGAAGGACAAGTCCGCCAAGGGCTACTACCACGCCATGCATGACAAGGGCACCAAGTTCAAGAGCTGCGTGGGCTGCCACCTTGAAACCGCCGGCGCCGACGCCGCCAAGAAAAAGGAACTGACGGGCTGCAAGGGCTCCAAGTGCCATAGCTAGGCACTGCCGTCATTTTCCCGGCTTTCTGGGCCGTCCCTTCGGGGGCGGCCCTTTGCGTTTCCGGGCCGAATCCGGCCTGGTCGTACCAGGCCGGACCAGCCCGGACCGAACTGGACCGGACCAAACTGGGCCGAGCCGGGCCCGGCCGTAGCGAGTCGGGCCGCGCCGGACATTCCATACCAGGCGGGCCAGCCGGACGGCGCGTTTCGGGAGCGGGAGGGGTACGCGCCATGTGGCATGCCGCACGCGCTTGCGCCATGCCCGCTCCTGTGTGTAGTATTGATGTCTTGAAACACGCAAAGCGCCCGCCGTCTCGCAACGGCACTTTGCCGGACAGGTGCGCGAGCGCCGCAACCGTTACCGAAGGTTTGCCCAAGGGTCTGTCATGTCTCCCACCGACGATGCCCACCTGACGGCCGACGAGGACATCATCGAGCTTACCGACATCATCGAGAAGGGCAACGCGCCGCAGGCGCAGTCCGGCTCCGATGCCGCGAGCTTCGAGAAGGAACTCGAAGACCTGTTTTCCGACGGCGGCGGCCTGGAATCGCTGACGGGGTTCGACACCCTGGACGCCGACATCGCCCCACCGCCCCCTGCTCCGTCCCCGGCAGTTCCCATGACACCGGACGACGACGGAAGCCATGGCGATGCCGGACCGGGTTACGAAATGGACGCCAGCATGGACGCCGACATCGATGCCCTGCTGAACAGCATCGGCGACCTGCCGGACACCCCGGACCCCGCTCCGGCCCAGGCGCCCGCCGCCCCCAAGGCCACCGCCGCCCACCACGACGCAGAGGAGGCTCCCTCCATGGCCGCCAAGCACGTCTCGTCCACGCCTTCGGCCATTACCGGTCGTCCCGTCGATCCGGACGAAAAACTGTCCATGCCCGACATGACCGACGTGGACGCCCTGCTCGGCGATCTGGGAGCACCCAGCGCCGCCGACCTGACGTCGGGCGGTTCCGGTTCGTCCCTGGGCGACGACGACATCGACGACCTCATTTCCGGGCTGGACGCCAAGGCGCCGCCCGCAGCAGCCCCCGCCCCGCAGAAGCCCGCCGACCTCGTGGACGTGGCGGATCTGGACGCCCTGCTGGAAGACATGCTGGGATCAGGCGGCAAGGCCGCCGCGCCCGCGCCCGAACCGGAGCCGGAACCGGCCCCGGAGGCGCCTGCGCAGTCCCCGCTGCCTGACGAAACAGACCCCTTCGAGGCAGCCCTGGCCGCCAGCGCGGCGCAGCCCTCCGTGGCACCGCCCGATGAGCCCCCGGCCGACGGCGACCCCTTCGAGGCAGCCCTGGCCGCCGCCGCCACGGCTGCCGCCATGGCCGAGCCGGAGCCGCCCCGCCCCGCGCCCAAGGCCGCCCCCGCGCAGCCCGCAGACGATCTGCCGGAAATTTCCCCGGAAATTCCCGCGGACGCGCCCCTGCCCGATGTGCCCGGGGAAGCCGAGGTTGGCGACAGCCCCGCCGGGTATGCCGCGCGCATCGAGGCGCTGGAAGCTTCCCTGGCCAGCCTTGCCGAGCAGCGCGCCGAAGAAAGCGCCGCCCGCGAGGCGCTGGAAACGCGCCTGACGGCCATGGAATCGCTGGCCGACGCCGCACCCGCACTTTCCGAGGACACGCTGGCCGAACTGCTGGAACCGCTGCTGGCGCGGGAGGACGGTCCGTTCGCCCCGCTGGTGGACCGCGTGCGCGCCGCCCTGTCCGAAGACCTGGACGCCCGCATCGAGGAACGCCTGGCCCCCCTGCGCGAACGCCTTGAAGGCACTGGCGCCACGAGTGACGCCGGGGCGGAAGGCATCACCCATGCCGACCTGGACATGCTGGCCGCAGACCTGCGCGCCACGTTGCAGGCCGAGACGGACAAGGCCGCCGCTGCCGCCGCCGCGCGGATCATCCGCGAGGAAATCGCCGCGCTGGCCGAAGCCCTGTAGCGCCACGCCACGCACGGCAGCCTGCCATGCGGGCTGCGGGATACCTGCGCAACATCGCCAAGGGCGGGGCCGGATCATCCGGCTCCGCCCTTTCGCGCGTGCGGCCTTCGTCACGCCCCCCGCCGGAAGGCCCTCCCTGACGGGCCTCGACGGGCGCGGGCCGCAATGCTATAGACGCCTGAAAAAAGAGGGATGGCTCACCGGTTATTCTTCTTTTACCCGTCCGGTCTTCGTCCGCTGTGGTCGAGACCATTCCCCCACGGGCGGGTTTTCTCTTTTTTCACGGCTGCGCGGCGGCCCGCCTGCCAGCCGGATGCACCGGCCCGGACGTCGTCGGCAGCAGGCCTGGGCACCGGACGGTGGCGCGCAACGGCCTGTCACCGGGCACGGCCCGTGGTGGGGGAGCCGCAGGATAATGGCGGGATAGTCGCGGGGCGCCCCGATGCCCCTCCGTCCGGCACCCGGCGGACCGCAGCCCGGAAACGCGCCGGCACAGCCGCACTCGAAAGGCCCGCTTTCAAAAGGACCGCACCCAAAGGATCCCACATGGACAAGATTCGCAAGGAAGCCCTGCAGGTGACCAAGGAAATCGTGGTCAAGTTCATCGAAACCCAGCGGGTTTCCCCGGCGAGCCTGGGCGAGGTGTTCCCCTCCATCTACCGCGTGGTGCTGGAATCCATCGCCACCGACGGCGCGCGCGACGGGCAGCCCCCCGTGGCTCCCGCGGCGTCCGCTGGCGCCGAGCGGGAGTAGCCGCGCATGGACCGCTCCGCCACCGCCTGCCCGAATGCCGCCACGACGCCCACCGACGGCGCCCGCCAGCCCGATCCGTGCGGGCATGCCCGCAGCGTTTCCGGCATGTTCGGGCGCATCGCGGACTGGTATGACCTGCTGAACCGCGTGCTCAGCGGCGGGCTGGACAAGTACTGGCGCTATCGCCTGGTGCGCCACGTGGTGCCCGGCCCCACGGGCCGCGTGCTGGACCTGGCGGCGGGCACCCTGGATGTTTCGCTGGAAATCGTGCGCCAGCACCCCGGCACCCGCGTGCCCGCGCTGGACTTTTGCCGTCCCATGCTGCAACGCGGGCGCGGCAAGCTGTTCGGCGAAACGGCGCGCGCCATATGGCCCGCCACGGCGGATGGACGCCGCCTGCCCCTGGCCGATGCCAGCGTGGATTGCGTGACCATCGCCTTCGGCATCCGCAACATCCTGCCCCGGTCGGAAGCCTTTGCCGAAATCCTGCGGGTGCTGGT
Source organism: Nitratidesulfovibrio sp. SRB-5 (assembly GCF_019931275.1). NCBI lineage: Bacteria > Pseudomonadati > Thermodesulfobacteriota > Desulfovibrionia > Desulfovibrionales > Desulfovibrionaceae > Nitratidesulfovibrio > Nitratidesulfovibrio sp. SRB-5. The sequence goes on along the minus strand of NZ_JAIOTY010000001.1, from coordinate 318,206 downwards.
GCCCGGCGGACGGCTGTGCGTGCTGGAATTCGGCACCGGCAAGACCCCGGTGTGGCGCGGGCTGTACAATTTCTACCTCAACCGGGTGCTGCCCATGGTGGGCAAGGCCGTTTCCGGCGATTCCGGCGCCTACCGCTACCTGGCGGACACCATCATGGCCTTTCCCACCGCCGACGAACTGGCCGGGGAAATGGCGGCGGCAGGCTTTGGCCGGGTGTTCCACCTGCCACTGACCTCGGGTATCGTGCGGCTGCACGTGGCCGAAAAGCCCCTTGCCCCGGTGACCGGGCAGCAGCAGGCCGGACTGGCGCAGGCCGAAACGCCCCCGGCGGAAGCGGCGCAAACCGGAGACGACCGAACGGAAACCACCACGCAGCAACGGTCCGCCACCAGGCCGCGCACAACCGCACCCGACAAGCCTGGCGCACCTGTGGCATCGGCCGTCGCGGAAACGTCAGCCCCCGCACCGGTTGTGCCGGACATGGTTGTCCCGGAAACCGTTGTCGCGGAAACGGCAGCCGGGGCTGGCCGACAGGCAAAGGGCGACAAGACGACAAGAACCGGCGCGCGCGGCGCGGAGCAGGCCACCCTGCCCGGCGCAACCACGCAGGGAACGACAAAAAAGAAGCGCGCCGCTGGCGGTGCCAAGGCGGGGAAGAAGGCGCGCTAGCCGCACGCGGCAACGCGGGGAGCGGAGATTGGGGGCGGAGCCGTCTGGCCGACACGTAGCGGACCGACACGTAGCAGCCTTGCACGTGTCAGGTCGGCAGGTGTCATGTCGGCAGGCGTCAGGCCGACACGCGTACGATCGGCACGTGCAACCGACGTGCGTCAGACCAGCATGCGCCGGGCCAGCCAGACCACCAGCACGCCCACGCACATGGCCGCGATGCCCATGCCCCGCAGCATGGCCGGGGGCTGGTCGGACAGTGACCGCAACACGGGTCGCATCCGTTCGGCAAACAGGACGTACGGAATGCTTTCGATGACGAAGGCAAGGCCCACGGCGCAGAGCAGGGTATTCCAGTCGATATGCATGAAAGCCTTCTCACACGGGGGCACCGCCCGTGGCAACCCCCTTCGTCAACACGGATTTTCGCCGACAGGCACGTCGGCATGCCCGGTCCGGGCGGGCATCCGCGACAGGACCAGACAGACCCCAGCCGGAAAACGACCGGCACGCCATCGGCAGCAAGCGGCCCCCGGGGCCGGACACAGGATATCCAACAGAGTGAACGACATGACCACCTTTGATGCCATCGCCCGCCGTGAATCACCCGTGGCCGTAGTGGGCCTGGGGTACGTGGGCCTGCCTCTGGCGGTGGCGCTGGCGCGCCGCTTCGACGTCATCGGCTTCGACATCTCGCGCGGCCGCGTGGACGAACTGACCGCCGGGCACGACCGCACCGGCGAGGTGGCCGACGCCGACCTGGCCGCCACCACCGCCCGCTTCACCTGCGACGGCGCCGCCCTGGCCGCCGCCGGGGTGATCATCGTGGCCGTGCCCACGCCCATCGACAACCACCGCAACCCCGACCTGACCCCCGTGGAAAAGGCCTCCACCACCGTGGGCCGCCACATGTCGCGCGGCTGCGTGGTGGTGTACGAGTCCACCGTGTACCCCGGCGTCACCGAGGACGTCTGCGTGCCCATCCTGGAGCGCGAATCGGGCCTTGCCTTCGGGCGCGACTTCACCGTGGGCTACTCGCCGGAGCGCATCAACCCCGGCGACAAGGTGCACACCCTGGAAACCATCATGAAGGTGGTCTCCGGCAGCGACGCCCCCACCCTGGACCTGCTGGCCGGCCTGTACGGCAGCGTGGTCACCGCCGGGGTGCACCGCGCGGCCAGCATCAAGGTGGCCGAGGCCGCCAAGGTCATCGAGAACACCCAGCGCGACCTGAACATCGCGCTGATGAACGAACTTTCGCTGATCTTCGACCGCCTGGGCATCGACACCCTGGAAGTGCTGGAGGCGGCAGGCACCAAGTGGAACTTCCTGCCCTTCCGGCCCGGCCTGGTGGGCGGCCACTGCATCGGGGTGGACCCGTACTACCTCACCTTCAAGGCAGAGGAACTGGGCTACCACCCGCAGGTCATCCTGGCGGGCCGCCGCATCAACGACGGCATGGGCAAGCACGTGGCCGAAACCGCCGTCAAGCAGATGATCAAGGCGGGCTGCCGCGTGGACGGCGCACGGGTGGGCATCCTGGGGCTGACCTTCAAGGAGGACGTGCCCGACCTGCGCAACACCCGCGTGGTGGACGTGGTGGCAGAACTGCGCGAATACGGGGTGACGGTGCTGGTGCACGACCCCATGGCCGAAGCCGCCGAGGCCCGGCACGAATACGGGCTGGACCTTGCCTCGCTGGACGATTTCACGCGGCTCGACGCGCTTATCCTGGCCGTGGGGCACAAGGCCTACCGCGAAGTGCCCCTGTCCGCCATGCGCGGCTGGTTCGCCACGCCGGACCGCGCCCTGCTGCTGGACCTGAAGGGCCTGCACGATGCGCAGGCCGCGCAGGAAGCCGGATTCTTCGCCTACTGGCGATTGTAACGGGGACCACGCACCGGCCCCAAAGGACTGGAACGCCATGCTCTCCAGCCAGCGACGCAAACGCCTGCCCCCCGCCCCCGACGACGCCACGCTGCGCGCGGCCCTGCGCCGCACGGCGGAAAGGGAACAGGCCGACGACAAGGGCACGGCGGACGACCCGCGCACCGGCCCCGCCTGCTCGCTGATGCCGGGCATTCCGCGCGGCACCCTGCTGTGCGAACTGCCCCCGCGCGACGTGCCGGTGGTGCTGTGCTGGGACGACTGCTGACGGGGCCTTCAGGAAGCGAGTTCGCTTCTGCGGTCCATGCCTGCGGGCGGGCAACTGCTGCTGGACATCGCGCCCAACCAGATGGGCAGCGCGCGGCACATCGCCCGCATCCGGCAGGCCGACGTGGTGGGCATGCCCTGCGCCACCGCCGAGGGGCATTTGCGGTTGCTGCTGCGAAAGCGGTAAGACCTCAAGACGGTTTCCGCCGGAACACCATCCGCCGGAATCGAAACAACGACGCATCCGGCGCACCCGCGCCGTTCATGGACAGCCTTCACGCATGAGTCTCGTCATCGCCACCGCCACCACCCGTGAAATGAAGGCCGTGCTCACCGGCTTCAACGGGCGGGGCCGCGTGGGCTGCGCCCTGCCCGGACCGGGCGAGGCCTGCCCCTCGCCCGTCAACGGGCGCAACTGTCTGCTGCTGGTCACCGGCGTGGGTCCGGTCAACGCGGCCCTGTCGCTGGGCCGGGTACTGGGCGCGCACCGGGGCGTGCGCGGCGTGCTGAACCTTGGCGTCGCGGGCACCTTCGACGTGTTGCGCGCCCCCCTGGGCAGCGCCGTGCTGGCGTCCGCCGAAGTATGGCCCGAATACGGCCTGGCGGGCGACGATGGCGTGGACCCGCAAGGCATCGCCTTTCCCCAGGCGGAAGGCCCGGCAGGCCCGGTGTGGGACCGCATCGACCTTGCGCCCGAGGTGCTGTTCGGGCAATGGCACCTTGCCATGCCCCCGGCGGCCCGCAGCGGCGTTGCGCTGACCGTGGCCGGAGTTTCCGGCACCCCGGCGCGGGCGCGGGCCATGTGCCGCCGCCACGCACCGCTGATGGAGAACATGGAAGGCTTTTCCCTGGCCCTGGCCTGCCTGCGCCACAACCTGCCCTTTGCCGAGGCGCGCACCATGTCCAACATCGTGGGCTCGCGCGCGGCGGAGGACTGGGCGCTGGAAGGGGCGCTGGACGCACTGGGCGCACTGGCCCGCGAACTTTTCCTGACCGACTGACACACCCTTTTCCGACACTCGGACGTTTCGGGTAGCTGCGGCAGCGCCGCACGACACACCCGGGCGGTACACGCAGGCCCATACACGCCGGTACCGGACACGCCCGGTCGCAAGCCCTACGGACATTCCCATGCTGAAGCTCAAAGCCTATCTGGCCACGGAACTGCCACGCATCAACAAGACGCTCGACGCCGAGGTGGCCGTACTCCACCCGCTGGTGCGCCCCGTGGCCGAACACGTGCTGCGCGCGGGCGGCAAGCGGTTGCGCCCCCTGCTGACCCTGCTCACCGCACGGGCGCTTGGCGCGGAAGGCGGGGGGCTGTTCCGCAAAAGCTCCGGCCCGGACCTGTACCCGCTGGCCTGCTCCGTGGAGTTGCTGCACTCGGCCACCCTGTTGCACGACGACATCCTGGACGGCGCCGACCTGCGGCGCGGCCTGCCCGCCGCCCACACCATGTTCGGCCAGACGGAAACCGTGCTGGCCGGTGACGCCCTGCTGGCCCTGGCCAACCGCATCGTGGCCCGCTACGGCGACGCCCGGCTTACCGAAACCATTGCCGAGGCCATCGTGCAGACGGCCACCGGCGAGATCGTGGAAATCGCCCACCAGCGCTCCACCGACCACGGGCACGACACCTACATCGACATCATCACCGGCAAGACCGCGTGGATGCTGCGCGCCTCGTGCGAATTGGGCGCACTGGCCGCGCAGGCCCCGGACGAGGCCGTGCAGGCCGCCGCCGGGTTCGGCCTGAACCTCGGCATCGCCTTCCAGATCGTGGACGACGCGCTGGACTTCGCCGCCTCGTCCAAGGACACCGGCAAGCCCGTAGGCGGCGACCTGCGCGAAGGCAAGCTGACTCCGCCGCTGATCTACTACCTTGAAACGCTGACGCCGCAGGAACGCGATGCATTCGTGACGCGCTTCCGGCAAGGCACCTTCGACGACGCCACGGTGGCCGAGGTGGCGGCAGACCTGCGGGCGCGCGGCTGCGACGCGAAAACGCGCCAACTGGCCGCAAGCTACCTGGACAAGGCATCGGCCTGCCTTGATGCATTGCCCGATACGTCGGAACGTCGTATCCTGCGGCAAAGCATCGACTACGTTCTCAATCGCGGCACGTAGCACCGGGGCGCGGTTCCGCCGCGCCGTGCGGATTCAGGGCATGGCCTGAAAACGCGCGGCACACGCGCGGCACACGCACGCCACACGCACGGAAGACGCTCGGAAGCACCCGGAAGAAGCCCGAAACCACGCGGCCCAGAGGCGGCAGACGGGCTTTCCGCGGCGCCATGCACCACGCAATCCCCCACACCGGAGGGGCGCATGACTGTTCCGCAGGGTCGGCACATGGCCGACGAAGAAGCCATCAACCGCTGCCTGCAACTCACCTTTCCCCCGGTCATGGTGCAACTGGTGCAGGCACTGGTGGCGCCGTTTCCCGAATTCTCCACCATCGCCCGCATCCTGGCCATGGACCCCATGCTGGCCGCCGCCGTGCTGAGCCTGGTCAACTCGCCCTACTACGGGCTGGGCACCAAGGTTTCCGACCTGCAACGCGCCGCCACGGTGCTGGGCACCCGCGAAATCCTCAAGCTGGCCCTGTCGCTGTCGTTCCAGAAGCGGGTGAGCAACGAGCTGAAGCGCCCCCAGCAGGCCATGTACCAGGACTGGCGGCTGGTGGTCTGGTCGTCCATCGCGGCGGAGCAGATCGCCCTGCGGGTGCAGCCCGACACGGCCCACCTGGCCTATCTGGCCTCGCTGCTGAAAGACCTTGCCCTGTTCATGCACCTGTGCTCCGCCGACGAAGACCCGGTGCTGCGCGGCAAGGCCTGCATCACCAGCCTGGAACGCGACCAGCTGTCGCTGGAAAACACCTGCTGGGGCGCCGACCACGCGGCCATGGCCCGCAACATCATCCACCGCTGGGGCCTGCCCGAGGCCATCGCCGACGCCATCGCCAGCCATCACGACCTGGACGGCGTGGCCCACCATACGCCGCTGACCCAGGCGGTAATCCTGGGCACCCAGTGGGCCGACCTGCTGCACGGACAGGCCACCCATCCCGCGCTGATCATCCAGTTCGAAATGCTGCTGCGCACCCGCCTTTCACTGGACGACCAGGGGCTGGAAAACCTGCGCGAGGCCTGCGCCCAGCGCTTCAAGTCCATGCTGGCCCAACTGGCCATCCAGGACCGTCCGGCAGGCACCCGGCTGTACGAGCAGTCGCTGGAAACCCTGCAATCCTTCTATTTCCTGGGGGCGGAGCTGTCGCACGTGGCGGGCGGCCTGCCCTCGCTGGCGGCCACCCTGGGGCGGCAGTTGCGCTGGTACTGGAACGTGCAGCGCTGGGAAGTGGCCCTGCGCGTGCCCGGCAGCGAAGAGTACCTGCTATTCAGCGGCGACGAGACCACCCCGACGCCCCGGCAGTCCGGCCCCGCCCCCTTCGCGCGGCTGCCCTGGCAGACCGGCCAGGAACGGGTGCCTCTGTCCGCCTCGGGCACCGACTGGGGCCAGTTGCGCCTGCCCAAGGACGCCCTGGCCCCGGCCCGCAAGTCGGCCCTGCTGGTGTACTGCCACTTCATGGCCATGGCGCTGGAGAATTACTATCACCAGCAGGCCGTGCTGGAGGCCAAGGCCGACACCCTGGACGCCCTGCCCCTGGGCGTGGCCCGTCTGGACCGCGAAGGGCTGGTGGTGGAAACCAACCGCCGCTTCCTGGACTACGTGGGCCGCGACGACCTGGCCCCCCGCACGCCAGTGCGACCCCTGCTGTCCGAATCGCTGGGGCTGGACTTCGGCCCGGAGTGGCAGGCCTTCACCGACGACGGCGGCCCTTCGTTCATCAGCCGCCTGTTCTGCCCCACCGACGCGGCGGGCCAGCGCATGGGCGCGCCCTGCGCCTACGTTTCGCTGCACCGCCGCCGCGATGCCTCGCACGATGACGTGCTGCTGCTCATCGAGGACGTGACGGAAATCTCCGACGTGGACGTGCAGAGCCTGCGCCAGCGCGACTTTCTGGAGCGGCTGCTGGATTCCATGCAGGAAATCGTGCTCACCGTGGACCGCACGGGGCAGATATCGTGGGCCTCGCGCCGCTGCGCCGGGTTGCGGGGCAAGAACCTGTTCGCCTCGTCGCGCCCCTCGGCCACCTTTACCGATACCTGGGACGCGGCCTACCTGTCCGGCTCGTCACCGGCTGCCCCGGTGGAGGCGGTACTGGAGCTGGGCGACGGCAGCATGGGCCTGTTCGAACTGGTCTTTTCCGCGCTGGACTCGCGCGAGCACGAGGGTCCGGCCTTCCTGGTGGTGGGGCGCGACCTGACCAGCATCCGCCGCCTGGAGGAAAAGGTGAAGCAGCAGGCCATGTACGACGGCCTGACCGGGCTGTTCAACCATTCGCAGTTCCACATGATCCTGGAACGCGAAATGGAGCGCAGCCGTCGCACCAACCGCCAGTTGGGGCTGATCTTCTTCGACCTTGACCGATTCAAGGCCATCAACGACACCTATGGCCATCAGGCGGGCGATACCGTGCTGCGCCGGGTGGCGGCGGGCATCAGCGCGGTGGTGCGCAAGGGAATGGACTTTCCCTGCCGCTACGGCGGCGACGAATTTGCCGTGGTGGTCACCGAGGTGACCCCCGAGATCATGGAAGGCCTTGCCCGGCGCATCCGCGAAGGCGTGGTGACCAGCTGCAAGGGCGCCGTGGACCTGAGCATGGGCCTGGCCCTGCTGGCGCCGGCGGACACGGGCGAAAACCTGGTCCAGCGGGCGGACAGGGCCAGTTATGCCGCCAAGAAGCTGGAAGGGGTAAAGGTGCGCTGGGCCGAGTAGGGCGCGCACATCACCAACGCCCCCCGCGACCATTTCAGGCCGCATGCATAGACAGAATCTATGCATGCGGCCTTGCTTCATTCAAACAGCCTATTTCACGTAACCTCCCGACGCTGTTAGCATCCGCTCACACATCATTTCATCCCGATCACCGCAAGGAGGGTGTATGCGCCGTCTTCGTGCCGTTCTGTCCCTGGTCGTGGTTCTGGCTCTTGGCCTTGCCACCGCCGCCACCGCCGCGCCGCTGGATGCCTTCGCGCCCCAATCCGGCCTCACCGGTTCCCTCGACATCGCCGGGGGCACCGCGCACATCCCGGTCATGAAGGAAGCCGCCAAACGCATCATGACCGTGAACCCGGCCCTGCGCATCTCGGTGGCGGGCGGCGGTTCCGGCGTGGGCGTGCAGCAGGTGGGTGAAGGGCTGGTGGCCATCGGCAATACCGGTCGCCCGCTCACCGAGGCAGAAGTGCAGAAGTACGGCCTGGTGTCCTTTCCCTTCGCCATCGACGGCGTGGCCGTGGTGGTCAGCCCGGCCAACCCCGTCAACGGCCTGACCGGCAAGCAGGTGGCCGACATCTTCGCGGGCACCGTCGCCAACTGGAAGGACGTGGGCGGCAAGGATGCCCCCATCACCCTGTACACCCGCGAGGACGGCAGCGGCACCCGCGAGGTGTTCGTGGAAAAGGCCCTGAAGAAGGGTCCGCAAGCCGCCACGGCCAACGTGGTGAACTCCAACGGCGCCATGAAGACCGCCATCGCCCAGGACCCCAACGCCATCGGCTACGTGGGCATCGGCCACCTGGGCGAAAGCATCAAGGGCCTGCACTTCGACGGCATGGTGCCCACGCAGGAAAACGCCGCCAGCGGCGCGTACACCGTCACCCGCAAGCTGTACATGAACACCAAGGGCGCGCCGCAGGGCCTGGCCAAGGCCTTCATCGACTACATCTTCAGCCCCGAAGGGCAGGAGATCACCAAGGCCAGCGGCTACATCCCTCTCGACCGCTAGGTTCCGTGAAGCAGAACCCCGCCGTGCAAGGCCCATCCCGCCCGTCCTGTCCAAACCGCCCGGCCCGCCCGGCCCGCCTGACCGGCCCGGCCCGCCCGTCGGTTCCGGCAGGGCATGACGCAAGCGCGCCCCCGGCGCTGCGGTGCGCCGCCGCCATCACGGTGCTGGGCATTGCCGCCGTGTTCGGTTTCGTCACCGTGTATGCCCTGCCCGTGCTGCTGAGCGGGCAGGGCCTTGCGGTGCTGTCCTGGCGCTGGCTGCCCGCCGCCGGGCAGTTCGGCATCCTGCCCATGGTCTGCGGCTCGGTGCTGCTGGCCTGTTCGGCCCTGCTGCTGGGCTGGCCGCTGGCCCTTTGCCTGTGCGGCTGGATGCACGGGCTTGGCCCCGCCCGGCCCGCCCGCGCCCTGCGCCAACTGGTGCACGGCATGGCGGCTGTGCCCACGGTGGTCTACGGATTCGTCTCGGTGTTCCTGCTGGTGCCGCTGGTGCGGCAGGCGGGACAGGGGTCCGGCCTGTGCTGGCTGTCCGCCGCGCTGGTGCTGGCCCTGCTGGTGCTGCCCACCATGGTGGTGATCATGGATGCCGCCCTGCGGGAACAGGGGCGGTCGTTGCGGCTTACCGGCGCGGCGCTGGGCCTTTCGCCCGCGCAGGTATTTGCCCACGTCATGCTGCCGGGGGCGCGGCGCTGGCTGATCACGGCGGGGGTGTTCGGCTTTGGCCGGGCCGTGGGCGACACGCTGATTCCGCTGATGCTGGCGGGCAACGCGCCCGGCGTGCCCGCATCGCCCTTCGACGCCCTGCGCACCCTTACCGCGCACATGGCACTGGTCATGTCCACCGATGCGGGCAGCACCGCCTACCATTCGCTGTTCGCGGCGGGCATCCTGCTGCTGGCGGTGAGCGCGGGCGTCAGCCTGGCCGTGCGCCGCCTGCGCGGCACGGGGCAGGAATCCCTTTCCGACGCGGAGTGGCGGCCATGACCGGACGCCCGATCTCGCCAGAGCCCCGGCATCTGCCGGACCGGCGCATCCCGCCCGGTGCCCGGCCCCGCACCCGCGAACATGCCCTCACCGTCGCGGCCTGGCTGGCCGCGCTACTGGTGGCCGCCGTGGCCGCCGTCGGCTGCGGCTACCTGCTGTGGCGCGGGGTGCCCACACTGGGCCGCGCGCTGTTCTTCGGCGATGCGCCGCCCCTGCTGGCCATGGCCGGGCTGCGCCCGGTGTGGGACGGCATATGGCCCGCCTGCGCGGGCAGCCTGTACCTTGTGGGGCTGGCCACCCTGCTGGTGCTGGGGCCGGGCGTGGGCTGCGGCATCTACCTTGCCGAATACGCGGGCCCGCGCGCCCGCCGCCACCTGGGGCTGGCCGTGGAACTGCTGGCCGGGGTGCCGTCCATCGTCATGGGGTTGTTCGGGTTCACGCTCATCCTCGTGCTGCGCCGCACCTTCGTGCCGCAGGCCAACACCTGCCTGCTGCTGGCGGCGGGGTGCCTGGCCCTGCTGGTGCTGCCCCCGCTGGTGGTGTCCACCCGCGCCGCGCTGGAATCGCTGCCCCACGGCTTGCGGCTGACCGGGGCGGCCCTGGGGCTGACCCGCGAGCAGACCGTGTTCCGGGTGTTGCTGCCGGAGGCCGGACGCGGCATTCTGGGCGGGGTCATGCTGGCCATGGGCCGCGCTGCGGAAGACACGGCGGTTATCCTGCTCACCGGGGTGGTGGCCAACGCCGGGCTGCCCGCCGGGCTGCTGGCCAAGTTCGAGGCCCTGCCCTTCACCATCTACTACACCGCCGCCCAGTACCAGACCGAGGACGAACTGGCGCGCGGCTTTGGCGCGGCGCTGGTGCTGCTGGTCCTTTCCGGCTCCATGATGCTGGGTGCCGGGGCCTTGCAGCGGGTGATGGCGCGCCGCCACAAGGGGGAGGATGCATGGAACTGAACATACGCGATCCCGAGCCGAGCCTGCGGGTCACCGGGTTGCGCGTGTCCTTCCATGGCCGCCCGGCGGTGGAAGACGCCTCGCTGGACCTGCCCCGCGCCGGGGTCACCGTGCTGCTGGGCCGCTCCGGCTCGGGCAAGACCACCTTCCTGCGCGCCCTGAACCGCCTGAACGAATGCTTTCCCGGCTGCGAGACTACCGGCTCCATCCTGCTGTACCCCGGCGGCCCCCATGGTGGGCGGCATGCGGACGGCACCCCCGGCACCCCGTGCGACGTGCCGGGGCCTGACGGTCCGTGCGACGTACTGGGGCCTGACGGTCCGTGCGACGTACTGGGGCCTGACGGCCCGGCCCTGACCGAACTGCGCCGCCGGGTGGGCATGGTGTTCCAGACGCCCAACGTGCTGCCCATGAGCGTCCGCCGCAACCTGCTGCTGCCGCTGGAACTGGTGCGCGGGCCACTGCCCGACGCCCCGGCCCGCATGCAGGCCGTGCTGGCCGACGTGGGCCTGTGGGACGACGTGCGCCAGCGGCTGGACCGCCCCGCCGCGCAGCTTTCCGGCGGGCAACAGCAGCGGCTGTGTCTGGCCCGCATGCTGATCCTGCAACCGGACGTGCTGCTGCTGGACGAGCCCACCGCCTCGCTGGACGCGGCCACCACCCGCGACGTGGAACAACTGGTGCGCCGCCTGGCGACCGACCGCCCGGTGCTGATGGTGTCGCACAGCCTGGGCCAGACCATGCGCCTGGCCGACCGGGTGGTCATATTCGCCGACGGCAGGCCGCAGCGGGAATTCACCCCCGCCGACCTTGGCGGCGACGCGGGCCGCGAAGCCCTGATGCAGGCGTTGCTGTAGCCCCCCATGGGAACATTGCTCCGGTTTTGATTTTCTGCCACGTCATGGCCTGCGGCGCGCTGCGGCCAACCGTGCACACGCCTGATCCCCATGAGAATGGCGCTGAAGTGCTCACGACCAGCGCGACAAAGGCCGCTACCGCCAAAACTGCAGGAGCCGCGTGCGCATGCGCATTCAGCCGGGCAGATCACCCGAAGGCGCCTTGCGCCGAAGGGAAGCTGCCCGGCATTAGGAATGCGGCGCAAGAAACGCCGGGGGTCCAGGACTTCTGCCGTTAGGCGAGCGCGAAGCGCGAGTCTTACGGATGAAAATAGCAGAGCTGTGGCGAAGCCCCCCTGGAGCGCGGGGGTGCAGGGGGCTGCCGCTCAGCGGCCCCCTGCCCGCCGGAGGCATAACGAAATCGAGCGTCTCCGAACGTACTGGAGATTTTCCGTAGAAAACGCCTTCAATCAAGCTGCTACCTTCCCTCCCCCCGCTCCGCCAGCCCCGCCGCCCACCCCCTTCACGTATTTGCAAAGCGCGGCGTTTGCCTTTATGGAGAGCCAACCGCTCGCACCCCAAAACACCCTCAGGAGTCAGTCATGCTTCGGCGCATAGAAGTTGGCCTTCGGCCGCAGGTCACCGATACCGTGGGCCGCAACGTCGCCGCCAAGATCCGGGCCTCGCTGGGCCTGAACGTTGAATCCGTGCGCCTTGTCAGGGTGTTCACCGTGGATGGCCTTTCCGAAGACGCACTGGCCAGCATGGTGGCCCAGGGCGTGCTGCACGACCCCGTGCTGCAGGACGCCGCGCTGGACCTGCTGCCCGCCCCGCAGGGCACGGCCCCGGCGGACTGGGTGCTGGAAGTGGGCTTTCGCCCCGGCGTCACCGACAACGAGGGCCGCACCGCTCGCGACACCCTGGCCCTGGTGCTGGGGGCCGACCGCCGCTCCATCGCCGTGTACACCTCGGCCCAGTTCCACGTGACCTGCGCCGCGGACACGCCCCTGTCCCGCGCGGACATGGAGCACATCGCCCGCGACCTGCTGGCCAACGAGCTTATCCAGCGTTTTGCCCTGAAAAGCCGCGACGAATGGGCCGCCGAACCCGGCTTCGTCCCGCAGGCCGCGCAGGTGACCGGGGCATCCAGCGACGAGGTGGCCATAATCCCGCTGTCCTCCATGGACGATGCGGCCATGCTGGCCTTCAGCCGCGAGAACACCCTGGCCCTCAGCCTGGAAGAACTGCACGCCATCCGCGCCTACTACGCGGACCCCGCCGTGCGCGCCGACCGCGCCACCCTCGGCCTGCCCGTCGACCCCACCGACGCGGAAATCGAGGTGCTGGCCCAGACCTGGTCCGAGCACTGCAAGCACAAGATATTTTCTGCCCGCATCGACTACGAGAACCGCGAAACGGGCCGCCGCGAGGTGGTGGACAGCCTGTACAAGACGTACATCCAGGGCTCCACAAAGACCATCCGCCAGCGCCTGGGCGAGCGCGACTTCTGCCGTTCGGTGTTCAAGGACAACGCCGGGGTCATCGCCTTCAACGACACCCACGACGTGTGCATCAAGGTGGAAACCCACAACAGCCCCTCGGCGCTGGACCCCTACGGCGGCGCGCTGACCGGCATCGTGGGCGTGAACCGCGACCCCATGGGCACCGGCCTCGGCGCGGAACTGCTGTGCAACACCGACGTGTTCTGCTTTGCCTCGCCCTTCCACGAGGGTGAATTGCCCCCCCGCCTGCTGCACCCGCGCCGGGTCATGGAAGGCGTGCGTGAAGGCGTGGAGCACGGCGGCAACAAGTCGGGCATCCCCACCGTCAACGGCTCCATCGTGTTCGACGAACGCTACCTCGGCAAGCCGTTGGTGTACTGCGGCACCGTGGGCATGCTGCCCCGGGAAATCCACGGGCGTCCCGGCTGGTACAAGAAGGCCCTGCCCGGCGACGTCATCGTCATGGCGGGCGGGCGCATCGGCAAGGACGGCATCCACGGCGCCACCTTCTCGTCCGAAGAACTGCACGAAGGCTCCCCGGCCACGGCGGTGCAGATCGGCGACCCCATCACCCAGCGCAAGATGTACGACTGCATCATGCGCGCCCGCGACATGGGCCTGTACAACGCCATCACCGACAACGGCGCGGGCGGCCTGTCCTCGTCCGTGGGCGAAATGGCCCAGGATACCGGCGGCTGCCGCCTGGACCTTTCGCGCGCGCCGCTGAAGTACGACGGCCTGCGCCCGTGGGAAATCCTGCTGTCGGAAGCGCAGGAACGCATGACCCTGGCCGTGCCGCCGCAAAAGCTGGACGCCTTCATGGCCCTGGCCAAAGAGATGGACGTGGAGCTCACCCCGCTGGGCGAATTCACCGAATCGGGCCGCTTCCACGTGGTCTACGGCGACAAGCATGTGGCTTGTCTGGACATGGACTTTCTGCATGACGGCGTGCCCCAGATGCAACTTTCCGCCGTGTGGGAACGCCCGTCCTTCGCCCCGGAATGCGAATGCAGGCTGAACCCGGCCCCCGCCGAACAGGGCCCGCTGCTGCACGCCATGCTGGGCCGCCTGAACATCTGCAGCAAGGAATACCTGATCCGCCAGTACGACCACGAGGTGAAGGGCGGCAGCGTGGTGAAGCCGCTGGTGGGCGTCAAGCGCGACGGCCCGGCGGACGCCGCCGTGGTGCGCCCCCTGCTGGACAGCCAGGCGGGCATCGTGCTTTCGCACGGCATCTGCCCCAAGTTCAGCGACTACGACACCTACTGGATGATGGCCAACGCCATCGACGAGGCGGTGCGCAATGCCGTGGCCGTGGGCGGCGACCCCGACCGCATGGCCGGCACAGACAACTTCTGCTGGTGCGACCCGGTGCAGTCGGAAAAGACGCCCGACGGCCAGTACAAGCTGGCCCAGCTGGTGCGCGCCAACCAGGCCCTGGCCCACTTCTGCCTTGCCTACGGGGTGCCCTGCGTTTCCGGCAAGGACTCCATGAAGAACGACTACTTCGGCGGCGGGGTGAAGATATCCATCCCGCCCACGGTGCTGTACTCGGTACTGGGCGTCATGGACGACGTGAACCGGGCCGTCACCTCCGACTTCAAGCAGCCCGGCGACAAGGTGTACCTGCTGGGCGACACCCTGCGCGAACTGGGCGGCAGCGAAATCGCCGACCAGCTGAACACCGTGGGCGCTCAGGTGCCACAGGTGGACGCGCTGGCCGCCATGGCCCGCTACCGCGCGCTGTACGGGGCCATCAACGCGGGCCTGGTTACCGCCTGCCATGACCTGTCCGACGGCGGCCTTGCCGTTGCCCTGGCCGAAATGGCCGTGGGCGGTCGGCTGGGCGCCCGCTGCGACATCGCCGCAGTGCCCGCCGTATGCGACATGACCGCCACGGAACTGCTGTACTCCGAATCGGCCAGCCGCCTGCTGGTCACCGTGAAGCCGGGCAACGCCGCCGCCTTCGAGGCGCGGTTTGCCGGGTCCGCCTGCGCCTGCATCGGCGAGGTGACGGCGGACGCGGTCCTTGCCGTCACCGCTCAGGGCGCGCCCCTGCTGGCGGAAGGCGTGGAAGGGCTGGCCCGTTCGTTCAAGGCTACCTTCAACTGGTAGCCGGGAGTTCCCCAACTTGTCCTTTTGACCGTTGGCAGTGTCAAACTTCGCCTGCCATATCGGTAGAATACGACAAAAGTATACTCCCTCATGGCAGGCTTGTTTTCCTCGCCAACAGTCAAAAGTCCGGCGTTGGGGATCGCCGCTGAGGCACGACAGGCTGAAAACACACGTATCCACGACGGGGCGGGCCGCAAGGCCCGCCCCGGTTGCGTTGGCCCGGCCCGCTCCCCGGGGCCGCCGTGTCACCTGGTGTCCGCCGCATGATTTGCGGTGGCGCACGGAAAAAAAGCGTGCCATGATCGTACTGCTTCCCACGGCCTCAGCCTGGCCGTAAAGCCGTCCGTGCCCGGAGTCGCCATGCGGCCGCACATGTTCTCCATCCGCGTCACCCTGGTCTGGGTCGCCCTTCTGGCGGCCCTGCCCTCGTTCGGGGTCATCCTGTACGACTCCCACCGTCTCGCCTCGCAACTGAAGGTCGAGGCGGAGGCCTCGGTCACCCGGGCTGTCCGCAGCATCGCCGCCCTGCAGGAACGCGTGGGCAGCGACGCCCGCCAGACCCTGACCATCCTGGCCGCCCTGCCCGACGTGCGCCGACTGGATCCCACCGCCTGCGAAGCGATATTCCGCGAGGTGCTGGCCGGAAACACCACCCTGCTGAACCTGATGGCCCTCGACGCCAATGGCGACCTCATCGCCTCGGGCCGCCAGACCATGTCCCCCCCCGGCCAGGCGCCCTTCAACCTTGCGGATCGCCTCTACTTTCGCGCGGCGGTGCGCGACAAGCGCTTTTCCAACGGCGAATACGTGGTGGCGCGCACCCTGCACGAGTCCACCTTTCACTTCGCGCTGCCGCTGGTGGACGGCGAGGGCCGGGTATACGGCGTGCTGGCTGCCCCCTTGCGGCTGGACCAGTACGACCCTCTTTTCGACAAGCTGAACCTGCCCCCCGGCTCGGTCCTGAGCGTGTCCGACCATCGCGGCGTTCGTCTGGCCTACCACCCGCAGAACGACGCCAATCCCGTGGGCAAGCCCATCCGGGAAGAAATACTGAACATCCTGCGCACCATGCCCGACGAGGGGCTGTTCACCCGCGTAAGTTCCGACGGCGCGGTGCGGCTGTACGGTTTCACCCGCATCCGCCTGCACCCGGAATCCGCCCCCTATCTGAATGTAATGGTAGGCATTCCCGAAGATGCCGTGCTGGCCCCGATGCGGGCCGCGCGCAACCATGCCCTGCTGCTGCTCGGCGGCGCCATGGCCGTTACCCTGGCCGTGGCCTGGAGCATCGGCGGCAGACTGGTGGCCCGGCCCCTGTCGCACATCGCCGCCACGGCCACCCGCATCGGCGAGGGACAGTTGGGCGCACGCACCGGCATCCGCCACGACATGGGCGAAATCGGCCAGCTGGCCTTCAGCGTGGACACCATGGCCGCCATACTCGCCAGCCGCCAAGGCGAACGAGAGGCCTTCACCGCCGAACTGCGCGACAACGAGGCCCGCTACCGCGCCGTGTTCGACAACGCCATGGACGCCATTCTGCTGGCCGACGCGGATACCGGCATCATCCTGGACGCCAACCGGGCGGCCCAGCAGATATTCGAGTATACCCGCGACGAACTGCTGGGCATGCACCAGCGCCAGTTGCATCCGGACCGAACGCACCGCAACGGCTTCGGCGGGCGCTTCAACACCCTGCGCGAACAGCCCCTGGAAATTCCTGCGGAAATGCCCATGCGCACCAGAACGGGCATCGAACGCGACATGCTGGTCAAGGCCAAGGTACTGCGCGTGGGCAACCGCGAGGTGGCCGTGGCCATGATCCACGACATCACCGAGCGCAGGCAGTCGGAGCAGCAGCTGCGCGAGGTGGAGGCCCGCTTCCGCTCCATCGTCGAAGGCGCGCCGCTGGGCCTGCTGCTGCTTGCCCTGGACCAGGCCGAGCACCTGCGCATAGAGGCGGTGAACCCAACGGCCGACACGGCCCTGCACGTCACCGGGCGGGGCATGCTGGGGCGGCGGCTGACCGAAGCCCTGCCCGGCATCGCCGCCACCAACCTGCCCACCATCTTCGGCGGCATCGCCCGCAAGGGCGGGGAATTCAGCGTCACGGCCCATGCCAGCGCCGGGTGGCTGCCCGCCGGATGGGCCTTTGTGGACCTGTGGGTGTTCCGCACCGGCAACCGCCAGATCGCGGTGATGTTCGCCGACGTCACCCGGCGCACCCGCGCCGAGGACGAACTGCGCCAGACCAGGGATACGGCGGAAAAGGCCAACCGTTCCAAGTCGGAATTCATCGCGGTGATGAGCCACGAGGTGCGCACCCCCATCAACGGCATCATGGGCATGCTGCAACTGCTGCGCGGCAGCCACCTTTCCGGCGACCAGGAAGACTGCGTGGACACGGCACTGGGCGCCAGCCGCAACCTGCTGCGCATCCTCGACGACATTCTGGACATCTCGCGCATGGAGGCGGGCGCCCTGCCGCTGGTGGAAGAACCGTTCACCGTGGCCCAGGTGACCGAACCCGTGCATGCCATGCTGGCCCCCCAGGCCCGGTCCAAGGGCCTGACCTTCGAGATGCAGGTCGCCCCGGACCTGCCCCCGGAACTTGCGGGCGATGCCGGGCGCATCCGCCAGGTGCTGGTGAACCTGGTGTCCAACGCGGTCAAGTGCACGGACACGGGCGGAGTCCGCGTGGAGATGTACCCGCTGCCGCGCTGCGGACAGGCAGAGCGCACCTGCATCCACATGGCGGTCATCGACACGGGCATCGGCTTCGCGCCGGAACGGCTGCGCACCCTGTTCGAAAACTACGCCACGGGCAGCGCGGCCACGGCCCGGCCCGACGGCACGGGCCTGGGCCTCGGCATCGTGCGGCGGCTCGTCCTGCTCATGGGCGGCACCATCTGCGTGGCCACCGCCCCCGGCGAGGGCACGGAATTCCACATCACCCTGCCCCTGCGCGCGGAAGAAGAGCCCCCCAGGGAAAGCCGAGCGGCGCGGCGGACCGCATCGCCAAGCGCATCACCGGGCACGGCAGGCCCTGCCCCGCAAGCCGCCGGGGTCGCGCAGGCAGCCCGCCCCCCAGACGCGGCCCCAGGCGTGGCCCCGAACGTTGCCCCGCCCCACCCCCAGGCGGCAACGCCACCGGTGGCGGACGCAGCGGCGGGAAAGGAAGACGCAACGCCCGGGGCGCCAGCGAACCGGACGCCAGACGCCGCCGGGACGCCGCCGCGCATCCTGGTGGTGGATGACGACGAGGTGAACCTGATCACCGCGCAGCGGCTGCTGACCCGGCTGGGCTATATCGCAGACCGCGCCGCCTCCGGGCGGCAGGCCCTGGAAATGCTGGGGCGCGACCGCTACGACGCGGTGCTCATGGACATCCAGATGCCCGACATGGACGGCATGGAGGTAACCCGGCACATTCGCATGCGCGAGGCCGTGCCCCCCGGCACCACCCCGCCGTGGGTGCCGGTGCTGGCCCTTACCGCCCATGCCATGCTGGGCGACCGCGAACGCTTTCTGGCGGCGGGCATGAACGACTACCTGGCCAAACCCATCGAAATCGACCAGTTGGACGCCCGGTTGCGGGCCCACTTGAACAGCCCGCCGCGCAGTCATGCATAACCCTTTGCGGGCGGGCAGGCGCCTGCCCGCCCATCCCCTCTGGTGCGCACCGACCTCGCGCGTCCTGCAACATGCCGAGCCAAGCATAATCCAACTGTACGCACAACCTGCGTTTTTTCCTTCACCCGCTTGACGCAACCCCTCCCCTTGGGTACAGCGAAAGCAAACAAGAACGGCGCCATACCGGGTCTTATCGGCTCGCGGCGGGGGACGGTCTGAAGTCGGGCACAGCCTGCCCCCCCATGCGCGGCGCGCTGCATCAAGCGCCCGCCGCACGCGCGTCGACACCCATTGGCACGCCGCCCCGAACACGGGGGCGGGCACCCTGCGCATTCACGCCGCAGGACAAACCGGGGGGGGTCGCATGCTGTTCACCCGTTCGCTGGGCGCCAAGGTGCAAATGCTCGTCGTGGGCACCGCGGTCATCGTCTTTGCGGCATTGTTCCTCGCCAACTCCTACTGGCAACGCGAAACCACCCTCCACCTCATCCACGATTCCTCCGCCCGTACCGCCCAGATATTGCTTGAGGCCATCAACGACCCCATGTCCAAGGGCAACGACGAAGGCACCGAGGAAAAGTTCAGCGCCATCGCCGCGCGCTATCCCACCATCAGCGTGCACCTGACCGATTTTCGGGGCTCCATCACCTATTCCACCCGGCACGAGGCCACCCGCAAACCCATGCAGGACGTGGTCCGCGATCCGCGCTTTGCCGCGCTGTTCACTACCGCGCTGCAAAAGCCGGTGGACGAGGGGCAACTGCTGGAACTGGGCGGCGTGCCGTACTACACCGAACTCAAGACCATCCCCAATGCGCCGGAATGCCATCACTGCCACGGCGCCAGCCAGCCCATCCTGGGGGCCATGGTCATGTTGCAGGACATCTCCGCCGACGCGGCCCTGCTGCGCACCCGGCAGTGGCAGGGCGGGGCCCTTTCGCTGGCGGGCATGCTGGCCCTTACCGCCGTGCTCTCGCTGTTCATGCGCCGCGCCGTGGTGGGCCGGGTGCGCACCATCGCCCGGGTAAGCAGCGAGATCGAACGCGGCAACTACGCCGTGTCCTTCACCGACGAGTCCCGCGACGAGTTGGGCGTGCTGTCCGCCAACCTGGCGTCCATGGTATCCACCATCCGCAACCAGCTGGAATACAACAAATCCGTACTTGGCGGCATCATCGTGCCGTTGGCGGTCATGGACAAGGCGGGGCGCATCGAGTTCGCCAACCAGCCCATGTGCGCCATCCTGGGGTCCGCCTGCAAGGACCTGATGGGGCTTTCACTGCGCGAGGTACTGGAAAAGGGTGGGCAGGACTGCACCCTGCAATGCGACCCGGTGACCCAGGTGCTGTCCACCGGCACCAGCACCAGCGGCATGCTGCGCTTCGTGCGGCGGGACGGGGTGGGCTTTCCGCTGCACTACGAGGCGTCGCCCCTGCGCGACACCGCCGGGCAGGCCGTGGGGGCCATCACCGTGATGATCGACCTGACCCAGGAGGAAGAGGACAAGGTCCGCATAGAGACCCAGCGCCGCAACCTGCTGGAGGTGGCCGAGGAAGTGACCGGGGTGGCACGCGCCCTGTCCGACGCCGCCGGTGAGCTTTCCGTGCGCATGGGCGAACTGGCCCGCAACGTCGTGGAATCCACCGACGAGACAGCCCAGGTGGCCACGGCCATGGACGAGATGAACGCCACGGTGGTGGAAGTCACCCGCAACGCCTCGGCCACGGCAGAGGCCGCCGACCTTGCCAACAACGAGGCTCAACAGGGCGGCAACGAAATGCAGGCCACCGTGGCCGAAACCCGCCAGGTGGCCGAACGGGCCGCCGGGCTTGCCGCATCGCTCAACGACCTGGCGGCGCGGGCCGACAACATTGGCCGGGTCATCGACGTGATCAACGAAATCGCTGACCAGACCAACCTGCTGGCGCTGAACGCCGCCATCGAGGCGGCACGCGCCGGGGATGCCGGGCGCGGCTTTGCCGTGGTGGCCGACGAGGTGCGCAAACTGGCCGAAAAGACCATGACCGCCACCAAGGAAGTGGAGCACGCCATCAAGGACATCCAGACCGGCACGGCCCAGGCCGTGGACGAGATGACCCGCACGCGCGGCCAGGTGGAAGCCACGGCGGACAAGGCCGAAGGCACAGGCGAGGCGTTGGGGCGCATCGTGCGGCGGGCCGTGAACATTGCCGACATGGTGCGCAACATCGCCACCGCGTCGGAACAGCAATCGGCCACCAGCGACGAGATCAACCGCAACGTCACCCGCATCAACGACCTGTCGCGCGACATCGCCGAGCGCATCCACACGGCGGAAGCCTCCATCAACGAGGTGTCCGGCATGGCCCGGCGGCTGGGCGAACTGGTGGAACGGTTCCGCCAGTAGGTTCCGGGCCGCGCCACATCGCGCCCGCAGTCCGGGTGCGGGCGGAATTTCGCGCAATCTTTCCGCCAGTTCGCGGAGAATGATTGAACAGTCCACCGACCTGATGTATAGATGGCGATACCGCGTGTTCCCTCCGTTCCGTCCCGCGGCACGCCCCGGGCGGCGCACCCGCACCGGCGGCCCAGCCCCCTGCGGGGCGGCACGGAACACCACGGAGCACGAGCGCGCGGGAGCGACAAGACACCCCGGTACACCCGATATCACGGTCACCCCGATATCACGGTCACCCGGATATCATGGTCAAACGGGCATCACGGTCAAGCGGACATCACGGTCACCCGGACCGCCAGCACCAGCGCAGGCACCCGGCACCGCACGAACATCACCGGGCCGATACAGGCCCCAAAGGCCCTTCAAGGAGGCATCCCGTGCCGAACATGCTCGAAGTCTACAAGTGCGTTCACTGTGGCAACATCGTCGAAGTCATGCACGCCGGCGGCGGCGACCTGGTCTGCTGCGGCGAACCCATGAAGTTCATGAAGGAAGGCACCAGCGACGGCGCCAAGGAAAAGCACGTGCCGGTCATCGAAAAGACCGCCACCGGCTACAAGGTGAAGGTCGGCTCCGTGGCCCATCCCATGGAGGAAACCCACTGGATCGAGTGGATCGAACTCATTGCCGACGGTCGCAGCTACACCAGGTTCCTGAAGCCCGGCGACGCCCCCGAGGCCGAATTCTGCATCCAGGCCACCGAAGTTTCCGCCCGCGAATACTGCAACCTGCACGGGCACTGGAAGGCGTAGGCCGGTCCGCGCGGCCCTTGCCCGACGGGCAACCGCCCACCCGCCGCACCCGGCGGACGGCAGCCTGGTGACAGGGCGCGGCGCGCGCCCGCAACGCAACCACCCGACAACGAGGAACGCATCATGAAAAAGTACGTCTGCACCGTTTGCGGCTACGAGTACGATCCCGCCGAAGGCGACCCCGACAACGGCGTGAAGCCCGGCACCGCCTTCGAAGACGTGCCCGCCGACTGGGTGTGCCCCATCTGCGGCGCGCCCAAGTCCGAATTCGAACCCGCCTAGCGGGTTCCGGCTTCCGACCGGCAGGGGAGGCCGCACCGCCGCAGGGCGGTGCGCCTCCCCTTTGCGTCCGCGCCCTCGGGTTCCGCAGAGGCGACACGCCGGTGCCGCCCGCAGGCAGTCCAGACGGCTACACGAATGGCGGCCAGCCCGGCACCCGGATGCCCGCGCGCCAGCCCGCACCACGCATCAGGCATCGCCCCCCTTGCCCCACCCACGGAATTTACTTACTCCTTTGGTCAGCCCTCTTGCGCATGCTCGCCGGCATGCCGCGCCCCCCGCGCACACCCACCGCACCCGCATCGCGAGGTAGAACATGCACGCCCTTGAAATAAAGAAGGACATCCACTGGGTCGGCGTCGTCGACCACAACAGCCGCGACTTCCACGGCTATTCCCTGTCGCCGCAGGGCACCACGTACAACGCCTACGTGGTCATGGACGAAAAGGTCACCCTGTTCGACACGGTGAAGCACGAATTCCTGCCCACCCTGCTCTGCCGCCTGTCCCAGGTGGTGGAGCCCGAGAAGATCGACTACATCGTCTGCAACCACCTGGAGCCCGACCACGCCGGTGCCCTGGCCGAAATGGTGGCCCGTTGCAAGCCCGAAAAGATATTCTGCTCGCCCATGGGCCTGAAGGCCATGGAAGCCCACTTCGACATCACCGGCTGGCCCGTGCAGGTGGTCAAGACCGGCGACTCCATCAGCCTCGGCAAGCGCACCGTGACCTTCGTGGAAACGCGCATGCTGCACTGGCCCGACAGCATGGTGTCGTACATTCCCGAAGACAAGCTGCTGATCTGCAACGACGCCTTCGGCCAGAACATCGCCAGCACAGAACGCTACGCCGACGAGATAGACCGCTCCGCGCTGCTGCACGCCATGAAGGAGTACTATCACAACATCGTGCTGCCCTTCTCGCCCATCGTGCTGAAGACGCTGGACGCCATCGCCGAGCTGAAGCTGGACATCGACATGCTGGCCCCCGACCACGGGCTGATCTTTCGCGGCCATGACGAAGTGCAGTTCGCCTTCGACACCTACCGCCGCTATGCCGAGCAGAAGCCGCAGAAGCGCGCCGTCATCGTGTTCGACACCATGTGGCACTCCACCGAAAAGATGGCCCGCGCCATTGCCGACGGGCTGGAGGCGGGCGGCGTGCCCACCCGCATCATGTGGCTGAAGGCCAACCACCACAGCGCGGTGATGACCGAACTGGCCGACTGCGGCGCGGTGATCGTGGGTTCGCCCACCCACAACAACGGCATCCTGCCCGAAGTGGCCAAGATGCTCACCTACATGAAGGGCCTGCGTCCGCAAAACCGCATCGGCGCGGCGTTCGGTTCGTTCGGCTGGTCCGGCGAATCGGTGAAGGCCATCACCGAATGGCTGGAATCCATGGGCATGGAACTGCCCGCCGAACCGGTAAAGGTGAAGCACGTGCCCACCCACGACACCTACGGAAAGTGCTTCGAACTGGGCAAGACCGTGGCCGCCGCGCTGACCGCCAAGTGCGAAGGGTAGGGGCCGTCTCCAAATTGTCCTTTCGCCCGTTGGCGTCGTCAAACTTCGCCTGCCATGTCGGTCGAATACGAGAAGAGTATACTCCCTCATGGCAGGCTCGTTTTCCTCGCCAACGAACGAAAATCCTAATTTGGAAACAGCCCCTGAGAGAAGAAGGAATGGCGACGCCCACGGTCACGCCGCACGGAGCAAGCCGGGTTGACGCCATGTTCACGCCATGATGACACACGGGGAAGGGCCACACGGTCCTTCCCCTTTTTGGCTGGTGCATCGACAGATGACCAAAGCAACCCGCCGAGGCGGCTCGTGTCACTGCCCCGTGCCACGGTCACCAAGACGAAAGTTTTCGTGCCTCTGTTGCGGCCCCCCGGCCTTTTCGCCACAGTCGGGCCATGGATTTCCTTTCCCCCCTGCTGACGGCGGACACGCTGAAAATCTCCGTCATCCTGCTCACGCTGAAGGTGGCGGGCATTGCCACGGTGGTGTCCTCCGTGCTCGGCATCCTGACGGCGTGGTGCATCGCCCGCCGCCCCTTTCCGGGCCGCACCTGGGTGGATGCCCTGTGCGCACTGCCGCTGGTGCTGCCGCCCACGGTCATCGGCTACTACCTCATCCTGCTGGTGGGGCGGCGCGGCCTGCTGGGGCCGTGGCTGGCCGAATTCGGCATCAACCTGATGTTCTCGTGGGAAGGCGCCGTGGTGGCGGCCACGGTGGTGGTCTTTCCGCTCATCTACAAATCGGCCCGCGCCGCGCTGGAAGCCGTGGACCACAACCTGGAAAACGCGGCCCGCACCCTGGGCGCATCGGAATGGAAGGTGTTCCTGCGGGTGTCGCTGCCCCTTGCGTGGCGCGGCATACTGGCCGGGATCATGCTGGCCTTTGCGCGGGGCATGGGCGAATTCGGCGCCACGCTGATGATCGCGGGCAACCTGCCGGGCCGCACCCAAACCCTGTCGCTGGCCATCTATTCCGCCTTTCAGGCCGGGGACGACGCACAGGCGCTGGCGCTGGTCATCGCCACCTCGCTGTTGTGCATGGGCGTGCTGATCCTTGCGGACAAGCTGGCCACCGGCGGGCTTTCCTTCGGCAGGGGGGCATGATGATAGACGTTTCCATCACCCACCGCCTGCCTCCGGCCCGGGGCGCGGGCGGCAAGGGCTTCAAGATAGACGTGTCCTTCGCCACAGAAGACCGCACCCTGGTGCTGTTCGGCCATTCCGGCTCGGGCAAGACCCTGACCCTGCAAGCCATCGCCGGGCTGATGCACCCGCGCGAGGGGCGCATCGTCATCAACGGCACCACCCTGCTGGACACGGCGGCGGGCATCGACATGCCCGCGCGCGACCGGGGCATCGGCTACGTGTTTCAGGACTATGCCCTGTTCCCGCACCTGTCGGTGCGCAAGAACGTGGAGTTCGGCCTGGGGGCCGGGCGGCGCGCGTCCGTTGCCGGGCAGTCAGGAGCCGGGAAGGGAAGCGGGGCCGACGGCGCAAGCGGCAAGCAACGCGTGGACGAACTGCTGGAACTGTTCGAGATAGACCACGTGGCCCACAACCTGCCGGGCAACATTTCCGGCGGGCAGCGCCAGCGCACCGCGCTGGCCCGCGCCCTGGCCACCAACCCGCGCGCGCTGTTGCTGGACGAGCCGTTCTCTGCCCTGGACCCGCTGCTGCGGGTGCGCATGCGCAAGGAGTTCACCCGGCTGTTCGCCCACTTCGACATTCCGGCCATCATCATCACCCACGACCCGGACGACGTGGACGCATTTGCCGACACCCTGGTGCTGTACGAGGACGGACGCATCCGCCACCGCCTGAACTTCCGCGAACTGCGGGCGGAAGGAAGGCCTGCGCTGGGGCTGCTCATGGCCCTGATGAACTAGGTGACGAACCGGTGACGAACCAGGCGAAGATGCATTGAACGCTTCAGGGTAATTACCCGACGCCCGCTTTTTGCTCCCCGCGTTTCCTTTCCCGCCGGGCCATGCGCGTCAACATGGTTCCGGGCGGGCTTGCCGACGCGCCGCCTCGCGCGTCCGGTTTCCCACGGGCCTTCGGAGACCGCCATCCGCCCGTCCGCCCCTCCATGTGAAAGAGCCGCCGTCCCCTCGGGAGACGGCGGCTCTTTCCGCAGGCGGGCGGCATGCGCCCGCACGTCATGCTCACATGCCATGCCCGCAAATCCGGGCGTTTTCCACCGCGCTATTCCACGTTCAGGATCACCGAGAACGCCTTGAACATCACCAGAATGTCCGTGCCCGGCGCCAGGTCCAGCGCCTTCACGCTTTCCACGGTCAGCAGGGCGCACACGGTGGTGCCTTCGGGCAGGTCCACCACCACCTCGGCGGCGATCTCGGAAAGGTTCACCCGCGCCACCTTGCCCGCATAGCGGTTGCGCGCGCTGGTCTTCAGCCGGTTTTCCTCGCGGGCCAGGATCACCCACGGCGCCTTCACCGTGGCGGTCATCACCCTGCCGGTGCCCACGCCCAGGTTCTGGGCGCTTTCCTCGGTAATCACCGAAACCACCTTCAGCCCGCTGTTGGTGGTCAGTTCCACCTCCACCAGCAGCCCGTCCCTGACGACGGACGTGACCCTGCCGGTGAACGCGTTGCGTGCGCTGGTCTTCATCCGGGTCTCCTTGTTCAGGTAATGATGCACGATACGCCGCACGTCATCGTCTGAAAAGCGCAGGTAGCTGGCCGTCTGGTTCATGCTCTGGTGGCCCAGGATACCCTGCACGATCTTCAGCGGCACGCCGCCGCGCAAGAGTTCCACGGCCCGCGAATGCCGGATGACGCGCGGGTTCAGGTATTCCTTGGGGATGGAGCATTCCGCGGCGCGCTCGTAGAACTTGCGGCGCACGTAGCCCTGATCCATGCGAAAGACGCGCCCGCGCAGGCCGAACATCATGGGGTCGTCCAGCACCCGCTGCACCTCGCGCATGACCGGGCCGGGCAGCTGGATTTCGCGCCCGCCGTGCCCGCGCACGATGACCTGCTGGCGCACCGGGTCAAGGTCGGCGGCATCGTCCAGGGCCAGCACCTCGCCAAGGCGCAGGGCGCCGTGGCGCATCATCAGGAAGGCCACCCACAGCCGCCCGCGCGAACGGCGCTGCACCGGCGTGGACGCCGCGCCGAACCAGGCAAGGAAGGTGGCCGTCAGTTCGTCGAGCTGTTCCGACGTAAGGTGCTTGACCCCTTCCGGCACCTCGAAGCTTTGGGCAGGACAGGGCACGTCCGCTGCCTTGGGTGCTGGGCGGGGGCATGCGCCCGCGCCATCTGCGCCAGCCCCTTCACGGAGCGCGCCACGCGTGCAGGCACCACCGCCGCCCATGCCCGGCACGCCGGACAACGCGGTGACGATGGAGTGCAAGGTTGCCGCGCCAAGGCCGTCCGCGCCCGCGTGATCGGCTGCGGGGTCAAGTGGGGACGCGCCGGATTCCACGGGCAAGCCGGAAACGCCACCGCCAAGCCGCGCCTCCAGTTCCCGTTCGATGCAGGCCCGCATCAGTTCCAGTTGTGTCTCGTCCAGTGCGCCGACGATACCGGCCAAAGGAGCATGCATGGTCGATCTGCCTCCGCAGTGTCGTTGCCGCCGCCACCCTGCCGGAAGTCTTGGTCGGTTTTGGCCGGAAAGGGAACACAGTCACGAAAAAAACAACCCAGGTGACCGTATTGCCTGCCGTGCGGGCAGCAGCTACCCGGAAGATGGAAGGGGCCCCGGTCGCACGTGCCTGCCGCGCCGGTGCCCCGACGAGGTCCGGCCCGGAATGCGCACCGGGCCGGCACCCCGTGCCGCCTTCATCGCCCCCGGAATGCCACCGGCATCCACCGGGCGGCCTGTTTCCCGGCTTCCCTGCGCCACCGACGAGATGCCCATGCCCTTCGCCTCCTTCCTGCCCGCCGTGCTTGTTCCCGTGCTGCCCGTGCTGTTGCTCGCGCTGGCCGCCCTGGCCGTGCTGCTGGCCTTCGAGACCGGATGCGCGCCGCGCGGCAACGCCCATGACGGCGAACTGGGGCTGACGACGGGACGCGACGCGGCCATGCGCCTGCGCCTGCGTGAACTGTGCGGCGGTCCGCTGGCCCTGATGCTGGCCGGACTGGGCGTGCCCCTGCTGTGGCCGGAACCGGAAGCCGGGGTGGCCCTGCTGGCCACGGCCACGGCGCTGCACCTGCTGCGCGGCCCCGCCGCCGCCCATGCCGCGCCCCATTCGCCCCCGCAGCAGGCAGCCGATCCGAAAACCCCGCACATTTCCTACGCCCCGGTGGCCCACATGCGCACCCCGTTCACCAACGTGCGCGGCATGCCCATCCAGCCCGTGGGCGCGCAGGGGGTTGCGGGCAGCATCGACGTGCTGCCCGAATTCGCCGAAGGCCTCGCCGACATCGAGGGCTTCTCGCACCTCCTCGTCATCTACCACCTGCACGAATGCAAGGGCTTCACCCTGCGCGTGAAGCCCTTTCTGGACAACGACGAGCACGGCGTGTTCGCCACCCGCTCGCCGCGCAGGCCCAACCCCATCGGCATTTCCGTCCTGCGGCTTACCGGCGTGACCGGCAACAGGCTGCACGTGGAAAACGTGGACATGCTGGACGGCACCCCGGTGCT
The DNA here is from genome assembly GCF_019931275.1 of Nitratidesulfovibrio sp. SRB-5. Classification (NCBI taxonomy): domain Bacteria; kingdom Pseudomonadati; phylum Thermodesulfobacteriota; class Desulfovibrionia; order Desulfovibrionales; family Desulfovibrionaceae; genus Nitratidesulfovibrio; species Nitratidesulfovibrio sp. SRB-5. Next base: position 289,915 of record NZ_JAIOTY010000001.1, on the reverse strand, counting down.
GGACATCAAGCCGTACGTCCCCACCTTCGACGTCTGGGACGCCGACAGGACGGGCTGGTTCGCCACCGTGGCGGACAACGCCGTGCAGTGCAGGGCCGACGACCGTTTCGTCCCCGCAGACACCACTCAACCTCAGACAGGAGGCGCCTCATGATTTCCGGATTCCGTCCGTTTCGCACCGGCCGCCGCGTTCTTGCCGCACTGGTTCTGGCCGCGCTGGTCTGCGCTCCCCTTGCCGCCCAGGCGGGCGAGATCACCGTGTCCGCCGCCGCCAGCCTGACCAACGCCTTCACCGACATCAAGGGCATGTTCGAAAAGGCCAACCCCGGCAGCAAGGTGCAGACCAACTTCGCCGCGTCCGGCCCGCTGCTGAAGCAGATGCAGGAAGGCGCGCCGGTGGACGTGTTCGCCTCCGCCGACCAGGCCACCATGGACAAGGCCGTGGAAAGCAAGCTCATCGACGTGGCCACCCGCATCGACTTCGTGTCCAACAGCCTGGTGCTCATCGTGCCCGCCGATTCCAAGCTGGCCATCGCCTCCGTGGATGACCTGAAGAAGGCCGACGTGCACCGCATCGCCGTGGGCAACCCCGACTCCGTGCCCGTGGGCCGCTACACCAAGGCCGCCCTGACCGCCGCCGGTTCGTGGGATGCCCTTTCCGGCAAGTCCGTGCTGGCCGAAAGCGTGCGCCAGGCCCTGGACTACGTGGCGCGCGGCGAAGCCGAAGCGGGCTTCGTGTACATGACCGACGCCAGGATCGCGGGCGACAAGGTGAAGGTGGTGGCCACCGTCAAGGGGCACGCCCCCATCACCTACCCCATCGCCGTCCTGTCCGGGGCCAGGGACAAGGCCACCGCCGCCGCGTTCATCAAGTACGTCACCGGCCCCGAAGGCATGGCCGTGCTGGACAAGTACGGCTTCGGCAAGCCGTAGCGGCAGCATCCCCCCGGATTCCCTCGCCAACACCAACGGGCGCCGACCACATGGCCGACGCCCGTTGCGCGTGGGTGCACGGCGTGCGCCCCAAACGGTCCCTGCCCCATGCGGGCAGTACGGGCAGATCCGCACACTCCGCTCCCGTGCATGCGCACGGCCCGGCCTAGCCAGCTCCCCCCTCCGGCCCGTCCTGCCCGACCCGCCCTGTCCGACCATGCTGGCCACCCCATCCCGCCCGAGTCATCCCGTCCGGTTCATCCCGTCCGGCCCGTCCTGCCCGACTCGTCCAACTCGACCCATCCCGCTCGCCCCGTCCTGCTCCCCTGTCCGGGCCGGTTCCCCCGCAAAACGGCCCGCAGCGCCAACTTGCCGCCGCCATGCATTTTTTGCTGACAGTTTCTCCGCAACCGTGCTAGATTACGCACAGTCCCTCCGTTATCGCTGGCTGCAATCTTCCACCATGCTTGCATATTGGCGGAAAAATGGTAGTAGCAACCATTATCGCTTGATGCACACACGTTGCCGGCCTTCGGCGGAAGCAGACCGGGCAACGCGCCTATTTCACCGTTTAACCTTGCCGGGCTTACGGGCGGCCACACCGCCGGACCCGCTGCAAAGGGGGAAAGCATGGATGTCGTCATGCTGTCACGGCTGCAATTCGCGGTAGCCGTCTTTTTCCATTTCATCTTCGTGCCGCTGACACTGGGCCTTTCGGTGCTCATCGCGGTCATGCAGACCATCTACTACCGCACCGGCAACGAAACCTACAAACGCATGGCCAAGTTCTGGGGCAAGCTGTTCCTCATCAACTTCACCCTGGGCGTGGTTACCGGCATCACCCTGGAATTCCAGTTCGGCACCAACTGGTCGCGCTACTCGGAATACGTGGGCGACATCTTCGGTTCGCTGCTGGCCATTGAAGCCACCCTGGCCTTCTTTCTGGAATCCACCTTCCTGGCCGTGTGGGTGTTCGGATGGGAGCGCGTCTCGAAAAAGATGCACCTGTTCGCCATCTGGGCCGTGGCGTTTGCTTCCAACATGTCCGGCCTGTGGATCATCCTGGCCAACGGCTGGATGCAGAACCCCGTGGGCTACGTGATCCGCAACAACCGCGCGGAACTGGACAATTTCTTCACCGTGCTCAGCAACCCCTACGCATGGGGCCAGTTCTTCCACAACATGTTCGCCTCGTGGATGCTGGCGGGCTTCTTCGTGCTGGGCATTTCTGCCTGGCACCTGTTGCGTCGCAACGAGGAAGACTTCTTCAACCGCTCGTTCAAGCTGGCCGCCGGGTTCACCCTGGCGCTGGCCCTTCTGGTGGCGTTGCAGGGCCACAACCACGGCAACACCGTGGCCAGGCTGCAACCCGCCAAGCTGGCGGCCATGGAATCGCACTGGGAAACCCAGAAGTCCGCGCCCATGTACCTGCTGGCCGTGCCCAACGAAAGCGCGGAAGGCAACGCCATCCAGGCCTTCGGCATTCCCGGCGTGCTCAGCCTGCTGGCCTTCAACGATCCCTCCGCCGAAGTGAAGGGCCTGAAGGACTTCCCCAAGGAAGACCGCCCGCCCGTGCTGCTGACCTTCCTGAACTTCCGCGTGATGGTGGGCCTTGGCACGCTGTTCCCGCTGCTGGCCGGCGCCGCCTTCCTGTTCCGCAACCGCCTTCAGGACAAGCCGTGGCTGCTGAAGGCGCTGCCCTGGGCCATCCCGCTGCCGTACCTGGCCATCATGGCCGGGTGGGCCGTGGCCGAAATAGGCCGCCAGCCGTGGATCGTATACGGCATGATGCGCACCACCGACGCCGTGTCGCCGGTGCCCGCCTCGTCCGTGGCCGTATCGCTGCTGGCGTTCGGGGCGGTGTACACCCTGCTCGGCGTGCTCGACATCTACCTGCTTCGCAAGTACGCGCGCAAAGGCCCCGCAGCCTAGCCCGCACGACGTGCCGCATAGCCGCATGAACAGCTAACCGAGAGGATCGGAAACATGTTGGAGACAATCTGGTTCGTCCTGTGGGGCCTGTTGTGGGCCGTATACTTCGTCCTTGACGGCTTCGACTTCGGCTTGGGCACCCTGCTGCCCTTCGCCGCGCGCAACGAAGCCGAGCGCCGTACCATCTACAATGCCGCCGGTCCGTTCTGGGACGGCAACGAGGTGTGGCTGATCACCGCGGGCGGCGTCACCTTCGCCGCGTTCCCCAAGGCGTACGCGGTGATGTTCAGCGCGCTGTACGCGCCGCTGCTGATCCTGCTCTTCGCGCTGATCTTCCGCGCGGTGTCCTTCGAGTTCCGCAACAAGATCGACAGCCCCGGCTGGCGCAAGGTGTGGGACGTGTTCCAGTTCCTGGGCAACTTCGTGCCCGCGCTGCTGTTCGGCGTGGCCTTCGCCAACCTGTTCATGGGCATTCCCGTCGACGGCAACGGCGTGTACCACGGCAACCTGCTGAAGCTGCTGAACCTGTACGGCCTGCTGGGCGGCGTGTTCTTCGTGCTGATGTTCGCCCTGCACGGCGCGCTGTGGATGGCCATCAAGTCCACGGGCGACCTGCACGACAGGGCCGTGGCCCTGGCGCGCGGCATCTGGCCGCTGCTGCTGTGCGCCGCGCTGGCCTTCCTGACGGCCACCGCCGTGTACACCAGCCTGTACGTCAACTACATGAAGTTCCCGCCGCTGCTGGTGTTCCCCATCCTGGCCGTGGCCTCGCTGCTGACCACCCGGTTCTTCATCGCCTCCAACTCGGTGGGCATGGCCTGGGTGTGCAACGCGGTGTTCATCGTGTGCGTGACCTTCTTCGGGGTGTTCGGCATGTACCCGGCGCTGCTGCCGTCCAGCATGGACCCGGCCTTCAGCGTCACCATCGCCAACGGCGCGTCCAGCCCGCTGACGCTGAAGATCATGCTCACCGTGGTGGCGATCTTCGTGCCCATCGTGCTGGCGTATCAGGCGTGGGTGTATTCCGTGTTCACCCACAAGATCACCGACGAGGACCTGGAAGACGAGCACGCCTACTAGACGGTGAAGCGGCGCGACACGCGCCGCACGCAACACATCGGATGCACAGGGGAGCCCGCAAGGGCTCCCCGTTTTATTTCCCGGACATCAATGGCGTTTTCCGGCCCACGGCGCCAACGTCACCGCAACGCCGCATGTAGGACGCGTCCTACAGACTTCCTACAGCATCCGACAATCATTGCACGCCCCAATCGACATGGTATTACGCAAATTAAAGCCACTCCGGTGGCGGCCCCCGCGCGCCAGCAACGGGGCCTGAACCGCACATCGCAGCAGGAATGCCATGTCGCCCACCATTTTTCCCGTCCCCTCCCCGCCCGCGCCCGCCCCGGCCAGCACCCGCATGACGGACGCCGAGGCCTTCGCGCGGCGCGGCTCCGCCCTGCGCGACTTCTTCTTCGCCACCGCCGGCGCCGCGTTGCGCCGGGCCTTCGAGGCACTGGCCCTGCCGGGCTCCCCGCCCCTGCCGCCCGTGCCTGCGTGGGATGAAGAGGAATACCTGTTCAACCGGCTGTTCGTGGGTCCGGGCCCGGTGGCCGCGCCGCCCTATGCCTCCGTCTATCTGGAGACGGAGCGCCGCCTGATGGGCGAGGCCACCCTGTTCGCCCGCGAAGCCTACGCGGCGCTGGGCCTTGCCTCGCCGTGGCAGGGGTCGCTGCCCGACGACCACATCGGCCTGGAACTGGACGCCGTCCTGGCCGTGTTCGCCGCCCTGCAGCCGGATGCGGCAGGCCCGGCGGATTCCCCGGCCCCCGCCACATCCGCCACATCCGCACCGTCCGCACCATCCGCACCGTCCGCACCATCCGGCCCTGGCGCGCGCAAGCCCGCCCCCGAAGACCTCGCCCCGTGGTGGGACGCCTTCGTGGCCGGGCACATGGCCGTGTGGGTGCCGTCATTTCTCGATGCCCTGCGCCGGGCAGGCGCAACGTCCGCCGTCATGGGCCGCGCGGGCGACGACCTGGCCCGCTGGCTTGCCGACGCCGTGTCCATGGGGTGCGGGGCCTTTGCTCAACCGGAACAACCGGTCACCAAGCGAGGAGCAGCATGAACAAGACCGATCGGGCAGCACGCGGCTGCGACAACGGAAGGCGCTTCTTCCTCAAGGGGACGGCCGCCATGGGTACGCTGGGCGCGCTGGGCGCACTGGGCTCCGGCCCCTGCGGCCTGCTGCGGCCGGCGCAGGCGGCCCCGCTGAAGGGCGGCGGCTACGCGGGCGGCTATGCCGTGCACCGGCAGGTGTGCCCGCGCAACTGTTACGACACCTGCATGATGTTGTCCCACGTCAAGGACGGGCGGGTGGAGTTCGTGGAAGGCGACACCGCCTGCACCTTCACCGGGGGTGGGCTGTGCGTGAAGGGCAACTCGTACGTGGGCAGCGCCTACAGCCCCGACCGCATCAAGTATCCCATGGAGCAGCAGGGGCGCGGCACCGGCAAGTGGAAGCGCCTGAGCTGGGACGAGGCCATCGACAAGATCGCCCGCAAGATCGTCGAGTGCAAACAGAAGGACGGCTCGCTGCTGGGCGTGGGGCTGAACCGCCTCTCCGGGCACCAGGGCGTCACCCCCAACGTGGCTGACGGCATGTTCGCCTCCATGGGCTACATCACCCGGCTGGTGGGCACCCCGTGCTGGCCCGCGGGCATCGACGCCCAGTCGTACGACATGGGCAAGATGCTGGCCGACGACCCCGAGGAAATGCCGGAATCGCGCTACGTCATCCTGTGGGGCGGCAACCCGGCATACTGTTCCATCCACTCCATGAAGTACGTCTACGCCGCCCGCGAACGCGGGGCCAAGATCCTGTGCATCGACCCGGTGTTCACCCAGACCGCCGCCAAGGCCGACGAATACTGGCAGATACGCACCGGTACCGATGGCGCGCTGGCGCTGGGCATGTGCCGCCACATCCTGGACAAGGGATTGGCCGACCAGAGCTGGCTGGCCGCCAACGCCAGCGGCTACGACGAATTCGTGGCCTACCTGCGCGACAACGTCACCGTGGAATGGGCCAGCAAGGAAACCGGCATCCCCGAGGACAAGATCCGCGCCGTGGCCGAGGAATTCGCCACGGCGAAACCCGCCACCATCTGGATGGGCTACGGCCTGCAACGCCACACCAACGGCGGGGCCACCATCCGCAGCATCGACGCCCTGTGCGCCATGACCGGCAACATCGGCGTCACCGGTGGCGGCGCGCGCTACGGCAGTCTGCTGAACTACGTGTTCACCGGGGCGCACGGCGCGTTCCAGCCGCCCGCAGGGTCCGTGGGGGTGCAGACCACCGCCCCCGACGGCAGCGTGAAAAACGCCCGCCGCATGCTGAACATCAACAAGATGGCCGAAATGCTGCTGACGGCGGACAACCCGCCCGTGCGCCTGTTGTGGGTCACCGGGTGCAACCCCGTCTCGCAGATATTCGACCACCAGAAGATGCTGAAGGCCCTGGCGCGCATGGAAATGACCGTGGTGGTGGACCTGTTCTTCAACCAGACCGTGGAACAGGCCGACATCGTGCTGCCCGTGACCACCCTGTTCGAGGAATGGAACGCCAACGCCGGCTACTGGCACCGCTGGGTGGGCATCAACGAAAAGGCCATCGAGCCGCTGCACGAGGCCAAGTGCCAGGTGGACATCGCCAAACTGCTCACCACGCGGCTGAACCAGCTGTCGCCCGGCTTCTGCACCTTCCCGGCAGACGCGGACCCGCGCGCCCTGCTGATGGCCGAATGCGGCCAGGCCATGAGGGACCACTTCGGCATAGCCTCCATGGAAGACCTGCTGAAGGCCCCGGCCAAGGCCAGGAAGCCCGGCCCGGCGTGGTCCGACGGCAAGTACCTGACCCCCTCCGGCAGGTACGAGTTCAAGTCGGACATCTGCGCCAAGAACGGCTTCAACGCCCTGCCGGTGTACGTGCCCGGGCGCAAGCCCTTCGGCCCGCTGCGGGTGCTGACCCCGCACGCCAAGTTCGGCCTGCATTCGCAGTTCATCAACCTGGAATGGATGGAAGACTTCAACCCAGAACCCATCGTGTACATCCACCCGGAAACGGCGGCGGCCCGCTCCATCCGCGACGGCGACATGGTCGAGGTCAAGGCGCGCACCGGGGCCACCCGGCTGCGGGCGCGGCTGACCGGCAACATGCCGCGCGACCACATCCTGCTGTACGAGGCGTGGTTCCGGAACAACACGTACAACTGCCAGAACCTGGTGGACGAGGAGAGCGCCGACATGGGCGCGTGGAAGACCGGGGCGCCCGGCGTGGCCATCCATGACCAGTTTGCCGACGTGGCGCGCGTCTAGGAGCGGGAATCATGAAAAAGCAACTCGGTTTCCTCGTGGATACGGAAAAGTGCATCGGCTGCTTCACCTGCGCCATGGCATGCAAGAACGTGTACCACCAACAGAAGGGCATCGTGTGGCGGCAGGTGCACCCCATGGGTGAATCCATCTACCCCCACCGCGAACGGGCGTGGCTTTCGCTGGCCTGCAACCACTGCGAAAACCCGGTCTGTCTCGAACAGTGCCCGGTAAAGGCGTACACCAAGCGCGAGGATGGCATCGTGGTGCACGACCAGGACGCCTGCATCGGCTGCGGCAACTGCGTGCGTTCGTGCCCGTACGGCGCGCCCAGGATGAACCCCGTGGAAAAGCGCGCCGAAAAGTGCAGCATGTGCTGGCAGCGCATCGACGCCGGGCTGGACCCGGCCTGCGTGCACAGCTGCCCGGTGGGGGCGCTGTCCATCGCGGACATCTCCACCGCCCGGCTGGACGGCTGGGTGCAGTACCCGGCGGGCTACCCCGAATCCAGGCGGCTCAACCCCTCCACCCGCTTCAAGGCCCCGCGCCAGCCGCGCGAGGTACGGAGGAACGACGCATGAACTCCATGGAACTTCCCCTCGTGATCTTCACGGTGCTCAGCCAGGGCGCCGTGGGGCTGGTTGCCCTGACGGCGGCCCGGCAATGGGCGAGCGATGGCGGGTCCGGCATGGCCCAGGCCCCGCGCACGGCATGGCTGACAGCCGTGGCGCTACTGGCGCTGGGCGCGTTCGCCGCCATGTTCCATCTGGGCCACATGGGCGGCGCGGTGCGCACCCTGGCCAACCTGGAATCGGCGTGGCTCAGCCGTGAAGGGCTGGCCCTTGGCGCCACCGGCGCGCTGCTGCTGGCGGGGTACCTGTCGCCCGGGCTGCGGGCGCGCGGCGCGACCACGGTGGCCGCCGTGCTGGGCGTGACGGCCGTGCTGGTCACCAGCATGACCTACGCCCCTGCGGGCTTCCCGGCCCTGAACAACGCGCTGCCGGGGGTCTTCTTCCTGCTCACGGCGGCGGTGCTGGGACCGGCGCTGGCGGCCCCCTTCCTGCCCGATGCGCACCAGCCCGCCGCCATGCGCGCGTTGCGCGCGGCCCTGCTGGTGTCGCTGGTCATCAATCTGGTGGTGCCGTGCGTATGGCTTTCCGGCGGCACGGTGATGCGCCTGACCGGCGAGGCCTTCCTGACCGCGCCGCTGTACTGGCTGCGCCTGGCCCTGCTGGGCGCGTCGTACGCGCTGGCGCGCGGCGGGCGCATGCCCGCGTGGATGCTGCCGCTGCTGGCCGCGCAGGAACTGCTGGGCCGGGCGCTGTTCTTCATGCTGCCGGTGCACGCTTCGGTGAACATCGGCAACCCGTTCTGACCAATGCCCCGCCCCGCGTGCCCCGTTGCACGCGGGGCGGGGATGCGAGGACACGACCATGAACGGACGCAGTCCGTGCCCGAAGGCCGCATGGCCGACGGTTCCGGCCAGCGCGCTACCCGGCGCGCGGCCTGTCACGCTGGTGCTGATCCTGTGCCTGATGCTGGCGGCGGCGACGCTGCCGTCCGTCACGGCGGCTCAGCCAGCGCAGGCGATCGAGACGGACCAGGCGATCAAGACGGAGCAGGCCGCAGCATCTGTCGCCACGGCCTTCCGGCACACCCCGCCCGGCCCCCTGCGCGGCGCGGTGGGCAAGGAACTGGTCATCCCCGTGGCCCAAGGCGGCTCCGCCGAAGGAACCTACACCGTGCAGGCGGTACTGCTGTCCGGCCCCGGCAAGGTCCTGCCCAATGGGCCAAATGGGCCGGATGGGCCGGATGTGCCAGAGGAGATGGACGTGCCGCGTGAGACGGACGCGGCGGACATCACCGTGGACGGTCGCACCGTGCGCATGGTGCCCCGCCAGCCGGGGGCCTATGTCATCGAAGTGCGCGGCATGCGCGAAGGCCCGATTTCCTGAGGCGGCGCACCACCCGAACAGGTGTTCGGGGAGCGCATCGAAATCACGGTCCCGCGCTGAGCGGGACCGTTTTTCATTTCAACGAACGCTCCACCGAGCGGGCATCGTGCAGCGGCGCGCGGCGCGGGTCGGGCAGTACACGGTCGCACACGCGGCGCAGCCCCCGCGCCATGCACAGGGCGCGCAGCCAGTTGCCGATGCGGACGCGGTACATCCACACGGCCAGCCCCGCCACCACGCCCAGCACCCACCACGCGGCATGGGCCAGCACCCCGCCCAGCACCAGCGCCAGTATCGCCGCCCCCCAGCGCAGCGGGCCGCGCAGCAGGCGCACGCCGGTCAGCACCCCGCACAGGGCATTGGCCAGCAGAAAGCCGTCGGCCAGCGCCACCAGCCCGGTCACGTCGATGACGCCCCGGCCCACGGCGGCCAGCACCACCACGTGCGCGCCGCACAAAAGCCCTATGCCCCCGGCGGGCGCGCCGGTACGGGCGCGCAGCCCCACCGCGCGCGGCAGGATGCCGTCCGCCCCCAGCGATGCCCCCAACCGCGCCACCCCGCCCACGAACATCAGGTAGGTGGTGGCGCACAGGGCCAGCGCAAGAGCCCCCAGCACCGGGCCGCCCCACGCGCCGAGCAGCGGCGTGAGCAACGCGGCCACCCCGTCCGGCGGCACGACGATGCCGCCAACCGCGCCAGCCGCGTTCGTCACCGTCATCGTCCCGGCAACCCCCGCACTAGCCGATGTTCCCGGTGCCCCAGAGGCACCCAATGCCCCAGATGCCCCAAGGACAGGGGACGCCGCGCCACGCACCGCCAGCCACTGCATGCCCCCCGCCACGGCCAGGTCCACAGCCGTTACGGCGGCCAGCGCACGGATGACCGCCTTGCGGATGGTGCGGCGCGGGTTGCGCACCTCTGCGCTGTAGTTGCCCACCACTTCCCAGCCCACCACGATCCAGAACAGCAGCAGCAACGCGTGCCCCAGCATGGCCCAGTCGGGCGCGGGCAGGGCGAACGCGGACAGGATTTCCGCCCCCGACATGCCCCCCGACAGGCCGCCCGACATTCCCCCGGACATTGGCCCACCCGGCGTTGCGCTGGCCGCCATGCCCCCGCCCGTACCCCGCCACAGCACGGACGCCGCATCGCCCAGTGTGACCACACCCCCGGCGAACAGCACCCCCGCCGACACCGACGACAGCACCAGCGCCACCCGGCCCAGCGAGGCCACCTGCCGCAGCAACAGCCCGGCGCACACCACCAGCAGCCCGTAGGCCACGCCCACCGGCGGCAGCCCGCCCAGCGGCAGGTAGCGCACCCCGGTCAGCAGCACGGCCACCGGGCCGAACAGCACCGCCACCACCAGGTACAGCGAGGCCAGCCGACGCCCCTGCGGGCCGAAGGCGTGCCCCACGGCCACGGAAACGCCCCCGTCGCCGGGGAACAGCACGGAAAGCTCGCCGAACACCAGCGCGAACACCACCCCCACTGCGATCATGACCAGCCACGCGGGCAGCGCCCACGCCCCGGCCACGCCCAGCACCACGGGCGGCAGGATGATGATGCCCGAACCCAATACCGGCCCCACGATCAATCCCGCCAGAAGCCACGGTCCAAGTTGCGCGCTGCGCATGGGGTTGCCCTCCTGTTGTTTCCGTGCCATCCTTGGCCCCATAGCGCCCGGAAATCCAACGGTATTTCCCGAAGGCAGCGTTCGGCGTGGGCGAATGCCCGCCCGATCCGACTGGATATGGCCGGGCCTGGCCCGATATGGCCCGGCATGGCCCGATATGGCGATGTGGCCCGATGTGACCCGATGTGAGTCGGTGTGAGTCGGTCTGGCTGGATGTGCCGGGTTTCTCCGGCGATCACATGGCGCTTCCGCCCTTCCCCTCGGCCTTCGGCGTCACCGGCCTTTCCCCCGCGTCCGCAACCCCGCGCACCGTTATGGAACTGCACCTGCTCCGCGCCTTCGCCACCGTGGCCGCATCCGGCACGCTCACCCGCGCCGCCGCAGAGCTGCACCTCAGCCAGTCGGCCCTCAGCGGGCAGATTCGCGCGCTGGAAGACGCCCTGGGCGTGACCCTGTTCCGCCGCCGCGCGCGCGGCATGGACCTGACCGACGCGGGCACCGACCTGCTGCCCCTGGCCAGAAAGGCGCTGGATGCCGCCACGGCTCTGCGCCGCAAGGCCGAACGCCTGCGCGCACAGCCCACCGGGCGACTGGTGCTGGGCCTGAACACCGACCCCCCCTTCCTGCGCATGGTGGCCCTGCACGAAGCCCTTGGTGCGGCCTGCCCCGACGTGGCGCTGGAATTCACCATGACCCAGACCATGACCACGCCGGAATTGCTGCGCGAATCGGCCATCGACGCGGGCTACCGCTACGGACAGGAATTTTCGCCCGACATCGTGGAGCACCCCCTGCGCGATGTGGAAATCCGCATCGTGGTTCCGGCGGGCATGCTGCCCGCGCTGCCCGTGCCGTCCCCGCTCATGGGTGCCGCCATGCCGGGTGCGGCTGCTGCCGCCTCCGTCCGCGCCCCGCGCAAGGGCCGTGCCCGCGCGGAATCGCACCCCCCGCCGGAGCGCCCGGAATGGTCCGCCGCCGTGCGTCGCCACGGCGCGCCGCAGCTCGCTGAGGCCACGGATGCGCGCGTGCCGGGCTCCAGCACATCCGCTCTGGGCACCTCGGGACCGGACATGCCGTTCGGCACCGGTTCCGACCAGCATGACGCGGACGGCGCCCCCGCTGCGCCCAATGCGTCCAATGTGTCCAATGAGAACGGCCCCGGCCTGCTGGCCGCGCTGCTGGCCCGCCACGGCGGCATGCCCGCGCCCAGGCCGGACTACGCACCGTCCGACCTGCCTCGCCTGCCCGTGCACGATGCCAACGCCTGGCACGCCCTGTCGCAGCTGCCGTGGATCTGGCCCACCTGCGACTGCCCCTTTCACCGCACCGTGGCCGCGCGCATGGCCCCCTACGGCCTGCGTCCGCGCACGGCGGCGGTTGCCATCGACGAACCCATCGTCAAGCAGCTGGTGGCCACCGGCAAGGGCGTGGCCGTGCTGCGCGCCGACGAAACCGCCCAGATGGTGCGCGACCACGGGGTGTACGTGTGGCCGGAGCCGCTGTCCGTGCCGCTGTGCATCGCCCACCGCATCGACCGCAGCGACGACCCGGCCCTGCGCGCGCTGGTGGAGGCCGCCCGCGCCGTGTGGAAGTAGACGCGCCGCCGGACGCGGGGGCACCTGTCTCTCCCTCTTTTCCCCGCGCTGCCCCTGTTCAGCACGTCGCCCCTGTTCACCCCGCCCCCTTGATCCGCACCGGCTCAACCCGGTCCACACCGGCTCAACCCGGCTCAACTAGTTCCGGCCCGACCGAACCCGCCAAGGCATGATGCCCTGCGCGGTGCCTTCCCCCGCGTCGCCCTGCACCCTGTTCACCCCGCTTCCACAGCCACGCTCACTCCGTAACGCCCCCGCCTCTCACGGCGTCGCGCGCTGCGTGCCCCCGCAACGCCGAACGCGGCCCCCGCCAAGGCGAAAACCGCGTTCATTCCGTACGGCCACAGCCGCACACGATACAATGATGCCGGGACACGCTGCCGGGGACACGTCGGGCACCCCGTCAGGCCCCCCTCACCCTCTGGGGCGCGCCGTGCTCGCGCCCCGTCATGACCAGCATCCGTTACACGTTGATGCTGACGCCCGCTGCCCCGCCGGAAGAGCCGGAAGATCCGCTGGCGGATTCCAGCTTGCTCTTCTGTTCCAGCAGTTCCGTCAGCTGGCTCTGGAGCATGGTCACTTCCGACATCTTCATGGCCACCTGCTGCTGCCGCTGCTCGTCGTCCAGGTTGGCGTCCTGCTGGACTTCCTCCATTTCCTGCTGCTTTTCCTTGATCTGTTCGCGCAGGTTCTGGATTTGCTCCTTCAGCGACGCCAGTTCCTCGCTGGAGTCCGACTCCTCGGTGGACGCGGCGCCGCCCGCGCCGCTGCTGGCCATCCCCGCCGCCTTCTGACGCCCTTCGTCAGAGATGGTCACGGTGTCGCCGCCGCTTTCCGCGCCCTCAGTGGATGCGGTGCGCAACGTGCCGGTGCGTTCCGTGCCCGCCTGCACCTGCAAGGTGCTGTAGGCGATGCCGACCTGGGTTCCGTCCAGTGCTTCGACCATGGGACCTCCTTTCGCGCGGATGCGCGACCTTCAGTCAACCTATCGACGGCTTGCCTGAAGAGTTTACAGCAACCGCTCACATTTCCTTACGCGGCACTGTCATTGCCGAAGATTGCATGACAGGCGGACGGCGGAAGGCGGAAGGAAGGGGACGGACGGCAGCGAGCACGGCGCTGAAGGACTACGCCGAGTAACCGCGCAAAGCGGCGGAAGGGAAGGACGCGACCGCTTCACGTGCGCGCCACCCCGCATTCACGGCAAGGGCGCAGCGCAGCGCGGCTGGGTGGGACGACAGGAAGGAAGACAGGCGTGACGGGGGCGGGACGGCAAATATGACGGCAGCCTGCACACCCGGCATCAATGCGCAATCAGTGCGCAACAGGCATGCACCGGGCGGATCATCGCCCGAAACACCCTGGAATATATTGGAATACCTGGCTATTCCGTGCGGCACGCACCGGTAAGCGCCCGGTGCACGTTGACCACGAAGTCCTGCACGTTGGTGAGGATGGAGCGCGAGGTCAGCGATCCACGATCCGCCAGCTTGCCCGCCGCGAATTCCGAAATGTCCGCGATGAAGAAATGCACCGGGCGCAGGCTGGCCCCCGGCCCGGCCTGATACGAGGGGGTCATGTTGCCGGTGGCGATGGTGTGCAGGGCGGTGGCCAGCGCCACCACCGTGGTGGCGCGGCGCACATGGGCGCGCATGGCGTCCTGTGCGGCGTACACGTCGGCGATGACTTCCGGCAGGGGGCCGTCGTCGCGGATGGACCCGGCCAGCACGTAGGGCACGGAGCGCGTTTCCAGCGCGTGCATCACCCCGTCACGCACGCGGCCAGACTGCACGGCGGCGCGGATGGACCCGCAGCCCCGGATGGTGTTGATGGCGTCCAGATGATGGTAGTGCCCGCGCGGGGCCTGCCGCTTGTCGTACAGCCCCTGCCCCAGCGCGGTGCCGTACAGGGCGGCCTCCAGGTCGTGCGTGGCAAGGGCGTTGCCCGCCAACAGCCCATGCACGTAGCCCGCGTCGATCAGCCCGGCAAAGGCGCGGCGGGCGTCGGCATCGAACACCACGGCAGGCCCGGCCACCCACACGATGTGGCCGTGCTCCCTGTCGTGGCGCAGCACTTCGTACAGGGTGTCGTAATCGAGCGAAAAGGACGTTTCGCGGCTGACGCCGGTACGGAAGGCGAACTTGTCGGCAGTAGCGGCAGGGGAAGGCGAGGCGAATGATGCGGATGGGGCGGTGACAGTGCCCGATGAGGCGGATGCGCCCGATGTGCCGGGTAAGCCGGGTGCGCCAGACGCGGCGGCACCGTCCGCAAGATGCCCAGCGGAAGTCGTGGCGAAGTTGTCTGCCGGTTGAGTGTCAGCTTGGGAAGCTGACGGTTGAGCATCGACAGACATGGGGCCAGACATGCGACCAGACACGTTGGCCGGAGTCCACCCGGCCAGAAAGTCCGGCAACCGGTCCAGCGGCCCGGCATGCACATAGATGCCGTCCTCGCCGTTTTCGCCCCGGCCCACCGCCACCAGATCGCCCTTTTTCAGCCGCCGGAACTCCACCACCTCCAGCGTGCCGTCCGGGTTCTTGCGGATGACGCAATCCATGCGCGACTCCGCAAGCAGCACCCAGCGCCCCGGTTCCACCTGCACGAACTCCGGATAGATGGACGTGGCGTGGTAGTTGTCGGGGGCTACGCCGTCGGCGGGACAATTAGCCAAAACGACAGACACTATGCCCCTCCGTGTTGGTTAGCCTGTTTTCTTTGCTAGTCGAATGAAGGTGGATAAAAAGAGATACATTCCGACAAAGCCTTGGTGTGCTTCTTCTTGAGTTACATCGGCATGGACTCCCTTCGAAGCTAGGCCATAAAGTTTACGCATAAAATTAGCCAACAGGTTCAACTCTGCTTGAACTAATTCTGTAGATGTTGTGGACAGACATTCTGTACGCAAATATTCTTCAAGCCTGTTTAGACATCTATCCTCTGTGAGTTTCCGCACTTGACCGTCAGAGCAGACGATCGTGTCTCGTGACGCTGGATAATACATATCTGCCACAGCGCTCAAAGTTCGCCTAACCTCGGTGAGCAGCAATGCACAGTCTTCTCCTTCCTGCGAAGAAGCAAGCACCGATACTTTTTGTAATTTTTCAAACACAACCCTTGAATTTTGTTTGAAATGTGCATCCACACTGTCCTGGAGTTTCCAAAGTGGAGATGCGTTTATTTTTTTTGGCTGCTGGTGCGATTCAACGAGAATCGCATAATTTAAACAACGCGTTTTTATCCTTGATTTTAATCTATTAAGCGCTTGCATGCGCTGCCTCAGCTGTACTTTTGGCCCTACATTTTCATGATAAAATTTTGCAACATCAAAGTGATGCATCCCTTGCGGAGGAGTCATATCATCAATCATTGCCTGATAGCATTTAAGTTCAGACTCAATTTCTCCCGCTGCAACGGCAAGCACCTGACAATCCTCTTCTTTAGAGCGCCTTCCTGTTAAGAGATAACCCATGTCATGTATTTCCCTCCATCGCGCCTTCGATCTTTCCCATATAAATTTTTGAGTCTCCTTTTCTATTTGCGGAGCCATATCGCATATCGCCCTCACCGTATCTTCCATCCCAAAACACAGCTCCTGCATAAACACAGCAGCGTTCAAGTAATCATTTATATACCGCGCAATCCTAAGACAGACCATTGTAGCGCCTTCAACATCATCACTTTCAACACATTCATGCACTCTTTTCAAAGCTTGAGAAATATTTTTTTCCATAGTTATCCCACGTACTATTTCTTAAACAACTCCTGGCAACGCACACACTATAATAGTTCTCAAAATTATACATACAACTCCCCACCCACACAGTCATTGATGACCAGCAGGGGGAAGTCCTTCACGGTCAATTCACGTATGGCTTCCGGGCCAAGGTCGTCGTAGGCGATGACGGTGGCGGCCGTGATGCACTGCGAAAGCAGCGCGCCCGCGCCGCCGGTGGCCCCCAGATAGACCCCGGTATGTTCTTTCAGGGCGTCGCGCACTTCGGTGTTGCGGCGCCCCTTGCCGATGGTGGCCTTCAGTCCCAGCGCGTGCAGGCGGGGGGCGTAGCTGTCCATGCGGTAGCTGGTGGTGGGACCGGCGGAACCGATGGGACGTCCGGGCGGGGCCGGGCTGGGGCCAACGTAGTAGATCACCGCACCGCGCAGGTCGAAGGGCAGGTCTTCGCCCCGGTCCAGCGATTCGGCAAGGCGGCGGTGGGCCGCATCGCGCGCGGTGTAGATGGTGCCGGACAGAAAGACCACGTCGCCGCTGCGCAGTTGTGCCACGGCCTCATCGGTCAGGGGGGTGGTAAGGTGGTGGGTAGCCATATCTGATTCCTTGTATTTCCGTACATGTCCCGAGGCGGGACCGCAATGAGGCTATTGTGGATGACTGACGATTGCGTTGCCGCACGCCGCATCGGTCAGCGAGGTGCGGGCATCCGCACCGTGCGTGGCACCCGCGTCGGGTAGGTTCGCAATCCCGCGCCATCCGGTAATGGCTGGACAACAACCGGGCCTCAACCGGGCCGCAGCTCACTCGCAGGTGACCCGAACCCCTGCCGCAACGTCACCGCAACCGGCTTACGACCGTGCTGCGCCATGTGCCGCAACAAATCCGCAACAGTTGCGCAGCTTGCCGAGCACTTGCCGGAAAGCGTCCGCCGGGTTGCTCTGCCCGGCTATTCCGCCCGACTTTTCCGCCCAGCCCACGTCCCGGCTCGTCGCCTCTGCTACAACTCTATCTCGCCGTGCCGGGCCGAATGGCACTGCACGTTCACGGCCAGCGGCAGGCTGGCCAGATGGCACGGGGCAAAGGCCATCTTCACGCCAAGGCAGGTGGTCTTGCCGCCAAGGCCCATGGGGCCGATGCCCAGTTCGTTGATGGCGGCCAGCAGTTCCGCCTCTTTGGCGGCCATGTCCGGGTCGGGGTGGATGTCCGTGAGCGGGCGCAGCAGCGCCTTCTTTGCCAGGATGGGCGCGTAGTCGAAGGTGCCGCCCACGCCCACGCCGATGATGGTGGGCGGGCAGGGGTTGGGCCCCGCCTCGCGCACGCGCTGCACCACAAAGTCCTTGATGCCCTGCCACCCCTGCGCGGGGGCCAGCATGGTCACGCGCGACATGTTCTCGCTGCCGCCGCCCTTGGCCATGAAGGCAATGCGCAGCCGGTCGCCGGGCACAAGGTCCATGTGGATGACCGCCGGAGTGTTGTCGCCGGTGTTCTTGCGGGTCATGGGGTCGCAGGCGGACTTGCGCAGAAAGCCTTCGGCATAGCCGATGCGCACGCCCTCGGTGATGGCCTCGCGCAGGGTCATGCCGTCCACGCGACAGTCCTCGCCAAGCTCCACGAAAAAGACGGCCAGCCCCGTGTCCTGACACAGCGGCAGGCCGGTGGTGGCCGCCAGGTCGGCGTTTTCCAGCAGTTGCCGGAACACCTCTTTGGCGACGTCGCTTTCCTCTTCCGCCTGCGCGCGGCAGAAGGCCCACCGCACGTCCTTGGGCAGGTAGCGGTTGCACTCCACGCACAGCCGCGCCACTTCCTCCACAACTCGTGTCGCCGGTATGCGGCGCATGTCTGGCTCCTTTGTCCGGTATGAACGGGGGAGAACCGGGGAATGGCCCCGTGCCTCCATACTTTCGATTCGGCTGCGGACGTTGCGTCCATGCGGCCCTGTCTGTTGCCGCCGCGCCACCCTAGCAAGCCTTGAGTGCCCACCGCAACAAGGCTGCGCAGCACCCCGGACGTCCGCGCACGGTACGGGCCGAAGCAACCACCGCAACCGCACAGCAGCGCAAGCAGTGGCGGGTATGCGGTCTTTCCCGCGTCACCCGGCAGCGCCAACCGCCGAACGGATTGCGCCCGCCGCCGGAGATCACCGCCGCGCAAGCGGCGGAAGCTCCGGCGTGGCGGGCGCACCGGGAACAATGCTGCGGACAAGACACGCGCACGCGCGGGGCCAAGGCGGCGGGAGCACCGCGCGCATGGCATTCCCGCCGGTCAGATCACCCGAAGGCGCCCTGCGCCGCAGGGAAGCTGCCCGGCACGGGGAATGCGCGCATGAGGCCAAAGGGAGGGGGGCGGCGGGGAGCGCGAGGACGTCAGCCGTTAGATGAACGCAACGCGCGAATCTTACGGATGACGATAGCAACGCTGGCTCGCAGGGGGAACCGCAGGTTCCCCTTGGCAGCCCCTCGCAATATAACGAAATCAAGCGGCAAGTTATCTGCTGGCGTGCATTCGTAGAAGCCCGTCCGACAGGGCACTACCCGCTCCCTTCTTTTTCCGCCTTCTCCCCTTACGTCCTGCTACCCCCCGAACGGCAGCAGCTTTTTCAGCACGGTCAGCCCCATCTTGCGCCGCAGATACCCCAACTGGTTCTGCAACGGCAGGTGCTTGGGACAGACATCCTCGCAGGCCAGAAGGCCCATGCAGCCGAAGATGCCCTCGTCGGAACCGATGATCTCGTAGAAATCCGCGTCGGTGCGTTCATCGCGCGGGTCGGCGGCAAAGCGCGCCACGCGGATGAACCCGGCCGGGGCCAGGAAGTCGGGCCGCAGGTTGGCGGTGCCGCAGGCGGCCACGCAGCAGCCGCATTCGATGCAGCGGTCCAGTTCGTAGATGGCGTTGGCCACCTCGTTTTCCATGCGCGCTTCCTGCGCGGCGGGCTCGAATTCCGCGCGGGTGTGAATCCACGATTCGGTGCGCTGGTACATGGCGCGGAACCACGTGCCCGTATCCACCGCCAGGTCGCCCACCAGCTTGAACACCGGCAGGGGCAACAGGGTGATGGTGGCGGGCAGGTCGCGCGTCTTGGTGTGGCAGGCCAGGCCGGGCCGCCCGTTGATGACCATGGCGCACGAGCCGCACACCCCGGCGCGGCAGCAGAAGTCGAACTTCAGCGAGGGGTCCTGTTCCTCGCGCAGGCGGTGCAGGGCGATGAACAGCGTCATGCTGTCCGTCTCGTCCAGACGGTAGGTGTCCATGTGCGGCACGGACGCCGGGTCCTGCGGATTGTGGCGGAAGATGTTGAAGGTCAGCGAGCGTTGCATGTGCGTGGTCCCCCTCAGGAAGCTGCCGGAATGATCTTGCCGCCGCCATAACCCCGGTCGCCGGGAGGCAACTCGACGTAACTGGTGGCCGGTTCGTAGTCGAGGTGCGGCAAATCCGCCCCCGGACGCCACGAGGCCAGCGTGCGGTTCAGCCAGTCGCGGTCGTTGCGTTCCGGGAAGTCCTCCCGGGTGTGCGAGCCGCGGCTTTCGGTGCGCATCAGCGCGCCGTGGCACACGCACAGCGCCAGCCGCACCATGCCCGGCATGCGGATGGCCAGCGCCAGTTCCGCGTTGGCCCCCACCCCGTCGGAGGCAAGGCCAATGTGCTGCGCCCGCTCGTGCACCTCTTGCAGGGCCTGCACGCCCCACGTCAGGTCCTTGCCGTTGCGGAACACGTAGGCCGCCCGTTCCAGGATGTCGTACATGGCCTCGCGCACGGCGTAGACACTTTCCTTGCCGTCCGCGCCAGAGACGATGCGCCCGATGCGCGCCTCGTCCCGTGTTGCCGCCTCGCGCACGTGCGCCGTGGAAAAGGCGGTGTCGTACCCCTGCAAGAATTCCGCGATGTTGCGGCCCACGATGCCGCCCGCCACCACGGTTTCCGCCAGCGAATTGCCGCCCAGCCGGTTGAAGCCGTGCAGGTCCCAGCAGGCGGATTCGCCCGCGCTGAACAGGCCCTTCAGGCCATAGGCCGCGCCGGTCTTGTCGGTGCGCACGCCGCCCATGGAATAGTGCTGGGTGGGCCGCACGGGGATGAGCTGGTGCAGCGGATCAATGCCCAGGAAGTTCTGGCATATCTCGTCCACCTCGCGCAGTTTCGTGCGGATGTGCTGCTCGCCAAGGTGCCGGATGTCCAGCCACAGGTGCTCGCCGTAGGGGCTTTGCACGCCCTTGCCGGTGCGCATGTGCTCGATCATGCGGCGCGAAACCACGTCGCGCGAGGCCAGTTCCGCCTTGTCCGGCTCGTAGTCGGGCATGAAGCGGTATTCGTCACGGTCCAGCAGGGTGCCGCCGTCGCCCCGGCACCCTTCGGTGACCAGGATATCGGTGGGCACGGTGCCGGTGGGGTGAAACTGCACGGCCTCCATGTTGCCGAGCTTCGCCACGCCGGTATCCAGCGCCAGCGACAGGCCCGTGCCTTCGCAGATGATGGCGTTGGTGGAGGCGCGGTAGATGCGCCCGTACCCGCCGGATGCGATCAGCGTGGCCCGCGCGAGGTAGGCGCGCAACTCGCCGGTGCGCAGGCAGCGCACGATGGCCCCGTGGCAGGTTTCGCCGTCGTGGATCAGCGAGACGGCTTCCGACCGGTCGTGCACGGTCACGCCAAGCTGCGCGGCGCGGTTGTCCATGGTGTACAGCACCGCGTGGCCAGCCCCGTCGGATGCGTAGCAGGTGCGCCACTTGGCCGTGCCGCCGAAGGCGCGCGAGTGGATGAGGCCGTGGTTTTCGGCCTTTTCGGTGGCGTCGAAGGGCTTGCCGCCCTTCCAGTAGGTGTGCGTGCCCGCGACAACGCGGTTCCACGGCACCCCCCAGTGGGCCAGGCGGCGCATTTCGATGGGGGCCGCTTCCACGAACATGCGGGCCACTTCCTGGTCCGCGCCCCAGTCGGAGCCTTTCACGGTGTCCAGAAAGTGCACGTCGGGGCTGTCGCCGTCGCCCATGATGGCGTTGCCGAGGGCCGCCTGCATGCCGCCCTGCGCGGCCACGGAATGCGAGCGCCGCGCGGGCACCAGTGAAAGACAGACCACGGAAAAGCCCGCGCCCGCCACTTCGATGGCGCAGCGCTCTCCGGCAAGGCCCGCGCCGATGGTCAGAAGATCGGTGTGGATGATCTGCATTGGCGTGGGTCTCCTATTCCAGCGGCAGCAGCCGGAAGCGCAGCAGGGTGAGCAGCGACAGGCACAGGAACCCGCCCAGCAGGTACAGGCCCTTGCGGGTGATGTCCGCACGGTTTTCGCGGGTAATCAGGCCCCACTTCACCCCGGCGCGCCACGCCCCGATGACCAGATGCAGCGCCAGCGCGGGCAGCACCAGCAGAAACACCCAGAACCAGCCGCCATGCTGCACGCGCACCGCGCTTTTCAGCGCCTGCACCGGCAGGTCGGTAAGGCCCGTCCAGATGTGGATGGTGATGAACACCGCAAGGATGAACGCGGTAACCACCTGCGCGACCCAGGCCCAGGTTTCCGGGTGGTGCAGCAGGCGCGCGTGACGCCAGGCCGTGGCGGCCTGCGCGGCCTTGAAGGGAATCTTGCGGGCGGCCACCGTGGCGTGAACGCAGAACACGATGGCGATGAGCACGCCGCCCACGGTTTCCAGGTGCAGGGCGTCCATGACGCCGGACAGCCCGTTCAGGGCACCCGGGCCGAACAGCACGCTGGAAAGAAAGATCATGTGCATGCAGGCGAACAGCGCCAGCGCCGCCCCCGTGGCCATCTGCACCCAGTCGAGCCAGCCGTCGGCACGGGAGCGTGGCCGGGCCGGGGCGATGCAGTCCGTTTCCATTGAGCCTCCTTGCGAACCTGAGACGGTCGACGCCGGGCAATACCAAGCAACGCGGGGCAAGGCTTGGCAGGGCCGGGCAGGACCGGACATGAGGATGACGGCGGCGGGGCAGGGAAACGGATGCCGATGCCGGGCGCGCGGTACAGGCGGACAAGCGGCGAAGCGCGCGCGACCGGGTCGGACAGCATCCACTGCAATGCGGCGGATTGACTGCCCAACCACCCAATTTCCATACCTTTTCCTGTGCGCTGGACTATGGCCGACGCGCCCGTGCATGTCAAATCATGCGGGGGGCATGGAAGGATGTGGCCTGTTTGCCGCCTGCCGTCGTCGGGTACCGGACGGGCGGTGCCGGGCGGACTGTGCCCGCCAGAGGTTGCCTGACGGGCGGTACCTGACGGGCGGTGCCGGGCGCATGTGAGATGCACCGGTCGGCAACGCTGCCGCGCACCCCATAAGGCCGGGGCGCTCGCGGGCCGGGGCGGGGTGCTTGCGAACGGAAGGCAGGCAAGCCCCCGGCCCCGGAAAAAGTTGTTGTCGGCCACGGCCCGAAAATCACGGGCACTTGCAATTCGCGGCGGCTGCGGATAGGGGGGAAATTTCCCGACACCAGCGGGCCGCAACAGCAGGACATGGCCAGCATGCGCAGACCGCCACGGCCTGCCCCGACGCCGCCCGGTTCGCCTGCGGTTCGCCTGCGGTCCGCATCCGTCGGAGATATCGTTTTGAGGGGGGCCTCAATGCGCGAAATACGTGAAGAACTCATCCGGCTGGCCCGTGAATCGGGCTTGCCCGTGCCGGTGGACGCCTCGGTGACCGAGGTGGTGCAACTGCTGGGCAGCGACGCGCACCTGTCGCCCGACCTGTGCGAAGCGCTGAACCACATCCTCGCCGGGCTCGGCGGGGTTGCCGTTCCCGCCGCCTGCAAATAGCGCACGCAAACAAGGGGCATGCCCGTCGCCATCATGACGGGCATGCCCCTTGATTTTTCTCGTGTAATCCGCACCCTTGCGCACGGCGCACGGGCTGCGCCGCACTGGTGCGCCCCGCGTCGGTCCGTCGTGCGCGTCAGTGCGCCCGCAGGCCGGAGGCCATGCGGCCAGCCGACCGGGCACGGCCAGACCACGGCCAGACCACGGCCAGACGCACCGCCAACCGTGCCGCCAGTTCCGTCGCCAATCCCGCCCGCTACATGTCCACGTCCAGCGCCAGCCCCACCGGGCAGTGGTCCGACCCCATGACGTGCATGTCTATCCACGCGTCGCGCACCGCGCCGCGCAGTTCCTCGGATACGAAGAAATAGTCGATGCGCCAGCCCACGTTCCGCTCGCGGGCGCGGGTCTTGTACGACCACCACGAATAGGCGTGGGGCGTGTCGCCCTGCACCAGCCGGAAGGTGTCCACGTAGCCCGCCGCCGTGAAGCGGTCCATCCATGCCCGTTCGATGGGCAGAAAGCCGGAAATGTCCTCGTTGTCCTTGGGCCGGGCAAGGTCGATGGGCCGGTGCGCGGTGTTGAAGTCGCCGCAGACCACGATGGGCTTGTGGCGGCGCAGGTCTTCGGCGTGGTTCAGGAAGGCGTCGTAGAAGCCCAGCTTGTAGTTCAGCCGCTCCTCGCCCTGCCCGCCGTTGGGAAAGTAGATGTTGAAGTAGTGGAAGGCCGGAAATTCCAGATGGATGCACCGGCCTTCGCCCTGCCAGGCGGGGTCCGGCATGTCCAGATGCACGGCCAGCGGCTCCACCCGGCTGAACACGGCCACCCCGGAGTAGCCCTTCTTCACCCGCGAGGCCAGCCACCATGCCTTCCAGCCCTCCGGATCGCGGTGGGCGGCGGGCACCTGTTCCGGCTCGGCCTTGGTTTCCTGCAAGCCCACGATGTGGCCGTCGCACCCGGCGAACCAGTTCCATTCCGGCTTGCCGCTCAGGGCGCGGATGCCGTTGACGTTCCAGGAATACAGCTTGAGCAGCACGGGGCCTCCCTGCGTGCGGACGTGACGGATGTGGTGAGGAGATGACGAATGGGCGGCGGCACGCTCTGCACCGCCAGCACGGCCCTTCCGGATCATGGCCCCTTCCGGTTCATGCGCCCTTCCGGCTCATGGGGCGCATGGACACATGGGGCGCATGCGGTGCGGACAGCGCGAGGCGGGGCGGCTATGCCGACGGGCCGGAATCCGTCCCCGTGGCGGGTTCGTGCGCCTCGTCGAATCCGTGGCGCAACCGCGCCGCGTACTGCATGTCCACGCCCAGGATGTGGTCTTCGAACCACGACTTCAGGAAGTGGAACATCTCCAGCGGCAGCATGGGCGGGTGCGCGTCCGCGTCGAGCGCCAGGGTGAATTCGCGCACCCGCGAAAGAAACTTCAGGTGCTCGCCCTGATGAAAGGTCAGCAACTCCGGCGCCACCTGGCCCACCACGGCTTCTTCCGCCGAAAAATGCGCGGCGGCATGGGCCTTCAGGCCGGACAGCACGGCGCGCAGGCGGCTGCCGTCCTCCGGGCTGGCGGCGGCCTCGGCCATGTCGTTCAGCAGTTCGATGATGCGGGCATGCTGGGCGTCCAGCTCGGTAATGCCCACGCTGAACCGGTTCGACCACTCCACATGACGCATGACGGCTCCTTGGATGCGTGGCGCGGGGTACAGTTCCTTCCCGCGTCCGGCCAGCATACACTGCGGAAGAGCCGCTGCGAAAGGGGGTTAGTCACGAAAGCACATGGGGGAAACGCCCCGTGGCGGTACCGGCAGGGCCGGGGCAGCCCCTAGTGTCTGGACCGATCGACGAACAGGCCGGGCACGTCCTCGCCCGGCACCGGACGCGAGAACAGATAGCCCTGGCCGCCCTCGCACGAAAGTTCGGACAGCATGATGCGCTGTTCCTCTTCCTCCACGCCTTCGGCCACCACGTCCAGGCCAAGGCTGTGCGCCAACGCCACAACGGCCTGCACGATCTTGAAGTGCCCCGGCTCGCGGCACATGCGCGCCACGAAGCTCTGGTCCACCTTCAGGGTGTCGATGGGGAACTGTTGCAGGTAGCTGAGCGAGGAATAGCCGGTGCCGAAGTCGTCGATGCACAGCCGCACGCCGATTTCCTTCAGCCTGCGCAGCACCAGATTGGCGTAGTCCGGGTTTTCCATCAGCATGGTTTCGGTCACTTCCAGCTTCAGGCACCTGGCGGGCAGGCCCGTTTCGCGCAGCACGGCGGCCACCTGCTCCACAAGGCCCGGTTGCGAAAGCTGCCGCGCCGAAAGGTTCACGTGCATGATCACGCCGCGCATGGAGGGCTGCTGTTCGCGCCATGCGGCCAGGGCGCGGCACGCCTCTGCCAGCACCCAGTGGCCCACCTGGTGGATCTGCCCGGTGGATTCGGAGACGGGAATGAATTCCGACGGCCCCACGATGCCCCGGTCCGGGTGGTTCCAGCGCACCAGCGCCTCGAACCCGGTCAGCCTGCGGTCGTGCAGCGACATGATGGGCTGGTAGACCAGGAAGAATTCGTTGTTGTCCAGCGCCCGGTGCAGGTCGATTTCCAGCTGCATCAGGTTCATGGCCTGTTCGAGCATGGAAGGCTGGAACACCGCCATGCCGTCGCCGCCGTGTTCCTTCACGTGGTGCATGGCGATGTTGGCGTTGCGCAGCATCTCGTCGGCGTTGCCGCCGCCCCGGTTCATCACCACGCCCACGCTGGCGGAAATGCGGATCTGGCGGCCCGCCACCTCCAGCGGCGGCTCGAGCGAGGTGCAGATGCGCTGCACCGTGATCAGGGCCTCTTCCTCAGAGCGCACCTCGTCCAGCAGCAGGATGAATTCGTCGCTGCCAAGGCGCGATACGGTGTCGATGGTGCGGGTGTTCTCGGCCAGGCGCCGGGCCACCTCGCGCAGCACCTGGTCACCCGCGGAGTTGCCCATGGAGTCGTTGACCACCTTGAAGCGGTCCAGGTCCAGGAAGGCCACGGCGCACACGTTGTCGACCCCGCGCCGGGCGCGGTGCAGCGAACGGTCGATGCGGTCCAGGCACAGGGCGCGGTTGGGCAGCCCGGTGAGCGGGTCGTGCCAGGCCTGGTGCTTCATCTGGGTAAGCATGATCTTGCGGTCGGTGACATCGCGCCCGCTGAAACGCACCCCCAGCGACGTGCCCTCGGCGTCGTGCAGGCGGCGGCTGGTGCAGGCCAGCCAGCGTTCGCGGCCATCCTGGGTGCGCACGCGCACCTCCACCTCGACCATTTCGGCGCCGGACGCCACCATCTCGCGGTGCTTGCGCCACAGGGGCAGGTCCTCGGGGTGCATGATGCCCTCGATGAACCGGGCATTGGCGCGGAACGATTCCAGGGAATAGCCGGTGATGCGCTGGCAGGCGGGGGTGACGAACACCACCTTGCCGTCGGCGTCCTCCCAGCTTTCCCAGTCGGCCAGATGATCGGCCAGCACGCGGAAGCTCTGCGCGGTGTCGCCATCGGGCAGTGGGGACGGCGCATGCGGAAAGGGCACGGCGTGGCGGGCGCGGGAGGGGGCGTCGTCGTACGGTGCGGGTTCCGGGGAAATCTGCGGCGAGGCGGGCGGGGCGTGGGCGGAAGCCACTACGGAAAGAGGGGCGGCGGGCGGGGGCAGGTCGGGCAGGGGGTCCCGCCCGGAATCAGGCGGCGTGCCGCCGGAGCGCGGGTCGTGCCTGTTCGACGGACCCGGCGCCTGGCCGTGTCCGGTGGCTGCGGCGTGCCACACGCTTTCCGCAGAGTCCTGTCCCTTCTGGTCGCTCACGCGGCATACCCCCTATGCCTTGCCAGCTTGCCGCGCGTGCCACGCGCGTGCGGCCCACCACGCGGGCGGCCGAAGGATGAGTGCTCGTCTGTTCGACTGTTCGACTATTCGACGGGGCCGCAACGACCCGTCACGTGGGCGTAATACAAGCAGCCGGAAATAACAACTCCCGCAGATGGGCGGGGGCGCGCCCACCTTGCCACGCAACACGCTTGTTTCATGACGTATTCACGAAGACCGCACATCCGCCTTCACCGCTTGGCATGGCAATCCGGAATTTCCGGACGGTTTTCCGGTATCCGCCACCCGCATTCCGGCAAGGTCCGCCGGGTTCCCAGGCCGGGGGCGCTGCGCTACACTGCGCGCCGGGCGGTTGCGCCCCGTCCCCTACGCACGCCCCATCACCAACGTCGCCCCGTACGCAAGGATCCGGCATGACGCCACCCACAGCCCAGGCCGCACCGGCCAGCACGCATTCCGCCAACGCCGGTCCGGACGGCATGCCCCCGGACGGCATGCCCCCGGACGGTTCGGCACCGGACGGTTCGGCACCGGGCAACACGTCACCGGACAACACTTCCATGGCCCGCAACGCCGCCACAGTGGCCGGGGCCACGCTGGTGTCGCGGGTGCTGGGCTACGCGCGCGACGCGCTGACCGCGCACATCCTGGGCGCGGGCGCCGGGGCCGACGCCTTTTTCGTGGCCTTTCGCCTGCCCAACCTCATGCGCCGCCTGCTCGGCGAAGGGGCGGTGTCACTGGCGTTCACCCCGGCCTACGTGCGCCTGCGCGAAGGCGAGGGCAACGCGCGGGCCTTCGCCTTCGGGCGGGGGGTGGTGCTGCGCGCGTTGTTGCCGCTGGCCCTGCTGTGCCTTGCGGGCATGGCCCTGGCCCATCCCCTGGCCCTGCTGCTGGCCCCCGGCTTTGGCGCGCAGGGTGCCCCCCCGGGCATGACGGACCGGGCCGCCCACCTTCTGCGCATCTGCCTACCTTACGGGGTGGCCGCCACCTGCGCCGCACTGTGCGCTGGCATGCTGCACGCCCACGGTCGCTTTCTGCCCCCCGCGCTGGCCCCGGCGGTGCTCAATCTGGTCGTCATGGCCACCGGCGGACTGGCTTTGGCCGGGTTCGGCGATGCGGCAACCCTGCTGGCCTGCGGCGTGCTGGCGGGCGGCGTGGCCCAACTGGGCCTGCAACTGTCCGCCCTGCACCCCTTGGGGCTGCGCTGGCGCGCCCCCCTGCCCCGTAGCGACCCGCAGGCCGGTGACGCGGCCCGCGCCCTGCCCGCCGGGGTGTTCGGCGCGTCCGCCCAGCAACTCAACGTGCTGGCCTGCACCCTGCTGGCCTCGTTCCTGTCCGAGGGCAGCGTCACCGCGCTGTACTACGCGGAGCGGCTGATGGAATTTCCGCTGGGGGTCTTTGGCGTGGCCGTGGGCGTGGCCGCCCTGCCCGTCCTTTCCGCACAGGCCGCACAGGCCGGACAACCGGCCACGTCCGGCCCAACTGGCGCATCCGGCTCATCTGGCTCAGTTGGCTCAGTTGGCTCAGCTGGCTCCGCGCACCCGCACGACGGATTCCGCCGGGTGCTGGGCGATGCCCTGCGCCTTTCCCTGTTCATCAGCCTGCCCTCGGCCCTGGGCCTTGCCGCCGTGGCCGTGCCGCTGGTGGCCCTGCTGTTCGGGCACGGGGCCTTCGACCGTCAGGCCGTGGACGCCACGGTGGCGGCGCTGCTGGCCTATGCCCCCGGCATCCCCGCCTTTGCCGTCACCCGCCCGCTGCTGGCCGCCTGCAACGCCCGCCAGGCCACGGGCGCCCCGGTGGCGGCGGGGCTGGTGTCGGTGGTGGTCACGCTGGCCCTTGGCGCGCTGCTGCTGAAGCCGCTGGGGGTCGCCGGACCCGCCCTGGCCGCCAGTTGCGCGGCATGGGTCAACACCGCCTGTCTGGTCCTGGCCCTGCGGCGCGGCGGCATTCCCGTGGACCTGTACCCGCGTTCCGCGCTGCTGCACGCGGCGCTGGCCTGCGCGGCCTGCCTGCCCGCATGGTGGCTGGCGGGTGCCGGGGCAGGCGCGGCATGGGCCGCGCCCGCGCTGCACCCCGCCGTGCGTCTGGCCCTGGGGGTGCCCCTGGCCGCCGCGCTGTACCTGGCCCTTTCGCTGTGCTGCCGCAGCCGGGACGCCCGCGCGCTGCTGCGCGTTGTGCGACGCAAGAAAACAGGCTAGGCTGGCCGGTATGCCCGCCTTGCGCCCCGCCCCTTGCGGCGGAAGGCGCCAACCGCACGGAAACGACGCAACCGGAACGCTCCGGCAGCCGCTCCTTCCGCGCACGAATGGCGCGCACACGAAAGGCACGCACCAGGCACGCACAAGGGACGCCGCATGCCCCAAAAGGCCCCACGCCATCTGCTCACCGGCATCCAGACCCGGCTCGGCCTGCTTATCACGCTGGTCACCACCGTCATGCTGGTGGTGTTCATGGTCATGGACTACACCGCCGCCAGCGGCAAGCTGCACCGCGACATAGAGGACTTCGCGCGGCGGCAGGCCGTGCGCGTGGCGCGCCAGCTTCAGGTGCCCGCGTGGAACCTGGACGCCGTATCCATCTCCTCCGTCATCGCGGCGGAAATGGAAGACCAGCGGGTGTATGCGGTGGCCCTGTTCGAACGCGACGGCACCACCCTGCTCGGCGGCATGCAGCGCGACGGCAACTGGCGCCCCGTGCCTTGGAGCGGCGCCACAGGCGGCGACTTCGTCACCGAGCGTGAAGTGCTGGCCTACCAGGGTGAAGAACTCGGCAGCGTGGTGGTGATGGTCTCGCCGCGCGGCATCCACGACGCCCTGTCCGCCATGGTGCGCGAAAACGCCGTGCGCGTGACCCTGGTGGGCTTCGTGCTGGTGGTGCTGATCATCCTCATCCTGCGGCGCACGGTGGTGGTGCCCGTGGCCGGGCTGGCCCAGGTTGCCCGCAAGGTGGCGGAAGAACGCAACTACGCCCTGCGCGCCGCCCGACACGGCCATGACGAGATCGGTCGGCTGGTGGACGCCTTCAACACCATGCTCGAACAGGTGGAACGCCACGAACGCCAGTTGACCGTGCAGCAGGCCGAACTGGAACGCATGGTGCGCGAACGCACCACGGCGCTGGACACCGCGCAGGCCCGCGTGGATCGCGCCAGCCGCGCCAAGAGTGAATTTCTGGCCGGGGTCACCCACGAACTGCGCACCCCCATGAATGCCGTCATCGGCATGGTGGACATTACCCTTGGCACCGACCTTGCGCCCAAGCAGCGGGAATACCTGAATCTGGTCCGCTCGTCGGCGCGTTCGCTGCTGGGCGTGGTGAACGGCGTGCTGGACTTTTCCAAGCTGGAGGCCGGGCGGCTTGCCCTGGAGGCCATCCCCTTCCGCACCCGCGACCTGCTGGAAGAGGTCACCGACCTGTTCCACGACCGCCTGGCCATCAAGGACATCGAACTGGTGGTGGACATCGACACCGGCGTGCCCCCTGTGCTGGTGGGCGACCCGTTGCGGTTGCGGCAGGTGCTGGTGAACCTGGCCGCCAACGCCTTCAAGTTCACCGAACGGGGCGAGGTGGTCATCCGCGTGGGGCGGGCCGACACGGAGCCAGACATGTGGAGGGACGCGGGGGCCGGGGTGGAAAGCATTCCGGCAGCACCGGCGGACGGCACGACGGACAGCACGCGGGCCGGTGGCGCGCACGGCAACGGCGTGGAACTGGCCTTTTCGGTGCGCGATACGGGCATCGGCATCGCCCCGGAAGCGCGCGAACGGCTGTTCGAGTCGTACAGCCAGGCCGACGTTTCGGTGTCGCGCCGCTTCGGCGGCACCGGCCTTGGGCTGTCCATAGTGCGGGCGCTGGTGCAGCTCATGGGCGGCGACGTGGGTGTGGACAGCGAGCCGGGCCGGGGCAGCACCTTTCGCTTCACCGCCCGGTTCGGACTGCCGCAGGAGCAGGAAGCCCCCGTCCCGCCCCCGCCGCAACTGGCGGGAAAGCAGGCGCTGGTGGCCGAGGCCAACCCCGCCTGCGCGCGCGTACTGGCCCGGCTGCTGGCGCAACTGGGGGTACGCTGTCAGGTGGCGCCCGACGTGGCCGCCCTGCGCACGGCGCTGCATCACGGCCCCACGCCGGTCACCGCCCTTGAGCACGTGACGGACCCCATGGATACCCGGTCGGCGGTCCACGCGGAGCAAGCCCCGCACACGGGGCAGCATGTCCGCCCCACGCCGGGCGCCTGGGATTTCGTGCTCTGCGGCCTGTACCTGCCGGTGATCGGCGCCACCAATGCCGGGGCGTCCAATACCGTGACAACGGAATGCGCGGGTGAACCGGGTGACATACCCAGTGCCTGCGCGGCCTCCACCATTCTCATGCACCTGCGCGAGGAAGGGGTGGCCGTGCCGCCGCTGCTGGTGGCCGCCGCCATGGGCCGCGAACCGGATGCGGAAACCGCCGCCCGCCTCGGCGTGCTGGCCGTGCTGATCAAGCCGGTGAAGTTGAGCGCCCTGCGCGAGGCCGCCCTGCGCGCCGTCAGCCCCGCAGCGGAACAATGCGCCGGAACGGGCACGCGCGGCGCGAAATCCGCCGCCGGGCAGGCTGCCGCCACGGCCAGGAACAGCAATGCCAAGGCCGCCACCGGCCACGCGCCCCCCGGCGGGAGCGCCCCAGTCCAACCAGATCAGGCCCGGCCATCTCAGGTTCGGCCATCTCAGGTTCGGCCAGATCAGGTCCAATCATATCCGGTTCGGCCTGATTCAACCCGACCCGATCAGGTCGGGTCCGATCCGGCCCAGCCGGTTCCGGACCTGCGCGGAACGCGGGTACTGCTGGTGGACGACAACCCCATCAACCGCGCCGTGGCCACCGAAATGCTGCATGCCGCAGGCGTGGAGGTGGAGGCGGTCCCCTCGGGCGAAACGGCGCTGGACACCCTGGCCCGCAGCGCCCGCCCCGCTTATGGGCCCGGTGAGCAGGGTGAGCCAGGTGAGCCGGACAGGCCAGACAGGCCAGACAGGTCAGACAGGCCAGACAGGCCAAACGGGCCAGACAAGCCAGACAGGGCGGACGTCCGCAAGAAGGACACGCAGGACGTTGCCTTCGACGCGGTGCTGCTGGACATCCAGATGCCGGGCATGGACGGCTACCAGACCGCTGCCGCCATCCGGGCGCGCAATGCCTCCGGCGGCCTGCGGCTGCGGCCCGGCGCGCCGGTCATCGCCTTTACCGCACGGGTGGAGGGCGAGGACGAAGAGGCCCTGCACAGGGCGGGCATTGTCGGCAGGCTGCCCAAACCCGTGGACCGGCAGGAACTGCTGGCAACCCTGCACCACCACCTGCCCGCCAAGCCGGTTGCGAACGTAGCGGAACCGCAGGCGGAAACGGACCCGACGGCTGCCGCCCCTGCACGGCCCGCGCAAGCGCCATCCCGACCGCAGACGGGCAACGGCAAGCCCCCCACGGGGCACCGCCCCGCGCCGGAAGACCTGCCCGCATCCCTGCCGGGGCTGGACGTGGCCAGCGGCGTGCGCCGCATGAACGGCAAGGCCTGGCTGTACCTGCGGGTGCTGGGCAGCTTTGTGAATACCTATTCCGGAGCGGGCGAGGAAATGCGCGGGCTGGTGGCCACCGCCAAGCCGGACGTCATGGGACCGGACACCATCGGGCCGGACACCATTGGGCCAGACACGACCGGACCGAACGCCATTGGACCGGACGCCGCCGCTTGGCGCGCCCTGTCGGAGCGTGCACACGCCATGGCGGGCGCGGCGGGCAGCATATCCGCCCACGAGGTGCACGATGCCGCCCGCGCCCTGGAGCGCCTGGGGCTGCTGCTGGCGGGCGACCTGCCCCCGGACGCGGAGAATGAAGGGGATGCGGAGGACGCACGACATGCGTCCGTGCATGACCTTGTGGAACGCTTTGACACGGCGGTTCGCACCACCTGCCGCAGCATCCATACCCTGCTGGACACCCACGGCGGCTGACAGGGCCAACGGGAGCGGACCGGCGGGACAAACGAAACGGGCGGAACAGGCCAATCGGGCGGAGCAGGCCGACGCACCGCACGCGCGGGCATGCCCGGGCTGCCTGCTCCACCGCCGCACGGCGCACCGTCACAAATTTCGTGAAGGAAAACGGCAGGCCGCGCCGCACGCCAGCGGTTGCCCCCATGGACGGGGTTCCGTTCCGGGGCCGGTAGGGGTATGGTCCGCCCGACATGCGCAGAGGAAATTCCACCCATCAGCTCCGGCACGCGCCGGGCGTCCTCACCCGGACAAGTCACGCCCCGACAAGTCACGCCCGGACAAGTCACACCGGACAAGTCGGGCCGGGTTCCGGAAAAAGAAAAGCCCCGCTTTCGCGGGGCACGGAATCAATGGGGCGAATGATGGGACTTGAACCCACGGCCACCTGGGCCACAACCAGGTGCTCTGCCAACTGAGCTACATCCGCCGTAAGAGAGAGCGCATATACACCCGGCGCGGGGACCGGTCAAGAGGCAATCGCCCCCTTTCGGCCCCTTTCGTTACTGACGCCCGTTTCCGACCATGCCCCCATGCCGCCACGGGACAACCCGACGCGGCGCAGCCAAAGCCATCACCCGCGCGGAACATTTCCGCCGCGACTACCCGTAAAGGATACCCACGACCACATGGACAAGCTTGTCATCCAAGGCGGCGTGCCCCTGCGCGGCGCCATTGCCGTCAGCGGCTCCAAGAACGCCGCCCTGCCCATCCTGATGGCCTCGATCCTGGCCGAAGAACCCATCACCTACACCAACGTGCCGCGCCTGCGCGACATCTTCACCACCAACAAGCTGCTGGCCATCCTGGGCTGCCCGGCGGAATTCGACGGCCACACCGTCACCGTCACCCCGTGCGACCTGAAGCCGGAAGCCCCCTACGACCTGGTGAAGACCATGCGCGCCTCGGTGCTGTGCCTTGGCCCGCTGCTGGCCCGCCTGGGCGAGGCCCGCGTGGCCCTGCCCGGCGGCTGCGCCATCGGCGCGCGCCCCGTGGACCTGCACCTGACCGCACTGGAAAAGATGGGCGCCACCTTCGACCTGGATTCCGGCTACATCCAGGGCCGCTGCAAGAAGCTGCGCGGCGCGCACATCCACTTCGACTTCCCCACCGTGGGCGGCACCGAAAACCTGCTCATGGCCGCCACCCTGGCCGAGGGCGAGACCATTCTGGAAAACGTTGCCCGCGAGCCGGAAGTGGTGGACCTGGCCAACTTCCTCATTGCCTGCGGGGCGAAGATCGAAGGGCACGGCTCAAGCATCATCAAGGTGCAGGGCGTGCCGCGCCTTGGCGGGTGCGAATACCGTATCATGCCCGACCGCATCGAGGCGGGCACCTTCATGGTGGCGGCGGGCATCACCGGCGGCGACCTGCTGCTGACCGACTGCCCCTTCGAGGAACTGGAGGCGGTCATCGCCAAGCTGCGCGACATGGGGCTGATCATCGAGCGTGAAGGCACCCGCGACGTGCGCGTGACCCACAACGGCCACCTGCGCGCCCGCGACGTGACCACCCGCCCCTTCCCCGGCTTTCCCACCGACATGCAGGCCCAGATCATGGCCCTGATGACCATTGCCAGCGGCGCGGGCGTGGTGGAGGAAACCATCTTCGAGAACCGCTTCATGCACGTGCCGGAACTGGTGCGCATGGGCGCGGACGTCAAGCTGTCCGGGCACTCCGCCATGGTGCGCGGCGTGCAGAAGCTCATCGGCGCGCCGGTCATGGCCTCCGACCTGCGGGCCAGCGCCTCGCTGGTGCTGGCGGGCCTTGCCGCGCAGGGCGAAACCCACGTCCAGCGCATCTACCACCTGGACCGGGGCTACGAGCGCATCGAGGAAAAACTGAACGCCGTGGGCGCGCGCATCACACGCATGCCCGAATAGCCGCACGCCTTCCGGGCGGGCCCGCCACGCGGCGCGGCCCGCCTTTTTTTGCACCCGGAAAACCCCGCAGGCAGCGCCAGCCATGCACCAGCCGTCCTCGCAGCCTCAGCCCCGACCGGAACCACCATTGGCTCCGCCACTGTTGCCGCCGCTGCTGTTCCGGCAGGCCTGCCTGCTGGCGGCGCTGGCCGGTCTGGCCGCGCTGCCGCCACGGGGCGAACCCGTCTGGGCCGTCACGGCGGCGACGCTGCTGTGGCTGGGCATGGGCGCGCGGGCGCGGGGGGCGGCGCGGGTGGCCGTATACGCGCTGTGCTTCTGCGTGGGGCTGGGGGCGGCATGGCTGCGTGAACCCGGACCGCCCCCGCCAACACCCGCCTGGGCCGACACCGACCGCCCGGTGCGCTTCAGCGGCACGGTGGCCGAGTGCACCCCCACCACCGACGGGCGCATCCGGCTGCTGCTGCGCGATGTGCGGCCAGAGACGAACGCACGGCAGGCGAACGGCGCTGGCGGACCTGCCGCGCCGTTCGGCTCCGCTGCAACAGCGTCCGCAGCGGCATCGGGCGCGACACCGGGCGCGACACCGGATGACACGCCGGGAGCACTGCTGCCCGTCACCGAATCGCCCGCCCCAACGGAACCGATGGAGCACCCGGCACTGCCGGGGCTGCTGGCCCTGTCATGGCAAAGCCCGCCACTGCGGCCCGCGCCAGGCACCCGCCTGACCGTCACCGCCGCCGTGGCCCCCATGCGCGGGCTGGCCAACCCCGGCGGCGACGACAGCGCGGCGTTCTGGGCCTCTCGCGATGTGCGCTTCCGCGCCTGGACCACCCACGCCAAGGGGATGCCCCGCGTGGAGGGAACCCCATCCGCAGGATGGAGCTTCCGCGAGAACCTGCGCACCGCCATGCTGCGGGCCATTGCCCTGCACGGCGCGCCGGAGAACGGCAGATCGGACGCCGCAGCCGGGCCGGACGCCAAAAACGGCGACGCGACGACAGCCGCTGCCACGGAGACGCCCGCCAAAAAGGGCACCGGCGCAAAGCTCCGCCGCAAGGCCACGGCAGAGGCGTCCGGAGCGGGGGCGCCGGTATCGGGGACATTCCCATCGGGGGGGCCCAAGCAGGAACCGTCGGGGCAGGGCGCGTCAGGACAGGAGCCATTCGGGCCGGGAGCGCCCGCGCCGGAATCCGCCGCTGCCGCCGAGCCCGGCCACGCCCCCGAACCGCCCACCCCGGCGGGGGCGTTTCTGCCCGCGCTGGTGCTGGGCGACCGCTTTCATCTGGACAGCCGCGACCTGGACCTTGTGGCCCGCGCCTCGCTGATCCATGCCATTGCCCTGTCGGGCATGCACCTGTGCGCCGCCGCCGCGCTGGGCGCCGCAGTCGCCCTGCTGGCCGGACGCATGGCCCCCGGCGTGTACCTGCGCATTCCGCGCCGCAAGCTGGCCCTGGCCTGCTCGCTGCCGCCCGCGCTGGCCTATGTCTGGCTGGGCGGCGCGCCGCCCTCGCTGGTGCGCGCGGCGCTGATGCTGGTGTTCTGGTCGTGGCTGTACTGGCGGGGCAGGCCGCAGGTGCTGCTGGACGGCCTGCTGTGGGCGGTGTGCGTCATCGTGCTGTTCGACCCCGGCGCGGCGGACGACCTGTCGTTGCAGCTTTCCGCCTGCGCCGTGGCGGGCATTGCCCTGGCCAGGCCGCTGGCCGCCCTGCTGCCCCGTCGACTGCGTGAACTGGGTGGGCTGGGGGGGGTGGGCGAACAGGATGGTCTGGCCGAACGGGGCGGTGCGGCCAGCCATGATGGATACGGCGGCCCCACCGCAACGGCACCGGCGCATCGCATGCACCGGCGCACCGCGCACCCGTGGCGCTCCCGCCTCATGGTGTACGCCGCGCGCACCCTGTGGGTGACCCTGTGCATCCAGCTGATCCTGCTGCCCCTGTCCGCGCGGGTATTCGGCACGTCCAGCCCGTGGTTCGCCTTGAACCTGCTGTTCCTGCCGCTCATCGACGGAGTGGCGCTGCCGCTGGGCCTTGCGGGCATGGCCATGGCCCCCGCGGCTCCGGAGGTGGCCGGATGGCTGTTGCTGGTGGCCCGCTGGCCGTTCGATCTGTTGCTGGTTTCGCTGCGCTGGCTGGACGGCGCGGGCCTGCTGGGCAACCCCCAGTTGCTGCGCCCCCACCCCGCCGCCATGCTGGGGCTGTGGGTGCTGCTGGGCGCGGCGGTGCTGCATGTATCGGAGCGGGTATCGGACCAGACATCCGGGGGCGCGACCGGTCAGGCAACAGGCTCCACACGCCGTCGCGCCGCCCTGCTGCTGGCAGCCGGGGCGCTGCTGATGCTGGGGCCGGTGTGGCCGCGCCTTGCCGCCGCCACGGACCCTGCCGTGCGGCTGGCCGTGCTGGACGTGGGGCAGGGGCAGTCCGTGGCGCTGGATTGGGGCGCTGGCCGCATGCTGGTGGATGGCGGGGGCACGGCCTCGCGCTCGTGGGACACCGGACGCCGCGTGGTGGCCCCGGCGCTGACCGACAACCGCCCGCCCCGGCTGGACGCGGTGGTCTGGTCGCACCCGGACCGCGACCATTTGCGGGGGCTTCTGTACGTCATCGACGCCTTTGCCGTGCGCCGGGTGGCGGGCAACGGCGAACCGCCGCACGGCGAGGACGGCGCGCGGCTGGCCGCCATCCTGCGCCATGCCCGACTGGTCGGACATCACGAGGAACGCTGGCATGCCGGGCAGCGCATTCCCCTTGCAGACGGCCTGGAACTGGAAGTGCTGCACCCACCCCTGCCGGAGGCGGCTGGCCCCGCCTTTGACGGCAACGACGCCTCGCTGGTGCTGCGCCTGACGGCGCGCGACGACAGCAATCGGCAGGACGGGCCGAATCGACCGGATGGACTGAATGGACCGGATGGACCAAATGGACAAGGCGGGCCAAATGGGCAGGACGGACGTGGTAGACGGCGCGGCCTGGCGCTGATTCCCGGCGATGCGGGCGACCCGGCCATCCGCGCCCTGCTGGACGCGGGCACGGACCTTTCGGCGGAAGTGCTGGTGCTGCCCCACCACGGCGGCAGGCGCAAACTGCTGCCGCAACTGCTGGATGCGGTGCGTCCCTCCGTGGCCCTGGCCAGTGCGGGCTACCGCAACCGCTGGGGATTTCCCGTGGCGGACACCCGCGCCGCGCTGGCGGCCCGGAACATCCCCCTGCTGGTGACGGCGGAATCGGGCCAGATACAGGCCCGGTGGGATGCGAGGGGAACGAAGGACGCAGAAAAGGCGCGCGACATGGCCGAAACGCGCGTCTGGCCCGGCCCGGCCACCGTCACCACCGCCCGCGACGGGGACGGCGGCGACGCCGACGGCGGACAGTAACGCCAGGCAAACGGCCAGCCTTGACGAACAGGCCTCTGCCCTCTACGCAAAATATACCGAAGGTGCGGGGTCGGAATGTGGCTTCGATTCCCCCGTACCGGGTGGCTGCGCGGCCACATCGCGTAATGCCGACCACGGCCTGCACGGCACGCCCTTTGCCCTGCCCCGCCCTGTCCCTCTCCGGCTATTTCGGCTTCTGGCTATTTCAACTTCTGGCAGTGTTCGCAGAATACCGTGGTGCGCCCGGCCACCTTGCCCGTGGCCAGCGTGCGCCCGCAGGCCACGCACGGCTGCCCGGACCTGCCGTACACCCGGAAGCGGTTCTGGAAGGCCCCGGCATCGCCGTGGGCATCGCGGTAGTCGCGGATGGAACTGCCGCACTCGGCGATGGATTCGCGCAGCACGTCCACCAGATGCCCGTGCAACACGCACAGCCGCTCGGGCGAAAGCTCCCCGGCCTGCGCATCGGGCCGGATGGACGCCCGGAACAGCGATTCGTCGGCGTAAATGTTGCCGATGCCCGCGATGACCGTCTGGTCCAGCAACAGCGCCTTGATGCGCCCCCGCCGCCCCCGGAACAGCGCCGCGAAGTCCGGCGCGGCAATCTCCAGCGGCTCCGGCCCCAGCGACCGCCAGAAGTCCCACGTGGCCAGATCCGCGTCGGACAGGGTGCGCACGTAACCGAACTTGCGCGCATCGTCGAAAAACAGCCGATTGCCGTCATCCAGCCCGAAGACCACGCGGGTGTGGGTGTTGGGCGCCACCTCCGGCCCGTAGACAAACAGCCGCCCGGTCATCTTCAGATGCACGCCCAGCAGATGCGGCTCGCGGTTGCCGCCCGCCGCGCCTGTCGCGCCTGACGCGCCTGTCGCGCCTGACGCGCCTGTCGCGCCGGACGCGCCGGAACCGGCCATCTTGCCCGCCGCGTCGCGGCAGGCCATCAGGTCTGCCGCGTCTGGCGGAACATCGGGCGGAGCATCGGGCGGAACATCGGTCCCCTTCCCGGCGGACCGTGCCGCATCCGTCCCGCCCGCTCCACCGCCCGTGGCATCCGGGCCGCCCGGCGGGGCCAGTTCCATCAGCAGCAACTTGCCACGCCGCCCCACCCCGGCAATGACACGCCCCGGCACGCACCGGGCGAACGCCGCCGCATCGCCCTGCACCGTCCCTTCGTTGCGCACCGAAACGGACACGATGCGCCGCCCCGTCAACTGGGGCCGCAAACCGCAGGCAATGGTCTCCACCTCTGGCAACTCAGGCATGGGCAACTCCGCGTAACTGGCGTGCGATGAACGAAAAACGCCGCATCGGCACACCATAGGCACGCCGACGCGGCCTGTCAGCAGGCCCGCGCATGACGGGGCGGAATTGGCGAGGGAACAGGGAAGGCCGCATCCCACCGCGTGGCACAGCCCGCGAGGGCGTTTGTCCCGGCGTCATCATCTTTCCAGCCCAAGGCGCGACCTTGCGTTTGGCGCGGATTTCGTGCCGAGAGCAAGGAAGGCGGCCCTGACGTGAGGGCGCATAGCGGCAATCGTTATGCGCGTCTTCGAGCATTACGAGTGGCGACCGCAGCGCGCTCTTCTCGTATTCGCCCGATACGTCAGGGCCGCCTGACGCAGCTATCGGTCGGAAGACGCGGCAAACGCTAAGGGCAGCCCATCCGGTCGCAGAGATCTCGAATCGCCGCCACCACCACCTGCGACCGGCTCATGTTCCAGTCGGCGGCCACGGCATCCAGCTTTTCCTTTTCCTGCTCGGTCATGGTCAGGGTTACCTTGACCACCCGGCGCGGCTCCAGACGCACGGGCACCATGAACAGGGCGGCACCGGCGGGCGGGGCCACGGGCAACCGGTCCGGCGGGGTGGGTTCGGGCAGGGTTTCGCCACGGGCCAGCAGCCCGCGCACGTGCTCGGCCAGCGCTTCCTCGGCCACGCCATAGGCCTCGCACAGAGTATCGGCACCCACGTCGCCGGGGGCGGCGTCGGGAAAATCGGGAAAGTCCACGGCGAATCCGTCATCGCCAAGGGGGGTCAGCACGGCGCAATACAGCATTCCATCCTCCGGCCGGGGTATCCGGCGCATGCTCGCGGATTGTGCTTCTGATTTGTGGCGTCGGCACCCGGATTCCCATGCCCAAAGGGGGCGCAGTCCGGTACGGCGTGTCCCGCTGCTCCGGCGCATTGGGGGTATTCGGGGCGGCGCAATCAAACTCCAATTCGTCCGATTCCGCAACGCAACCCTCCCCTGCGCAGTCGCCATCCGTGGCCGAAACGCCATGGGACGGGGGCAGCGCGGGCGGCTGCGGAAAATTCCTACTTCAGGCCGGGTACGGTGAGCACCCGTTCCGCGTCGGCATCGCCGGGGCCGCGCACGGTAAAGCGCACGTCCTGCCCGGCGGCCACGGCTGCCGCGCCCGCCTCGTGCAGCACGCGCATGGAGTCCACCGGGCGGTCACCCACGCGCAGGATGAGGTCGCCGGGGCGGAACCCGGCGCGCTCGGCCACGGAGCCGGGCTCCACCTGCTGCACGCGCGCGCCGTCCGCTTCCTGCTGCAACAGCAGTCCCAGCCGGGGCCGCGCGGGGCCGCCCGCGGCGGGCATGGCGGTTCCGGGCATGCCGGGCATGGGGCGCGGCGGTTCCGGCTCGGCCCGGCACACCCAGAAGATATCGGCCTGCGCCGCGTCGGGCGGGGTGTCGCCCTGTCCGGAAGCGGGAGGGACGGGAGCGGCAGGGCCGACAGGAGCGGAGGAAGGGGAGGAAACATTCGCGGACGCACCAGCGGGCGCGCCCTTGGCGTCGGTCACCGGGGGCCCGGCAGCCGCATCCGGTGCGATGCGCCACGGCATCACCAGCAGCACGCGGGCATCCGGGTCCAGCAGACGGATGCGCCGGGCAATGCCCCAGCCGAACTCCACATGTCCGCCGCCCGCCAGAATGACCACCGGGCCACCGTGGGCCACGCGCACCCGCACGGCCTGATGGGCCATGGCCGAATCCCACAGCGACTGCACCAGCAGGAACCGTTCGAGGGCTGCGGCGTCGTTGTCCGCTGCCGGGACGGGGCCAGCCACGACAGGGCCAGCCACGGTAGGGGCAGACGGCGCGACAGGCGGCGCGGCGGGCACGGCCAGTGCCGGATTGGTGGCTGGCGCACCCTGCGGCGCGGCGGGGGTTCCGCCCTGCGGCGCGGCATCCCTGGTCACGCCCTTCGCACCCTCGGCCCGCCCCGCCCGCATGGCCGCGTGCTCGCGGAAGATGGCGGTCAGCGTGGCGCGCTGTTCCGGCGCGGGCGCGATGATGGACGGCGGCAGCCAGCCCCGGTCGGCCTCGGGCACGGATTCCAGCCCGCCCCGGCTCACCTGGCGCACCACGCGCTGCGGCACGTTCAGGCCGTGCACGGGCAGGCGCGCCCAGTCGGCCACGGCGAACACGGGCTTATACAAGGCGAAGTCGTAGCCCCAGGTCTTCGGCCAGTCCAGGGCATCGGAAAGCTTGTCCAGCAGGGTGGCCCCCCGCGAAAACTCGTCCAGCGCGGGCTGCCCGTCGCGGGGCACCATTTCAAGCCCGATGGCCGGGCGCGCGCCCTCCGCCAGCAGGGCGGTGATGAACGCGGCCTGCGCCCGGTGGTCGCACGCGCTGGTGTGCGATTCACCCAGCAGGATGTAGTCGTGGCGCAGGGCCAGCCGGGCGGCGTCCGCCGGGTCCATGGCGCGGATTTCGCCCGCCGGGGACACCGTCACCAGCGTGCCGTCGGGCAGGCGAGGGATGGTCATGCCCATGCGCGCGTCCCCCGGTGCGGTTGCGGTCGCGGTCGCCCTCGCCGGTGCTACAATGGGCGCACGCGCCGTGCCGCCGCTGTCGGACGGCCGCGCCACGGCGCAGCCGCCCGCAAGCAGCACGAGCAGAAGCAGCGGCACGCAGGGCAGGAAACTTCCCGCCCCGCGTCCGCTCATATGCCGGGTTCCGGCTAGTCCCATACCCGCTTGTCCTCGATGGGACGAATCTGCGGGGGCAGGGTGCCGGGCGCAAGGATCTTCAGTTCCGGGCGCAGCTTGATCTTCTCGCGGAACTGGTGGAGCAGTTCGTCCTCGCGCTTGAAGTTGCTGGCCTCGATGAACAGGGTCATCTCGTCGATGCCGCCGGGGTTGGTGACCTCGATCTGCCAGCGCTTGATTTCCTCGAAGCGCGACATGACCTGTTCCACCTGGTGCGGGTACACGAACATGCCCTTGATGCGCGCAGTGGTGTCCACGCGGCCCACGATGGAGCCAAGGCGCGGGCTGGTGCGGCCGCAGGGGCAGGGCGAACGGTCGATGTAGGACAGGTCGCCGGTGGCCAGACGGATCAGCGGGTAGGTCTTGTTGAAGGCCGTAACCACGATTTCGCCCACTTCGCCGTCCTTCAGCGGAATGCCGGTGTCCGGATGGCAGATTTCCACGTAGCAGCGGTTGGCGATGTGCAGGCCGGTCTTGTGGAAGCATTCGTAGCCGATGCAGCCCACGTCCGCCGTGCCGTAGCCCTGGCGCATGATGAGGTCGAACTTCTTCTCGAGCTGCGCGCGCAGCTTTTCGGAGAATTTTTCGCCGGTGACGAAGCCCACTTCAAGGAACAGGTCCTTGCGCAGGTTCATGCCCTTTTCCTCGGCCTTCTGGGCAAGGTGCAGCAGGTAGCTGGGCGTGCCCACATAGCCCGACACGCGCAGCTTGGACATGATCTCGAGCTGCGTGGCCGCGTTGCCGGGGCCGGCGGGCACCACGGCGCAGCCAAGGTTGCGCAG
Source organism: Nitratidesulfovibrio sp. SRB-5 (assembly GCF_019931275.1). Lineage (NCBI taxonomy): Bacteria > Pseudomonadati > Thermodesulfobacteriota > Desulfovibrionia > Desulfovibrionales > Desulfovibrionaceae > Nitratidesulfovibrio > Nitratidesulfovibrio sp. SRB-5. The sequence continues at coordinate 247,111 of NZ_JAIOTY010000001.1, read as the reverse complement.
GGGTTCCTCGAACATCAGGCCCGCCGGGGCGAGGTGGTAGTTGAAGGTGATCTGGGCCACGTCGCCGGGGCGGAAGCCCACGGAATAGAAGGCTTCGGTGTAACCCCAGTAGTCGTCGGCGCGGTCTTCGGGGTCGAAAATGGGACCGGGCGACAGGAACACGCGCTTCAACTCGCCCAGGTCCTTGGTCAGCAGCCCGCCAAGGCGCGGCCCCATGGACTGGAGGAAGATGAGTTCCTTCTTCTTGAGAATGGGAATGTGCTTGAGGTCCGTGAGGGTCTTGAACTTCTCCACGTTGAACTGGGCGCGGTCGAAGCGCTTCTTCACGTCCTCGGAATAGCGATAGGCGTAGGAAAGCAGGTCTTTCAGCTGGATGAGGTAGTATTGCCTGCGTTCGCTCTCGTCGAGCACTTCGCGGCGGCTGTAGATGCCTTCGGTACGGTCCTTGCGGGTCATGCGGTGGGCTCCTTGGTATCATGGCGTGCGGTGCGCGCGGCCCCCGGAACAGGAACGCTGCGCCCGATGCATTTGCAGGATTCGCCCATAGCCCGCGCGCATGGGGTTGGCAAGAATATTTTTTTATCTCCTTTCATACCTGCATGATACAGAATTTTACACATGTTGATTATGCTTGTGGAAAATTCGACTCTCGCCGCAGTACGATGAAAGAGACACCATTGCGGCAGGTTACCGATGAGTGTCCGGCAGATGTCCGGGTGTTGGCCGGGGCCTCGCCATTGCGCGGCCAAAAAAATGATAACAACCATCATGATTACAGCATGATGCACTTGCACCAGTGTTCTCTTTCGGGAATGTGACCCCGATCACGACGGGCGCTACGGACCTACGGTAGCCTGCACACTTCCGGGTGCGGCGTTTCGTCCTGCGGCGCCGCCCACCCCACACCCTTCTGCCTGCGACCACACCATGGACTATTTTCGCAAGATGTGCGGCTGCGGCCGCGACAACTGCCGCCCCGGCCTGCTGGGCCTGCTGCCCAAACCTGATGTTTCCGAAACCCTGTGGTCGTTCATCGGCGCGCTGTGCGGCATCGGCGTGGTGGCGTGGCTGTGCGACCGGGTGGCCTCTCCGGGCGACGGCTTCGTGCTCATCGGCTCGTTCGGAGCCTCGGCGGTGCTGGCCTACGGCGCGCCGGGCGCGCCCTTTTCACAGCCACGCAACCTGCTGGGCGGGCATGTGCTGTCCGCGCTGGTGGGGGTGTTCGTGGCGCGCAATCTGGGCGTGCCGGGCCTGGCCGGAATGCCGGGGGCAGAGGCGCAGGTTCTCTCCACCGCATGGCTGGCCCCTGCCGTGGCCGTGGCCGCCGCCATCGCCCTGATGCACCTCACCGACACCCTGCACCCGCCGGGCGGGGCCACCGCGCTCATCGCCGTCACCGGCAGCCCGCAAATCCAGGCGCTGGGCTACAAGTACGCCTTGGTGCCCGTGGCCGCCGGGGCCGCCGCCCTGCTGGTGGTGGCCCTGCTGGTGAACAACATTCCGCGCGGGCGGCGCTACCCCAGGCACTGGTGGTAAAGGGCAGGGGCGGTGGGGCAGGAGGTGGGGAACGCGCGGAGCTAGTGGAGACTGAAGACGACTGGCGGCGACTGGTGGCAAAGGGCCGCACGGTTGCCACGGCGATGCGGGCGGGCTAGACTGGCCGAGCGCCGATGGCGCGTCGCGGCAAGACTGAAAAGCCTGCGCTCCCTGACCGCGTCAGCCCCCGCCACCGCAGGAGTCCCCGTCACCGCAGGAGTCCCATGGAACATCACGCCCCGCCCCCCAACGCCGATACCCCCGGCCCCGCCCGTCTCCTCTCCGCAGCCCATCCGCTGGCGGGCCGCGTGGCCCTGGTCACCGGCGGCGCGCAGGGCATTGGCCGGGGCATCGTGGAACATCTGCTGGCCTGTGGCATGTGCGTGGCCGCCATGGATGCCGACGCCGAGGCGCTGGCCGAACTGGCCGGGGCATTGTCCCCCGCGTTGGCCGCCGAACTGACCGCCGACAACGACGCTTCGTTACCCGCGCATCCGGATGCCTCTGCTACGCCCGATTCCCCAACATTCCCCCTGCTGACCCTGCACGGCAGCGTGGCCGACCAGGCCGACGCGGACCGCTGCGTGGCCGCCACGGTGGCCCGCTTCGGCGGACTGCACCTGCTGGTGAACAACGCGAGCATCGCCAATCCCCATTCCGGCCCCGCCGACGTGGCAGCCATGGACATGGACCGCTGGCAGCGCATGCTGGACGTGAACCTGACCGGCCCCATGCGCATGGTGCGCGCCGCCGTGCCCCATTTGCGGGCCTCGCGCGGGGCGGTGGTGAACATCGCCTCCACCCGCGCCGTGCAGTCGGAACCGCACACCGAGGCCTACGCCGCGTCCAAGGGCGGACTGGTGGCCCTGACGCATGCGCTGGCCGTCAGCCTTGGCCCGGAGGTGCGGGTGAACTGCATCTCGCCGGGCTGGATAGAGGTGCGCCACCTGCGCAAGGCGGCCCACCGTGAAACGCCGGTACATACGGATGCCGACCGCGCCCAGCACCCCGTGGGCCGCGTGGGCACCGTGCGCGACGTGGCCGCGCTGGTGGCCTTTCTGGCCGGGGATGACGCCGGGTTCGTCACAGGGCAGAACTGGCTGGTGGACGGCGGCATGACCCGCCGGATGATCTACGAGGAGTAACCCCGCATGTACGTCGGCCTGCATACCGCAAGCCTGCCGCAGGTACTGGCGGAAGCCCGCCAGCGCATCGTGCTGCACATGGCCCTGTACGCCGAATTCGGGCGCATGCCCGCGCTGTCCGAGGCGCTGCGCACCGCGCTGGCCCAGCCCACCTTCCGCCGCTTGCAGATGATCACCGTGCCGCTTGCGTCGCGCCGGAACTGGGTGGACGAATTCCTGCACGCCCTGCGCCCGGACCTGACGGCGGTGCAGATGGAGCACGAATTCGCCGCCTCGCGCGACTTCATCGTGCGACTGGCCGCCCGGCACGAAGGGCTGGTGGAGGTGTACGAAACCCACGCCCTGCCCTGCGCGCCGTGCATCATCGTGGATGACCGCATCCTGTTCGGCCACTACGCGCACAGCCCGGTGCCCATGGAACAGGGCTTCTGGTTCAGCGTGGCCGCGCCCATGGACGAACTGTTCGCGTGGGCCGAAACGGGCGTGCTGCCGCGCGACGCCACCCCCCGGCACCGGGCGGCCTTCCGCTTCGTGTGCGACTGCCGCAACGCCATGCGCCAGGCCAAGCGCATGCTGCTGTAGGCGGAAAGGCGAAGGGCGAAAGAGACGGCAGACGGGCACGGCATGGCACGCGATGCGCACGCCTGCCCTGCCTTCCGGAACCGGGCAGGAACTGGTCCGACACCGGTCCGACACCGGGCCGACACCGGGCCGACACCGGGCCGGGACCGAGCCAGCGCGGGACCGACACTGGACCGGAACCGGGATGCAGAACCGGGGATTTTCAGCCCCCTGCTCCCCGTCCGGCGAAAAAATCATCCTTGCGACAAAAAGTGCTTGCCAAGCCCGGCCATTTTGCCTATTCAGGTTCTCCGCGACGCCGAGGTAGCTCAGTTGGTAGAGCAGGGGACTGAAAATCCCCGTGTCGGGAGTTCAATTCTCTCCCTCGGCACCACGAATTCAAAGGCTTCAGCTTAACAGCTGAAGCCTTTTTCGTTTGCCGAATTTTCCCACCACATTTCCCGCACTTTTGCCTACAGACCATCCACCTCGGGCTCGACAGAACAAAGAAAGGCCGCATCCAACGCGCAAAGCGCCGATGCCCGGCCAGATGGCCAGAAAATGCCCTTAGCTGCCCAAGGCCGCTCTCGCCGCCCAACCCGACTCCTCCCGTGGCACCCCCGGCTTCGAAGGCAGCCTTTTGCCCTGGCGACACAGATCCGGTTGCAGCGCATACCCCCCGAGGCAGGAACCGATGTCCGCCACACATCCGCCATATATCCGTCACTTTCCAGTCCGCCTGAAAAAGGGAGAGTACCGTATTGCCCGGCGGGCAATGGCAGCCAACCCACCTCCGAACGGATTCCAATACACATCGCTACCCATTCAGCCTGCAAGCCCCACAAGCCAGTTACGAAAACCGCCATTGAGGTTGAGTCGCGATGATTTTCGCTGTAACACCCTAGCCCCAGCGGGCAGGTGCAATTTGCCCGAAATACCGCCAAGGCGGATTGATCGAAGATATGATTTTCACTTCCCTGTCGTTCATCTTCCTACTCCTGCCCCTCTTTCTTGCCCTTGACATTTCTGCCCGAAGCGCCAACTCGGGAACGTTGCGCAATGCCGCAATGCTCTTCGTCAGTCTGGTGTTTTATACATGGGGAGAAGCGGCCAATGTCTTTTTGCTTCTTGCACTTGGCGTGGGCAATTACGTAGCCGCAACTCACCTGAATAGAAGCAAGAATCCACGGGCCTGCATGGCGCTCTTTGTGGCAGCCAATCTGGCCGTACTGATTGGTTTCAAATATGCGCACTGGCTTTTATCGTTCATCCTGCCAGCCTTAGACGGCAAAAAAGCATCCATGCCGCTGGGGATCAGTTTCTTTACCTTTCATGCCATCAGCTATCTTGCAGACGTATATCGTCGCCATATTCAACCAGCAAAGACGCCGCTTGATTTCCTTACCTACTTCTGCATGTTTCCCCACCTGGTCGCCGGACCCATCGTGCGCTATGCTCAGGTGCAAGATGATCTTTCCGCACGCGGGCCAGACAAGGCGCTGTTCTCCTTCGGGCTCTACCGTTTTCTTGTGGGGCTCAACAAAAAGGTCATTATCGCCAACTCGGTTGCCGTTATGGCGGATTCCGCCTTTTCCATGTCCGGACCTGGCAATCTGCACTTCTTTGATGCCTGGCTTGGCATCGCAGCTTATGCCATACAGATATATTTCGACTTTTCAGGATATTCCGACATGGCGATAGGGCTGGCCGCCATGGCGGGGTTCCACTTTGAGGAAAATTTCCGGCGTCCGTATTCCAGCACCAGCATTCGGGAATTCTGGCGACGCTGGCATATTTCGCTTTCTTCATGGCTTCGCGACTACCTTTACATTCCCCTAGGAGGGAGCAAGAAAGGCAGGCAGGCTACCTACATAAATTTGTTGATCGTCTTTTTCCTCTGTGGGTTGTGGCATGGCGCGAACGTCACCTTCATTGTGTGGGGGCTATGGCACGGCCTGTTTCTGGTCATTGAACGGCTCCCCGTCGGGCACCTTCTTGGAAAAATGCCGACGCTCCTTGCCCGCGCCTACACCCTGGTCGTTGTACTGGTGGGGTGGGTCTTTTTCCGCGCAGAGAATATTGGTGCCGCCTGGACATACCTGAAAGAGTTGTTCGCATTCTCTCTATCTCCGGTTACCTTGACATACCACACGGCGGCATGTGTGGCCCTGGCTGTGGGCGGGGCTCTGTGTCTGCTGCCGGACAAGTTCCTTCCCGATCCCACAAGCCACAAGGCTTCGGCATTTCCCGCCAGCGCATACTGGCTGCAGGCATTGTTGGCGGTAATTTCTATCGCCTTGCTTCTCACAGGGGCGCGCAATCCTTTTATCTACTTTGATTTCTAGATGACGGCCATGAACAAGTTTTTTATGTCCTGCCTGCTCGCCGCACTCCTCTTTATTGTTCCTGTCGCCGCTTTTGTCGTGCCGGAAACGGGCAATCTGGAAAGTGAACGCCGAAAGGTTGCCACATTTCCGGAATTGCCGTCACAATTTCGGCCCAGCCGATTCAAACGGTTCTTTCAGGGCATTGATTCCTTTTTTGCGGATCATTTTCCTTTACGGTCACATTTGCTGGGGCTTTCAGTGGCGTTGCATGAGCTTGGCGGCGAAACCCTGGACATGGACAAAGGCTATCGAGGCAAAGAAAACTGGCTGTTTCTTGGCAACAGCTACGGGCGCTGTGTGGACAAACTCACAGGCAGGATTGAACTTTCTGGAGAAAATCTGAAAAGGCAAACTGAAACCTATGTGAAGATTCGTGACGCTGCGGAAAAATACGGAGCAGAGTTCTTCCTGTTCATCGGGCCGAACAAATCCAGCATCTACCCTGAATACCTGCCACCGATAGTCGTGCCAGCCAAACGGCGCTATATTTCCCCTCTTGTGGATGCCCTGAGCGAAACCGGGGTCAAGGTCTACGATCCGACGACACGTCTGCATGAGGCAAAAACCTCTGGCATCCTCTATTACAGAACGGACACCCACTGGAACACCCGCGGGGCGCATGTAGCATTTGAAGGCTTTAGAGAGTGGGCCGGGCTGCCAGCCCTGCCAGCCTATTCCTTGGCAGAAGGCCCACCGAACCGCGGCGACCTGGTGGACATCGGAGGGTATCGAAGCTTTCCCCTGTCCGCTGGGGACAACTTCACACTGCGCTGGAGTGTTCCTGCGGAACTTCGGGAAGAAGGCGGACTTACCAAGAATATCAATGCCGTCAGCAACAAGACGGCATGGGTGTTTGGGGACTCATTCACCGAAGCACTCAAACCGTACATTGCAGCAGAATTCAAAGAAGTTCGATTCTTTAAACATGCCGAGTTCGAGGAATCGCTTTATTCTCAACCTTCCAAGCCGGATATAATTCTTTGGGTTATAGTTGAAAGAAATTTTACCCAATAAAATTTGTAGATATTTGCAATTTTGCGTCATTGCACCATTGCCTGACTCTCTCATGTCATCACGTTGACGAAACCGTGACCAGGTCGCAGGCTGGGGCACTGCGCAGCAGTAACCACCAGAACACACGGCGCGCCAGCCTTACCCCGCCGAATATACAGTCGGAAGACCGCGCGCCCGACTGATTGCTTGTCCTTATTCCAGTACATCCGAATTCTCCAGGACCAAGGCAACCTAGTCGTAGAATACCGACAGAAAATAAAAATCCACCAGCATAGCCGGTGGTATTTCATATGTGCCTGGCAGGCCCTGTTACCCGTAGCGCCTGGCAGGCGCATTTATGATCTGGCAGCTGCATAGCTGCTGCTTGCGGCCCGTAAACGGGCTTCCGGGATAGGGCAGGAACAAATGGCCATCAAGCCTATCAGAATCTAGCTTATCCTTGATGCATTCATGAATATTGCGGGGTGTTCTTTCCTATTACACCAACACAACAGGCACGATACCAGAATTCCTTGTTTCTACACTTGAACTTGAGATTGCCAAGCTGGCCATGCAGCACTGAAGCATCTTTGCCCTTCAGGCTCCTCACCATTCCGGACACGCTCATCTTCTTGGACATTTCAATCCGCATATGAATGTGACCCTGGAAGCACTCCGCCTCTACCATATGCCCCATTCACTCGCGCAGCCTCCTCAGCATTTCCCCTGTCGGTCGTTTCGTTTCACCACGGTAGCCTTTTCCCTTCTTGCGCTTCCCGCCTTTCGTCTGCCTTTTCCGGGTGCCCCGCACCCGCACCATCAATCCAGCCCGGACAACACCCTGTTCACGAACGCCCTGGTTTCGGCAAACGGCGGCACCCCGCCGAAGCGTTCCACGTTGCCGGGGCCCGCGTTGTACGCGGCAAGGGCCAGTTCCAGCGAGCCGAAGCGGTCCAGTTGCTGGCGCAGGTAGCGGCTGCCCGCCTCCACGTTGGCCTGCGGATCGAAGGGATCATCCAGCCCCAGTTCCTGTCCGGTGGCGGGCATGATCTGCATGGGCCCCCGCGCCCCCTTGGGGGACACGGCCCCCACGTTGAACCCCGATTCCGCCCGGACCACGGCGGCAATGAGGCGCTCTTCCAGCCCGCTCAGGCGGCTGGCCCGCGCAATGATTCCGTCCCAGGCGGGCATGGGCAGCCTGCCTGCGCGCACCCGCTCCACCATCACCAGCGGCACCATGCGGGGCAGGGCCAGCTTGGCTGCGTCCGGCGACAGGGCATACACGTCCATGCGGTCCAGCAGGTTTTCCGAAGGGGGGTGCCCGGCAGGGGGCAAAAAGGCGACGGGGTGCGGCACGGGTCGCGCGCCAAGAGCGTCCACCTTGGCAGCGCCCGCATCCGCCCCGGAAATGGACCCGTCAGCACGGGAAACTGACCCGGTCGGACCCTGCGGGGCGGACTCTGCCGCTGGCGGCACCGCAACGGGCACCGCACGCACATCGGCAGGATACGCACCCTGTGTCCCGCCCGGTATGCCTAGCGGCATAGCGGACTCCATGGGGGGCGCCACGGCGGGCACCTGGGGGGATGATGCGGAGGCTGCTATAGCGTCCCTTGCGGCCCCCTGCCCAACACCGGACCCGATGCCAGGCCCTGAGTCGTCAGTGGTCCCGGGACCGACGGGCGATGCTACAGGCGATGCGGCAGTTCTCTCAGGCGATGCGGCAAGCCTGCCAGAGGATGCGGCAGGCAATGGCGCAGGCCCCCCGGCGGGTGGAACGGCAAGCGTCGCCCCCTCGCCAACCGGCCCTGCCGGGCCGGGCCGGGCACGCAGCGGGACAAGGCGCACCGCCGCGCGTTCGGAGGTGGTCACTTCCTCCTGCAGGATTCCCGACCCGACGGGCGCAGCCGGGTCCGCCGCCGCCACGGGGATGGCCGCAAGCAGCAGGGCCGCCAGCAGCAAGGCCACAAGCAAGAGGGCCGCCGCAAGGGCGGGCGCGCGGCCGGTCCCGAAGGCACCGGACCCTCCACCCCGCACGTCATTCCGGCAGGGCGAAGTAGAGTTCGATGCAGTTGGATGCGTCATGGTAGCTGTAGCTGTAGTGCCCCACCATGGACTTGATGAGGTGCACGCCCAGCCCGCCGATGGGCCTGTCCTCCACGCCCAGCGCGGTGTCCGGCTCCGGCGCCTCGCTGAACGGGTCGAAGGGCGCGCCCCAGTCGCGCACGGCCAGGCAGAAGAACGGAACGCCGTCCAGACGCACCATGCGGCAGCCCACCTCGGCCTTTCCCGGCTCCCCGGGGTAGGCGTAGCTGAACACGTTGACCAGCAGTTCTTCCGCCGCCAGTTCCACCTGCGGCAGCAGCGCGGCCAGTCCCTCTGGCATCTGCCCGGCGATGAACTCGTTGACGGCCCCCAGTTGTTCAAGGCTGGCCGGAACCGAAAGCGTGGCCATGCGAGCCTCCGCGCCTAGGCCAGGGCGGCCACGGCGGCGTCCGCCGTCGGGTGGATGGACAGCATTCCCGTGAAGCCGGAAATGCGAAACACCTCGCCCACCATCTCGCCGATGCCGCAGAAGGCCAGCCCCACCCCGCCCGACTTGCAGGCCTTGAGCAGTCCGAGAATGCCGCGCAGGCCCGCCGAGCTGATGTACTCTATGCCGCCCAGGTCGATGACCAGGCGGTTGGCCCCGGCTTCCAGCCGCGCGCGCCACGCCTCGTCGAAGGCGGCCACGGTGGTGGCGTCCATGCGGCCCGAAAAGGCAAGAACGGTCACCCCGCCCCGGTCGGTACTGGTATGTTGCATCGGTGCTCCGTATGGCGCGCTGGCGCCGGTTACTTGTAGCTGAGCAGCAGGCCCTGGCTGATCTTCAGCCACCCGTCCAGGGTGACGAACAGCAGCAGTTTGAAGGGCAGCGAAATGGTCATGGGCGAAACCATCATCATGCCCATGGCCAGCAGGATGTTGGAAATTATCAGGTCTATGGCCACGAAGGGCAGGTACAGCAGAAAGCCTATCTGGAAGGCCTTGGTCAGTTCGGAAATGGTGAAGGCGGGCACGAGGATGAGCAGGTTCTCGCGCCGGATGGTGTCGTGCCGCTCCTTGGGCCAGATGCGCTTGGCCGTGCCCATGAACGCGGTAATCACCTTGTCGTCGGCATTGCGCGAAAGAAAGTCGCGCAGGGGGGGCGAGGCCCTGTCCAGCAGTTCCACCACCTCGCGCGGCTCCGGCTGTTCGCTCACCCGCACCGTCTTCAGGATGTCCAGGGTGCTTTCCACCATGGGGGCCATGATGAAGATGCTGAGGATGATGGCCAGGCCGTTCATGACCATGGCGGGCGGCACCTGCTGCACGCCCAGCGCGTTGCGCACCAGCGAGGTGACCACCACGATCTTCACGTAGGAGGTCACCATCATCAGGAAGAACGGCGCAAGCCCCAGCAGCGCCATGCCCGCTATGTAATAGAGCGGCATGGTGCCGGTCACGGCCTGTCACCCTCCCCAGCCTGGCCCATGCGCAGCACCTGCACGCCCAGCGTGCCGCCAAGGTCCACCAGGCGGCCCGTGCCCACGGCCCTGCCGCCCACGGTCAGGGTGACCGGGCCCAGCGGGTCGGCCCCCAAGGCAAAGGTGTAGCCGGGGGCCAGCGCGGCAAGGTCGCCCACGGTCATGGGGCGGCGCTCCAGTTCGAACACCACGGTCACGCCAAGGGCGTTCACGTCGATGGACGTGGCGGCTGCCGCAGAGGTCCCTTCCGCTGCTGGCGCTCCGGCTGCCGCTGCGGAACCTGCCGCATCTGAGGCGGCATCCGCCGCCGGGGTGCCGTCGGGTTGGGGGGTGGGCGTGGTATCAGACATGGTGGTCTCCATGGGGGTTGCGTCGTTGCGCACGATGTCCAGCACGGTGGCCCGGCCATCGGCCACGGCGCACGGCACGGTCAGGGTCGGGGCCTTGGCCTGGGCCGGACCTGCGGGGTCCGTAACGGCAAGGGTCAGGCGGCCCCGGTGGGCCGGATAGTCGTCGGGCAGCAGGATGTCGCCGGGGGCAAGGTCGGCCAGTTCTGCGGCGGCAAGGCACATGCGCCCGGCCTCCACCACGGCGTCAACCGGCAGGTGGCCGCGCGCCTCGTGCCGCTGCGGCAGGCGCAGGCACTGTTCGGCCAGCATGGCCGACGCGGCGTCGGAAAGATGCAGGGTCAGGGGCACGGGCGTGTGCCCGCCGTCATCGCCGGGCACCTCCAGCAGCAGGCCCACCCGGCAGGGCAGATCCCCGGCAGGTTGCGCGGCCTCGGCGTCACTGTCACCGGCAAGGGCCTCACACGTCACCGACGTGCCGAGAAAGCGCCCCAGCGCCTCCGCCAGCGGCGCGGCCAGCAGTTCCACCACCGCCAGCCGTACCTCTTCTGGCAGGGCGGCGGCGGCGGCCTGCGCCAGTGCCGGGTGCAGCCCCAGCGGCAGCCCCGGCCCCACGTCCAGCCTCCAGGCATGTCCGCCGCAGCGTACCCGCAGGCCGTACTCCGACGCGGGGGCTTCCGGCGGCAGCACCGGCACGGAAAGGCGACAGGCGGCCAGCCCCACGGCAACCGGCCACGGCTGGCTGCGGGTGCACAGCACGTTGAGCAGCCGCGCCGCGCCCGGCGCCAGCGGGTGGGCCGCAAAGGGTTGTGGCGCGGCGGCCTCGGGTTGGTGCAGGTGTTCAGCCACGCCGTCCTCTCTGGTTGTCCGGGTCGTAGTCCATGTAGCCCGCCGACCTGCGGTCGGCGTTGCCGTCGTCCTGCCGGGCGTTGTCCGTCACCTCCACCCGCACGCCGCCCTTTTCCAGCTGGTCCAGCCGGGCCTTCAGCTCTGCGCGGGCGGCCACCAGGGTCTGGAACGAGTTGGCGTCGTCGGTGGCCAGATCGACCATGAGCATGCCGTCGGGGCCTCGGGTCATGCGAATTTCGGTGCCGGGCAGGGCGTCGCCCAGCAGGATGCGCACCTCGTTGCCGCCCGATTCGGGCGTGGAGACCAGAATGCGCTCGACCAGCGAGGAGGTCAGCCCGTCCATGTCGGCGGGGTCGGCGGGGGCGGAAGCCTGCGCGGCGGCCTGTGCGCCATCGGCCCCGTCGGGGCCGACGCGGCGGAGCATCCCTTCCATGGCCCCGCCCAGCAACTGGAACGGCGATGCGGACACCCCGTCGTCCATCTGGTCGATGTCGTCGCCGCCCTTGCCGCCCTGTTCGGAATTCCTGCGGTCGTCCTGATTGCGACCGGCAACCCGCCTGTCGCCCGATGCGTCCCGGTCACCCCGGTCACCGGACACGCCGGAGCCGGGCTGACCGTCCCGGGTATCACCCATGGCCCGGTCGAAGGCGTCCACGTCGCGCTCCTGCGGCGGCGCATCACGCCGTCCGGCCGCACCCTGCGCGCCTGCCTGGGCGGCGGCCGCCTCGGCCAGCCTGCCTGCATCCACTTTCAGAAAATCGGCCATGGTGCTCTCCGTCACGCCATCCCGTCATCGTCGTCCGACGTGGTCACGGGCACGGCCTTGAACTCTTCCATTTCGATGTCCGCCAGCCGTTCGGTCTCGCGGCGCATCTCCTCGCTCCAGATGTCCTTGTGCGCCGCTATCTTGGCCACCTCGCGCCGGGCCTTGGCCACGGCGGCGCGCGCATCGGCCACGGCCTTGCGGCATTCCTCCACGCGGCGGTCGGCGTCGGCCACGGCCTGTTCGTGCCGCAATTCCGCCTGCGCCAGCGCCGCCAGACCCGCCTTGAACCGGTCAAGGTCCTCCATGGCCATGGACGTGCCCATGATGGCATCGTAGCGGCGTTCTTCCTCGCCGGGCCGCCAGGCGCGATAGCGCTCCAGTTCGGCACGGCGGTCCTCCGCGGCCTGCATCGCATCGCGCAGCACGCCTTCCGCCGTCATCAGGGCGTTGCGCGCCCCGTTCTCGCGAAAGTGGCGCACGTTCAGCAGCGGCTGCAACGGATAGGGCGTTGCCACGAACTATTCCACCACCTTGCGCAGGGCGGCCAGCGTGTCGTCGAACCCGCTGCGCTCGTCCAGTCCCTGGCGCAGGAAGGCGTTGACCGCGGCCACCCGGTCCAGCGCCTCGTCCGCTTCCTTGTCCGACCCGCGCTTGTACTCGCCGATCTGCACCAGCAGCTCCACTTCGGCGTACTTGGCCAGCACCTTGCGCAGCTTTTGCGCAGCGGCCTTGTGCTCCTTGTCCACGATGGCGTTCATGACGCGGCTGACGCTGGCCTGCACGTCGATGGCCGGATAGTGGTTGGCGGCGGCCAGCTTGCGCGAAAGCACGATGTGCCCGTCGAGGATGGACCGGGTTTCGTCGGCGATGGGCTCCGTCATGTCGTCGCCTTCCACCAGCACGGTGTACAGCGCGGTGATGGACCCCTTGTCCGAATTGCCCGCCCGCTCCATGAGGCGCGGCAGGGTGGAAAACACCGACGGCGGAAAACCGCGCCGCGTGGGCGGTTCGCCCGCGGCAAGGCCTATCTCGCGCTGGGCGCGACCAAAGCGGGTCACGGAATCCATCATGAGCAAGACACTGCGGCGCTGGTCGCGAAAATATTCGGCAATGGCCGTGGCGGTATAGGCGGCCTTCAGGCGTTCCATGGACGACCTGTCCGAGGTGGAAACCACCAGCACCGCCTTCTTGCGGCCTTCAGGCCCCAGATCGTGTTCTATGAACTCGCGCACTTCGCGGCCACGTTCGCCGATAAGGGCCAGCACGCACACATCCGCCGAACAGCCCTTGATGATGCTGGACAGCAGCGTGCTCTTGCCGCCGCCCGCCGCCGCGAAAATGCCCATGCGCTGCCCTTCGCCGCAGGTGAGCACCCCGTCCAGCACGCGCAGGCCAAGGGAGATGGGCCGGTCGATGATGCGCCGCTGCATGGGGTTGGGCGGCTGGGCATAGACGGGATAGCGGGTGCGCGGCTTCAGGGGCGGGCCGCCGTCCATGGGTTCGCCCAGTCCGTCCAGCACGCGGCCCAGCAGGTCTTCGCCCACGGGTATGGACAGGATTTCGCCGGTGGGTATGACCTCCGTGGCCGGTGACACCCCTTGCAGGTCGCCCAGGGGGGTCAGCAGGGCCACCTGCTTGACGAAGCCCACCACCTCGGCCCGCAGGGTCCAGTTTTCCCACGGGTTGCGCAGGATGCACAACTCGCCCACCTTCACGCCGGGCACCACGGCCCGGATGATGGTGCCCACCACCTGCTCCACGCGGCCGCGCACCTCTACCGTGGGGCCGCTGTGCACGGCCTCTTCCAGCAGGGATCCGATGTACTCAAAGGCCATGGCGGCCTCCCGCTGCGGCAGGCAGGGCGCGCGCCACGCGGGCGCGGTTAGCGGATCTTGGCATGAAACGCGTTCTCCAGGGCCTTCAGCTGGGTTTCCAGGCTGGCGTCCACCACGCCCAGTTCGCTTTCCAGCAGGCAGGCCCCGCGCTCCAGGCGGGGGTCGGCCACCACGTCGAGAAAGCTGGCGGAGCCGGGCGCGGATTGCAGCATGGCCCCAAGTGCTTCGGTCACGGCGCGCTCGTCCGCCGGGGCCACGCGCACCACCACCCGCTGCTGGCTGCGCACGGCCACCAGCGCGGTGCGCACGATGCGCACGATGCGCTCGTCGTCGCCAAGGTCGCCAATGACCTTGCGCACCGCCTCCGTCACCACGCGGACCACGGTTGCCTCGATGCCCTCGATGAATTCCACCGACGACATGATCGTTTCCAGCAGTTTTTCGGCATGTTCCAGCCGCCCCTGCTCCAGTCCGTCGCGGTAGCCTTCCTCCACCCGGCGGTCGTAGGCCTGCCGTGCCGCCAGTTCCAGTTCGGTGGCGCGCGCGCGGGCGGCTTCCAGGATGTCCTGCGCCTCGTGCAGCAGGGCCGCGTCGGCGGCCTTCAACACGCGTTGGCCGGGTGCCGGGGTCACGGCGTTGGCATTCAGTCGAAACAGGGCGCCCATTGCGGTCCAACCTCCTTCAAAAGCAGCTTCCTGAGGCCGAACCACACGCCGCGCCACGCGGCCTGTCCATGGTCGTCCACGGGCGCGTCCGCCGCGCCGAAGTCATGGGAAATACCGGGGCCGGAAGGCACCAGCAGGTCAGCGGGCCACGTCAGGCGCGCGCGCAGCGCATCGGGCCAGGCGTCGGCGCACAGGGCAAGGGCACGGGCGCCGTCCTCGCGGATGCGTCCGGCAAGGCCCGACCCGGTGCGTTCCGCCTCGCGCAGCGGGGCAAAGTGCCGCCGCACGCCGCCAAGCTGGTAGCGCCCCCGTTGCAGGCCATAGGCGTACAGGTCCGCGCCCAGTTCCGCGCGCAGGGCCAGCACGTCGTCGCGGCGCACCAGCCGCGAGAAATCCGGCGCATGCAGCGCCGTGCCGAAAAACAGCGCCAGCCGTGCCGCCTCGTCCGCATCCAGCAGGGCCATGCGCCGCGATTCC
Source organism: Nitratidesulfovibrio sp. SRB-5 (assembly GCF_019931275.1). NCBI lineage: Bacteria > Pseudomonadati > Thermodesulfobacteriota > Desulfovibrionia > Desulfovibrionales > Desulfovibrionaceae > Nitratidesulfovibrio > Nitratidesulfovibrio sp. SRB-5. Next base: position 232,044 of record NZ_JAIOTY010000001.1, on the reverse strand, counting down.
TCGGCAAAGTCCCAGAACGGCGCGGGGCCGGACGGGCTTTCGGGCCCGGATGAACGATCCAGCCAGCGCCGCACGCGCGGCGAACGCAGCAGGCCGTCCCCCGCGCCGGGAACCGCCGCATGCAGCAGGCCCAGGGCATCCCCGTCGCCAACGGCGCCGTCCCGCGCGTTGAACGCCATTATGGCGGCGAACAGCACGGGCTTGCGCCGCAGCACGTCGAGAAAGAAGCCCTTGTGCATGGTCGCGCCCTAGCCCTGTCCGCCCTGTGGCCCACGGGCCGCGCGGGCATCGCCCGACGCGGAACGCCGCGCGCCAAAGGCGATGAGCCCGGTGCGCGCCCCGGCAAACGCCAACCCGGCCAGGGCCGCCAGCAGGGTCACACCCGCCGCAACCAGCAGGTACGACGGCCCGCTTTCCGACGGCAGGGGCATGCCGAACAGCGTCGCCCCCTGCTGCATGGGCACGGTGACGGTTTCACGCACCGGCACCAGCATGACCGAAACCCTTTCGTAGTCCAGCCCCGGCACCGCCTTGGCCGCCAGTTCACGAATCTTCGGGATCAGATTGACCACCGGCGATTCCGGCCCGTGGCGCAGGAACACCGCCGCCGACGCGGGCACCCTGGTCTCGGACGCCGTTTCGCTGCTGGCCAGCACCACGTGCACGCGCGCGGTGAGCACCCCGTCGATGCGCGAGAAGGTATCGGAAAGTTCCTGGGAAATGGCGTAGGCAAGGCGCGCCTTTTCCTCGGAGGGCGAGGCGATCATGCCGTCGCCGGAAAAGACCTTGCCGAGGTTCTGGTACTGCTCGCGGGGCAGGCTGTTTTCACGCAGGATTTCCAGCGCCCGCACGATCTGGTCGCGCTCCACCGAAAGGGCGTAGCCTTCCTTGCCCGCCGCCAGCTTTTCGGCGGGTACGCCGTGCCGCAGCAGGGTGGCCAGCATGGTGTTGGCCTGTTCCTCGTTCAGCCCCTTGTACAGTTCCGCCTTGCAGCCCGTCAGCAGCATGAGCAGAAATACGGCCAGTGCCGCGTTGCGCAACCCGCGCGGGGCCTGGTGTAACATGCCGCGCCATCCGTTCATGCCCTTTCTCCGTGGTGCATCATCCCTGCTGTCTGAGCAGCGCTTCCATACCTTGCGAACCCTGCTGCGAAACCTGCACCCCGCTGGATGCCTGCACGCGCAGCATTCCCACCATGTATTGCAGCCGGTACAGTTCCGTCGGCGTGGCCTGCCCGCTGGCTACCCGGTCGAGCAGTTGCGCCACCTCGCGCAGTTGCCCGTCCGGCGTGGCCGGGGCATCCGCGCCCCGCGCGGCCTCCGGTCCGGATGTTCCGGCCCGTTCCGCCTGTTCTATCTGTCCCGCCTGTTCCGCCCGTCCGGCGCGTTCCACCTGTCCCGCGCCGTCGCGCAGCCCCCCTGCTTCGGCGGGGGGCGCATCCTGCACGCCGTCGATGCGCTCGGGCACGCCGCGCGTCCCGTCCGGCGATGCTGCCCGGGACGGATCGTCCACGGGACGGATGGCTGCCCCGGCATCGTCAAGGCGGACAGCCGCATCCGGATCTGCCAGACTGGCCGGGCCTTCCGCCCCCGGCACCGCAGGCTGGCCAAGCTGGCCCCCCTGCCCCGCGCCGCTTTCGGCAAACGGCTGGCCGCCGGTGGCGGCGTCACCGCCCAGGCCTTCGCCCGGCCCTGCGCCCGGCCCTTCCAGCGCCTCCAGGAAAGCCCGCACCAGTTCGGCGTCGGGCATGCCGGAAGGGCCACCGGGGCTGCGCAGTTCTGCCCCCTGCGACACTCCCAGCTTTTCCAGCGCCTCAAGCAACCGGCTGGGCGATGCGCCAATGCCCGCGATGTCCACGTGCGCCTCCGCATCCACTTCCGGAGCCGCCCACGGAGGCGCCCCCCATCAAGAGGGCGCGCACCGCGAACGCCGGAGCCGGACGGCTAGCCTGCCTGCGCCAGCAGCCCGCGCGCCATCTCGCCTGCGGGGCCATCAACGTCGGACACGGCCCGCAGTAGTTCCGCGGCCTCGTCACCGCGTCCGGACAGCAGGTACGACAGGCCCAGCAACGCCCGCGCCTCGGCATCGTCGGGCGCGGCCTTCAGCACGTCATCCATGATGATGCGTTCCGCTTCCTCGAACTCGTTGACCACCACGTGGCTGAGGGCCTGCCCGATGCGCGCGGGCAGAAAGCCCGGCTTCACGGCCAGCACGCCTTCGTAGACCTGGCGGGCTTCCGCCACCCGGCCATGATGGCAACCCGCGTTGGCCACGTCGAGCAGCCGTTTGATCTCGGCATCCGAAAACATTGGTTTCTCCTTTGTGCGACGGGAGCGATCCGAAAGCAGACCCTAGCCGGTGCGCTGCGACAGGCTCTTCAGCATGTCGGTCATGCTCTTGGTGACCGACGAAAGGGCTTCCAGCGCGGCATTGTACTGACCCATCTCGAACTGGATCTGCATCATGTCTTCCGGGCTGACCTGATCCTGACTCATCAGGTTTTCCATGCGGGCCTGGAGTTCCTTGCCCTTGTCGCCGATACTGTTCACGCCCGTCTGGAACATGCTGCCAAGATCGAGACCGGGCGCCTTGTTGCCTATGTTCATGACTGCCTCCGTGTGGTTACCCGGCGGTGCGCGACAGCGCTTCCACCACGCGTTGCGCGGCCTGCACGGCGGCTCGGGCCGCCTGGGCCACCTTCATTTCATCCGGGGTCATGCCCGCGTCCATGGCGCGCTTGACCGACATGTCCATGGTCAGCAGTTCTTCGCCGACGGCCTTGGCCTTGCTGCCCGAAGGGTCGTCGGCGAGATCGAACGCCGACACGAATGCATCACTCATGGCTACCTCGCAGCCGGTAGGTGGTTGAACGTCCATCCTTGCGCAAATGCAGTTCTTTTGTGGAAATCGACTCCAGCACGTAGCCGCCGGGCAGCATGCCGCCCTCGAAAATGCGCTGCCCGTCGCCGATGGTGACGAAGCGCAACGGGTTCAGGGTCACGCCGCGCACCTGCAATCCCTCCAGCGGGTCGCCAGCCTGCGCGGCGGCCATCGCCGAATCGGAGGCCGCAGCCGGACCGGAGACTGCCGACAGCGCAGGCTGCGGGCGCCCGCCCGACTGCGCCGCCACGGGTTGCACCACCGGAGCGGCACGCACCACCGCGAAACGCACGGGCACCCCCAGATGGGCGCGGGCATAGGCCAGCACCTCGTCCAGCCGTTCGCGCTGGCGCGCATCCAGGTCGCCCGCCAGTTCCACGGTGCCCGGCAGGTAGCGCACCTGCACATGGCGCAGCCCCGCGCCGCCCAGAAGCCCGTCGAGCACGGGCGCAACGTCGCTGGCGTAGCGGATGTCGCGGGTCACCGGGGGCAGACTGGGCACGTCGTCGCGCAGCGCGCTGAAGGCCCAGGCTTCCACCAACCCGTCACGGACATAGCCAGCCACCTTGAGGGGGGCAGGCGCTTCGCCCTGCTGCCGTGCGGCGGACTGCGCGTCCATGAACTCGACCTCCGGATACAGTGCCCTGCTGTTGAAGGCCGCCTGCACCGCGTGCACCACGTCGTCGCGGACGGCCACATCTATCTGGACGGGATACAGCAGGTTCCGTGCCACCTTCCACACGGCGGCGCGCTGGCCGTCGTTGTCCAGCAGCCCGCGCACCACCACGCCGCCGTCGCCGGAGGCCACCTCCAGGCTGGTCACCCCGGCTCCGCGCAGGGCTTCCTCCACGGCGGCCACGCGTTCGGCGGGGGCTGGCGGGCGCGTTTCAACGGTGACGACGATGGCGACGGCGCACACCAGGGCCAGCAGCCCCGCCACAACGGATCTGCCACGCCGGGGTGGGGGAGCGGCAACGGTGCCGCCGGGCAGGGTCAGGCCGCCAACATCGTGGGCATCCGCAGCGGGCGAATCCTGCGACTTCGTTGGCGCTGGCTGAGCGCCGGGAGTGGCATCACCGGGCGCGACGCCGCCGGAAAGGTCTTCGGCTGGTGGGGAAGGTTGCGAAGCGCCATCAACGGGTCCGCCGCCCTCGCCGCCCGCACGGGGCCGGGCCAGCACGTCGTCCCATTCGGCGCCGGGCCGGTTCCAGGCAAGACAGGTATCGCCCAGCCAGCAGCCCGTGCCCGCCGCCAGCGGGGCACCCTGGGCCGGAATCTCCGCATCGCCCGCGCGCACGGCGCCGTCCAGAGGCGCCACATGCACTTCGGGCGCGGCACCCGGCCCTTCCCCGCGCGCCGCCACGGTCAGCGCGGCATGCCGCGCGGCCAGGGCCGCATCGCTCAGGATGATGTCGCACGAATCATCCGTGCCGACGACATGGACGCCTTCAGGCAAAACGACCTCAGCCCCCACGTGGGGGCCGGTGAAAATACGCAGCAATACGGTGGCGGACGCGCTCATCCCCGCCCCCCGGCGTCCGTCACAGGCACGGCATACACGATGGGCACGGCGGGTTCAGACGCCGCCGGATATCCCGGCACCATCTGGCTGCGCAGCTGCGACTCTGCCGGAGCCCTGGCGGGGGCAGCGGGCGAGGAACCGGGCGCGGCAGGCTCCGCGGGGTCCACCGTGGTCACGCTGCGGGTGCACCCGCCGCTGCGACGCGGGGCGGGCGCGGGCACCTTCTCGTTGTAGTCGCCCTGCGTGGCCGAGCGGTGGAACGAAGGATCGTCCACCCGTTCCGGCGTGGCGGGCAGTTCGTTAAGCCGGACCACCTTGGGGGTGATCAGGATCAGCCGTTCCATGCGCTTGCTGGTCTTGGAATTGGTCTTGAACAGGTGCCCCAGCACGGGAATGTCCATCAGGATGGGAATGCCCGTGTCGGTGGTGGACTTCTGCTCGTAGTAGTAGCCGCCGATAAGCAGGCTTTGGCCGCCGCCCACGATGGCCTGGGTATTGATCTTGGTCTGCTTGACCGGCGGTATGGCGGTGGAATTGGAAGTGCTCGTGGCGGAACTGTTGTCGTTCTGGTCGTCCTGCACGCTGACCACCAGCTTGATGGACTGCCCGCCGTCCTCGTTGCGGATGATGTGCGGGGTGACCCGCAGCACGGTGCCCGCCTCCACCTTGAACAGGTCCACGGCCTGATAACCCTGCACCTCTATGTAGTAGGTGCTGGTGTTTTCCAGGGTGGCCTGCACGTTGTCCACGGTGAGCACGGAGGGGCGCCCCAGCATGCGGGCCTCGCCGTTCTTTTCCAGCGCGGTGACCTGGGCGAGGAAGTAGTCGGAACCCATGGTGTAGATGGTGGACAGGGTAAGGCCGTTGCCCAGGGGCTTGCCGGGGCTGGGCAGGGTGGGAAAGGCGTCCGTGCCGGTGGAAAAGTCGCCACCGCCCGCCCAGCGCTGTCCGCTGCCCGCCGTGCCCTGATACGTCACGCCAAGGTCGCGCTTGTAGTCGCTGTCGATGTCCACGATGGCGGCGTGGATTTCCACCAGTTCCACCGGCTTGTCCAGGTCGCCGATGACCGATTCGTAGTAGGGCATGCGGTACACGGCGTCATGCACGATGACGGCGTTGACGCGCGGGTCGGCCATGATGCTGACCTGCTGCCCCCTGGCCTGGGCGGGCTGCTGGCCCCCCTGCTGCCCCTGCGGGGCCTGGGATTGCTGGGGCTGGGCCTGCTGCCGCCCCTGCGCCACCAGGCCGGTGCCGGAAAGCTTGTCCACCGTGGCCGGTTCCTGCGTGACGCGGGAGGCGCTGGCGGGCGAACCTGTGACCATGGCCCGCAGGATGCTGGCCACACCCGGCAGGGTCACCGTCTTGTCCATGCTGTTGACCGAAATGTCTTCGGCCCAGGCGTACTTGAGCGGAAAGACCCGCATCCCGAAGTTGCTGGTCTGCGCTTCCTCGAAGGCGGACACGGCGGCGGAAACCTGGTCCAGGTACCCCTGCGGCCCGGCCACCACGATCATGCCCCCGCCGGGCATGAGGTCGGCGGGCAACTGCGGCGACAGCACCGACGACTGCTTCAGCGCCTGATACAACGCCTCGGCGCTCATGACCCGGGGCGAAATGAAGATGCGGCTGGTTTCCGCCTCGCTGTAGAAGTTCAGCGTGGCGCCCACCCGGTACCACAGCACGCCGAAGGCGGCCCGCATGCCCTGCAGGAACTTTTCCGGGGGCACCGCGTCGAACCTGCCGCTCACCGTGCCGGTGACGCCGGGCGAGAACGACGCCCCAAGCCCCTGCGAGCGGGCGAAATCCATGAGCAGGACGGTAAGGTCCTCCTGCTCGGAATAGTGGGTGTACGCCCCCACGAACCCGCCAGAGCCGCCATATACGGGAGACGCGCCAGGTCCGGAAGACACGGGAGACGCGGCGGGCGCGGCCATGCAGGGCGTAACCGCCACCAGCAGGCACAGCAGCAGGGCAAGGATCGGCAGCGCACCGCGCACGACCCGCGCGACGGCCCCCGCGACCGCAAGACGAGGAACGGAAGGAAGTCGCGACCGCAGGACGAGCGACGGATGTTCTGGCTGCAAGGAAACCACCTTTCAACGACCTGATAACCACGTGGCCGACATGCCCGCGAACCTCGCATCGTAGCCGCCCCCGCTGCCCCCGCTGCCCGCCCGGTCGCCCGACCGGCCGCCGCCAGCCGACTGGGCCTGCACCCGCCCCCGCCACCAGGCGAGGTCGTTCAGGAACTCCCCGGCCTTGCGGGGCGCCTCGTCGGGCGATGCGGCCTCTTCCGGCGACAGTTGCCGGAACAGCACCAGCGCGCCGTCCTCCAGGGTCAGCACGGCGCCGCGGGTGCGGGCACGCGCCACGGCGCGCCGGGCGCATTCCGCCAGCAGGGCGTTGGCGGCGTTTTCGTCGGCGGGCAGATCGCCCACCTTGCCGCGCAGGATGCACATCCTGCCGTCCGGCGACAGCAGCTCCATGTCCAGCCCGCCATCAAGGCGGAACAGGTACCGTCCGCCCGTGGCATCGCCGGGCTGGCCCACGGGAACGGGTGGTTTCCAGCCCGCCGCGTTGGCGATGGCTTCCGCCGTTGTACGCATGATGGACATGCAGCCTCCCTGATGGTGACGCAATCTCGCGGGCGCCGCCGGGGGCGTGGAGCCGCGTGGCCCCACGCCCCCGACAGGCGCATCAGCCCAGAATCCGCGCGCGGGTCTGGTTCATGTTCTGCTGAATGGTGTCCATGCTCGACAACGTCTTCTGTATGAGTTGCGACAGGGATTCGTCCAGATCCTTCATGGCATCTCGTGCGGCGCGCATGCGTTCGATGTCGCCGTCCATTTCCTTGATGGCCGCGTCGAAGAACCCGCCCACGGCCTGGCCGATGCCGCCGAGCGCCGAATTCATGCCCTGCGCCCCGCTGTTCAGCACGCCGATCTGGGCATTGGTCCGCGCCTCCATGGCGGCGGCGGAACTGGTGAACGAGGCGGACATCTTCGGCAGGTTGTGCGACTCCGCGATGGCCGCGCCCTCGCGGAAATTCCCGGCCTGCTTCATGCCGGAGGCCTGCACGCTCATGACGGCGAAGCCCTGCGCGATGCTGAGCGCCCCGGAAACCACGCCCATGACCAGCTGAGCCACGGCCTTGGAGCGCATTTCGTCGGCCTGGTCGTTTATCCGGTCCACGATGGCCTCGGTCTGTTCCTTGCGGATGTCGGCGTTCTGCCTGCGTTCCTCGGAGGTCAGCGAGGTGATCAGCGACATCAGGGTGGCCCCCGGCGAAGGCGCCATGCTCAGCGACCCCAGATGCGTCAGCGCGTTCTGGTGCGGCAGGACAAGGCGCGGCAACTCGGTGGTAACGCTGCCCACGGCGTCGGAAAAGTTGCTTCCGGCGTTCACGGCCCGCAGCAGCGCCATGTCCAGCGCGGCCACGTCCACGTTTTCGCTGCGGGCGGATTGCACCAGCGCGTCGTACTGGGTGGCATTGAATCCGGGGATGTCCCGGACATTGGTTATGTTGGCCATGACTCTGCTCCTATGCCAGGGCGGGCGCACCGCCCAGGATGACCGTCTGCGCCTCGGCGTTTTCCTTCACGATGTCGCCCACCTTGCCCATCAGGTCCTCTGCCCGCTGCATTTCGGACTCCAGGAAATCGTGTTCCATGTCGATGGCCTGGCGGATGCGTTCGAGAATGGCGTCCAGTTCCTTGGCGTCGGCCTGCGACGAGGCGATCCTGTAGTCGATGACCGCCCCTGCGATGGTGCCCGCGCCCGTCCCCACCGCCACCCCGGCGCTGGTGAACTGGGCAATCTGCTGGGCGCGCGAGGCCACGTTGAGGGCGGTTTCCGCCGCCTTGGACGACATGGTCGCGGCAGAGGCCCCGGCGTTGGCGAAGCCAGCGCCCAGGCTGAGCGCCACGGAGGCGGCCGTCACCACCATCTGCATGGCGAAGCCGAACCACTTGGCCGTCTCGTCATCCATGCCGCAGGCCTTGCCCAGCTCGGTCATGCCCGCCATGAAACTTATCTTGCCGCCGGAGGCCTCGCTCATGATGGCGTCAACGGTCATGGCGGCGGCCATCACCCCCGCCGCGATCAGCAGCGGGTTGCCGGTGGCCACGCCCACTGCCGTGGTGGCGATGGCGGCAATGGCCCCGACGATGATGCCGATGATCTTGAACGCCTTCAGAAAGCCGTTGAGCACGGACTTGGAGCGCATCTCATCCAGCTGCTTGGCGATCTGCTCCAGCCTGTCCTGGTTGACCTTGGCCTGTTCGGCCGCCTTGCCCTTGATCTGGTCCACCCCGGCCTGGCAGGCCTGACGGCGCTCGGCGTTGCCGATGGCGGCCATGAGCGTTTCAAGGGCCAGGGCACCGGCGGGGGCGGCAAGCACCGGCAGGTCGCCCACGGCGGCTCCCCCCGCGCCGTCACCGGCAGGGGGCAGGGTGCCGTTGGCAGTGGTGCGCCGCGTGGTCAGGTCATCGCCGGATACGCCCGACACACCGCCAGCGGCCCCAAGGCCGCCGATGGTCAGGGCGCTCATGCGTCCTCCCCGGCCAGCAGGTCGAGCATGGCCTTGGCCTTGCGGTGCATGACGGCATGGGCCTCGTTGGCGGGGTCGCCCATCACTTCCACCCCCGCAAAGGTCGCCCTGGCGTTCTCCTTGTCGCCCAGCTTCATGTAGCACAGCCCGGCGTGCACGAAGGGCGTGGGGTCCGAAAGGGCGCTGGCCATGCCCGCCATGCCGTAGGCGTCGATGGCCGCGGCATGCTGGCCAAGGGCCTGGCGGCACCCGGCAAGGCCCATCCAGTAGCGTTCGTCGTTGTGGTCGTAGAGGCACAGCGCGCGGAACATGGTTTCCGCGTCGGCATAGCTGCCCGCCGTGTACAGGTTGTAGGCCAGCGCGTAGCCCGCCTCCAGCTGTTCCTGCTGCACGTTGCACACTGCACCCACGGAGGCCCCCTGAAAGAAGCCCTCCACCATGGTCTTCAACTGCTCTTCGCTGAACTGCGGCTCGGCGCCGGCTTCGCTGTTGGGACGCATACAAACTCCTCGAACGAATCTGGGTAGGTGGACGATCGGGATGGCTGTGCCCGGCTGCGGTGCCGCACGGGCCGGACAGCGGGCGGTGCGCGGCGCGCTAGCGGCCCGTGGCCAGTGCCTGCAAGGTCTGGTTGCCCTGCTGGATGGCCGAGTTGGCGCCTTGCAGGTACGAATTGTACTGGCCCATGTAATCCTGCACGAAGACCATCAGCTGCTGGGTGTCGGTGCCCAGCTGGTCGCGGTAGGCGGTCAGCGACTGGATGTTGTATTCCCACTCGTCCTTGTTGTGATGGACGTCGTTGCCCTTGGTGTCATACTTCAGGCCGTTCTTGTTGAAGTAGGCCACCATGTCGGCGGGCATGTCGGTGGCCTTGTCGCCGGCCTTGGCCTGGTTCTGCAGGTCGCGCGCCTTGGCGATCATGGCGGCGCATTCCTTCTGCGCTTCCTGGCTCTTCTGGATCTTGTTGATGTTCTCCATGGCCCCGTTCTTGGCCAACTGGGCCTGGGCCAGGTTCAGCTTGGCGAACAGCATTTGCAGGCTGCCGGTGGGGCCAAGGTCGATGGAATCCATGATCGACGAAACGCTGTTGTTGTTGACCTGCGACATGGGAAACTCCTTGGGATTGCGTGCGGGAGCGGGCAAGAGCGCCCGGATGCAGCGGACTGGAGCAGGCTGACGTTGCAACGCGCTGCCCGGCGTGGTCGGCGGAAGCGCATTCCGCCTGCGCCTCGTGGCGCTCCCGGCGGTGCATGCGCCGGGCGGCAGGGCATGTGCAACGTGAACGGGCTCTACAGGCGGACGGCGCCCCGACGGCCCGCGCCGGGAGCCTTGGCCGGGCCGGAGGCGGCGGGGCGGCCCTGGGCGGCCCGGCTTTCGCCTTCGCGGCGGGCAGCCTGCTGCGCCGCGTCGAACGCGGTGCGCACTTCGGCGGGCAGCTTGTCCATGTCGATGGAATCAAGATCCGCGGCGGCGATGCCGCCTTCCTTCATCTGCGCGTCGAACCGGGCGTTCAGCCGCGACAGTTCGTCCTCGAGCTGCCGCAATTGTTCCTGCTGATCCTCGAAATCCTTCTCGGTGAAAGCCATGGTGTCCTCCTGCCTGGTGAAGTGAATGAACCCGCCATTGCAGCAAGGATGCCAAACCCGGCCCAGGCGCGAACCCCTTGTCCGCGTGGATTCCGGCCCCGGGCAACCGAACCGCTGCAAACCAACTTGCCATTCCCGATCCAACAACGTTAGCACACGAAAGGCAGTCTGCAAAAAATATGGGCATGCAGAGAGCGCGCAGCGCAAGCGACACCGGGCCCATGACGCGCGAATGGAACAAAAATGCGGGCAGGGGCTGCAAGGGTGCATGAGGCAGGCGGGCACTGCGGAGCCCCCGTGCCGTGCAGTTTCGCGCGGGTCGCGAGACACGGCTGCGCCGCCTGTTTGTCATGTGTGCACTGTTGCCGAATATCCCGTTACTGTGGCATTTTCGCCTCGACGTTCATATTCCGGAGTGCACGCCGCAATCCACTGGTGTCCAGTTATCAAGGTCGCCGCGTCACGGCAAGAGCCTGACCGCAAAGACCTGTTCCTCGTCATGGCGTGATTCTCGCATGGGCCGCGCCAACGCGGCCCCCGGCCAAGGAGAGGACGATACCCATGAGCTTCGATTTTCGTGTCAACACCCAGGCCGCTTCCACCACCGTGGGCGGCGCGCGGGGTGACAGGCAGACGGCGGACGCGGCCACCGGTTCGCTGCTCGGCCGTACCGCCACGGTTGCCGAATCGCCCATGTCGCTGCTGGCCGACGCCGCCGAGGAACTGACCTTTGGCGCGGACACCACCGACGACTTCGAACTGTCCGAGCGCAAGGAACGCCAGAGCACCGAAGACGCCCTGGCCGAGCGCGTGCAACTGTACAAGGAACTGATGCACCAGGCGGGCAAGGGCGAGGCCCTCGACCGCATGAAGGACGGCCTGCGCGCCAAGCAGGGCAAGGAAGACGCCCTGCGCGAAGCCCTTTCGCACTTTCCGGACCCCAGCGACGCATGGGCCGCGCTGTCCGATGCCCTGCGCGAATTCGAAGGCGACCCGGGCGTGGCCCCCGGCACCATTGACGGCATCCGTGCCGCCATCGCAGAACTGGAAGCCACGCAGGGCCCGGCCATCCGGGCCGGGGTGCAGGGGGCGCTGGCCTCTGCCGGGTTCGACGCGCTTGGCGGCAGCGACGAGTTGCGCGACCTGTACCGCGACACCGTGTGCGGCTTTTCCTCGGTCGAGCAGGTGTTCGCGCACCTCACCGAACGCTACGGCGAAGCCAGCTTCGACACCGCCGTGGACTTCCTGTACCGGGCGCTCGGCAACGACCTTGCCTCCGATGCGCCCAGCATGGAAAGCACCCACCTCGAAAGCGTCAACACCAGCCTTGGCCAGTTGCGCCTGCTGCACAGCGCCCACGCCCTGTGCGCGGACGTGATGTCCCGCTGGGAACGGGTGCACGGCGTGTCCGACTGCCCGCTCACCTCGCGGGCGCTGCTGGAGCAGATGGTGACCCTGCGGTCGGAAAATTTTCTGGGGGCCATGCATATCGAGCGCATCGCCGCGCAGGCCAAGGCGCCGGACATCGAACACGAGGTGCTGTTCCTGCAAGAGATGCTGCGCATGGCCCGCTCGGTGCCGCCGCAGTTGTTCAACGGCGTGCAGGGGCGCATGAAGCTGCTCGACGCCGTGCAGGAGGCCGTGGACAAGGCCATAGAACGAGAAGACGCCTGGCTGGCGGCACAGGACGGGGGACAATGATGTTGCAAGAGGCCATCGCATCATTCGGACAGCGCATGGGCATGTCCGGGCTGCAACTGCCCGGGGCCGACCCCGCGCGGCCCGACGCGCCGCGCCTGATCGCCCTGGACGTGGACGGCATGGGCCGCCTGCACCTGGAGGCCACCGACGGCGAACTGCTGATCTATCTTTCGCGCCCCTTTCCCGCGCACGACGCGGACATGCCCCGGCGCATGCTGGCCCTGTGCCACTACCGGCACGCCCGTCCCCTGCCCTTGCAGGCGGGAGTGCACGCGGGGCAGGCCATTCTTCTCACGCGCCTGCCGGAGCGGCTGGCCACCGCCGCCGCCATGGAGACGGCGACGGACCTTCTGGCGCGCATCATGGATGAAGCAACCGGCAGGAATGGTGGCGCATGAGCCGCAATGTAGGCATTTTCGACGGGTCGTTGGGCATCCAGACCGTGCTGGACGTGGACGCCGGGCGCGACCCCATGCCCAAGGCCCGCCCCCTGGCGGCCAGCGTGCTGCGCGAGGCGGGGCTGGAGGAACTGTACGCCCCCCGCAACGCCCGGCAGATAGTGGAACAGGCGCTGTGCCCGCCCGTGGGTGACGGCGAGATGCTGCGCCCCGACGTGTTCGGGGCCAACCTGAGCGCCTGCCTCGACGCGCTGTCCATGGAACGCGACCCCGCCGTGCGCGACTTCGTGCGCAACGACCTTGCCCCCCTGCTGGAAAACGCCGAACTGCTCCGGGCCTATGCCGGACTGATGGTGGGGGGCTAGTCGTGCCCATCGCCCCGGAGTGCCGCAACACCCTGCACGTGCTTGGCTATCTCTTTCTGCGCATGGGCCGCAACGACAGCGCCCGCCGCACCTTTGCGGCGCTGGCCGCCGTGCTGCCGCCCGACGCGCCCCGCGCCGAGGCAAGCCGGGTGCGCCGCTGCCTGGCCGCCGTGGCCGTGGCCGAAGGCGACGGCGGTGCCGCGCTCGAACACCTGCACGCGGCCATGGACGGGGTGACCCTGTCCTCTGCCGATGCGGCCCTGCACCTGCTGCGCGCCCAGGCGCTGTGGCAGCAGGGGCGGCAGGACGAGGCGCGCACCGCCATGGACACGTACCGGCACATGGCGGGGGTGCAGGCATGACCATGCTTGCCCGCGCCAACACCGCCGTGAATGCCGTTACCCGGCACAACGACCTGGCCATCGTCGCCCTGCTGGTGGTGGTGGTCGCGCTGATGATCCTGCCGCTGCCCACCCCGCTGGTGGACACGCTGATCGGCGCCAACATGGCCCTTTCGTTCGTCATGCTGATGATGTCCATGTACGTGCGCAGCGTGCTGGACTTTTCGGTGTTTCCCACCATGCTGCTGTTCACCACGCTGTTCCGCGTGGGGCTGAACATCACCACCACCCGGCTCATCCTGCTGCAGGCCGACGCGGGCGAAATCATCTTCGTGTTCGGCGAATACGCGCTTGGCGGCAACTTCGTGGTGGGCGCGGTGGTCTTCGTCATCCTGACCATCGTGCAGTTCCTGGTCATCGCCAAGGGCGCCGAACGCGTGGCCGAAGTGGGCGCGCGCTTCACCCTGGACGCCATGCCCGGCAAGCAGATGTCCATCGACGCGGACATGCGCGCGGGCGTCATCGACATGGAGGAAGCCCAGCGCCGCCGCAGCATGGTGTCGCAGGAAAGCCAGATGTACGGCGCCATGGACGGCGCCATGAAGTTCGTCAAGGGCGACAGCATCGCCGGCATGATCGTGGCCGTGGTCAACATCGTGGGCGGCACGGTCATCGGCATCACCCAGCACGGCATGACCGGGGCCGACGCCCTGCACACCTACGGCATCCTGACCATCGGCGACGGCCTGGTCTCGCAGATACCCTCGCTGCTGGTGTCCATTTCGGCGGGCATCCTGATTACCCGCACGGGCGATTCGGGCGGCAACGTGGGCGCGCAGATCGGCGGGCAGATATTCGGCCAGCCAAAGGCGCTGCTGATGGCGGGCGGGCTGGTGTTCCTGTTCGCGCTGGTGCCGGGCTTTCCCAAGCCGCAGCTGTTCGGGCTGGCCCTTGCCATCGGCGGGTTCGGCTACGTGCTGCAACGCATGGCCGAGGCCCCCGTGGCCGCCGACCCCAGGGCGGAACTGAGCCGCTCGCTGGCCCCGGCCGCGCGGCCACGCACGCCGCGCCCCGGCACGGGGCAGCCCGGCGACGATTTCGCCCCCACCGTGCCCATCATCCTGGACCTTTCGGCGGAACTGGGCGAGGCCCTGCACTACGATGCCCTGAACGAGGAACTGATCAACCTGCGCCGGGCGTTGTACTTCGACCTCGGCGTGCCGTTCCCGGGCATCAACATCCGGCCCAGTCCCGGCCTGGAAGGGCTTTCCTACGTCCTGAACCTGAACGAGATTCCCATGTCGCGCGGCACGCTGGAACGGGGCATGTCCCTGGCCCGCGACACCAGCGAAAACCTGGCCATGCTGGGCGTTGCCGCAAAGACGGGCGAACGCTTCCTGCCCGACGTGGACCCCCTGTGGGTGCCCGACGAGCAGCTGCACCTGCTGGACAAGGCGGGCATAGGACACATGAGCCACGCGCGCATCCTGGCCTACCACCTGTCGCTGGTGCTTTCGCGCCACGCCAGCAACTTCCTGGGCATGCAGGAGGCCAAGTACCTGCTCGACCGCATGGAAGAACGCGCGCCCGACCTGGTGCGCGAGGCAACGCGCCTGCTGCCGGTGCAACGCATCGCGGAAATCTTCCAGCGCCTGGTGCAGGAACAGATTTCCATCCGCGACCTGCGCAACATCCTGGAAGCGCTCATCGAATGGAGCCCCAAGGAAAAGGACACGGTCATGCTGACCGAGTACGTGCGCGGCGCGTTGAAGCGGCAGATCAGCTACATGCATTCGCGCGGGCAGAACATGCTGCCCGCCATCCTGCTGGACCCGCAGGTGGAGGAAACCATCCGCAAGGCCATCCGCCAGACCTCGGCGGGGGCGTTCCTGGCGCTGGAGCCTTCGGTGACCGAGCGGTTCATGAAGGCCGTGGGCGATGCCGCCGGGCGCTACGCAAGCCACGCCCAGAAGCCGGTGATCATGACCTCCATGGACATCCGGCGCTACGTGCGCAGGCTGATAGAGGGCGACCACTACGGGCTGGCGGTGATCTCGTACCAGGAACTGACGCCCGAAATATCGGTGCAGCCGGTCAACCGCATCCGGCTGTAGCCGGGCCGCAGGAGAACCCACGTGGAATCCATGGCCATGACCTACGCGGTGAAGGCGCTGTACCTGGTGCTGATGCTGTCCATGCCGCCCATCGTCGTGGCCTCGGTCATCGGCATCCTGATCAGCCTCGTGCAGGCCATCACCCAGTTGCAGGAACAGACGCTGACCTTCGGGGTCAAGCTCATCGCCGTGGTGCTCACGCTGTTCCTGATGGGCGGGTGGTTCGGCGCGGAACTGCTGCGCTTCGCGGACGAGATCTTCGTGCGCTTCTACCTGCTGTAGGCACGCCATGGCCCCCCACGTACCGGCATTGCCCATCCAGGCCCTGTTCGACCAGCTGGGCCTGTTCGACCACCTGCTGGCCGTGGTGGCGGGCATGCCCAGACTGTTCATGGTCGCCCAGGTGGCGCCGTTTCTGGCGGGCAGCGTGGTGACCGGGCAGTTGCGCATGGTGCTGGTGTTCGCCTGCTACCTGCCGGTGCACCCCGTGATACTGGGGCAGTTGCCCAAGGGCAGCGTGTTCGACCTGACCCTGCTTGGCCACTACGGGGCGCTGGTGCTGAAGGAATCGCTGATGGGGCTGGTGCTGGGGCTGCTGGCGGGCATCGCCTTCTGGACGGTGCAGAGCGCGGGCTTTCTCATCGACAACCAGCGCGGGGCCTCCATGGCGGAGGAATCCGACCCCATGTCGGGCGAACAGACCACGCCCACCGGGGCCTTCCTGCTGCAAACGATGATGTACCTGTTCTACACCAGCGGGGCCTTCCTGGCCTTTCTGGGCCTGCTGTACGCCTCGTACGAGATCTGGCCCGTGCCCTCGCTGGCGCCGCTGGCATGGAGCATCGAGGTGCCCCTGCTGTTCGCCGGGCGGGTGGCGTGGCTGATGTCGCACATGGTGCTGCTGGCCGGGCCCCTCGTGGTGGCCTGCCTGCTGGCCGACATTTCGCTGGGCCTCGTCAACCGCTTTGCCTCGCAGCTCAACGTGTACGTGCTGGCCATGCCGGTGAAGAGCGCGGTGGCCAGCCTGCTGCTGGTGCTGTACTTCGGCGCGCTGGCGGCCAAGACGCCGGACCTGTTCGCCGAAGTCGCCGCCGACCTGCAACGCCTGCAAGGCTTGCTGCCTTAGGGGCAGTTTCCAAATTGTCCTTTCGCCCGTTGGCATCCGACCCGAAGGGCGTGAAGCGTGGCCGTCGGGCGAGCCTGCGAGCCCTACGGACATCGTGCGCAACGAGGTCAAACTTCACCTGCCATAGCTCTGCTGTCCTTATCCGTAAGGTTCGCAAGCTCACCTAACGGCTAAGGCTCGGTCAAATACGATAAGAGTGCGCTGCGGTCCTCATCCGTAAGGCTCGCAAGCTCGCCAAACGGCTGAGGCATACTCCCTCATGGCGGGCTCGTTTTCCTTGCCAACGAACGAAAATCCTACTTTAGAAACAGCCCCTGGGAACGCATGAGCGACAAGACCGAACAGCCAACACCCAAACGCCTGCGCGAGGCGCGCGAAAAGGGCGACATCTGCAAGAGCCAGGACGTGGGCTCCGCGCTGACCGTGCTGGCCGTGGGGGCGTACCTTGCCATCAAGGGCGGCGACATCTTCGCCGAGATCATGGCCGTCACCGAGCTTTCCATGCGCCAGATGTCCCTGCCCTTCGACCAGGCGCTGCCGCTGCTGGCCACGGCGGTGACGCGGGGGGCCATCGGCATCGTGCTGCCGGTGGTGGGGCTGGCCATGTGCGTGGGCCTGCTGGCCAACCTGGCCCAGACCGGGGTGCTGTTCGCGCTCAAGGCCGCCATGCCCAAGCTGGAAAACATGAGCCCCGGCAAATGGTTCAAGAAGGTCTTTTCGGTGCGCAACGCCGTGGAGATGCTGAAGAACTGCATCAAGGTGACCGTGCTTGGATGGGCCGTGTGGAAGGTGCTTTCCGACCACATGCGCGGCCTGTTCGCCATACCCGACGGCGGCATAAGCGGGCTGTTGACCGTGCTTGGCATCACCGCGCGCGACATGGTGCTGATTTCCGCCGCGGTGTTCTGCGTCATTGCCGCGCTGGACTACATGTACCAGCGCTGGCAGTACAACAAGCAGCACATGATGACCAAGGACGAGGTCAAGCGCGAGTACAAGGAAATGGAGGGCGATCCGCACATCAAGGGCAAGCGCAAGCAACTGCACCAGGAAATGATCACCCAGAACACTCTTTCCAACGTCCGCAAGGCAAAGGTCATCGTGACGAACCCCACCCACTACGCCGTGGCCCTGGACTACGAAAAGGACCGCACCCCGCTGCCCGTCATACTGGCCAAGGGCGAAGGCCTGCTGGCCAAACGCATGGTGGAGATCGCCCGCGAGGAAGGCATACCCGTGATGCAGAACGTGCCGCTGGCGCGCAGCCTGTTCGCCGAAGGCACCGAGAACGCCTACATCCCCAAGGACCTCATCGGGCCCGTGGCCGAAGTGCTGCGTTGGGTGCAGTCGTTGCAGGGGCGCTAGGACCGGCCCGTCCCCTGCCGCGCGCACCGCACCCCCTCCCCATCTTTCAAGGACCATGCCCATGAGCCAGAATGAACTGCTCGACGTGCTCATAGACCTGTGCGACGACCTCGCCTGGGCGCGTCCCGCCAGCGAGGACAGGCTGTTCGCCCTCACCGCAGCCGGTTCCGCCCCGGCCAGCACCACCCGCCTCGCAGAAGCCTTCGGGATGATGCTGGTCAAGGTGGAGGCGCGCGAATACCAGCAGGCCCAACTCATCGAGGAACTGAAGGCCCGCAACGCGGAGCTGGAAGAAGCCCGCCGCCTGCTCACAGAGCGCAACGCGCGCCTCACCCACACCTTGCAGGAAAGCTTTCAGGCCCGGCGGGTCATCGGGCAGTGCCCGGCCATGCGCCAGCTGATCGAGATGGCCCTGTCCATCGCCCGGCGGCCCATCAACACCCTGTTGCTGGGCCCCACCGGCGCGGGCAAGGAAGTGGTGGCCAAGCTCATCCACTACAATTCGCCGCGCCGCGAAGGGCCGTTCATCGCCGTGAACTGCACGGCCATTCCCGAGGCGCTGTTCGAAAGCGAAATGTTCGGCATCGAAAAGGGCGTGGCCACCGGGGTGGGCGCGCGCAAGGGGCTGGTGGAGGAAGCCGACGGCGGCACCCTGTTCCTTGACGAACTGGCCGACATGCCCCTGCCCCACCAGGCCAAGCTGCTGCGGGTGCTGGAAGAGCGCGAGGTGCAGCGCGTGGGCAGCAGCAAGGCGGTGCCGGTGGACCTGAAGGTCATCGCCGCCACCAACGTGGACCTGCAACGCGCCGTGCGCGAAGGAAAATTCCGCGAGGACCTGTACTACCGCATCAACGTGGCGGAAGTGCATCTGCCCCCCCTGCGCGAACGGGGTGACGACATCCTGCTGCTGGCGCAGGCCTTTCTGGACCGGCACTGCACGCTGATGGGCAGGCCCCGGCTGGCCCTTTCGTACGGCGCGCGCGACCGGCTGCTGCGCTATCCGTGGCCGGGCAACGTGCGCGAACTGAACAACGAGATGGAGCGCGCCGCCGCCCTCACCCTGGGCGACCGGGTGGAGGCCGCCAACCTTTCGCCCCGCCTGCTGACCGCCACGCCGGGCCCGGGCGAACCCGAGGCCGCCGGGCAAGACATACAGGGCAGTCAGGGCGCGGAAGACGCGTTCACCAAACCCGCCACGCCCCTGCCCGATGCGCGCGCCGCCGTCACGCCCCCACCGGACGGCAGCCTGAACCTGCAAGACATGGAGCGCGACATGGTCATCCGCGCGCTGGACCGCACCGGCGGCAACAAGAGCCGCGCCGCCGAGCTGCTGGGCATCACCCGCGAAGGGCTGCGCAAGAAACTGCTGCGTCTCGGCATTGCCGACGGCGGCCAGAACGGGCTTTAGCCCACGGTACGGAACATGACCTTCTCACTGCGCTCCAAACTGTTCATCCTGGTGCTTGCCTCCATCGCCCTGGCGGTGGTGCCGGTCATCTCCTTCACCTACCGCGACCTGCGCGAATCCAACGCCGAACTGGAACGAGAGGCGTTCGGCAACGTCATCGTGCTGATGGAGGACAACATCGGGTCGCGCTACCTCGGCCACCTCACCAACAAGGTGATGGACGTGCTGCTGCGCAAGGACCAGTTGCGCCGCTACTCGCAGCTGGCCCGCTCCGCGTGGCAGGACGTGTCCGCACTGCCGGGCGACGCCCGCCAGCGGTTCATCGCCAACTGGATAGAGCGGCTGGGCAGCTTTGGCGTGCACATGGACATCTTCGACGCGCAGGGCGCCCCCCGCGCGGGCACCCCGCAGCTGGCCCTGCTGTCCGCCCGCCCGAACATGACAGACTTCAAGGGGCGGCCCGTGGGGTCGCTGCTTTCGCTGGCGCAGCTTTCGCCCGAGGGCGAATTCGCCGTGTTCGACACCCTGCCCGGCACTCCCGGTCCGGGCAGAGCGTCGGAGCCGCTGCTGGTGTACTTCCTGCCCATGCCTGAAACGGACAGCGTGGTGGTTTCCGCCATGCTGCTGTCCGACATCGAACGGCAGGCCCTGTACAACGAGCAGCAGATCATCCGCAGCACCCAGGAAAAATTCCAGACCCTGTCCCTGGGCAAAAGCGGGTTCATCGCGCTGGTTTCCGGCAAGGGCGAACTGCTGGCCCACCACGGCAACCCCAAGGGACGCGAGGTGGCGCTCATTCCGCCGCCCGCCCTTGCGGAAGCCAGGGAAAGGGGCCGGACGGAAACCATCGCGGACACCGGCCCGGCCTTCGGCGTGGCCATCTTTCGCGCCGCCTACTTCAAGGCCCTGGACTGGTACGTGGTGTCCGCCGCGCCGCAGGCCGAAATAGAGGCCCCCACCAATGCGCTGGTGCGCAAGCTGGCCTTCATCGCGCTGGCCGCCGTGCTTGTCAGCGCAGCGGGCACCCTGCTGCTTACCGCGCGGCTCATCGCCCCGCTGCGCGCCCTGACGGGGCGCGCCCATGCCCTTGCCGAGACGGACTTTTCCGCGCCCGACGCGGAAACCCTGACAGCAAACGGCCTGCCCACGTCGCGTTCCGACGAGGTGGGGCAGCTGGCCCGCGCCTTCACCCAGATGGGCCGGGCGCTGGCCCGCAACGTGCGGGCGCTGATGGACACCACCGCCGTCAAGGAACGCATGCAGGGCGAACTGAACGCCGCGCGCGACATCCAGATGGGCATCCTGCCCGCGCCCGATGCCGCGCCGAAGCAGGCGGGCTACGCCGCCTCGGCCCTGCTGGAACCGGCCAAGGAGGTGGGCGGCGACCTGTACGACTTCTTCATCGCGCCCGACGGCAGGCAGGTGGTGGTCATCGGCGACGTGTCGGGCAAGGGCGTGCCCGCCGCGCTGTTCATGTCCATGGCGGTAACCCTGTGCCGGTACGCCGTGGCCTCGGGCCTGGCGTCCGGCGCGGCCATGACCCGCATCAACGCCCAGCTTGCCGCCAACAACCCCGGCTGCATGTTCGTCACCCTGCTCATCGGGCTGTTCGACCCGGCAACGGGCGCGCTGGAGTTCGCCAACGGCGGGCATTGCCCCCCCTGCGTCACCGGGCCGGACGCCGAGGCCCCGCGCGAACTGCCGGGCATCAGCGGCCCGCTGGTGGGGGCCATGGAAGACGTGGAGTACGAAACCCTGCACGCGGTCATCGCGCCGGGCGAACGCTGCCTGCTGTACACCGACGGGGTGACCGAGGCCATGAACGAAAGGCTGGAGCTGTTCGACCTGCCGCGGCTGATGGACGTGCTGCACGCCCACCGCGAGGATACGCCCGCCGGGATCCTGCGGGCGCTGCACGAGGCCACGGTGGCCTTCCGGGGCGCGGCGGAGCAGTCCGACGACATCACCATGCTCTGCTTCACGCGCGAGGCGGCCTGACCGGCAAGGGAAGACGGGGCCAGCCGCTGGAGAAGGACCGCTGGGGACTGGTGGAGAAGGACCGCTGGAAAGACAGCAGGGAACGGCAGGAAAAAGGACGCAAGGGTGCGCGGAAAGGGACGGGAACGTGCCCGGCGCGTTGCGGTCACGCCCTGACGGATGAAACGGGCCGGGTGAGACGGGCCGGGTGAGACGGGCCGGGAGTCCGGGGAAGGAAACGATCGCGTCGGCGGCGCCGCGTGATCAGGCAGGGGCGGAATACTCGGCGGCTGCGGGATGGCTGGGGGACGGCGTCTGCACGGCAACGTCCGGGGGGCGGCGACTGCGGGAAGCGTCAGCGCGAAAGCGACAATACCACGCCCGCGCCCTCGTCCATGGGGGCGGCAAGACGGCGCGACCAGCCCGGCGCACGGGCGTCCTGCGGCACACATTCCATGTAGCATTCGCGCAGGCTGACCGGCAGCACGGCATCCATGGGCAACGCGGCCAGGTGCTCCAGATGGCGGCGGGCCAGCCCACCGGCGGCGAACATCTCCACCGCCCCCGCCACCCGGCGCGGACCGCGCCCGGCATCGAACAGCACCGTCAGCGGCAGGGCCGCGAGAAGCCCGGCCCCTCCGGAAATTCCTGCCAATCCGGCACATCTGGCAAATCCGGCCCCTCCCCCCGCGCAGGTTCCCCCGCCAGCCGCGCCGCTTCTTGCCGCGTCGTCCGCATGGCCCAGCACCCGTCCCACCGCCGCCAGCATGACGGGCAGATAGGCGGCGAAAAAGATGCCCCCGTGGCAGCGCAGCCCGTGCCCGGCCACCAGCGTGGCGTACGAGCAGAACAGCCCCGGCACGATGCGCCCCCGCCCCAGTGCGTCCGTGATGGCCTGCGGTTCCAGCGGAATGCGCACCCCGTCGCGCACCAGCGCCATCCCCGCGCCGTCCCGCGCGCAACGCAACGGACAGCGCCGCCCCGCATCGTCCACCCACCAGAAAAAGGCCGTGCCCGTGCGACCGGTGCGCGGCAACGAGGCCGTGCCGCCGTCGAACACGTCGCGCTCCCAGCAGGCCCGCGCGCCCGCCAGCGCCTCCAGCAGCCCGTGCCGCAGCGCGCCGTCGAACAGCAGCGCGGCAACGGGCGAGCCGGGGTCGGTCAGGTCGCGCTCCAGCAGGCGCGCCGCCAGTGTCTCCAGGCCGACGTAGGCCACGGCCACGTCGGGGGTGTCGGAAAAGCGCGCCCGGCACAGGCTGGCGTTGATGTGGCCGACCTGCGCGGTGAAGGTGGGCAGGTCGTACACCTCCGCCCGGTCCACGTGCGCGTCCACCAGCGCGTTGGCGGCATCCCGCTCCCACGCGGCAAGCCCCACCTGCCCCCAGCGGCGGCGCATGGCCGCAACGCCCGCAGCCGTCAGCGGCGGGGCCGCGCCCACCATGGTATCCTGCTCGGCGGCGGAAAACAGGGGCAGGCGCACCATGTGCCCGTCGCGCGCCACGCGGCGCGACAGCATGAGCCCGCGCGGATAGACCTGACTTTGCAGCGAAACCGTGGTGCAGGACAGCACCGGGATGACCCGCCGGGGCTCGCCGGGCTCCGGGACGGAAGGCGGCACGGCGACCGCTGCGCCCCTTTGGCCGGTCCCGCCCATTCCAGCCCGTTCTGCCAGTCCAGCCGGTTCCGTCGGTTCCGTCGGTTCCGCCGGTTCGTCAGGCCGGGCCAGCAGTTCCGCCAGGCCGAAGAAATGCACCGCCTGGGCCAGTTCGGGAAAGCATTCGATGGCGTGGTGATTGGCGGACAGCACCGACGGCGTCCGCGCCAGCCTGCGGCGCAGCGCGCGTGCCGTGCCCTGCCCCATGCTGGCGGCGGCAAGGTCGGCCATGGCGTCGATCAGCGCACCTGACGGGGCAGGGGCCGCGCCCGGCGCGCCGAACTGCCCGGCCACCTCGCCCACGGTGCGCCCGCGCCACGCCTCCAGCAGGTCCGGCAGGTGCGGCAACACGGCCCAGAGCGCGGTCAGGTCGTTCCCCTTGCCTCCTGGCGGCGTGCCGCCAGCCGTGCGCGATGCTGCGGTTGTCACGGTCGCTCCCCGTGGTCGGGACGTGCGTCACCGGGCATGGCCGCCACGGGGACCGCACCGGGGACCGCATCGGATCGGCCCGCCGTGCAGGCGAAGAACAACAGGCTTGCCGCGCCCATCCCCGCCGCCATGACCACCAGCCCGGCGTCACGCCCCCACATCGCCAGCACCACGCCGAACGACACCGGGCCGAGCACCTGCCCCACCCGCTCCATGACGTTGTACAGGCTCATGGTGCGCGACCGGCCCATGATCGCGGCGGCGGGAAGTTGCAGCGCATACGTCCCCTGCCCGCTGGAAGCCACGGCGTTGCTCATGCCAAGCAGGCTCACCGCCGCCACGGCCACGCCGATGCCGCTGCCCGCCAGCAGCGCGGCCACCGATGCCGCGCCCAGCAGCCCGGCCACGGTCAGCGCCCGGTACTTGCGCGGGGAGGCATCCACCAGCCTGCCGCACCACGGTCCCAGATAGACCACCACCAGGCAGAACAGCATGGAGACGCGCCCGATGTCCGCCGGGCTTGCCCCGTCGGCATTGAGGTACACGGGCACGAAGAACTGGAACAGGCAGACCGTGACAAAGGACAGCGGCATGATGTTGCACAGCAGCAGCGCGGCCATGCGCCGGTCGCGCAGGAAGGCCGCCACGCCGCCACGCCGCTCTGCCGGAGCCTGCGGTTCGTCGGTGGTGACGCGGGCGCCGGGCACGTCGCGCGAGGGGCACAGCAGCAGCCATGCCAGCACCGCGCACAACAGCACCGCCGACACCAGGAACACGGGACCGTAGCCCAGCCGGTCGGCAACCAGGCCGCCCGTGGCGCTGGCGCACATCACCCCGGCAAACAGCCCGGCGAACATGGAACCAAGGTTGGCTGCGCGGTTGCGGGCTGTGGAATGGGACACCACGTGGACCTGCGCGGCAAGGTTGATGCACCCGTACCCCGCGCCCGCCACGCCGCGCGCCAGGATGTAGCCCAGCGGGGTGGCGGCCACGCCGCTGGCGGCGGCCCCGGCGGCGGCCAGCGCCACGCCCGCCAGCAGCAGCGGTCGCCAGCCGTGCCGCGCGGCAAGGGTGCCCCCCGCCACGATGGCAATGCCCACCATGAACATCTCGAACGACACCGGCAGGCCCATGACCACGTCGCGTGGCAGGCCGAACAGCCCGGCGTCCAGTTCCGCCAGCCGCAGCGGAATGAACGACACGGAAAGATCTATGGCGCACATGCAGAAAAAGATGACCGCCCGCATGAAGCCCGGCATGTCCGCCAGCGCCGGACGCGGCGACATGACGCCCCGCTCGGCCTGCACCAGCAGCAGCGAGGCAAGCTCCACCAGCAGCAGCATGGCCACCACGGACACCGTGGCCGTGTCCAGCAGGGCCTCGCGCAGGCCAGCGGCAATGGCGTCGGACGACATGAGCACCCGCACGGTGCCCGCCGCCGGGGCATCGCCCTGCCCGCCGGAAAGCGCCACCCCCGGCACCACGCTGATGCCCTGGGGCGCATCCGCGCCAAGGCCGGACCATGCCGCCGCGTCCAGGGGGCCCGCCGCGCTGGCGGCGGACAGCAACGTGCCGTCGGCGCCCAGCATGCCGATGCCCACCACCTGCGGCAGGCCGCGTTGCAGGCTTTGCAGGTGCGTCTCGATGCCGGGCAGCCGCTCCAGCGGCACGCCCTTGGCCACGATGGACGAAAGATCGCGCCCCAGTTGTCCGGCCAGTTGGGTGGCTATGTCCCCGCTCTGGCGCACGTGGATGTCCTTCAGCGGGCCGCCCATGACCACCATCAGGCACACCTGCCCGGCCAGCAGCGGCAGCAGCAGGACCATGCGCGCCCTGCGCCGCCACGCCGCCTGCGTCAGGGTGCTGCCGCCGCCGGGCAGCAGGACGAAGCACAGCACCGCCAGCAGCAGGCACGACCCCGCCGCGATGCCCCCGAACAGGGGCAGGTGGGCGGCAGCCCCGGCAAGGTCCGCGTCCAGCCGGGCCGCGTCCAGCCGCAGCAGCACGTGGCCCACGGCCGCGCCATCCTTGCCGGGAATGGGGCGGGACAGCCAGGTGTCACCCCCGGCGGCGAATTCGAAGGCGTTGGAACCCGGCACGGGGGCGGCATCGCGCGGGACGGTCATGGACGTCCCCACGCGGGCGGCGTCCCAAGCGCCCAGCACGGTGCCCGCGGCGTCGGTCACCAGCAGGTCGGCGGCGGGCGATGCGGTCCGGAAGGGGGCGAGCATGCCGGAAAGGTCGCGGATGCGGTCCAGCGGCTTGCCGAGGCGGGCCATGCGGCCCAGGCGCAGCGCAAGGTCGTCGCAGGTCAGGGCCTGCACGGCCAGCATGGGGCCCCGGTACTGCCGGTGCAGCGACGAGCCCACCAGCACGCCGTAGAACAGCTGGGCGCACAGCAGCGCCAGCACGCCCCACGCCAGCAGGCGTGCGCGCAGGCCGCGCAGGGCCGCGCCGTCCGTTGGAGCGGCGGGAGCGGCGGGAGCCGTGCCGGACGCCGTACCGGACGCCGTGGCGGAAGACATGGGGGAAGACGTGGTGGATGCCGCGTCGGCACCCGGCCCGGTGGGGGTAATATCCTGCCTCATGGCGCGGCCGCTAGTTTTCCGCATTCTGGATCTGCTGGTGGATTTCATCCACCGCCGCCAGGATGTCGAACGGCGGATTCCAGCCGATCAGCATGGCCATGCGCAGGTTGATGGCGAGGCCCAGCGGGCCTTCGAACACCTGGCTCACCTCGCGCGGTTTCGCGCCGTTGATGACCTTTTGCACGGCCTCTGCCTCGAACAGGCCCACGTCGTCGAAGCTGGCCTGCGCAAGGCTGAGCAGCACGCCCAGCTTGGTTTCTTCCGGCCCGCTCTGCGAAAAGGTGGGAACGCCCGCGCGGATCACCGGCTGCAACAGCTCGACCATGCGCTTGCCCTGCATGCCCGTGTTGACCGTAAGGTAGACGGCGTCGGACGTTCTGGACAGGGTTTCCATGCACTGGAGCAGGTTGCCGAAGGCCACGTCCAGGTCGGGCACGTCGAAGCGGGCGGGGCACGGCACGATGGTGAAGCCCAGTTCCGCGGCGGTGCGTTCTATGACCGGCATGGCGATGGACGCGCGCCCCTCCGGGGTATCGTCGAAGGGCACGCCCAGCCGCTTGAACTTGAACACGTCGTGGAACACCGCCAGCTGGCGCTCGTAGCGGCCCGGCTCCAGTTGGGCGTGCACGTGGTCGTGGCCGGAATCCTCCACCGACTTCACGATGCCCGCGCCCACGGCGTCGGTTACCGACATGGAAAAGGTGGGCACCGCATGGTCGTCGGTGGCCATGTCCAGCCCGGCCCATGTGCCGTAGGCAAAGATCATGTCCACGTCGCCGCGCTCGCGGATGCGCTTGAGCAGCTCGGCCCGGTTGGCCGCCCGGCGGGCCGGATCCCAGTCCGCCGTGTAGTAGCCGTCGGCCAGGAATTCGATGCGCCCGCCGTTGGCGTGGGCGGTCAGCCACTGCCACATCTCGCGCGTGCTTTCCGTGCCCTGCGGCACCGGCACGTTGCCGTCGGGAATAAGGCCAAGGCGCGCAAGCCCGCGCACCGTGCCCGCCAGTATCTGCTGGTAGTCGGTGTACGGGCCGCCCTCTATGTAGGCCACCCGCCACACCCTGGCGCCTGCTTCCGGCGCGGCGGCCTGCGCGGGCAATGCGGCCATGCAGAACCATGCCGCCAGCAGCACGACGCACAGCATTTGGGCAGACAACATCCGGGCGCACAGCATGTGGGCGTACACCATCCGGGCAGACAACATCCGGGCGCGCGGCCCCCAACCAAGTCCCGTCATGCGCATCTCCCCAAAACCGCGCCCCGGCAAGGGGCGCGGCATTTCATTCCGTCCGTGCGGCATTGGCCGTCCGGGGGCGCCTAACGCCCCCATTGATTCTGACTGAAGACCACATCGCAACCCTGAGGCTGGACGGCAACGTTCCCTTCCCCGGCGCGCATGGACATTTGCAGTTCCACGCACATGCCCATGCCGGGCGCCGGCAGCCCCTCCGGATCAAATTCGCCATACTGCATGTTGATGGCCACGGTGGCCGTGTAGCTGCCGTCCTGGCGAGTGGCAAGCGAAATGCGGTTGCCCTCCGCCAGCCGCGTGCCCTGCCCGGTCAGCACGGCCATGGTCATCCCCTGGGCGCCGGGCTGCGAGGAAAGCCCTGTCAGCACCATGGGCACCACCCCCTGATGCAGCGAACGGCTGATGTCCGCCGCCACGTCGACGCTGGGGAAGGCATCCGCGAAGTTTCGCAGGGCCTGCTCCATGGCCGCAGAATCCTGCGTGCCGGTGGCGCCGTACTGATGCCCGTCCAGCATGATGCCGTTGCGGAAAAAATCCTTCAGGAAATCAGCGCCGAACTTCGAAAGGTAGTGCTGCTGGAACTCCTGGGAAACATTGGCAATGGGCAGGCTGCTGCCGTGGCGCGCGGCTTCCTTCGTCATCTCTGCGGCCACCTGCTGCCCCAGAAGCGCCGTATCCACCTGGGGCTGCGTTTCCATTCTTCCCACGCCATGCACGTTGGCGGGAATCGCCGCGCGCACCTGCGCCATGTTCAGCTGGCCCACGCCCGGCATTTCGAGCAGCAGCGAACGGTCGACGCCGCCCACCCCGGCCGTTCTGATCAGAGTGTCCAGCACATGGACCGCCGCCTCCGTGTCGTTGGCCCGGCGCCTGTCGCCCGGGTCGCTCTGGGCCAGGGCAAAACGGCAGGCCTGAAATTCGCTGCCGATCTGCGAAAAGCCGTTCAGCAGCGCCTGCGCGCCCTCGCTGCTGTTCACACCGGCCAGTTGCAGCCCGGCACCGATGGCAAAGGCCCGCACGGCGGTCACTTCGTCGGCGCCTTCAAGGCCCGGTCGCAGGGCGGGGCGCATGGGATCGCCGCCGGGTATCTCCACCGCCTGCGCCGCCGCGTCGGTGATGGCGCGAAGGGTAGTGGCGATGGCCTGTGCATCCTGGCCGCCCGCCACCAGTTGCCCCACCGCCTGCGAAACCTGGGGCAGGCATTCGCACAACGCCTGCGCCATGGCGGTATTGATGGTGAATGGTGCGCTCAGCACCATTGCCCGGGCCGCCGCCTTCTGTTCCGCGCTCAGTTGCGCGTCGTCGATCACCTGCACCGAGTCCAGAAACGCGCCGACAACCTTGTCTGCCGCAGCAGCAGCCTCTTCTGCGGTGGGTGGATGCGTGTTGACTATCTTGAACGCGGTTTCGAACTTGGCCTTCAGGCGCGAGTGCAGTTTGTCGAGGTCCGCGGGGGCGAAATCGAATTCCATGCCGCGCGTCTGCATGGCCGTGCGCAGCCGCTGGCACAGCGGCGCATCGGCCGTCGCATGGCCGCCGACTTCTTCCAGACGGGCGGCAAGGGAGGCGTCAAGCCGGGCCAGCCCGCGCACGCGGCAGGCATCACCCAGCATTTCGCGGGCCTCGGCAATGCCGGGAGCGTGCATGCCGTGCCTCTCGCCCCACTGGCGGCACTTCGTGCGGAAGGCATCCATGATGGCGCCACGGTCTTCCGCCGTGGGGGCCACGTCCTTCATGCCGAAGCGGTCGTACCGTTGCGTGAAGATGGTGTCGAACTCGTCGGCCAGGTGATCCTGCAGGCCGGTGATGTTGATATCGAGGTTGGCCGACTGCGCCTGCTCCTCGCTGGTCCACTTGATGACGGTATCCAGCACCTGGGCCGCTGCCCTGCCGGAAAGCGGCTTGCCCGGCGCAGACTGCGCGGAAAGCAGCCGCTGGGCCACGTCCAGCGCCGCGTCGCTCACGTGCGCGGCACGCATCTGGGCCACCAGGTTGCCAATGACGCCCCGGTTCGCCCGTTCACCAGCCCCGCCAAAGGCCGAACGCATCCAGTTCACCGCGCGTCCGAACGCCCCGCGCGTGGAGGCCACCAC
Source organism: Nitratidesulfovibrio sp. SRB-5 (assembly GCF_019931275.1). NCBI lineage: Bacteria > Pseudomonadati > Thermodesulfobacteriota > Desulfovibrionia > Desulfovibrionales > Desulfovibrionaceae > Nitratidesulfovibrio > Nitratidesulfovibrio sp. SRB-5. Next base: position 202,699 of record NZ_JAIOTY010000001.1, on the reverse strand, counting down.
ATCGCCGCCCTGGGCGCCAACGTGCTCGTTGCCGATGGCCTCCAGCGAGGCGTGCATCCTTCCGAGAACCTGCAAATCGCCGACCATGCGCTTTCTCCTTCGGATTGTGCCGGGCAGTTTCCGACGCGGCGGACACCGTATCCGCGCACGCGCCCCGACGCCATCGGTACTGGTGATGACCGGGCAATTACAACAAACGTGCCGCCGCCATGGGCACCGGCAATCAGATGCGCAGCGCCGTACCCGGCATCAGCATGGTGCAAGCGTCCTCGGCCTTGTCGCAGAGCGACACGGCGGCCTCGCGCATGCCCTCGGCCACCGTCACCTGGCGCTCCAGAAACGCCTCCAGTCCGTTGACGTCCAGACCGGCAGCGCCAACGGTGTTGGCAAGCACAAGTCCATGCGGTTGGCGCAAGCCCACGGCCCCGGCCCCCGCCAGCATCAGGCCCACGTTCTGCTCCAGGGCATGGCGGCACACCGCCGCAGCCTGCGCCTCGTCCCGCGGCAGATCCGCGATGACGCTGAAGGCATGGAGCAGGCCTTCCGCGCCCTTGTCCCGCTCCAGCTCAAGATTCACCGTCACATCGTCGAAGCGCAGCACGCAGATGCCATCCCCGTCAAAGGCAAGGCCGTCCATGCCCATGCGTGCGCCAAAGTCCCGCAATACCCTGTCGATGGCTTCCATCGGTCCTCCGTGGTGATTGTACCGCGCGGGTCTGGCCCGCAATCCGTTGCCGCCCGCACGGCAAGCGTATTCTTGCGCGCGGCCTGGCTGACGCCGTCAACGATGCTGGCAGTGATGCGCACAGCGGCAGCGAATCGGCAGGGCCGGCTGCATGTCCGGACACAGTGCCCGCGAACGCATTGCCGGGGCCTCCTGCATCTGCCGCCTGTGCCCGTGAAGCCGCTACAGGGAGGGGCGACACGCCTGGCAGCCGCTCCTTTCGGCACGCGAATGGTGCAACTGCCAACGCTGTATGCACTCTCAATGGACTGCCGGAAATTGCATGGTTCATGCCGCATGCGGAACGCCGACAATGTCCTGCCATGCGGTGCACTTCAATTATCAGCAGGGTGCACTATCAATCAAGTTGCACATGACAACCGAACGCCGCAACTGCTGCGGAAAACGGCACGAATCAAGAGCCCCCGCTCCTTGCGGAGCGGGGGCTTCGTTGCCGTGGAGCCACGGGCGGCGGGCATGCATGCCCGTGGCCCGTGTGCCGAACGTGCTAGTCGGTGACGATCATGACGTTGGAGGCCTTGACCATGGCCTTCACGTCCGAGCCCTTCTTGAGGCCCATGTCTTCCACCGAGCGCTTGGTGATGATGGACACCACCTCGATGCCGGGGGCCACTTCGATGATCACTTCCGAGTTGACGGCACCGACGGTGATTTCCTTGACCTTGCCGGGGATCAGGTTGCGGGCGCTGACTTTCATGTTGGTTCTCCTGCCATGACAGATCATGGCCGTGTGCTATGCGTGATTATGCAACTTCCTGCGCGAACGGCTCGCCGCAGGGGGATTCATGCATACAAGATAACACCTGTGCAGAGTCATGCAAAATAAAATTATCGTGACTATTGCCTGTCCTGAAAATTCGTGACTGTTTCCGGGTTTTTCAACGTCGATCATACATCCCGGAGAACAATCACGAAAGTGCCGCGACAGTATTTTGTGAAAATATCATGCTCGCACGCCCCGGACTGCGAACATGCAGTGGCTGCCCCAGGCCACACCATGCCGCGCAGCCCCTGCGGGGTCCCGACATGCCGCCCCCCCAGCCCCCGGTCCGCAATCCTGTCATCGCCGTCGTTGCCCCCAGCACGGGCGCATCCCACATAGCCGCGTAAAACCCGGCGCGGTCAGAAAGGAAAACGCACCATGTCGCCACGTCGTTGACATGATTTTTTCACTCTGGCATGCATGGTAGCACACTTTGTATTTTTTTATTCATGATGCACGTTCAAATTTTGGAGAACGACATGCTGCCCTGGTCGCCTTTCGTTGTCGCCCCGTTTCCGCGCCGCTGGCTGCGCCCACTTCTGCGGTCGATGTTCGCCGTCCTCATGCTGTTTGCCGTGGCTCTGGCGGGCGGCCTGGCCGCCTCCCCTGCCGCGCATGCCGCCGACACCCCGGCGGATACCCTGCGCTATTCCTGGCCCTCCAACGTGGGCGAGCTGAATCCGCACAAGTATTCGCCCAACCAGATGTTCGCCCAGGGCATGGTGTACGAGCCGCTGGTCAAGTACGCCAAGGGCGGCGCCATGGAACCCTGGCTGGCCGAAAGCTGGACCGTGTCGCCCGACGGCAAGACATACACCTTCACGCTGCGCAAGGGCGTGACCTTTTCCGACGGCACGCCCTTCGACTCCAGCGCCGTGCGCATGAACCTTGAAACGGTGCTGGCCAACCGCGCCCGCCACGACTGGCTGGAATTGGTGGCCCAGATCGACAAGGTGGAAACGCCCGACGCGCGCACCGTGCGCCTTGTGCTGAAGAACGCATACTACCCCGCGTTGCAGGAACTGGCGCTGATCCGGCCCGTGCGCTTCCTGTCGCCCTCGGCGTTCCCGCCGTCGGGCAACACCAACGACGGCATAAAGGCCCCCATCGGCACCGGCCCGTGGAAGCTGGTGGAAACCCGCAAGGGCGAATACGACGTGTTCGAGCGCAACGACGCGTACTGGGGCAAAAAGCCCGCCATCAAGCGCATCGTGGTCAAGGTCATCCCCGACCCCAACACCCGGCTGGTGGCCCTGCAGGCGGGCGAGCTTGACCTTGTCTTCGGGGGCGGCGGCCACGGCGGCGGCCAGATCAGCCTGGAAGCCTTCGACGCCCTGAAGAAGGCCGGCACGTATGCCACCTACCTTTCGCCGCCGCAGGCCAGCCGGGTCATCGCGCTGAACAGCAAGAGCGGCCCCACCGCCGATCCTGCCGTGCGCAGGGCCATCCTGCATGCCATCAACAAGGACGCCATGGTCAAGGGCATCTTTCTGAACGCGGAAGCCCGCGCCGACGCCCTGTTCCCGCCCACGTCCCCCTACTGCGACCTGAAACTGCCCCCCTACGCCCATGACACCACAAGGGCGGAAGCCCTGCTGGACGGCGCGGGCTGGAAGCGTACCAACCCCAAGGGCCCGCGCATGAAGGGCGGCAAGCCGCTGTCCGTGGACCTGTGCTTCGTGGGCAACAACGCCCTGCAAAAGGCCATCGCGGAATTCCTGCAATCGGAGCTGGCGCGCGTGGGCATGCAGGCCAACCTCATCGGCGAGGAAGAAGACGCCATCGGCGAACGCCAGAAGAGCGGGGCCTTCGGCATGATCTTCGGCGACACCTGGGGCGCGCCCTACGACCCGCATTCCTTTGTCAGCGGCATGCGCGTGCCCACCCACGCCGACTACCAGGCCCAACTGGGCCTGCCCATGAAGGCCGACATCGACGCCAGGATCGGCAAGGTGCTGGTGACCACCGACGAAGCCACGCGCCAGAACCTGTACCGCGACATCCTGACCACCCTGCACGAGCAGGCCGTGTACCTGCCGCTGACCTACCAGACCAGCATGGTGGTGCACACCGCTCGCGTGGACGGGGTGCACTTCGGCGCCATGGACACGGAAATTCCCTTCGAGGACATGCGCCTGAAATAGAAGCGGGAAGCAGGAGGGCGGCCACGCGCCGTCCTCCTCTTGCCCCATCCGCGAAGACGCATGGGCGCCTTTCGCGTTCGCGGCATTTGTCTTCCTGATATTTCAGAGGGGAACTGTCTTTCTTCCTTATACTCCGCGCCGGTCTTCCCGGTGCGGATGGCTGGTGCGGTCGCGAAGCAAGGAATTACGATTTTTGAGGCCGGGCAAGGCGGCGCGCGAATTTCACGCGGAGATCGGCAGCCGTTGGACGAGCGCAACGCGCGAGTCGTACGGATGGCGAAAGCAACGCCGTACTGACGTACGTGAGCAGTGAAAAACAAGCGCCAACGCCGCCCGGCCCCAAAAGGCGCCATCCGTTAGACGAGCGCGAAGCGCGAATCTTACGGATGGCGACCGCAGCGCGCGGATTCCACAAGCTGCGTGAGCGCGGGACGGAGGCGTACCCACCCCTCCTCATCCCCCAGCCCCGGAACACACGCATGCCCGCCTACATACTGAAACGCCTTGCCGCCCTCATCCCCCTGCTGCTGCTGGTCTCGGTGGTGGTATTCCTGCTGCTGCGCGCCGCACAGGGTGACCCGGCCATGGCCTACCTGCGCCTGTCGCGCATCCCCCCCACCGACGAGGCCCTGGCCACCGCCCGCCGCATGCTGGAACTGGACCTGCCCCTGTGGGAACAGTACGCCCGCTGGCTGGCCCGCGCCGTAACCGGCGACTTCGGCAATTCCTACGTCACGGGCCGCCCGGTGCTGGGCGAGGTGCTGCACTACCTGCCCGCCACCCTGCAACTGGCCGGGGCGGCCCTGCTGCTCACCTTGATCGTCAGCATCCCCCTGGGGGTCGGCGCGGCCCTGCACCGCGACCGCCCGCTGGACAACGCGGCCCGCGCCCTGTCCTTCACCAGCGTGTCCCTGCCCAACTTCTGGCTGGGCTTCCTGCTGGTGTGGCTGTTCGCGGTCAAGCTGGGCTGGCTGCCCGCCCTGGGGCGCGGCGGCCTGGAACACCTGGTGCTGCCCGCCGTGACCCTGTCGCTGATGTCCATGGGCATCAACACCCGGCTCATCCGCGCCAGCCTGCTGGAAAACATGCACGCCCGGCACATCATGTATGCACGGGCGCGCGGCATTCCCGAACGCGGCGTGGTGTGGCGGCACATGTTCAAGAACTCGCTGATCCCGGTGCTGACCTCGCTCGGCATGCACGTGGGCGAACTGCTGGGCGGCGCGGTGATAGTGGAAACGGTGTTCGCCTGGCCGGGCGTGGGCCGCTACGCGGTGTCCGCCGTGTACAACCGCGACTACCCCATATTGCAGTGTTTCATGTTGCTGATGACGGCCATCTTCGTGCTGTGCAACCTGACCGTGGACATCCTGTACGCGTGGGCCGACCCGCGCATCCGGCTGGGGGAGGATCGCGCATGACCACCAGCACCGGCCGCACCGGCCTGCCGTCCGGTCCGCAACCCCCCACCGCCGACGCGCCCTTCACCGTGCCTGTCCCCGCCACCGCCCCGGCCACCGTCCCGGACGCGGCCCCGGACAACACCCTGCCGCGCCAGTTGCTGTCTCGGCCCACGGCCCTGGCCGCGCTGGCCCTGCTGTGCATCATCGTGTCCATGGCCGTGTTCGCGCCCGCCTTCTCTCCCCGCGCCCCCGACGACGTGGACATCACCCGCAAGTTCGAGGCCCCCAGCCTGGAGGAACCCCTGGGCACCGACCACCTGGGCCGCAGCGTACTGGCCCGGCTGTGCCATGGCACGCGGGTTTCGCTGTTCGCCGTGGGGGCCATCCTGACCTGCATCGTGGCCGTGGGGCTGACGGCGGGGTGCGTGGCGGGCTACGCGGGGGGCCGGGTGGACAGCCTGCTCATGCGCGCCTGCGACGTGTTCATGACCTTTCCCACCTTCATCCTGGCGCTGTTTCTGGTGGGGGTGCTGGGTTCGGGGCTGACCAACGTGATCATCGCCGTGGCCTGCACCCACTGGGCCTGGTACGCGCGGTTCGCGCGCGGGCTGGTGCTGGGGCTGAAGCAGCGCGAATACGTGCTGGCCGCGCGTGCTGCGGGCACCCGCCCGGCGCGGCTGGTGTTGCGGCACATCCTGCCGCCGGTGCTGGCCCAGCTGCTGGTCATGGCCGGGCTGGACGTGGGCCACATGCTGCTGCACGTCTCCGGCCTGTCCTTCCTGGGTCTTGGGGTGCGCCCCCCGACGCCGGAATGGGGGGTCATGATCGGCGATGCGCGCGAATACATCGGCGCCCACCCGGAACAGCTGCTGTACCCCGGCCTGATGATCTTCGTGACGGTGATGGCCTTCAACCTGCTGGGCGACGCCCTGCGTGACGCGCTGGACCCTGCCGCAGCGCGCGACACGGAACGGGACGCGGCCTACGCGGCGCACGGCCCCGATGGGACTGACGGGTTTGACGGACCGTATGAGCCGGATCTGTTGGACGATCCGGATGCGGTGAACGCGGAAGGCGGCGAATACGACAACCCTGCGGATTTCCACGGCGTGCGCGCGGGTGCGCGCGGAGGGGCGGCATGAACGACATCACGGCCTGGCCCGGCGGCTCCACGCCCGGCCCCGCTTCCGTGCTTGAGCCCGCACTGGTGGTACGCGGGCTGGAACTACGCCGCACCGCCCGTCCCGGCGATGCGGAAACCGGCAACAGCCAGCGTTCCGGCACCGGCGAGGCAACGGCCCCTCCCGCTCCCCCACTGGTCGGGCCTGTGGACCTTGCGGTGGAACGCGGCCAGGTGGTCTGCCTTGTTGGCCCCAGCGGCTGCGGAAAGTCGCTGACCTGCATGTCGCTGCTGGGCATGCTGCCGCAGGGCATAACCCGCACGGCGGGCACCATCCTCGTGCATGGGCAGGCCGTGGACGGACAGGCTGTGGACGGACAGGCCATGCACGGACAGGCGGTGGACGGGCAGGCCGCGTACGGCGCCCCGCCGGAACGGCTGCGCCTGCTGCGCGGGCGCGCGGCCGCCTACGTGCTGCAAAACCCGGCCAGTTGCTTCGACCCGGTGTTCACCATCGGCGCGCATTTCCAGGAAACCCTGGCCGCCCACCTGCCCACGGCACCCGGAAGCAGCACCCGCCCCGACTGGCGCGCGGCGGCCCTTGCCGCCCTGCGCGAGGTGGGGTTTGACGACGCGCGGGCCATCCTGAGCCACTACCCGTTCCAGATGAGCGGCGGCATGCTCCAGCGGGTGATGATCGCCCTGGCGCTGGTGCTGGACGTGCCCCTGCTCATCGCCGACGAGCCCACCACCGACCTCGACCTGCCCTCGCAGGCCCGCGTGCTGGACCTGCTGGACCAGGTGCGGCGCAGCCGCAACATGGCCATCCTGCTGGTGACCCACGACCTCAGCGTGGCGGCCCGCATGGCAGACCGCATGGCCGTCATGCGCCATGGCCGGGTGGTGGAACAGGGCGACGTGCGCGAACTGTTCGCCGCGCCGCGCCACCCGTACACCCGCGCCCTGCTGTCCGCCCACCATCGCCTGTACGGCCTGTGCCCGCCGCACGGGGCCTGCGCCGCGTCGCTCCATCCCGCCACAACTCCCGCCGCCGCAGGCCGCCCATGAAGGATACCGCCATGCATCCCGATGCTGTTCCCGCCATGCCCGCCGCGCCGTCCGCTTCTTCCGTGACGGGTACGCCCGGCAACGACGCCCCGCCCCTGCTGGAACTGCGCGGGGTCACCCGCAGCTACCGCACCGGCGGGTGGTTTGCCCCGCGCCAGGAGCGGCAGGTGCTGCGCGGGGTGGACCTGACCGTGCGCGAAGGCGGCTGCACCGGCGTTGTCGGCCCCAGCGGCGCGGGCAAGAGCACCCTGTGCCGCATCGCCCTGGGGCTGGAACGGCCCGACGACGGCATGGTGCGGTTTATGGGCCGGGATGTGCGCCACGGCCTCGGCAAGGACCGCCGCCACGTGCAGGTGGTCTTCCAGAATTCGGTGAACGCGGTGAATCCGCGCCTGACCGTGGAACGCATCATCGGCGAGCCGCTGGAAAACTTCACCACGCTGAACCGCCGCCAGCGCCGCGCCCGCGCCGGTGAACTGCTGGAACAGGTGCACCTTTCCCCCACCCTGCTGGACCGCCTGCCCCACCGCCTGAGCGGGGGGCAGTTGCAGCGGGTGTGCATCGCCCGCGCCCTGGCGCCCCGGCCCCGGCTGATCCTGCTGGATGAAGCCCTGAGCAGCCTGGACATGCTGGTGCAGGCCCGCGTGCTGGATCTGCTGACCGAGCTGCGCCGCGCCACGGGCACCGCCTACCTGTTCGTGACCCACGACGTGCGGCTGGTGCCGTTGTTCTGCGACGAGGCCGCCGTGCTTGCCGAAGGCCGGGTGGCCCCGGTGGACATGCACGCCAGCGCGCAGGCCAGCGCGCCGCAGGCCCCGCACCGGGGGGGCGCGCGGCACGCGGCCCCGCATCAGGCTGCCCCGCATCAGGCTGTGTATGACGCGCTCCATGCGGCCATTCTGCCCGCCCTGCCCGCAAGCGCGCCACGCTAGCAAGGCCCCGCCCGGTCAGCCGCAGGGCAATCAACCGCAGGGCGATCAGGCCCCCGGAAAAACCGCCACCCGGCTCGACTCCATGAACGAGGTACAGCCCCGTGCGCGGGCCTTTGGCTTGCACGCGGACGCGGGCGGCACGACAGCGCCCCGCGCTGGCACAACCCGCCGGGCTGGCCCGCATGGCGCGACCCCGCAGCGCTTGCTTTTTGGCGCGGTGCGGGGCAAGCCTGTGGCGTGACCACACCCCCCACCCACGAGACGTCCCGCGCAGCGCAGGACAATAACGCCGCCGGGCCGGACAACCGCCCAACCCGCCTGCACGGCGCGTCCGCGTGCAACGCTTCCGACCTCCGGCCCGATTCCGGGTCCGCCCCCGACCTTGGCCCCGATCTTGGCCCCGATCTTGGCCCCGATCTTGGCCCCGATCTTGGTCCTGACCTTGGTCCTGAACTGATCATGGGGCTGGCCGCCGGATACCACGCGGGCGACGTGCGGCCGTTCCTCGCTTCCCTGCGGGCCACCGGCTTCGCGGGGCGCTGCGTGCTGTTCACCTCGCCCACCACCCGCGACACCGACCGCATGGCCGACATGGGCGCGGACATCCGGCCCTTCGAGCGCCCGCCCGCGCTGGCCCACCTGCCCTACAACGCCCTGCGCTACTTCCTGTACCTGGACCTGCTGCGGCAGGCCCCGCGCCCGTACGCCCGCGTTCTGGTCACCGACGTGCGCGACGTCGTCTTCCAGCGCGACCCGTTCTCCTTTCCGTGGGCCGACGGCCTGAACGTGACGCTGGAGGACGCCCGCATGACCATCGGCACCTGCCCGTACATGACCCGCTGGGTCACCGGCCATCTGGGCGAGACGGCCTGGCGGGTGCTGGCAGGACAGCGCATTTCCTGCTCCGGCACCACGGTGGGCAACCACGCGGCCATGACGGACTATCTGGAACGGCTGACCGGACTGCTGCTGCCGTTCTCTCCCGCGCCCCCGCCATCGGCATCCTCATCCGGCGGCACGCCCCCGCCGCCCATCGGCATGGCCGGGTACGACCAGGGGGTGCACAATCACCTGCTGCACGGCGGTCTCCTGCCCACGGTCACCGTGCACGACAACGCCGGACCCATCCTGACCCTGGGTTACAAGGCCGCCCCACCCGCCATCGACGCACGGGGCGACATCCTGAACGACGCGGGCCTGCCCGCCGTCATGGTGCACCAGTACGACCGCATGCCCGAACTGTTCCGGACGGTACGCGCCCGCCACGCCTGACAGCCCCATCCCGGAAGAAACCATCACCGCGAGACCATGACTGTCACGCATGCAACTGCATGCTCACCCAATGCAAGATGTCTTTTCTTTTTCTCCGGGATCGTGCAGGGAGAAGAATCCCGTATTGCACCCCCATATCCGGAGGATACCCATGCGTCTTCGCTTCCTGTCCGCCCTGCTTCTTGTGGTCGCCATGGTCGGCACGGCACTCGCCAGCAGTACGGGGCCAGGCATCGGCCCCGATGAAGCCCTGCAACGCCTGAAGGAAGGCAACGCCCGGTTCGTGGCCGAGACACCGACCAGGCAGAACCTGTCGGCCAAGCGCCTCGCCACTTCGCAACACGGCCAGACCCCGTACGCCACCATTCTTTCCTGCGCCGATTCGCGCGCACCCGTGGAACTTATCTTCGACGAAGGGGTCGGCGACCTGTTCGTCATCCGCGTGGCGGGCAATGTGGCCGCCACCGACGAGGTCGGCACCGCGGAATACGGCGCGGACCACCTCAACGTGCCGCTTCTGGTGGTGATGGGCCATACCCAGTGCGGGGCCGTTACCGCCGTGGTGCAGGGGGCCGAGGTGCACGGGTCCATCCCCATGCTGGTGGCCCCCATTGTCCCCGCCGTGACCGCCGTCGAAAAGTCCAACCCCAAGCACGACCGCGCGGCCCTTGTGCCCAAGGTCATCGAAGCCAATGTCTGGCAGGCCATCGACGACACCATGCGCCAAAGCCCCATCATTCGCGCCCGCGTTGCCGCGGGCAAGCTGAAGGTTGTCGGCGCCATCTACCACATTGACGACGGCAAGGTGGAATGGCTGGGCGAGCATCCCATGCAGGCCCGACTGCTGAACTACACCAGCGGTCCCGCCAAGGCCCACCGGTAGCCGCCCGGCCCTGCCCCGCCGCGCCCGGCGATACGAGACGGGCGTGACAGGTGTGGCTGGCATGACTGGGCAACGCACGAAAAACAGAAAGCGGGGAGTGGCGACACCCCCCGCTTTCCTGCGTTGCATCCGCCCGGCTGCGCCAGGCTACAGCATGCCTTCCCGCGCAGCCGCCTGAAGGGTGCGCACGCACAGCCCCACGTACGACCGCGCGGCGGAGGGCAGTTGCGCGGCCACCGACTCGTAGGCCGTGACCAGGTCTGCCACGTCGGCGGCGCGGGTGGCCCGGTCAACGCTGGCCAACTCCTGCTCGGTGAACTTGCGTTCCATCTTGTAGTGGTTGCCCCACACATGCCCCCACGAGGCCTCGGACAGCGGCGCGGCGCGCCCGGCATCCTGGCGGTGCACCACGCGTACCCTGCCGTCGTAGACCACCCGGCCCCCCGCCTTCCACACCTGGATGTCGTGCTCCAGGTCGTCCACCTGCGAGGGCGAGAACCGCAGGTCGAAGTCGGGCACGCCCAGCCGGGCGCAGGCCGCCTTGTCCAGCAGGTGGCAGCAGCCCATCACCGAAAGGCACGGGCGGCGCTGCCCGTACTGACCGAAATCCATGACCAGCGGGGCGTTGTTGGTGAACCGGATGAGGTGCTTGCCGGTCTTTTCGAAGTACCGGGCCACATACTGCACCGTGGGCAGACTGCCGGGGTTCACCCCCTGCGGCCCCACCACCACGGTGCCGGGCATCTCGTCCATGTCCTGCACGTAGCTGCGCAGCCAGGTGCGCGGCAGCAGCACGTCGTCGTCCAGAAAGGCAAACAGATCCCTGTCGCGCATGGAATCGAGGTGCCACAGCCAGTTGCGGGCCGCGGGCGCGCCGATGTTGATGGGCAGCTGGATCAGTTCCACCTGCCGCCCGGCGGCCACCGCGCGCACGCCCGCCTCGAACTCGTCACGCGGGAAGGCCGTGGACCCGTTGTTGATGAGGGCCACGTGCGCCCCGCCAATGTCCGAATCCAGCAGGCTGGCCAGGGTATCCAGGGTAACCTGCAACTTGTTCCAGGTGTAGAACCCCACGCCGATGCGCCGCCCCTCCAGCACCGAGGCCGGAGCCTCGGGCCTGCCCATCTGGGCCAGGTGGCGCACCAGGAACAGCAGGGCGGGCTCGGCGTCCAGCGCCTCCATGTACAGGGAGCGCGCCGAGGAAAGGTCATCGGCGGCCTCGGCCATGCGGGCGCGCAGCAGAATCGTCAACGGACACGGCAGCGCCTTGCCCAGCAGTTCGTCGCGCAGGGCGACATCGCCCGCCGCGTGGGCGGCGTGGGCCAGCACGCCCGCGCCCGCCGGAGCCGCCGGGAATGCGAGAAAATGCGCGATGCCCGCCGCCGCATGCTCCCACGTGCCCATTTCCCACAGGCGCATCAGGCAGGCGAACACGTCGCCGGGGGCGGCGGATGCGCGGCACTCGGCCAGCACCGCGTCCGGGTCGGCGGGCAGGTCCCAGGCCCTGCCGAAGGCCTCGTTGGCGGGCACCTGCGGCTGGCCGTCCAGCACGGCGGCGGACGCCTTCAGCCACGCGGCATAGGCGGGCGATGGCGCGGCCATGGCCCCAAGCTGCCCCACCAGCCCGCGCAGCCCGGCGTCCAGCGGGTTCAGCAGCAGGGCCTGACGCAGCAGCCCGGTGCCGAACAACACCCGCGCCTTCTGCTGTTGCGGGGGCAGCTTGTCCAGTTCGCCCAGCAGCTCGTTGGCCCCGGCCATGGCGTAGCCGGACTGGCTGAGGCCGTGCAGCAGGTGCAGGAACATCCATTTGGCGAGGGGGGCGTCGGTGGCGGGCATGGAACCTCCGGAAAATGTACGGACGCGGCCCCGCGCGGCGAGGCGTGCGCTTTCCGTAGCATATCGGCAGGTACGGGCAAAGCATGACATCCCGGCGCGCTCCGGCGGCGGGCACCGGAAGGGTTGCCCTGCCCGGCCACGCGGGGGCAATGGTGGCGGGCCGCTTCCCATCCGCCGGCACTATACAAATTCGCAAATCCAGTCCGCAACCATCCATGCATATTGTAACGGCACGTATCTATTGGTAAGCAATCACTTTCATATTCCGTTCTAACCTTATGGGGAGGTACAACGTGTTGAAAAGGCTGATTCCCATACTGGCCGCGGCGCTCCTTGTGACGGGGTGCGCCACTACCGAGCGGCCCAAGGCGGAACGCGTGGAGGGGGCTCCGGCAGCGGTGAGCCCCACCGTGCAGCAGGCCACCGCCATGGACAAGAAAGGCGTGAAGCGGAAAGTCGCCATCGGCCGCTTTACCAACGAGACTAAGTACGGCCAGAGCTTCTTTCTGGACAAGGATTCGCGCGACCGCCTGGGCAAGCAGGCCGTGGACATCCTGTCCTCCAAGCTGGTGGCCACCGAAAAATTCATCCTCATCGAGCGGGCCGACCTGGACAAGATCCAGAAGGAACTGGGCATCGGCGGGGCGGGCGAATACCGCAACATGGCGGACTACCTGATTCTGGGTTCCGTCACCGAATTCGGGCGCAAGGACGTGGGCGACGTGGGCGTGTTCAGCCGCACCAAGCGCCAGGTGGCCTTCGCCAAGGTGCACATCCGCCTGGTGGAGGTTTCCACCGGTCAGATCATCCATTCCGAAGAAGGCAGCGGCGAAGCCTATTCCGAGGCGGGCAGCGTCATGGGCGTGGGCAGCCGCGCCGGGTACGACACCACGCTCAACGACAAGGCCATCGAGGCCGCCATCACCAACGTCTCGTCCAACATCATCGAAAACCTGCTGGAGCGCCCGTGGAAGGGCTACATCCTGGCCCAAGAGAGCGGGCAGTACCTGATTTCCGGCGGCAAGACCCAGAACATCAAGGCGGGCGATCTGTTCGATGTGGTGGCCGAGGGGCAGAAGGTACGCAACCCCCAGACCAACATGGAGATCACGCTACCCGGCAAGGTGGTGGGCAGACTGCGCGTGGCAGCCACGCTGGGCGACACGCCGGAGAGCGAAGTTTCCGCCTGCGCCCTGCAGGAAGGGTCGCTGGTCACGTGGGACGCCAGCGGCGACTACGGCAAACTCTTTATCCGCGAAGTACGCTAGGGAGAGGCTTCATGCGCAAGACATCCGTACGCATCGCCACGCTGGCGGCGCTGGCCGCCGTACTCCTCCTGACCGGACTGTTCGCGGGCTGCGCCTCTCGCGAGGGCGTGGTGCAGGGCGACACTAAGGCCTACTTCTGGTTCACCGGCAACGCCAAGGGCGCCGTGGCCCGCCTGAACGACCTGCCCGCCTTCACCTTGGGGCAGTCCAGCGGGGCCAAGGACTGGAACACCACCCCCAAGACCAAGGACACCATCTACGAGGTGGCCCCCGGTCGCTACACCGTCATCGTCGAACGCGACGGCGTGGTGGTGGTGAACCGCACCGTGCTGGTCGGCGCAGGCATGACCAAGGAGATTCTCGTCCCATGACCATGCCGCACGAGACCGCCCATATGACCCGACGCCCCCTGCGGACCGTGCAACTGGCGCTGCTGGCCGCCGCCGTGTGCATCCTGTGCACCGGCTGCGCCAAACGCGCGGACTCCATGTACTGCATGGACAACTACTCCTCCACTCTTTACGCCTGCCGCAAGAACCCCGCGCAGGAACAGCAGGACAAGCATGTCAAGGCCATGGAGGACATCGTCGCCAAGTCGGAGCAGCGCAACCTGCGCGTGCCGCCCGGCATCTTCGCGGAACTTGGCTACGTCCACCTGAAGGCGGGCCAGATGGCCGAGGCACGGAAGTACTTCGAGGCGGAAAACCGGCTGTACCCGGAATCCAAGGTGTTCACCACCCGCCTCCTGACCTGGGCGGACGCCTCGTCCGGAACCGACGGCGATAAGCCCGCGTCCGAAGCCACCCCGAAGGGCGCGCCCATGGACAGCAAGGGGGGTGTCATCACCCCCGCCGACGCAGTGACCGACGCGCCCATGCTGCCCGCCGGGGAGGGGGCCGCCCATGAATAGACTGATCGCCGCCGCGCTGTTGCTGGCGCTTGCCCTGCTGGGCGGCTGCGCCCACACCGCGCAGCAGTCCACCAAGGCGGAACTCTTTCCGCTAATGTACGAACAGAAGCCGCGCTCCATCGTGGTGCTGCCGCCCATCAACGAATCCACGGCGGCCGACGCGCCCACATACTACTCCACCACCATCCAGGAGCCGCTGGTGTACACCGGGTACTACGTGCTGCCGTACGAAGTATCGTCGGACATCCTGGCCCACGAGGGCATCACCGACGGCCACCAGTTGTACGAGTTGCCGCTGAACACCCTGAAGGAATACTTCGGGGCCGACGCGGTGCTGTTCACCCGCATCAAGAAGTGGGACACCTCGTACGCCGTGGTGGCCTCGCACCTGACCGTGGCCGTGGAATGCGAACTGAAGTCCACCACCACCGGCGAAAAAATGTGGAACTATTCCGGAACGGTGGTCATCGACCTGACCAGCCACAACACCGGTGGCGGCCTAGCAGGACTGCTGGTGCAGGTGATGGTCACGGCCATGAACACGGCCATGGCCGACTACGTGCCCTACGCCATGCAGGCCAACGCCATCGCCCTGAACGCCATGCCCTACGGGCCGTACCATCCGCAGCACGAGCAAGACACCGAGTTCAAGGTGTTCGTGCAGAACGCGTCTGACAAGTAGACGCGAAGAACCGACAGCAGCAGAAAACACGGGCGGAACCGCATGCGGTTCCGCCCATTTTTTCGTGCCGTGCGCCCGGCGGAGACAATCCGGAAACAGCCCCTAGAACCCCGGCGGGCACTCGTAGCCGCGCGCGCGGCGCTGGGCCAGGTCGCCCCCCGGCTGGGATTCGAAGAAATACACCGTCTTGCCCTTGTCCGTGGCCAGAATGCCCTTGCAGTAGGCGCCGCACACGCCGGGGTCCACGGCAAAGCAGATGTTCTCGTACTCGAACTTCAGGAAGTTGGTGGGCCACGAGTTGCAGTCGAACCGGCCCGACATGGGGCAATCCAGCCGTTTCACCGGCCCCGCCGCCACCACGCCCATGCCCTTGAGGTTGGCGATGTCGTCCAGCGCCATGGCGGGGCGGGCGGGAGCAAGCAGGATTGCCAGCAGCGCAAGCGCAGCCAGCGACGCACGGCGGACGAAGCCGGTTGCGCCGCCGTGCCCGATGCGCCCGATGTGCCCGATGTGCCCGATGTGGTCGACACGGTCGCTCACGTGTCCGGCGCGCTGCGCCCGTTCGCGTGCCTTCCGTTCGCATGCCTTCCGTTCGCATGCCTTCCGTTCGCATGCCTTCAGGGCGTGTGCCTTCTGTGCCGCGTGCATCGTTCACCCCGTCCGTTCCGGTTGTCCCTGCGGTACTTGGCCTCACCATATCGTACCGGCAGCGCGCCGCAACCCCCCGGGGCCGCACGGGCTCCGGAAAATGCACGCAACCCGGCGCAGGCAGCCTGACGCTTCCCCGCCGTCAGGCACCGGCCCACCGCCGTTCTCCGGCCTTCCGTGGGGGCGTCGTCCGCCATCATCCGCCATCATCCGGCGGGCATCATCCAATTGACGGCCCGCACCCGCGCAGATAGACGACAACAACGGATATACGCCAACCAGACTGGCGGTCGTGATCGGGACCAAACCGCCCGCGCCCCGCCGCTCAGGACAGGCCCCGTCCCTTATTCGCAGCCCTCACCCGTCCAACGGAGGAACCGTGCCCGGCATTCGCCCGTTTCGCCTTTCCCCCACCGCCGCCACGCGGGGCCCGCTGCCCCTGCTGGCACTTTTCCTGACCACGGCCCTGCTGCTTTCCGGCTGCGCCAAACCCACTCCCGCGCCCGTGCCCGACGCCGCCCCCCCTGCCTCCACGCAGGCGCTCGATCAGGATGCCGAGGCCGCCAGAATGCGCGAAACGGCCCGCAAACCCCACTCGCCCACCACGCCGGATGACGCCGCGTGCGATCCGCTGACCGGGGTGCTGCAAGGCCAGTGCGTGTCCATGAATCAGGAAAAGACGCGCGGCCAGTGCTATTCGCTGCGACCCGGCGCCACCACCACGAAAAAGGACAAGAAGGGCAAGACGGTAAAAGTCACGGGCCGCTGCCAGCCGCAAAGCCTGATCTACGCCCGCTGCCGCACCGGCATCGACACCTGCCGCCTGGGCGACACCAGCCCGGTGCAGTGGTTCGCCTGCGCCCAGCGCAACGGGGCCACCACCCGCACGCCCACGCCGGGTGCGGTCATGGTGCTGGATGCCAACAAGGGCCGGGGCATGCCCACCGGCCACCCGGTGTACGTGGAGGAAACCTGCCCCAACAAGGACGGCACGTGGACCCTGCGCATCACCCACACCAACTACGACCGCCAGTGCCATCTGGATCAGGACGCCAAGGTGCGCTTCAACCCCAAGACCATGCAGGTCACCTTCCTGACCGGTCCGTGGGGCTGCTGGGCCAAGGACCTGAAGGCCATGGGGTTCATCCTGCAGTAAGGCCTCCCCGGCGCTCGCCTCCATCCGCCAGCGCGGCCCGGCCCGCTTCCCCCGGCCTGCTTCCGCAGGCTTGGCCCCCCGGACTTGAGCCGTGCCCGCCCCGAACGGCACCCTTGACACAATTCAACATTCGTTGTATTGTTCAAACATGGAAACAAAACATGCGGTGACGCTTTTCGAGGCGCTGTCCTCGGGCACGCGACTGGAGCTGTTCCGGTTGCTGGTCAGGCACGCCCCAGAGGGGCTTGTCGCCGGGGATATCGCAAGGCTGCTGGGCATATCCGCAAGCAACCTTTCCTTCCATCTCAAGGCTCTCGTGCACGCCGGGCTGATCACCATGGAGAAGGAAGGCAAGTTCCTGCGCTACCGCGCCGAAATCCCCCTCATGCTGAACCTGATCGCCTACCTGACCTCCGAGTGCTGTTCCGGAAATCCCGAGCAATGCCAAAACTTCCGCAAGGCGAGCAAGGTGGTGCCTCAGGTGCTGCCCCAGATGCTGCCGGAAGACGCATAGCCCCGGACACGCACAAACCCGAAGCACGCACAGGCCCGAAGCATGCACAAACCCGAAGCATGCACAAACCCGAAGCATACATGGACAAGGCGCGGGGCATGCCCTGTTGCGCCCCAACATTTCAATAGTACAACAAGCATTGGCGTGAAATGCCGCCAACGGTGCCGCGCCGTGCCAGGGAGATGCCGCCATGGCCAAAATGTCGATCTACGATCCTGCCCTGTGTTGCGCCACCGGCATATGCGGACCGGGCGTTGACCCGGAACTGTTGCGGGTGGCCACCATGATCGGCCAGTTGCAGGCACAGGGGGTGGAATGCGAGCGGTTCAACCTTGCGCAACAGCCGCAGCAGTTCATCGCAAACCCCGTGGTGAGCGCGGCCCTTGAACGGGACGGGGCGGAAATACTGCCGCTGACCCTCGTTGACGGCAAGGTGATCAAATCGCGCGCCTACCCCACCAACGAGGAATTCATCAGCTGGACCGGAGCCCGCAAGGTGCTCATGCCGCTGTAACGCCATGAAACCTGTCGCAGACACAGACATGAAAGGGATCATCATGTTCGCGCCGTTCGACCTTGGCTCGATTCCGCTGACCAAATACCTGTTCTTCACCGGCAAGGGCGGCGTGGGAAAAACATCGGTCGCCTGCGCCGTTGCGGTAACGCTGGCCGATCAGGGGAAAAGAATCCTCCTCATCAGCACCGACCCGGCCTCCAACCTGCAAGACGTATTCGACACCGAACTCGACGGCCATGGCGTGCCGATACGGGGTGTCGACGGACTGGTGGTCGCCAACCTCGACCCGGAAGAAGCCGCGCGGGAATACCGGGAATCCGTCGTTGCGCCGTACAGGGGCAAACTGCCCGACAGCGCCATCGCCAGCATGGAAGAACAGCTCTCCGGCTCCTGCACCCTGGAGATAGCGGCGTTCGACCAGTTCACGACCTTTCTCACCAACGACGCCATCAACCGGGAATACGACCACATCATCTTCGACACCGCGCCGACAGGACATACCCTGCGCATGCTGCAACTGCCCTCGGCGTGGAGTTCCTTCATCAGCGAAAGCACGCACGGCGCATCCTGCCTGGGGCAGCTTGCCGGGCTGGAAGGCAAGCAGCAGATGTACCGTCACGCCGTGGGCGCCCTTGGCGATGCCGCCGCGACGACACTTGTTCTCGTCTCGCGGCCGGATGCCGCGCCGCTGAAAGAGGCGGACCGTTCCAGCGCGGAACTGCGCGAGCTGGGGATACGCAACCAGATACTCATCATCAACGCCGTTCTGGAAAACCCCACCGACGCAGTCTCGGGCAAGCTCCATGCGAAGCAGCAGGCCGCGCTGCGCGACATGCCGCAACAACTGGCGAAAATCCGCACCTACGCCATTCCGCTGGTGCCCTACACCATTCTCGGGCTGGACGCGGTGCGCGCCTTCCTCTCCGGCACGCGCCCGGAACAGCCCGCTGCCATGGAGCATCCGGAACGCACCCGAACGCTGGGCGACCTTGTCGCCGATCTGCATGCCACGGGAAAGAAGGTCATCTTCACCATGGGCAAGGGGGGCGTGGGCAAGACGACCATCGCCGCGTCCATCGCCCTGGGGCTGGCCCGGAAGGGGGCGAAGGTGCACCTTACGTCCACCGACCCGGCAAGCGACCTGCAAACCATCCTGAAGAATCCCGCAAACATCACCCTGAGCCGCATCGACGAGAAAGAGGAACTGGACAGATACCGCAAGGAGGTGCTGGACACGGCAATGCAGGTCATGAGCAAGGACGACGTCGCATACATCGAGGAAGACCTGCGCTCCCCCTGCACCCAGGAAATTGCCGTGTTCCGGGCTTTCGCTGAGATCGTGGAAAAGGCCGGCGAGGAAATCGTCATCATCGACACAGCTCCCACGGGCCATACGCTGCTTCTGCTGGACGCCACCCAGAGCCATCACAAGGAAGTGCAGCGGACCAAGGGCATCATCCCGCCTTCCGTGCGCAACCTTCTTCCCCGGCTGCGCGACCCTCGGCAAACGGAAGTCGTCATCGTCACGCTGCCCGAGGCCACCCCCGTATTCGAGGCAGAGAGGCTGCAAGCCGATCTGCGCCGCGCGGGCATTCACACCCAATGGTGGGTCGTCAACCAGTGCTTCTCGCTTCTTGAAACGGACAGCCCCATACTGCGCCACAGGGCTGCCGCCGAAGCAGGCTGGATCAACAGGGTCAACGCGCTGAGCGCGGGCCACACCGCCACCATTCCGTGGATGCACGACACCCCCGTCACCAGGCTGCTGGACACCCTGTAGCGGCAGCCCGCCGAAACAGGACCAGACTGGCAGCACCACGCCAACAACGCGAACGGGCGGCCCCTTCACCGGAAGGGACCGCCCGTTTTGCTTAGAGTTTGCACCCGCCTGGGTCTGTCAGCACTACGAGGTTTTTTGTTCTCTGCCGAGGAAGAATGCGTTTTTATGGAGGAAGTGTACTCTTACCGTACTCGACCGGAATAAAAACGCACTCTGACGAAGGCAGAGGGCAAAAAGGCCGTAGTGGTGGCAGGCCCTACTCCATGGGCGTGTTTTCCACCAGATTCCAGATGCCGCACGGGCAGGCACCGGCGCAGAAGCCGCAGCCGATGCACTTTTCGGCGTCCACCGCCATCTCGAAACCGCAACCGCCCTGCACTTCGCGGCGGCTGATGGCCGCCTGCGGGCAGATGGTCTCGCAGATGCCGCAGTCGCGGCAGGCGCCGCAACTGGCGCAGGCATCGCCGCACTGGCCGAGATCCTGGAAGTTGTCGATGCGCGGGTCGTAGTATTCCAGCTTCACGCGGGCATAATCGATCATCTTGCGGGTGTCGGACACGGGGCGCTTGCCTTCGGCCATCTCCACGATGGCTTCGGCGGCCTTGCGGCCCATGCCGATGGCCTGGGTGAGCAGGCCGGGGCGCACCGCATCGCCGATGGCGAAGACGCGCGCGTCGGTGGTCTGCTGGATGTCGTTGACCACCACGTGGCCGCGCTCCACGGCGATGTCGTCGGGCAGGTAGTCGAGGCCGGGCGCGTCACCGATGGAGAAGATGACCGTTTCTGCGGGCAGCAGTTCGCCGGTGGTCAGCACCAGCCCTTCGGGGGTGATCTCCTTGGTGAAGCAGGGCCAGCGGAAGGTGGCGCCCACGTGTTCCGCTTCTTCCCTTTCCTTGCCGAAGGCCGCCGGGGTCTGGATGTCGATGAGGGTGATGGATTCCGCCCCCAGCCGCGCGGCCTCGGTGGCCACGTCGCAGCCCACGTTGCCCGCGCCCACGATGACCACTCGCTTGCCCACGCTGCCGGAGCCGGACTTGGCCGACTTCAGGAATTCCAGCGCGGTGCGCGCCAGTTCCTTGCCGGGCACGGGCAGCATGCGCGGGGCGTTGGCGCCGGTGGCCAGCACCACGAAGTCGTTGTCGGACCGCAGCTGGGCAAACTCGTCCTTGCCCAGGCGCTGTTGCAGGTGCACGTGGGGCAGCACCTCGCGGGCGCGCGCCAGTTCCGCGTCCAGCACGTCCTGCGGGATGCGGCTGCCGGGAATGGCCGAGCTGATCTTGCCGCCCAGTTCCTTTTCCATGTCGTACACGGTGGCGGCAACGCCGCGCATGCGCAGCTGCCACGCCACGGAGATGCCTGCTGCGCCGCCGCCGATGACGGCCACCCTGGTGCCGGTCAGCGGGGGCAGCTTGGGCGCGCGCGATGCCGCACCGGCCTTGCCGATTTGCGTGATGTCCACCGGCTTCATGCGTTGCAGGCTGCGCGAACAGCCCTGCATGCACAGGTTGGGGCACAGGTAGCCGCACACGGTGGCCGGGAAGGGGGTGTAGGCCAGCGCCACGTCCACCGCCTCGTCGATCAGGCCTTCGCGCACCAGCCGCCAGCGTTCCTGCACCGGCATGCCGGTGGGACAGCTGGACTGGCAGGGGGCCATGTGCTGGCCGTTTTCCCACACCGGGACGAAGCGGCGCAGTTCACCGGTGGTGATGAGCGGGATGGGGCTGCGGTCCACCGAGGTCAGGTCGCCCACAAGGCCGCCCATGCCCAGTTCCTTCTCCCACACGTTGCGGCGAAAATCCGCCACGTCCCGGCGCTTCTTGCCCACCTTCTCGAAGGGGCCGCGCGCGGCGATGCACTGCCAGTCCTCGCGCACAGAAAGCCCGGCCAAAAGGTCCGACCTGCCGATGGCGGCCAGGAACCCGGCCAGGTTTTCGGCCAGCCACGCCCACATGGTGTCGTCGATGGGCACCTGCTTGGCGTCGGCCTGCGAAAAGCCCTGGTGCGGGCCGTGCACGAAGATGCGCCCGCCCACCATGCCCACGCAGGGGCGATAGCCCAGCACGTTGGCGGGGTTCTGCGCGCCCACGCCGCAGACCACGGCGGTGCCGCCCGCCATGAACTCGGCGAAGTAGTCGCCCACGCCGCCCAGCACCCACAGTTCCGGCGCGGAAAAGCGCGGGTTCTGCTTGGTCATGGTCATGCCGCGCGAACCGATGTTGCCGCCGATGTACACGCGCCCCTGGGCCATGCCGTTGCACGCGCCGTTGCCGGCGTTGCCGTGCACGACGATGTTGGCGCCCGCGTTCAGCCAGCCTACGTCGTCGGACGCGGGGCCGAACACTTCCACCGTGGTGCCGGTGCTGCCCAGCGAACCCAGCCGCTGGCCCGACGAGCCGCGCACGGTGACGTGCAGGGGCTCCTGTTCCGATATCCACAAGCGCCCGCCGATGCCGTGCTGACCGCAGGCATCCACTTCCACGTTACGCGCGCCGTCGCGCACGACGCCTTGCAGGCGCTCTTCGAGAATGCGCGATTCGATGCGCTTTCCGTCTTCCATGCCGCTTACGCGGACCACTTCGCTGGGGGACATGGCGTCACTCCGCTGCTGTATGGTTGCCTTTCCGGCGTTATCTTCATTCGCCGCGCCGGGGACGGACATGTTTTCCGTCCCGCCGCGCGGATATTCACTTCATCTGGCCCGTGCATCCGACGGGATTTCGTCTTGCGGCGATGTCCTTCAGCACGCGCTGCACCTCTCCGGCATCTGGAGGAGTTTCCTCCTCCACGCGAGCTGCGGTGATTTCGTTTCTCCGGCCAGGAAGGCGAGTCTTTCATGCAGGGAGCGTACTCTTTGGTACGTGACCGAAATGAAAGATGAAGCCTGACACCGCCGGAGAACGAAAGGACGCAGCTCGCTAGACGACGTACTGGATGCCGAGCCGCTCCGCCGCATCCTTGTTCGCAATGCCCAGCGCGTCGGACATGCCCACGGGCAGCGAGGTGGACCGGCCCAGCGGCGCGAATATCTTGCGCAGCTCGGTGTCGAAGGCCAGGTAGAAGTCCACCACCCGTTCGGCCACCTTTTCCGGGTCCAGCCTGCGGTACACGCGGGGATCCTGCGAGGTGATGCCCTTGGGGCAGCGGCCCAGGTTGCAGATGTTGCAACGGTCGATTTCCGACCCCACGCACCCGGCCCCGGCCTGCATCACGTACTTGCCCACCTGCACCATGCTGGCGCCCAGCATGATCAGGGCGGCGGCGTTGTGCGCGAGGTTGCCGTTCTTGCCGATGCCCCCGCCCGCGATGAGCGGAATCTCGTTCTGGCAACCCTGCTGCACCAGGTCGTGGTAGCAGTCGCGGATGTTCGAGGCGATGGGGTGGCCCATGTGGTTCATGGACACGTTGTAGGCCGCCCCGGTGCCGCCGTCCTCGCCGTCGATGGCAAGGCCCGCCGCGTAGGGGTTGCGCACCAGGTTGTTCAGCACGGCGCGCGAGGTGGTGGTGGCGGATATCTTGGGGTAGACGGGCACGCGGAATCCCCAGGCCATGCTCATGGACTGGATCATCTTGGCCACGGATTCCTCGATGGAATACTGGGTCTGGTGGGTGGGGGGGCTGGGCAGGGACACGCCCGGCGGCACCCCGCGAATGGAGGCGATGAGCTTGTTGACCTTGTGCCACATGAGAAGGCCGCCGTCGCCGGGCTTGGCGCCCTGGCCGTACTTGATCTCGATGGCGCAGGGGTCTTCCTTCATCTGGGGGATGGCATGCAGGATTTCATCCCACCCGAAGTAGCCGGAAGCAATCTGCAAAATGACGTACTTGAGGAAGCGCGAGCGCAGCAGGCGCGGCGGGCAGCCGCCTTCACCGGTGCACATGCGCACGGGCATGCCCATTTCCTCGTTCAGGTAGGCCACGCCCATCTGCAGGCCTTCCCACATGTTGGGCGAAAGCGCGCCGAAGGACATGGAGCCGATGACCAGCGGGTAGATTTCGCGCACCGCGGGCACCCAGCCGTTTTCCTGGAAGGCCTTCAGCCCCTGTTCGGGCGGCAGCACGCGGCCCAGCAGGGTGCGCAGTTCAAACTCGTGCCGCCCGGCGTCCAGCGCGGGGTCGGTGAGCATGGAGATGCGGATGAACTTGATCTGGTCCAGCAGGCTGTCGGGCGCGTTGCGGCGGCCACCACGGGTCCGGGCGTGGCCCCCGCGGTTGTTGTGGAAGCGCAGCGCGGTGCCTTCATCCAGCCGCATGGGCCGGATGGCGTTGTTGGGACAGACCATGGTGCACATGGCGCAGCCGATGCAGGCGTAGGCCGCGTCGGTGCGCTGGCGGATGCCGTGGAACACCGAATAGATGTTCTTGGGCTTCTGCAGGAGGCCGGTGGTGGTTTCGACCACGCGCTTCCTGTGCACGGCCAGCTCGATGGCGCTCACCGGGCACACGGAGGTACACCGCCCGCACAGGGTGCAGGTGTCCTTGTTCCACTCGACCTGCCAGGGCAGGTCCTTCACGCTCAGCGTTGACGGGGTAATGCCTGCAGTTGGCTGCATACGGTCACCTCCTGGCATTCGGGACGGACGTAGGCCGTGTCCAGATGCATGGGCTGGAAGTCGAGGGTCTTGTCGCGGTCGGGGATGGCGGCGTCGAGGCCGCACAACTCGGACGAAAAGGCGTACATGCCGGGCTTGCCGCCCACCACGCCGGGGCGCAGCTTCTTGCGGTCCTGCACCATGAACATGGTGCCGTCCGGCAGGCAGCCGATGACGCAGTTGGGTCCGTCGATGATCATCTTGCGGCACAGCACCTTCAGGCGGGCCAGCATGTCATGGTCGGGGTGCCCGGCCATTTCCGCGTCGGAAAGCGGGGTGATGACGTGCTTGTACGCCTCTACCGGCAGGCCCAGCTTGTAATGCGTGAAGTGCATGATGTGCGTGAACACCTCTGAGTCTGACTGGTAGCCCGTGTAGCCGGGCACGTTGCGCGACGAGAGGTATTCGCGGATCGGGATGAACGCCGTGTTTTCCCCGTTGGTCATGGTGCACACGCCCTCAATGAAGAACGGGTGGCATGCGTACAGGTTGATGGCGTAGTTGGTGTTCTGGCGGCCCTGGCACAGGATGCGGCGGGCATGCAGGTCGGGCCGGTCAAGGCCCAGGTACTCGCCCACGGTGAGCGGATCGCCCACTTCCTTGATCATCACCACGCCCGGCCAGAACGAGAAGGCCATCATGTCGCGTTCGGCCTCGCCCTGCTGGCGGATGGCCACGCGGGTCTGCACCAGTTGCGCGGTGCGCTCGGCCTCGGGCATGTCGGCCCAGGCTTTCGGCGGCTCGTAGGCGCGGGCCAGGTACACGCCGCGCCTGGGCGTGCCTGCGGGCGGATCGGACTTGATGATCGACACCGAATGGAACGGACGAAACCCCAGGTCGTCCATGATTCCGTCGAGCCGCTTCAGGCCCTTTTCGGTGAAGATGCCGGAAAGGATGGGATATTCGGGGTGCTCCGCGAAGGGACCCGACAGACCGGATAGATAGAGCCCGACCCCGGAGCCGTCATGCCCTTCCTTCATCACATTCAGGGCATTGATGGCCACCATGGGGGAGACGGGTTCCGCCGAAGTCAAGGCGAACAATCGACACATGGACGCGTTCTCCGGATGGCGTGGACTCCGCCCCGGAATGACACAAATGCGCAATCCGCAGCGGGTTCACGTGCGATAGCGGAAAATTCCAAAAACGGCAAGAACGCGATTTTGATGGCGGCCAGACTGGTTTTTTTATTACATATTTGTACTGCAAAATATTACATTTTTGCCACAGAATGAATTGCAACCTATCTGAATAAAACATTTTTATTACGCAATTACCCCGGCACAACCCGGTTGCTCCGCTTGCGCACTGCGCCCCCCAGAGCCTTCTGGGGCCGCACAATGAATATTGTACATTCGTACAGCAACTCGTTTGCGGATCGTGCGGGATGCACTATCAATACAACGATAATAATCTGTTTTCATGCAGATTTTTATTTTTACAGCCTGTAGCCACCGCAGAGACAGGCGAAGTCGCCCGACTGTACGGCGCACCAATGAGCATATTTTTTCTCTGCCAAAACAGCATATTAAGCATCTAATCAGAAAATTGTAAAAGTTCAGATTCCCCCGCTCCATAAAAAAATCATTGTATCACAGGACGTTGTTTTCCCATACAATGAGGTGGGAACCCTTGCCACGCCCGCCGCGCAGCGCCTGCGACCAATGGTCGGCACGCGAACCGTCCATGGCCGCACGCGGGACGCACCGCCCTTCGCGGCGGGCAGACGCACGACACACCAACAGGAGGAGGAACCATGCATGCTCTGCGGAGCGACACCACCGGGCGACCATGGCGCATCATGCTCGTGGCCGCGTTGGCGGGTGTTGCCGTCACCGTAGGCGCGGCCCTGGCCATGACTGCCACGGACCAGGCCCTGTTCTGCGGCAGTTGCCACTCCATGGCCGAGGCGGCGCTTACCCACAAGCGTTCGCCGCACGCGAAGCTGGCGTGCAATGAATGCCACGCGCCGCACAACCTGGCCGCCAAGCTGCCCTTCAAGGCCAAGGAAGGCACGCGCGACATTTACGCAACAACCCTTGGCACCATCCCCGACCTGATCCACCCCGGCGGAGAGACCAAGGACGTGGTGCAGGCCAACTGCAGGCGCTGCCACGTGGCCACCACCATGACCGTATCCATGGAAACCAAGAAGTACTGCACCGACTGCCACCGTCACGTGCCCCATACCCCCAAGCTGCCCATAGCCAGAAGGAGTGCCGCCGATGTCTAGCCGTCGCCTTCTCGTAGCGCTGATGGCCATGGCGCTCGCCGCGCTGGCGGGCTGTTCCGAGCCCTCGGAACCCATGACACCGACCTACAAGACCAAACTTTCCGCTGAAGAAATGAAGAATTCCGCCTTCAAGGCGGAATTCCCGCTGCACTACGAAACGTACCTGCGCAACAATGAATCGCAGATCATGACCGAGTACGGCGGGTCTGTGCCGTACAACAAGCATGACAACGTGGATCCCCTGCCCGAAGGGTACAAGCACGCCCAGCCGTACCTGAAGAACCTGTGGCTGGGGTACCCCTTCAGCTACGAATACCGCGCTGCGCGCGGCCACACCTACGCGGTGAAGGACATCCTGCACATCGACCGGCTGAACAACTACAGCGAAAAGGCGGGCCTGCCCTCCACCTGCTGGAACTGCAAGACGCCCAAGATGATGGAATGGGTGAAGGAAAACGGCGACGACTTCTGGGCCAAGGACTTCCACGAATTCCGCCAGAAGCTGGACGTGGACGACCACACCATCGGCTGCGCCAACTGCCACGAGCCGCAGACCATGGAACTGCGCCTGTACAGCGAACCGCTGAAGGACTACCTGAAGTCCCAGAACAAGGAATTCAAGAACCTGCCCCGCAACGAAAAGCGCGCCCTGGTCTGCGGCCAGTGCCACGTGGAATACTATTTCCAGGACAAGGAATTCGGCGCGGCCAAGAAGCCCGTGTTCCCGTGGGCCAACGGCTTCGACCCCGAAGACATGTTCGAGTACTACAAGACCCACGGCAACACGACCACCAAGGGCTTCGAGGGCAACTTCGTGGACTGGGTACACCCCGTGTCCAAGACCCCCATGCTGAAGGCCCAGCATCCGGAATACGAAACGTGGATCAACGGCGTGCATGGCTCCGCCGGGGTCACCTGCGCCGACTGCCACATGTCGTACGTCCGGCTTGACGGCAAGAAGAAGATGTCCACCCACCACTGGACGTCGCCGTTGAAGGATCCGGACCTGCGCGCCTGCCGCCAGTGCCACACCGACAAGACCCCCGACTACCTGCGCCAGCGGGTGCTGTTCACCCAGAACAAGGTGTGGGAACAGCTGATGGTGGCCCAGGACATCTCGGTGAAGGCGCATGAGGCCATCCGCATGGCCGCCGAATACACCGGGCCCAAGCCCGCCGACTACGACGACCTGATGATCGAGGCGCGCCAGATGTGCCGCAAGGGCCAGTTCTTCTGGGATCTCGTCTCCGCCGAAAACAGCGTGGGCTTCCACAACCCCACCAAGGCCCTGAACACCCTGGCCCAGTCGCAGCAATACAGCCAGAAGGCCGTGGACGTGGCCATCCGCGCAGCAGCCTTCACCACCGCCAAGGATCTGGACGGCGACATCAAGAAGATCGTGCCGCCCATCCTGAAGCACAGCCGCGAACTGCAAATGGACCCGGCCCACATGGCCACCCACAAGTGGTTCAAGTACATTCCGCTCACCCCCAAGGCCCCGCGCGTGTGGGACGGCCAGACCCGCCTGATTCCCCCGCCCGCGCCCGCCGCGGCCCCGGCCAGCTAGCCGGGAGCACGGCGTGACGGGCATTCCGTGGCGCCAACCGAAGATGACAGGAAAGGGCCGGACGATATTCGTCCGGCCCTTCAGGTT
The DNA here is from genome assembly GCF_019931275.1 of Nitratidesulfovibrio sp. SRB-5. NCBI lineage: Bacteria > Pseudomonadati > Thermodesulfobacteriota > Desulfovibrionia > Desulfovibrionales > Desulfovibrionaceae > Nitratidesulfovibrio > Nitratidesulfovibrio sp. SRB-5. The sequence goes on along the minus strand of NZ_JAIOTY010000001.1, from coordinate 174,582 downwards.
GATGACAAACCCAAATTCTTGCGGGGGAGGGACCCTTTTGAAAAAGGGTCCCTCCCCCGCACCCCCTCCCCCAAAAACTTTTATTTGTATTTTCTGGATATTACAAAACCACAAAGCATGGGGTTCCAAAGGGCGGTAGCCGCTCTGCGATCGTCATCCGTAAGGCTCGCAAGCTCGACTAACGGCTGCCGTCCTTGGCCGCCGGAGGCTTCCAAAAACAGACTTTGTCAATAACCTGAAGGGCCGGACGATGAACGTCCGGCCCTTGTCACTTACACATGCCCCCGCAGGGCGGGGGAAAGGCACGCCCACTCCGCCGCTGACGGCGGCAGTCAATGCCGCCTGCGCCTGCGTGGCGGCGCACGCACACGCCGCAAGACCGGCGGTGCCGTGCGCGAGAAAGGGCCGGACGATGAACGTCCGGCCCTTTCTTTCGGATCCTGCCCCTTCCGTATCCGTTTCGCCTCTGGCGCACGGCTGCCGCAGGGGCGTCACCTGTCGCGGGCGATGAGGATGACCAGCACCGCCAGCGCCACGACCATGAACACCCAAGTCATGGAGAATCCCCCTCGCCACTCACTTGCGACCTGTCTACACCGCACTGTGCTGCATGTCACTGCGGGAAAACCCTACCTTTGGCGACATCGCACAGGGCATTCCCGGCAAACACATCTCCATGCATTGCGGCATATTTTCATAAAAACATCGACATGCGCCTTGCGCGCCTTCCAAATACGCCGCAAGCCGCGCACTACTGATGCTCCCCCCAACGTTACAGAACACACATCATCAGAACATGTGCTGCCTGGCGGATTCGACAGTATCCGCCCTCATATCCGCTGTGACGTGCAATACGCATGGCGTGGGCACGTACATGGCGCATGGAGCGAGGTTTCCCCTCCGTTCGCCGGAAATCCCGACGGCAGCCGCCGCAATGGCAACAAAAGGGACGACGGGAACGGACGCCAAAGCGCCCGCGCGCCAACCACGAGGGGCCATGGGGCCACAGGAGGTGAGCGGTGGCGACCGGCGTGGCGAGGGGGCCGCGATGACCTGGGGGGCCGGGCGACAGGGGGGGCCGGGCGACAGCGATGACAGGGGTGACAGGGGGGGGGTGACAAGGCGTGACGGCAGGAACGAAGGGGGGGACAGGAACGATGGGCGTCAGAGGGAAACGCATGGGAATGCCAGCGGCCTCGCTGGCGGATGAAGCGTCCTAGCGCAGGCGGCGGTACAGGGCCATGTAAGATTCGGCCATGCGCGCGTCGGTGTAGTGGGCGACGCTGGCCGTGCCGCCCGCCGCCAGGCGTTCGCGCAGGGCTGCGTCGGTGGCGAGGCGGCGCATGGCGCAGGCCAGCGCCTCGGCGTCGCCGGGGGGCACCACCAGGCCGTTCTCGCCGTCGCGCACCAGTTCCAGATTGGAGGCCAGGCCGGAGCAGATCACCGGCAGCCCGGTTACCCAGCCTTCCTTGATCACCCCGCTGCTGCCTTCGCCGTGTACGGAAGGCACCAGCAACGCGTCGCAGTCGGGCAGCATGCGGCGGCTGTCCTGCCGCCCCAGAAAGGCCATGCGCGGGGAAACGCCCAGTTCGTCCGCGCGGTCCAGCAGGGTGCCGAACAGCGGGCCTTCGCCCACCACGCGCACCTCCCAGGCAGGCATGGGGGCACCGCCCGTGCCGCCGTCGGCATTCCCTTCCGCGTCACCGGCCTCGCAGGCCTGCAAGGCCGCCAGCGCCTCGATGAGCACCGTATGCCCCTTCTGCGGGGTGAGCGCGCCCACCATGCCGAACACGAAACGGCCATCGCCACGCTCGCGCCGGGGGTAGTAGCGGGTGGGATCAATGCCGGAATGGATCACCGTGATGCGCGCCGGGTCCAGCCCGGCAGCCGCCAGCACGCCGCCCGTTTCCGCACTGACCGCCGCCACCGCGTCCGCCGCCAGATACTTGCGGCGGCTCAGCCCCCGGCCCAGCGGATAGGAGACCCGCCGGGTGTGCACCAGCGGCGCCTTTGCCCCCCACGTGCCCTTGCACAGCGCGCCCAGGCTGGCCGCGCGCGCGTCGTGGGTATGCAGCACCACCCGGGAGTGGCCGCGCGCCTCGCGCCACAGGGCCAGCAACGCGCGCGGACTCCATGACCGGCGGCCCGGCAACGGCAACACGGGAATGCCCGCCGCCACCGCCTCGCGCGCCAGCGGCGCGCCCGCCGGACAGGCCACCACCACCGAAAACCCGTCACTGTGGTGCAGCGCGCGAGCCAGGTAGAATACCTGCAACTGGCCCCCGCGCATTTCGCGCCCCAGGTCCAGCAGGATGATGTGCATGGCGGTGTCGGTGGTCATTTGTTTTGTCCGATGCTCTCTTATCGTTCAACAACGGTTATTGGCATGCACGCCGCACCGGAACACTACTCCGCAAAGCGAATTGTATCCATCCCGATGCCTTTCTTGCAAAAGGACAATACCGTCGTGCCAATGTTGCAAGGCGCGTTCGCGCGACAGGATTTTCGTTCTCCGGCAAGGAAGATGAGCCTTTTTGCGAAGGGAGCGTACTCTTCTCGTACGTGACCGGAGCAAAAGGCGAAATCTGACGCTCTGCTCTCGATGACCGTAAGACTCGCAAGCTCGTCTAACGGCCACGCTTCGCGCCCTTTGGGTCGGTCAGCCGGAGGGCGAAAGGACGGAGCGCGAACGTGCCTAAAAAGGAACCCCGTGCCCCATCAGGTCCGCCTGGAGCAGCGCCCGCAACCGGCGCGAAACCGGTCCCGGGCGGCCATCGGCCACGGGGCGCCCTTCGTAGGCCACCACGGCCACGCAGTCCGAGCTGGTGCCCAGCACCAGGATTTCGCGGGCGGCGTGCAGTTCTTCCTCGCGCACCTTGCGGAAGCTGACGGGCACCTCGCCCTGGGCCAGTTCCACGGCGCGCAGCACGGTGGTGCCGGCAAGGGCGTTGGTGAACTCCGGCACCACCAGGGTGCCGGTCTGGTCCACCAGGGCCACGTTGGCGATGGCGGTCTCGGCCAGGCAGCCCTCGTCGTCGAACGAGAAGGGCACGTCCATGCCGCGCTCGTGCGCCTCGCGCGTCATGAGCACGTTGGGCAGGTAGTTGGCGTTCTTGATGCGCGCCAGGTACCCCTGCTTGGCGGGGATGGAACTGCGGAAGGCGGTCAGGCCCTTGTCGAACCACGCCTCCGGCTTGGGGGTGAAATGGTAGGCGGCCACGTACAGGCTGGGTTCCGGGCATTCGGCGGGGTCGATGCCGAAGCCGCCGGGGCCGCGCCCCACCAGCACGCGGATGGAACCGTCTGCCTCGCCGCCTGCCTTGGCCACCTCGATGATGATCTCGCGCAGGCGCTCCCACGTGCACGGCGGGGCAAGGTACAGCCCCGCGGCGGAGCGGCGCATGCGCTCCAGGTGCGCGTCCAACTGGTAGATGCGGCGGTGCAGGTACTTCATGCTCTCGAAGATGCCGTCGCCGCGATGGGCAAGGTGGTCGTCGAGAGGCATGAGCATCAGGCGCGGGTTGCGGCATATGGCGCCCACGCGGTGCTCGTAGAAAGCGATGATGCCCGCTTCGCCGGGGCGTTCGCGGGACAGCAGGCGGGTGACGTAGTCGTCGGTATCAAGCACGGGGATCACGGCGTGATCACTCCTTGTTGCGGTGGAACGCAGTGGATGGCGACTGGTGGGGCGTCCGCGCGCCAGCGGGAAACATCCCCCTGCGCCGGGCGGACGCGCGGCCATCCGTCCGGTCTGCACTGCCGGGGCCGGATGGCCGCGTGATGGATTCGTGATGCCGAACGGTGACCTTAACGGAGGAAGAGCTGCGGGTCGCGCACCTTCAGCAGGTCACGCTCCACCAGCGCCTCGGCGATCTGCACGGCGTTCAGGGCCGCGCCCTTGCGGATGTTGTCGGAAACGATCCACATGTTCAGGCCGTTGGCGATGGTCTCGTCCTCGCGGATGCGGCCCACGAAGGTGTCGTCCTCGCCCGCCGCGTCGATGGGCATGGGGTACATCTTCTGGGCGGGGTTGTCGTACACCCGCACGCCGGGGGCCTGCGCGAGGATGGCGCGGGCTTCCTTGGCCGAAAGCTTGCGCTCGGTCTCGATGTTCACCGACTCGGAATGGCCGTAGAAGACGGGCACGCGCACGCAGGTGGCGGTGACTTTCACGGAGGGATCCTCCATGATCTTCACGGTTTCCAGCACCATCTTCATTTCTTCCTTGGTGTAGTCGTTGTCCATGAAGACGTCGATCTGCGGCAGGCAGTTGAAGGCGATGCGGTGCGGGTACACGGCAACGTCCGGCTCCTGCATGTTGAACATCTGCCGCACCTGCTTTTCCAACTCGTCAATGGCCTTCTGCCCGGTGCCGGAAACGGCCTGGTAGGTGGAAACCACCACGCGGGTGATCTTGGCCGCGTCGTGCAGCGGCTTCAGCGCCACCACCATCTGGATGGTCGAGCAGTTGGGGTTGGCGATGATGCCGTTGTGCGCGGCAAGGGCGTGGGCGTTCACTTCGGGCACCACCAGCGGGCAGCGCTCGTCCATGCGCCACGCGCTGGAGTTGTCCACCACCACGCACCCGGCCTGCACGGCATGGGGGGCGAATTTCTCGGAGGTGGAACCACCCGCCGAGAACAGGGCGATGTCCACGCCCCGGAAGGATTCTTCGGTCAGTTCGCGCACGGTCAGTTCGCCGCCCATGAAGGGCACCTTGTTGCCCGCGGAACGGGCCGAGGCGAAGGGGATGACCTCCGCCGCGGGAAATTCGCGCTGTTCCAGCGTGTTCAGCATTTCGCGGCCCACCGCCCCGGTGGCCCCGCACACGGCGACGACAAGTCTTTCCTTGGACATGATGCACTCCTTGCGCTTGGAGTCGGGCAACGGCCCGTCCTCTTTCGCCTTCCCTCTATTCCCTACCCTGGCGCGGCCCGCGCCGGGGCGCCGTGCATGGCGACCGCCCGCCATGTCGGCAACGGATGCAGCAACCCGCCGCATGGGCCTTCCCCCCTCGGAAAAGGCCCGGCAACCCCTGCCATCACCCTGCCGGAATGCTTGCACCGTGCCGCGCGCAACCCCATACGAGGCCTGCCGCGCAGCCGGAATTGCATACCATATGCCGACGCGCGGCGGAACGCAATTGACCGCCCGGCAATGTGCACGGGAGTTTATTCCCAGCTAGAAACGGCGGACCAGAAACACCCCCACCGCCACCAGCACCAGCCCGGCAAAGCGCACCAGCCCCAGCGGACGCTCCGGGTAGCCCAGCAGCCCGAAGTGGTCCAGGGTCACCGATGCCGCCATCTGCCCGGCCAGCACCAGCGCGATCATGGCCGTGGCCCCCAGGCGCGGCGCCAGAAAGGTGACCACGGTGACGAAAAACGCGCCCAACAGGCCGCCCGTCCACTGCCATGCCGACGACGTGGACACCGAAGGAAACGGAAGGCGCGCCGCCAGCACGTACAAGGCCAGCGCCGCCGTGCCCACGGCGAACGAAATCAGCGAGGCCAGGGCCGGATGCCGCGCCCAGCTGGCCTGCAATGCCGCGTTGATGCCCGCCTGCGTAGGCAGGGTTGCCCCGGCCAGCAAGGCCAGCACGATCCACACCATCTGTCCCATACGCCCTCCCGACGTGTCTTCGCCCGATGCAATCCGGATGGCGCTTCACGCCGCCATCCCCGATGTGTCCCGGCGGCCCAAGGCCCCCGGCCCGCTCCCTGTTCTACCAGAAAACCCCGCAAAAGGGGCTTCGGGGGAGCGGTGCGTCCCGCTCCCCCGAAAAATATCCTTTGCCCCGGCCTGACTCCGGAACCGGTCTCCCTGAACAGCATGGGCAGGTCTCGCCCCGCAGGCCGGTCACCCGTCCGTGTCCTGGCCCGGTCCCGGCCCCGGTCCTGCCCCCGTCCCCGGCCCGTCCCGCAGATCGGCCACCAGCGGCAGGTCCGCCTCCAGAAACGGCAGGCGCATGGCCTCGTCCCAGGTCAGCCACGCGAAGCGGTGGCCCTCCAGCGCGGTGACCGTGCCGGTGAACCCTGTCACGTGAAAGAAGTGCAGTTCCACCGACAGGTGCGGATAGTCGTGCCGCACGGTGCGCCAGAAGGTGGCCTGCACCGGCGTCACGCCCAGCTCCTCGCCCAGTTCGCGGGTCAGGGCGTCCGACGGGGCCTCGCCCGGTTCGATCTTGCCGCCGGGAAATTCCCAGAACCCCGCCTGCGGCTTGCCCTCCGGGCGCTCCACGGCCAGAAACCGCTCGCCGTCCCACAGAATGCCCGCCACCACGGCGATGCGCCGGGCGGGAGACCGCGTGGGGTCCGACGCGGGACCGGTCGCGGGGGTGTCCGCACCCTCTGCGGGGATGCAGCCTGCCGCCATGGACGGCTCCGCGCCCATCTCAGACCCCTTCCACGGTCAGCGCCGCCCGCCGCGTCTCAAGGTCCGCGATCACCGCTTCCAGTTCGCTCATCTTTTCGAACAGTTCCTCGCCCTCCCGCTGCAATTCGCCAAAGCGTTTCAGCAGTTCCGTGGTCCGGACGGAATCGGCGTACACCGCCGGGTCGGCCAGGGTCTGTTCCACCTCGGCCTGTTCGGCCAGCGACGTTTCCAGCTGCTTTTCCAGCTTGGCGTAGGCGTCCTGCCGGGGCTTCAGTTCCTTGTACAGGGCGTTGCGCTGTTCGGCCTGCTCGCGCTTGATGCGCTTCATGTCGTCGCGCGAAAGGGATGCCGTCTCGCGCCGGGGCTCGCCCGCGCCGGACGCCAGACTGCCGGTGTCGCCCTGCTGGCGGCGCGCCGCGTCGTATTCCTCGAACCCGCCCTCGTACACCGTGATGCCGCCGGGCGACAGCGCCCATATCTCGTCGGCCACGCTGGACAGCAGGTGCCGGTCGTGGGCCACCATCAGGATGGTGCCTTCGTAGCTCTGCAACGCCTCCACCAGCGCCTCGCGGCTTTCCAGGTCCAGATGGTTGGTGGGTTCGTCCAGCACCAGGAAGTTGCACCGGGCCAGGAACAGCGTGGCCAGGATCAGGCGGCTCTTTTCGCCGCCGGAAAGCTCGCCCACCACGCGATCGAAGTAGCTTTGCCCCAGCAGGAACAGCCCGAGCACGCTCATCAGCTCTTCTTCCGTGGTGCGCGGGTCGGACAGGCGGCGGATTTCGCTGAGCACCGTGCCCGAAGGGTTCAGTGTCTCCAACTGGTGCTGGCTGAAGAAGCCCATGCGCACCAGCGTGCCCATGACCACCGTGCCGCCGCTCTTTTCCAGCCTGCCGCCGATCACCTTGAGCAGCGTGGACTTGCCGCACCCGTTGGGACCGGCCAGCGCGATCTTCTGGCCCCGATAGATATTGAAGGTCAGGCCGGGCCACAGCCCCGTGCCGTCCGGAAAGGCGTATTCCAGGTCCACCACGCTGAGGATGGTCTTTTCCGCCCGCGCCGGTTCCGGCCACGAAAATTCCAGCTCGCGCCGCTTCTGCTCCGGCCTGTAGTTTTCCAGTTCCTTTTCCAGCTTCTTGGCCATCTTCTGGCGCGAACCGGCCTGCCGCGCCTTGGTGGCCTTGGCCCGGAACCGCCGCACGAAATCCATCTTGCGGGCTATCTCTTCCTGCAGGCGCTGGGCCTCGCGCTCGCGCTGGCCCTCCACCTCTTCCTGCAGGGCCACGAACTGGCTGAACGTGCCGCGCCGGTACAGGGGTTTGCTGGCCCCCAGGTACAGGACGTGCGTGCCCACCTTGTCCATGAACACCCGGTCGTGCGCCACGAACACCAGCGCGCCCTTGTAGTCCATCAGGAAGGCTTCCAGCCATTCCACGGCTTCCAGGTCCAGGTGGTTGGTGGGTTCGTCCAGCAGCAGCACGTCCACGCCCGCCGTCAGCACGCGGGCCAGCTTGGCGCGCTCGCGCCAGCCGCCCGACAGCTTGCGGATGGGCAAACTCCACTTGCGCTCCGCAAACCCCAGGCCCGAAAGCACCGCCCGCGCCCGGTGTTCCGGGTTGTACCCGTACACCTGCTCCAGTTCCGCCTGCTTCACGCCCAGCCGCCGGATGGCCGCCTCGTCCCCGGCATGCGTCGCCGCCTCCCACTCCGCCCAGAAGTCGTGCCACGCAGGCAGCACGTCCAGCACCCAGTCCAGCAGCGGACGGTCCAGCACGTCGTCGCCCAGTTCCTGCTGCACGTAGCCCAACCGGCAGCCCTTGGGCAGCAGCACCTTGCCGCTGTCCGCAGATTCCACGCCCGCAATGATGCGCAGCAACGTGGACTTGCCGCACCCGTTGGGGCCGCACACGCACAGCCGCACGCCCGACTGCACCTCGAGCGAGAAATCGGACAGGATATCCTGACCGTTGTAGGACTTGCTGAGACTCTGGATGGTGAAGTTCATGACGCTTCCGAAGTAGAATAATTGAACATGAAGAAGATCATGCGGGGGGAGGAAGGGGAACTTTCGGGAAAGTTCCCCTTCCTCCCCCCGCACCCCCCTCCATCCCTTCAAAGCTTTTCAATTGGGGTGACATGCAGATAGCAACACATGCCAGCCTGCGCAAATCACCACCCAACTAAAAAGTTTAGGAGGGGAGCGGCATCCGTTAGGTGAGCGCTTGCACGAACCTTACGGATGGCGACAGCAAAGCGGGGGTACGAGGGAGGGGCCACCCTTTCCAAAGGGTGCCCCTCCCCCGTTATAGCCTGATGTTATTCTTCAAACCCGGCGTCATCGCTGGCAACGGCGTCCGCATTGCCGCGCGCGGCGGCCAGGCGTTCCTGGCGGGCGGCTTCCTGCTTGCGTTCGCGGGTGCCCAAGGTGCGGAACGAATCCCATTCCTCGGAGCGTTCCTGATGCCGGGCAAAGATGAGGAACCCGGTGTGGGCGATCATGCGGTCTTCGGGGCGCAGGCGGTCGGCCACGGGCTTCCAGCGGCGGATCAGGATCTCGCAGACCTCGATGTCGTCGAAGGGCCCGGTTTCCATGCCGTGCAGCAGCTTGGACACCTGGTCCACGGTGGGCACAAGGAAGCCCAGGGCGGCGCCCGGCTTCACGGCGCGGACCACGTGGTGCAGGTAGTCCCACGGGGTGCGCACATCCAGGAACAGGGCGTCGGCGTCGGTCTGCTCGAAGCCGTCAATGATGTCGCGGTTGAACTGGGTGACGTTCTGGCCCACGCCTGCCCAGTCGAGGTTGCGGCGGCAGAGCTTGTAGAATTCCTCGCGCGCCTCGTAGGTGCAGACGCGGCCCGTGGGGCCGGAAAACCACGAAAGCGCCACGGTCAGGCTGCCGGAGCCGGAGCCAGCCTCGATGATGGTGCGGCCCGGACCCACGCCAAGGCGCATGCAGATATAGGCGATATCCTTGGGATAGATGATCTGGGTCTGGCGCTTCACGCCCTTGACCAGGTCGGTGATGGTGGGGCGCTGCACGCGAAAGGGCACGCCCTGCCGGGTGCGGATTTCGGTGCCGTACTCGGCGGCGGCCAGATCGGCCATGGGCAGCACGCCTTCCTGGCAGTGCAGGTCGTTGCCCTCTTCGACGCGGCGCAGGTAGCGCTTGCCGCGCGGGCTTTGCAGAATGACCAGATCTCCGTATGCGGGCATGGGAATTCCTCCTGAGGGTTCTGCGGCAACCGGCCCGCACGCGCAAAGCCGGGCGGCGCGCGCCGTGCGCGCGCCCGGGGCCGTGCCCGCCGCCAATGGCAGACCCGGTCCCGGCCCTATGGAACGAAGGGCCTACCGGGACAGGGGGGCGGTGTCAAGAAGCGGCGCGGCTGGCCGAATTGGCGAACGGGCGGGGTTGGCCGAACTGGCCGGACTGGCCGAATTGGCGAATGGGCGGGCCTGGGCACGCCACGGGGCGAGTGGGGCACCGTCCGGGACAAGGGGGCCGCACCGCGCGGCTCCGCACGTGTACCCGGGCCCAGCGGCTGGCCCACCCCCGCGATGCAGGGCCGTGCGCAGACGCCGCCGGGACCTGCAACATTACAATGGACGGCCGGACACGCCCGTGCTAGTGCGCTTTCCTGCCCCTGCGCCACAGCCGGGGCGCTGCAAAAAGGTCAGAGAACCCCACCGGTTTCCCGCCCCCGCTTGCTTTTTTCCTGAAAACCCGTTTTGATGCACCCCACGGTGAAAGGTGCGGCCCATGCCGCGCCGTGCATCCGGCATCCGCACGCATTCTCGCACAAGGACGTTTTTCTGGACAGCATGCCCCTTGCCCACGTGTTCGGTCCGGTGGTCTCAGGCCGCCTTGGTCGTTCGCTCGGCCTCGACCTGCTTGGCGGGCGGGTGTGTTCCATGGACTGTCTGTACTGCGAGGTGGGCGCGACCGACGTGCACACCTGCGAGCGGGCTCCCTATGTCCCGGCCTCCGTGCTGCTGGACGAACTGGCCCGCTGGCGCGACGCCGAGGCGGCGAAGCATGGCGCCACGCCGGATTGCCGGACGCCTTCCGCGTCACCGGCTTCCGTCCGGCTTGACCATGTGACGCTGGGCGGCTCAGGCGAACCCTGCCTGAACAGCGACCTTGCCCGCATCATCGCGGGCTGCCGGGACATCCTGCCCGGTGTGCCCGTGGCGGTGCTGACCAACTCCACCCTGCTCCACCGGGACGACGTGCGCGCCGACCTTGCCGGGGCGGACGTGGCGCTGCCCTCGCTGGATTCGCTGGTCGAATCGGAATTCCGCGTGCTGAACCGCCCGTGCAAGGGCGTGACCGCGCGCGGCGTGGCTGACGGCCTGCTGGGGTTCGCGCGCGGGTTCGGCGGGCGGATTTACCTGGAGGTGCTGCTTGCGCGCGGCATCAACGACACGGCGGAAAACCTCGCCCTGTTGCGTGACTACGTGCGCCAACTGGCCCCCCACCGGGTGGACGTGACCACCCTGTCGCGACCGGGCGCAAGCCCGCGCGCCCTGCCCGTGGACAGGGACGTGCTGGCCCGCTGGAGCGACGAACTGAACACGGCAGCCGGGTGCCCGCCAACGGCACCGGCTGGCCACGGCCCCACGGCGACGACACCGGATGACGGTTCCCGCCGTGCGGCGAATGCGACGAACGCGCAAGCCCCCGTGCCCCACGTCTCCCTGACCATGGACACGGAGGCCCTGCAAGAGGCGGTGCTGCGCTCCGTAACGCGCAGGCCGCAGACCGCGCCGCAACTGGCGAAGGCCCTGGGGGCCCCGCTGGACGCGGTGCGGAAGGCGCTGGACGGGCTGACGGCGCGGGGCGCATGCGCCCCCGTGGCCGAAACGGCCCTGCCGCGCGATACGGATGGCGAAATTTTCCACGCCGGGCGCTCACCCCGCAACGGGTAGCGCCGGGCGGCCGCTGTCGCGGCGACGCAACGGCCCCGCCCCTGTCTGGGGGCCCCCGTCCGGGATACCCCCGACCGGGGGTGTCGCAAGACGGGCCACCGCAGGGAATGCCGCAGAACGGCATTCCGCCGCACCGGAAGTGCACGGGCAACACAACGCCCGACCCGGAAAAAGCGGGACGCACCGATGCGCGCCGACGCGCGCCCGGTTCAGACCAGTCCCGCCCGGCTCCGGGAAGAGACGCGCACCCCGCGTCCGCACCGCTCCGGTTGCGCTGCGCACCCCGCGCGGAATCCCCCGGGAATCCGCACGGACGCGCCGCAGGCACGGCAACGTGTTGCAAATTTTTTGAAATTTTACACTTTTTTCCGCAGAGGACTGCATGACAACGAAAAAGAGCAAGCTGAGGATGTTCATCAGCGTGCTGCCCGGCGAGCAGGTGGAAGTCGCCCTTGCCGAGGAAGGCGCGAAAGAGAACCAGGTCAAGGAATACTACGTGGAGATGGTCCACCAGGCCAAGACCAAGGGCAACATCTACCGCGGCATCATCAACAACGTCGACACCAACCTCCAGGCTGCCTTCGTCAACTACGGGGCCGACAAGAACGGCTTTCTCCAGATCGACGAGGTGCACCCCGAATATTACAACACCCCGCACGACGCCACCAAGGGCAAGAAGTACCCGCTGATGCAGAAGGTGCTGAAGGCCGGGCAGGAGGTGCTGGTGCAGGTGGTGAAGGAACCCACCGGCAGCAAGGGCGCGTTCCTGACCACCTACCTGTCCATGCCGGGCCGTTTCCTGGTGCTCACCCCCGGTCGCGAGCAGATCGGCGTTTCCCGCAAGGTCGAGGACGACGAGGAACGCGGCCGCCTGCGCGAGATGCTGGAAGGCCTGAACCCCGGCCCCGGCCTTGGCGTCATCGTGCGCACCGTAAGCGCGGGCACCAGCAAGACCACCCTGCAACGCGACCTGCAATTCCTGAAGCGCCTGTGGAAGGACATCCGCAAGAAGGGCACCGAGGAATCGGCCCCCTGCCTGATCTACAAGGAGCCGGACCTGGCCTCTCGCGCCGTGCGCGACTACCTCAGCGACGACGTGGCCGAGGTGTGGGTGGACGACGAGCACACCGCGCAGCTCATCGAGGACTACGCCTCGCTGCTGTTCCCGCGCAAGGGAAGCCTGGTCAAGGTCTACAAGGACCAGCAGTCGCGCACCCTGTGGGAACGCTTCGGCATCCAGCGCCAGCTGGAGCAGATCTACTCGCGCGAGGTTACCCTGCCCTCCGGCGGACGGCTGGTGTTCGACCAGACCGAGGCGCTGATGGCCATCGACATCAACTCGGGCAAGATCTCGGGCAAGACCAATTTCGAATCCATGGCCCTGCGCACCAACATGGAAGCCGCCGAAACCGTCGCCCAGCAGCTCAAGCTGCGCGACATCGGCGGGCAGGTGGTCATCGACTTCATCGAAATGCGCGACCGCAACCACTGGCGCGAGGTGGAAAAGACCCTGCGCAACGCCATGAAGAACGACCGCGCCCGCCACGACGTGGGCAAGATGAGCCGCTTCGGCCTGCTTCAGGTGGTGCGCCAGCGCACCGGCTCGTCCGCGCTGTCCATCACCATGGAAACCTGCCCCTGCTGCAAGGGTTCCGGCCTGCGCCGCAACATGGAATGGCAGTCGTTGCAGGCCCTGCGCGAAATCCACCGCCAGCTGCGCTCGCTGCCGCACGGCACGCCCACCTTCGTCTTCGAGACCGGGGCAGAGCTTGCCATGCACCTGCTGAACCACAAGCGCGAACGCCTGCTCGACCTGGAACGCCAGTTCGGCGTGCATCTCGACATCAGGCCCGCCCGGTAACGCCATGCGCGTCCTGCTGCACGCCTGCTGCGGGCCGTGCTCCATCGCCACGGTGCGGATGCTGCGCGACGAGGGACACGAGGTCACGGCCCTGTTCCTGAACCCCAACATCCACCCCGTGCAGGAATACCTGCGCCGCCGCGAGGCCATGCTTGAGGTCTCGCGGCGGCTCGACCTGCCCGTCATCTGGCGCGACGCCGAGTACGACCCCGCCGCCTGGATGCGCCAGATGGCCTGGCGCGAACAACCCGGCGTGCGCTGCCGGGTGTGCTACGCCACCCGCCTTGACCGCACCCACGCCATCGCCGCGCGCGGCGGGTACGACGCCTTCACCACCAGCCTGCTCTACTCGCGCCGCCAACGCCACGACATGATCGCCGAGGTGGGACACGGTATCGCCGCCGCCAGTCCGGACGGCTCCGTGCCCTTCCTGTACCGCGACTTCCGCTCCGGCTGGCAGGAAGGCATCGACACGTCCAAAGAATGGGGCATCCACCGCCAGAACTATTGCGGCTGCCTGTACAGCGAGGCCGAACGCTTCGCCCGCGACTTCGCACGGGTTACTGGCACGAAAGAAGAATTGAAAAATATGTAAAAACTCTCGGGGGAAGGGACCCTTTGAAAAGGGTCTCCTTCCCCCGTACCCCCATCCCCCCAAACTTTTTAGTAGGGGGCTACTGAAGCGCACCCCGTATCCGCCAGATTCCGCACGCAGTGCGGGGGCTGGCGGCAAAAGGGGTCAAGGGGACGGCAACCGTTATGTGAGCGCAACGCGCGAACATTACGGATGGCGATCGCAAGGCGCGCGGCCCCCTTGCGGGGTACGGGGCAGCGCCCCGTCATCTTCAAGCCACACCACCATGCTGCTGTACATCCACGTACCTTTCTGCCGCCGCAAATGCCGGTACTGCGCCTTCCACTCGCTGGAGATGGGGGCGGCGTCGGTCGTGCGCGACTACGTGGAAACGCTGCTGCGCGAACTGGCCCTGTGGGGCGACCGCATGGGCGCCGTGCCGGTGACCTCGATCTTCTTTGGCGGTGGCACGCCCAGCCTGCTGCCCGCGCGCACCATCGGCACCATTCTGGACCGGGTGGGCAAGGCCTTCGCGGTGCAGCCGGGCGCGGAAATCAGCATGGAGGCCAATCCGGAATCGCTGACCCGCCCGTCGGAACTGCGCACCCTGCTGAAGGTGGGGGTGAACCGGCTTTCCATGGGCGTGCAGTGTCTGGACGACGCCATGCTGCACACCCTGGGCAGGCCGCACCGGGCCCGAGAGGCGCTGGATGCGTTCCGCGCCGTGCGCGCGGCGGGCTTCCAGAACGTGGGCATGGACCTGATCTGGGGCCTGCCCGGCCAGACCCTGCGCCAATGGATGCAGCAGCTGAAAGAGGTGGTGCGGCTGCGGCCCGACCACCTGTCCTGCTACGGGCTGACCCTGGAGCCGGGCACGCCGCTGGAGGACGACTGCGCCACCGGCAGGCTGGACCTGCCCCCGGAGCGCGCCCAGGCCGCCATGTTCATGGACGGGGCGGAACTGCTGGAAACCGAAGGCTACATCCACTACGAAATTTCCAATTTCGCCCGCATGGGCTTCCAGTGCCGTCACAATTTGGGCTATTGGGAAGGCGAGGACTACCTTGGCCTCGGCCCGTCGGCGGCGTCCACGCTGGGGGGCCTGCGCTGGAACAACCCGGAGGACCACGCCGCATGGACCCGCCAGGTGGACGAGGGGCGCGTGGGCACCGAGGCCGAGCGGCTGACCCCGCAGACGCGGGTGCTGGAACTCATCATGCTGCGGCTGCGCACGGCGCGCGGGCTGCGGGTAAAGGCCTACCGCGAACTGACCGGGCGCGACTTTCTGCGTGACCACAAGCGGCTGGTGCATCTGCTGCACCGCGAAGGGCTGCTGCGCATCCGCGACGGCTACCTGCGGCTGACCCGCAGCGGCATGCTGGTTTCCAATTCCATCCTTGAACGACTGTTCGAGGACACCGAGGCACTGATGGCCCTGCCCGTGGACACTCCCGCCTCTCCCCTGCCCGATGCCGGCAGGGTCCCCGCGCCCGATGCGGGCCAGACCGGTTGCCTGACTGGTGAGCAGACCGGCGGCCTGACTGGCGGCCTGACTGGCGGACAGGTCGCGGAGGCCGTCGCAAGGGGCGTCGCGGGTCGGGACGGCCCCACGGATACGGCCAGCGCCGCCGCCCCGCCATCATCGTCCCCTGCTCCCCCCACCGGGCGCAGCCATGGCTGACGCCCCCGCACCACCGCCCGAGGGATCGCCCCCCCTCCAACAGCCCGCTGCCCCGCAGGGGGACGGAACGCGCCTGCGCATCCCCCCGGGCCGCCTGGGCGACAGCATGCTCGGCTGGGTGCTGCTGGTGGTGCTGGCGGCGGTGGTGGTAACCAGCGCCACCCACGTGCTGCGTGAACGCGAACGCCACATGGACATGGCCCGGCTGCGGCTGGAGGGGCAACTGCGGCTGATGGGCGAGCACGTGGGCGGGCTGCTCCAGACCATGGACCTCACGCTGGCGGCCCTGGCCTCCGATATGTCCGGCAGCGTGCCCGAGCACGCCACTCCCGCCCCCCCCGCGCTCGACGCCATGCTGCGCCAGCGGCTGGACCTGCTGCGTCCCAATGCACTGGAACTGGCCCTGCTCGCCCCAGACGGGCAGGTGCTTGCGGCCACCGCCCCCCTGCCCACCGCCGCCATCCCCCAGTTGCACCGCGTGGTGCTGCCCGCCCACCGCGACCTGCTGCGCGATTTCAACCTGCTGCGGCTGCCGTCGCCGCTCACTGGCGTGCACGGCAACACGCCGCCCCGGATGCTGCTGAGCCGCCGCATCTCCGGGCCGGACGGCAGCTTTGCCGGAGTGGTGGTGGCCCTGGTCAATCCGGTATCCTTCCACGACCGCTACCAGGACTACGACCCCGACGAAGCGGAATGCTCCGCGTTGCTCGACGAGGACGCCTCCCCCCTGGTGGTCTGGCCGCCCGGCGCAGACCCGGCCTGCGTGCGCGCCTCGGTGGCCGCGGCCAGCGGGGCCTGGCCGGAAGGCGAGCCCGATGCCAGGCCCGATGCGCCGCCCGACAGCGTACGGGGCGCCCCGCAGGGCATGTCGGGGGACGGCTCGGCCCCTTCTCCCGCCCTGCCCCCGGAAGCATCGCCATCTTTGGACGGCACCTCCTTCGACGACATGCCCGACAAGGGCATCGGCGTTTCCGGCCTGCGCATCGTCGAAACGGACGACGCGCTGGTGGCGGTGCACCAACTGCGCGATTTTCCCTTCCGCATGACCATGCACACCCCGCTGGACCTGGTGCTGTCCGGATGGCGCAGGCAGACGATGGCCAACGTGGGCATGACCCTGACCCTGTGCATGGCCGTCTCGCTGCTGGCCTGGTCGGCCAGCCGCCAGCGCGGCCAGCGGCTGGAGGCGGAGACCGCGCTGCGCCGCAGCGAGGCCCGCTACCGCACCCTGGCCGAAAACTACCCCGGCGGCGCAATCATGCTCTTTGACGGGGACATGCGCTGTCTGCTGGCCGACGGGCTGGGCCTGGCCGGGCTGCTGGCGCCCCGCCAACGGATAGAGGGCGCCCTCCCCTCCGGCGTGCTGCCCCCGCAGGTGGCGCTGCCCTTCGAGGAGCAGTTGCAACTGGCGCTGGCGGGTACCGAGGTAACCTTCACCATGGCCGTGGACGAACGCATCCACGAGGTGCGCCTGCGCCCCCTGCACGAAGACCGCGAAACCGGCATGCCCGCCCGGTGCATGGCCGTGTTGCAGGACATCACCCAGCGCGAGGCGGCCCGCATGGCCCTGCGCCACAGCGAGGCCCGCCTGCAGGAGGCGCAGCAGATCGCCCGCATGGGCAGCTTCGAACTGCACATGGACACCGGGGCGTTCGTATGGTCCGCCGGGCTGTACGAGATGCTCGGCCACGACCCCGCGCTGCCGCCCCCGCCCCCGGCGGAGGTATTCGCCATCCACGCGCCGGAAGAGCTGGACTGGTTCCGCGAGCACGTGGCCATCATGTCGGACGAGCCGGTGACCGAACTGCAACGCGTCTTTCCCTACCGCACCCTGGGGGGGCGGCAGAGCTGGGGGCAATTCCGCTGCCGGGTGGCGCGCGGGCCGGATCGCCTGCCCCTGCACGCCCAGGGCACCTTTCAGGACATCACCAACCTGCGCGAGGCGGAACTGGCCCTGCGCGACAGCGAGGCGCGGCTCAACGAGGCGCAGTTCATCGCCCGCATGGGCAGCTATTCCGTCAACCTGCGCGACGGCGAGGCCTTCTGGTCACCAGGGTTGTTCCGCCTGCTGGACCTGGACCCGCACGACGGTCCGCTGGTGCCCGGCGAGGCCTTCCGCCGCCATGCCCCGGAAACCGCCCCGTGGTTCGAGGCGTTCCTGGCCACCCCGGCGGACAGGCCGGAATCCACGGAGCTGCGCTCGTTCCCCTACGTCACCGCCACCGGGCGGCGCGGCTTCGGCCGCCTGCACATGATGGCCCGCCACGGCGCGGACGGCCTGCCAGAGCACATCCGGGGCACCTTTCAGGACATCACCCCCCTGCACGAGGCGGAGCAGGCCCTGCGCGACAGCGAGGCCCGGTTGCAGGAAGCGCAGCAGATCGCGGGGATCGGCAGCTTCGACTTCGACATCGCCAACGATGTGGCCACCTACTGGTCAACGGGGTTGTACGCCCTGCTCGAGGTGGAGCCCGGCACGCCGCTGCCCCGCCCGCTGGAAGGCTGCCATATCTACGCCCCGGACTACGCCGCGCAGTTCGAACGGATGATTACCGAACCCGCCGACGAACCGGAATCCGTCTTCTGGGACAACATCCCCCTGCGCACGGCCAAGGGGCGGCGGATGATGGGCCAGATGAAGGCCGTGGTGCAGCGCGGACCGGACGGCAGGCCGGTGCGGGCACGCGGCGCCTTCCAGGACATCAGCCGCCTGTACGAGGCGGAACAGGCCCTGCAACGGGCCAAGGAAGAAGCCGAAAGCGCCAACGAACTCAAGAGCCAGTTCGTGGCCAACATCAGCCATGAAATGCGCACCCCGCTTTCGGGCATCCTGGGCATCGTGGACGTGGCGCTTTCACGCCTGAACGACACGGCGCTCCCCGCCCACGACAACGAGCAGGGCCACTACCTTTCCATGATCCGCAACGTGTCAGAGGGGCTGCTGCACGTGATCAACGATCTGCTGGACTTTTCGCGCATGGAGGCCGGACGGCTGGGGCTGGACCAGGTGGAGTACGACCTGCGGGCCGCCGTGAGCGATGCGCTGGCGCCGCTGGCCGTGCAGGCGGAGCGCAAGGGGCTGTCGCTTACCGTGCACATCGACGCGGACGTACCCGCCCGGTTGCAGGGCGACCCGTTGCGGCTACGCCAGATTCTGGTGAACCTGGCGGGCAACGCCGTGAAATTCACCGACACCGGCAGCGTGCACGTGGACGTGCGCCGCAGCGCCCAGTGCCCCCGGCCCGGCGGCTGCCTGCGCTTCACCGTGCAGGACACCGGGCCAGGCATCACGGCGGACAAGCTGCCCCTGCTGTTCGAAAGCTTCTCGCAGGCGGACGGGTCGCATACCCGGCGGCACAGCGGCAGCGGCCTGGGCCTTGCCATCTCGCGGCACATCGTGCGCTTGCAGGGCGGTGACATCGGCGTGAACAGCACGCCCGGCCAGGGCAGCCGGTTCTGGTTCACCCTGCCCATCGACAAGGACGCGCCGCAGGGCGCCGCCACCCCCACCGACCTGCGCCTGACCAGCCCGAGCCCGGCGGACCATCCGGATTCACCGGTGGCGCCGGGACACCGGGGACCGGCAAAACCGGCGGAACCGGGCGCGCAGGAAGCAGGCCGCCCCCTGTGCGTGCTGCTGGCGGAAGACAACGACCTGAACCGCGAATTCCTGAGCTTCTTCCTGCAGGAACGCGGCTACGAGGTGCACCTGGCCATCGACGGGCAGGAGGCCCTGGACCGCCTGCGCGGGGGCTGCTCCCCCGACAGCGGAATAGGGGGAATCGGCGGAATTAACGGAATCGGGGGGCCGGATGCCGGAACTGAAGCCGTACCGGATGCCCGTCCTGATGCCGGACCCAATGCCGAGCCGGACGGCGGCATGCAACGTCCCCCCTTCGACGTGGTGCTGATGGACGTGCAGATGCCGGTGGTCAGCGGGCTGGAAGCCACCCGCCGCATCCGCGAGGCGGCGGCGCAAGGGGCGGCCTGGGCCGACGTGCCGGTCATCGCCCTGACCGCCCACGCCATGCAGGGCGACCGTGACCGCTTCCTGGCAGAGGGCATGGACGACTTCGTGGCCAAGCCGGTGAACCGCGAGGCCCTGTTCGCGGCCATCGAACGGCAGGTGGCCCGTTACCGCGAAAAACGAGGGGCCACGGGCAACGGCATGGGCGGTACCACGGGGGCAGCATAGCCGTTAGCGCCCCGCGCGCATTCCCCTTTTCTTTTCCCGCACTTTCCCCAGCACGCATGAAGGCCCGGCATATGCCGGGCCTTCATGCGTGCTGGGGACTGGCAACGTCCGTTTCCGAACGCCTCCCGCAACCACAAAACCAACCGTGGGCTGCCCCGAAATGCCCGCTTTCAACACACGGGGCGTGCCTAAAGACAATTGAAAGTTTTGGGGGGAGGGGGCGCGGGGGAGGAGACCCTTTTCCAAAAGGGTCCCTCCCCCGCAAAAAACTAGCTGATTTCGCGCGTAGTCCGAAACTCAACCTTCGGATACCGCTCCATGGCCGATTCCAGCCGCCACGGGTTGGGCGCCAGATACGCCAGCGCACCCTCCGCATCCACGGCCAGCTCGCCGCGATGATAGTCCTGGAAATCCGCGAAGATCTTCTTGTCCTCGCAGTACACCCAGCGCGCCGTATGCGTGCTCACGCCCTCGTACACGGCATCCACGCCGTACTCGTCGGCCAGCCGCGCCACGATGACGTCAAACTGCAACACGCCCACCGCGCCCAGGATGTAGTCGTTGTTCACCAGCGGGCGGAACAGCTGCACCGCGCCTTCCTCGGCCAGTTGTTCCAGCCCCTTCTGCAACTGCTTGGCCTTCAGCGGGTTCTTCAGGCGCACCCGGCGGAAATGCTCCGGCGCGAAGTTGGGAATGCCCACGAACTTCAGCACTTCCTTCGATTCGGTGAAGGTATCGCCGATCTTGATGGTGCCGTGGTTGGGAATGCCGATGATGTCGCCGGGAAAGGCCTCTTCAACGCCGGTGCGGTCCTGCGCCATGAAGATGGTGGCGTTGGCCACGGTCACGTCCTTGCCGGTGCGGTGATGCTTCAGGCGCATGCCCCGCGTGAACGTGCCGGAACAGATGCGCAGGAAGGCCATGCGGTCGCGGTGGGCCTTGTCCATGTTGGCCTGTATCTTGAAAACCACGCCGGTGAACGCCTCCTCGCCGGGTTCCACCACGCGGGTGGCGGCGGGCCGGGGCTGCGGGCCGGGGGCGAATTCCACGAACATGTCCAGCATCTCGCGCACGCCGAAGTTGTTGATGGCGCTGCCGAAGAACACCGGGGTCAGCTCGCCCTTCAGGTAGCGTTCCTCGTCGAAGGGCGTGCCCGCCTCTTCCAGCAGGGCAAGGTCCATGCGCAACTGCTCGGCCTGGTCGCCCAGGTACTCGTCCAGTTGCGGGTCATCCGCGCCGTGGATGACGATGCCCGACTGGATGCGCCCGCCGTGGGTGGCGGAAAAGAGGTGCAGCTGCTTGTGCAGGAGGTCGTAGGTGCCCTTGAAGCTGGAGCCCATGCCGATGGGCCAGGTCATGGGGGCGCACTCGATCTGGAGGTGCTGCTCGATGTCGGCCATGACGTCCAGCGGGTGCAACGCCTCGCGGTCCATCTTGTTGACGAAGGTCATGACCGGGGTGGCGCGCATGCGGCACACGTCCATCAGCTTGCGGGTCTGGGCTTCCACGCCCTTGGCCGCGTCGATGACCACCAGCGCCGAGTCCACGGCGGTGAGCACGCGGTAGGTGTCTTCCGAAAAATCCTGGTGGCCGGGGGTGTCCAGCAGGTTGACCACCCGGTCGCGGTAGGGGAACTGCATGACCGAGGTGGTCACGGAAATGCCGCGTTCGCGCTCCATGGCCATCCAGTCCGAGGTGGCGTGCCGGGCGGCCTTGCGGGCCTTGACCGAACCGGCCATCTGGATGGCCCCGCCGAACAGCAGCAGCTTTTCGGTCAGGGTGGTCTTGCCCGCGTCGGGGTGGCTGATGATGGCAAAGGTGCGGCGGCGCGCGGCCTCGCGTTCCAGTCTGCTGCTCACGGCAATGGTCCTTGAAGGGGTCTGGCGGTCAAATGGCGATGACCGATGATCGTCGGGATGGAGAATGCCCGGAATGTGCAACGTCCTGTCGGACCGGGCATGGAACCCGGCGCGGGCACGGGCGGCGGCCTGGGGGGCGCGCAACGGCTCGCAACACGAAAACAGGGGCGGCGCGACAAAAAAAGGGGGGCGGGCCTTGCCCGCGCGAGAAGCGGAGTTATGCTACACCTGAGGAGAGCGGTCAACCGCCGGGGCGGGGCCCTGCGGGACGGCCACGAAACGGGGCGGACGGCGGCGCGACACGGGAACACCGGCCATTTTACATTTTCGTCAGCCATTCCGGACTGATGCGTCATTTTCCACAAGACGCTTTCCCGGCCTGATATTTTCGGTTATTGTCCGAAAGTTTCGCGCCCGGAGCATCACCCCAATGCCTCCGCACCCCAACCGCAAGCCGCAGGGCCACCTGACGAGATGACGGCATTTCCCACCTGCTACGGCATCATTCCCGCACGCTACGCCTCGTCCCGTTTTCCCGGCAAGCCGCTGGCCGACATCGCGGGCATGCCCATGTTCTGGCATGTGTACCAGCGCGCGGCCCGTTGCCCGGAACTGTGCAAGGTGGTGCTGGCCACGGACGACGAACGCATCGCGCAGGCCGCGCACCGGCTGGATGTGCCTTTCGTCATGACCCGGCCCGACCATGAAAGCGGCACCGACCGGGTGTACGAGGCGGCCTGCCTGCTGGGCCGTGATCTGGAATCGTCCGGCAAGGCGGGGCTGCCCGACGACGCGGTGGTGGTGAACATCCAGGGCGACGAGCCCGCGCTGGACCCGCGCATGCTCAGCCAGCTGGTGGCCCCGTTCACCGCGGCAAAGGACGGCGCGCGGGTGCGCGTCGCCACCCTGGCCATGGCCATCGACGCGGCGGAAGCCGCCAGCCCCGACCGGGTCAAGGTGGTCACGGCGGCCAACGGCGACGCACTGTACTTTTCGCGCGCGGCCATTCCCTTCGCACGGGACGGCGGCGCGCAGGCGGGCGATGCGGCAGCCGGCCCGGCCTACCTCGGCCATGTCGGGCTGTACGCCTTCCGGCTGGAGGCGTTGCGCGCCTTCACGCAACTGGCGCCCTCTTCCCTTGAGCGGCGCGAGAAACTGGAGCAGCTGCGGCTGCTCGAAAACGGCATTCCCATCCGGGTCGTGCCCACCACCTACCGTACCCACGGGGTGGACCGGCCCGAAGACATCGGCATCATCATCAACCTGCTTGGGGAGAACGAAGGATGAGAGCTTTCCTGGCCCTGGAAGACGGCTTCGTACTTGAGGGGCGCTCGTTCACCGGTCGCGGCGAATCGGGCGGCGAGGTCATCTTCAATACCGGGATGACGGGCTACCAGGAGGTCCTGACGGACCCCTCGTACGCCGGGCAGATGGTCTGCATGACCTACCCTCTCATCGGCAACTACGGCGTGACGGCCGAGGACATGGAATCCGGCAAGGTCCATGTGGAGGCCTTCATCGTCAAGGAATGTTGCAGGACGCCCTCCAACTGGCGGGCCAAAATGTCGCTGCCCGACTATCTGGCGCAGCACGGGGTGATGGGCATAGAGGGCATCGACACCCGCGCCCTTACCCGGCACCTGCGCATCAACGGCGCCATGCGCGGCATCATCTCCACCGAGACGGACGACCGCGACGAACTGGTGCGCCGCGCCCGCGCCCTGCCCACCATGGAAGGCCAGAACCTGGTCACCAGGGTGGCCCCCGCCACGCCCTACCGCTGGGACGGCACCCGCCCCCAGCCGGTGCAACTGGCCGCAGACGGCGCCTACGCCTGGCCCGGCCCCGGTCCGCGCCTGGTGGTGTACGACTACGGCATCAAGTGGAACATCCTGCGCCTGCTCACCGACCAGGGCTTCGACCTGCTGGTGGTGCCGCCGTCGTTCACGGCCATGCAGGTGGCGGCCAGCGGCGCCGAAGCGGTGTTCCTGTCCAACGGCCCCGGCGACCCGGCCACCCTTACCGACGAAGTGCGCGAAATCCGCGTGATGACCGAACGCATGCCGGTGGCGGGCATCTGCCTTGGCCACCAGTTGCTGGGACACGCCCTTGGTGGCACCACCCACAAGCTGAAGTTCGGCCACCACGGGTGCAACCACCCGGTCAAGGACCTGGTGACCGGGCACATCGAAATCTCTTCGCAAAATCACGGGTTCTGCGTGGACATAGAGAGCGTGCCCGACGTAGAAATAACCCATGTGAACCTGAACGACGGCACGCTGGAAGGGTTTGCCCACAAGACCAGGCCCATCCTGGCCGTGCAGCACCACCCGGAAGCAAGCCCCGGCCCCACCGACAGCCGCTACTTCTTCGCCCGGTTCAGGGGCATGGTGCGGGAGGCCGTGGGCCGCTAGGGGCCACGCCACCAGCTCTACGACTTGACCCAGGGGGGCGCGGTACAGGCACGCCGCGCCCCTTCGCTTACGGGGCCTTGCCCCTTTACGCGCCACGCCACTCCGGGGGCGATGCATGTCCAACGACCTCACCAAGGCACGACAACTGCTTACCCAGGTGCGCTCCCTGCTGCGCCAGGGCAAGGTGATGCCTGCCGCCCAGTCCTTTCACGAGGCGCTGGTGCTGGTGCTGAAAAACCCGCTGATGAAGGCCGAGCGCGAAGAATTCGAGCGCATGCTGGCCGACGCCTGCGCCTACCTCGACAACGACCCGGAACTGCGCAAGGTCTTTCCGCTCAGGATCGACTACAAGCCCGGTTCGGAACGCCAGGTGCTGGACACCGTGCGCGAACTGGTCAAGGCGGTGAACGAAGCCGCCGTGAACGAGGCGCAGGAACACATCAAGGCCATGGAGGCCCGCAAGCAGTCCGAACTGGAACGCGGCCAGAAGCTGCTGGACGGCAAGGACTACGACGCCGCCAACGACGTGTTCCGGCAACTGGTGGTGGAGTTCAGCGACGATCCGGCGCTGAAGGGAGACATCGGCGAACGGTTCCTGAAGGCGGGCCGGTACGAGGAAGCCTTCGACTATCTGGCCCAGGCCCTGGACCAGAGCCCGGAATCCGTCCACCTGTACAACCGCATCGGCATGGCCCTGCGCAAGATGGGCAAGTTCGACGTGGCGGAAAAGTACTATTTCAAGGCCGCCCAGTACACCGGACGCGACCCCAACCTGTTCTTCAACATCGGCCGCCTGTACGTGGACTGGCGCAAGTGGGACAAGGTGGCCAAGGCCGCCTCGGCAGCGCTGCAACTGAAGCCCGACTTCGACGAGGCGCGCAAGATGCTGGAATTCGCCACCCGCCAGATGGGCAAATAGGCGGGCACGTGGCGCCAACGGGCGCACCCGCCGCCACCACCACGCAGGCCGCCCGACTGTCGGTCACACTGCACGCAAAGGCCCGCCGGGATTTCCCGGCGGGCCTTTGCGGCTATTGGCAACGTCTGTTTTTGAACGCCTCCGGCGGCCAAGGACGGCAGCCGTTAGGCGCGCTTGCGAGCCTTACGGATGGCGATCGCAGAGCGGCTGCCGCCCCTTGAATCCCCATGTTTTGTGCTTTCGTAATACACAGGAAACACAAACAAAAGTTTTTTTGGGGGGGAGGGGGCCGGGGGAGGAGACCCTTTTCCAAAAGGGTCCCTCCCCCGCAAGAGTCTGGGTTTGTCCGTTGTCCGAAAGGCCCGCCGGGATTCCCCGGCGGGCCTTCTTTCTTGTCGTGCGCATGCACCATCGGCCCACGGCCTTGCCCCGCGTCACCTGTCCGTGGGCAGTTCGCAGTCGGGCTGCGCGGTGGACCCGGGCCCGGCCATGGGCCGGAAGCATCGCTTGGTGCCGCCGCACACCGGGCAGCGCCAGGTGTCGGGCAAATCTTCAAAGCGGACGCCCGGCGGCACCTTGCCCTTCCGGTCGCCCCGGTCGGGGTCGTAGACATAGCCGCAGTTGACGGTCTGGCAACGCCACATGTCCCTGGGATCGGCCATGGAGCCTCCTTCCCCCCGGATTTCGGCCCGTATGCTGGTCAGGCCGCGCCGGTTCGCGGGCACACGCACGCCGCATGCCGCCCGCGCCCGATGCGCAACGATCTACCAGTTGATGCCCAGCAGTTCGAAGTGGGCCTGCGGGTGGGCACAGGCGGGGCACAGGTGCGGGGCTTCGTTGCCCTCGTGCAGGAATCCGCAGTTGCGACAGCGCCACACCACGGACGATTCGCGAACGAACACGCGGGCTTCCTTGACGTTCTTGGCAAAGCCCAGGAAGCGGCGCTCATGGAATTCTTCGGCCACGGCGATGCTCATGAACACCTTGGCGATCTCGTCAAAGCCTTCCTCGCGGGCAATGCGCGCGAAAGAGGGGTACATTTCGGTGTACTCGTGGTTTTCGCCCGCCGCCGAGTTGATGAGGTTGGCGTGGGTATCGCCGATGATGCCCGCCGGGAAGGCAGCCACGATCTCCACTTCGCCGCCTTCAAGGAACTTGAACAGGCGCTTGGCGTGTTCCTTTTCCTGGCTGGCGGTTTCGGCAAAGATGTCGGCAATCTGGACGAAGCCGTCCTTTTTGGCGCGGGCGCCGAAATAGTCGTAGCGATTGCGGGCCTGCGATTCGCCGGCAAAGGCGGTCAGGATGTTGCGTTCGGTCTTGGTGCCTTTCAGGGCTTTCATGACTGCTCCTTGAATTAGCGTTATGTTCCGGGTGAATGGGGAGGTAGCCTGATGGCGCGGGGCTGCACGGCCACATGCGCCGCAAAATGCAACCGGCACCCCGCCTGCCGGGCGAGGCCGCCGGAACCGTGATGCGATGGTGATGGCACGATCGTCCGGAACGACGGGCCGGAACGACGGGCCGGAACGACGGGCCGGGTACGACGTTCGGGGGCGACGGTCTGGAGTGCGGCATGCCGGACGGCATGTGCACGGTGCGAACCGTGCGGAGACGGGCTGGCGGGCACTGCCGGACCGTGACGCCACGCCGGACGCGGACACCGCGCCTTCCCCGAACAGATCGAGCGCTCAAACCATGTTGTTGGGCGTCGTGCATCGCGAAGCCATACAAGGCTGCACGCTGCGAACGTACAATCACCACCCACCCCGCGCAAGAGTGAACATGCAGTCAGCTACGCGGGGAAGGGCATGGGAAATACGGTGGCTCAGTTCTTCGACGCGCAGGCCTCGCACACCCCTTCGAACTCGATGCGTCCGGAAAGGATGATGAAGCCGGGGGCCCCCGCGCCCGAAATGTCGGGCAGGCGCACGGGTTCCATCACGTCGCCCACCCGGCCGCACTGGGTGCAACGCACGTGCTGGTGGGGGGTGACGTTGCCGTCGAAACGCTTCTGCGCCCCGGCCGACTCCAGCTTCAGGATATCACCCGATTCGGCCAGCAGGTCGAGGTTGCGATACACGGTTCCCAGGCTGATGCGCGGCAGACGCTGCCGGACCATGCCGTACACCTCGTCCGCCGTGGGGTGACTGTGCACGTTGCGCAGTTCTTCAAGGATGACCATGCGTTGCTTGGTCATGCGAGTCTGTTGCGGCTGGGTCATGCGGGACCTCACATTTTTATTGGTAATGATTACTGTTTGTGGGGTCACATGTCAATACCCGCACGGAAAAATGGTCCACACCGCCATGCTCCGGGCCGCGCTTGCAACAGGGCCGCCGGGTTTGCCCCGGCGGCCCTGAAAAGTTCCGCATGCTTGTCCGCTGCCCGGCCTGCCTTGCGACGGCACCGGTCTCCTGCGCCCTGCTGGCGGTGCCCTAGCCGTCCGTAAGGGAAGGCTTCAGTTCGCCCATGGCCGCCCACAGCTTGGACAGCGCATCCAGGTATTCGGCCTTGGCCCCGGTCAGGGCCGCCTCTGCGGCGGTCAGCTTGGCCTGGGCGTCCAGCACGTCGGTATTGGTGCCCACCTGGGCCTGATAGCGGGCCACGGCCACGCGATAGGCCTCCTCGGCCTGGGTCAGCCCCTTGGTGGCCACCGCGATGCGCTTGGAGGAATCGGTCAGGGTCAGCAGGCGCGATTGCACCTCGTAGGCGACCTCGTGGCGCAGGTTGGCCTCTTCGGCACGGACCTGGGTTTCCACCTGGCGGGCCTGCTGGCCGGAATACCACGTCCTGCCCCACTCGAACACGCTCCACTCGGCCTTCAGCCCGGTGGACCACTGGCTGAACCCGGTGGGGCTCAGGGTGCTGCCCGAAGCTTCGGGGTGGTCGCCTTCGGTGGCCCAGTTGAAGTTGGCCGACACCTGCGGATACAGCCCGCTGTCCGCGATGCGCACGTCCTTGCCCGCGATTTCCACGGCCTTGCCCGCGATGCGCACGTCGGGCCGGTTGCGGTAGGCGCGTTCCAGGCACTGTTCGAGCGTCATGTCGAAGCCCACGGGCACCAGCGTGCCCACGTAGGCGGTGTCGCTGTCCACGGGCAGGGTGAGCAGGGTGTTCAGCCGGGCACGCTGGGTGGCGTGGTTGTTTTCCGCGGTGATCAGCAGCGATTCGGCGTTGGTCACGTCCACCTCGGCCTGCAACACGTCCAGGCGCGGGCGCAGGCCCACGTCGTAGAAGGCGCGGGTCACCTTGGCCTGTTCGCGCAGGCGGCTCAGGGCGTCGCGCGCGCTGCGCACGTTCTCGCCCGACTTCAGGTGGGCCAGAAAGGCCTCCTGCACCTGCGCGGCAAGGTCCAGACGCGACTTGTCCAGCGTCAGGGACTGGCGCTCGGTTTCCAGCGCGGCCTTCTGATAGGTGGACAGCAGCCGCAGCCCGGTGAACAGCGGCTGGCTGACTCCCACGGTCCAGGTGTAGGTGTCGTCGTCCAGTTCGCGCGACATGGAACGGGGTTTCTCGTTCAGGCGGTTGTAACCGTAAGAGGTGGACACGGCCGGGCCGAACGCCCCGCGCGCCGACTTGCGCCCCTCTTCCGCCGCGTCGCGTCCGGCGCGGGCGGATACCACGCCCTGGTTGTCGCGCAGGGCGGATTCAACGGCGCGGCGCATGTCGTACTCGCCACCCCTGCCAAGGGCGTCCGCCGACGCGGGCGAGGGCGTACCGGCGGCCATGCCCCCCGGGGCACCGGCGTCCGGCGTGCCCACCTCGGCGGCCAGCACGGGCACGGACAGGGCTGCGCCCAGCATCAGGGCAAGAAGGATCGTGCGCGCAAGGCGGCACCTGCGACGCTGCGCCGTCGGCAGGCAGGCTGCATGGGTGGGGTGCATGGATACTCCTGACGGAGAAGGCGTGACAGGGAAATATGCCCGGCGGCATGCCGGTTTTGATACGCGGGGCAGTGTAGCCGGGGCCGGGCCCACTTGCAACAATGTGCAGCCGCCCATGCGGCAGGCGGGTGTCCGCTTGCACAACCGGTCGTGGCCGATGCGGCGGGCGGTTCCCCTTCCACGCCATGCCCCTGAATGCGGCCCGCGCGCGGTGCGCATGCGCACGGACCGTTACCGCCACCCCGCTGGCACGGGCCCCGGCAAGCCGCGCCCCGCGCCGCTTCGCGGCCGCCCCCCGGAAAGTGCGCTCCTTTTCGCGCCGGAGCCCCTGAATCCCATTGCATCATTGTCCCGAGACGACTAAATGGAGGGCGGGGTGCCGGACGCGCCCACGAAACGGCGTGGCACGACACGGTCGGCGCAACATGGTCGGCGCAATCGGACGCGGCCGGACCAGATGGAGCCGGGCCGACAACGATCATGCCCGGCCCGCCACGGCCAGCCGCGCCCCGCCAGCCGCACGGTACAACTCAACACCCGGTGGAGACACCCAACGTCATGGATATTCTTTCGATTCTTGCCCAGGCCACCCTGGTGGCCAAGTTCATCCTCGTCCTTCTGGTTCTCATGTCCATCGGCAGCTGGACGTTGATGTTCCAGAAATGGTTTGCCCTGAAGGCCGCGCAGCGCAAGGCCGCCGACGGCCTGGACCGCTTCCAGAAGGCCCGCGACCTGCGCGAGGCCGTGCAGTCGCTGGGCGGCGATGCCGCCTCGCCCCTGTACCACGTGGCCCAGCAGGGCGTGGCCGAGTTCAACCGCCTGAAAGAGGCGGGCAGCTCGGGCGACGTGGTGGCCGACAACGTGCGCCGTTCGCTGCGCCAGGGCGTGGGCAACGAAATGACCCGCCTTTCCGCCTCGCTGTCGTTCCTGGCCACCGCCGCCAACACCGCGCCGTTCATCGGCCTGTTCGGCACGGTGTGGGGCATCATGTACTCCTTCCACGCCATCGGCCAGATGAAGAGCGCCTCGCTCGCCACCGTGGCCCCCGGCATTTCCGAAGCGCTCATCGCCACGGCCATCGGCCTGTTCGTGGCCATTCCCGCCACCGTGGGCTACAACATCTTTCTGGGCATGATCAGCAGCATAGAAGTGCAGCTCGTCAACTTCGCGGGCGCGTTCCTGAACCGCGTGCAACGCGAGATCAACGCCCATCGCGGGGCGGCCCAGCCCGCCAGCCGCACCGAACGGGGCTAGCCCATGGGCGCTTCCGTCGGCAACAAGGGCGGCTTCGTCGCCGAAATCAACGTCACACCCTTCGTGGACGTGATGCTGGTGCTGCTCATCATCTTCATGGTCACGGCCCCCATGATGACCGAAGGCCTCGAGGTGGATCTGCCCCAGACGCGCACCGTGCAGGTGCTGCCCGCGGACAGCGACCACCTGCTGCTTACCGTGCGCAAGGACGGGGTGATGTACCTCGACGAGTACAAGGTGACCATCGAGGAACTGGAAGGCTACCTGCAACGGCTGGTCAAGGAGAAGAACAAGCTGCTCTTTCTCCAGGCCGACAAGGCCGTGCCCTACGGCGTGGTGGTGGACGTGATGGGGCACATCAAGGCGGCGGGCATCGAAAA
The DNA here is from genome assembly GCF_019931275.1 of Nitratidesulfovibrio sp. SRB-5. Taxonomy (NCBI): domain Bacteria; kingdom Pseudomonadati; phylum Thermodesulfobacteriota; class Desulfovibrionia; order Desulfovibrionales; family Desulfovibrionaceae; genus Nitratidesulfovibrio; species Nitratidesulfovibrio sp. SRB-5. The sequence continues at coordinate 144,263 of NZ_JAIOTY010000001.1, read as the reverse complement.
GCTCGGCGTCGTGGCGGAACGCGAGGACCCGAAGAAGAAATGAGCCCGTCATCACGAAGGGACGGCACGGTCCGGTTCCACATCCTTCGCGGCAAGGCCGCGCGGTAGGCCGGGGACGACATGCGCTACTCCAGTTTTCTGCTGTCGCTCAGCCTGCACTGCGCCATCGTGCTGCTGGTCTTTTTCTGGCCCTCGTCGCCGCCGGTGCGTCTGGACATGCCCGTGGTGCAGGTGGACCTGGTAAGCCTGGGCGCGCCCGGCGGACCCAAGGCCCCGCCCGCCCCGGCGCCCGGCCCCGCGCAACCGCAGGCCGCCCCGGCACCCGCGCCCACGGCGTCGTCGCCCAAGGCCGCGCCCGTGGCCACACCCGAGGTGCAGGAAAAACCCGCGCCCAAGGCAGAGCCCAAGCCGGAACCGAAGCCGGAGCCCAAGCCCGAGCCGAAACCGGAACCCAAGCCGGAACCGAAACCCGAGCCCAAGCCCGAGCCCAAGCCCGACGCCAAGGCCATCAGCGAAAAGAAGGACGAGAAGCAGACCAAGCCTGAACCGCTCAAGGACGTCTCCAAGAACGCCACGGCGGCTGCCCCGGCCAAGCCTGCGGCCCCCGCGAAGGACGACAAGCCCGCGCCGAAGGCCCCTGATCCGAAGGACGTGCTGAAGCAGGCCCTGGCCGACGTGCAGACCAAGACCGGCGGCGCGCCGGAACAGGGCAAGACCCGCGCGGGCGTCACCTCGGGCGCTGCTGGCGCCAAGGACGTGGCCAACGCCCTGTCCGCCCTGCAGGCCACCGTCAAGGGCGGAGGAGGCGGCGGCGCGGCGGGCGGCGGTGACGGCAGCGGGGGCGAAGGCTCCGGCGGCGTCGGCATTGCCGGGGTGTACACCATGCAGGTCATGCAGATCGTGCGCAGCCACTGGGAATTCCCCGCCCTTGCCAACCGCGAGAACCTCATGGTGCGGGTGCGGGTGAAGGTTGCCCCCAACGGCCAGATACAGGATTTCAGCGTGGAACAGTCCTCGGGCCGGGCCGACTTCGACTCGTCGACCCTGAAGGCGCTGGGCAAGACCGGCATACTGCCGCCGCCGCCCAGCGCGGAATTCCAGGACCTGGTGCTCGTCTTCAACCTTCAGGAAATGATGGGCAGGCGATGAGCAGCCCCCCCGCGCGATGCCGGACCATGCCCCTGCGGCGTGCCCTATCGCGCTGTCGGCCATCGCGTGCCCTGCGGCATGTCCTTTTGCATCACGGTACGCATCACCGGTCGCGCTGATTGCCTTGTTCATTGTTGCATGTGTCCTGCTGCTGTCCCCCGCCCGCGCGGCAGGGGCCGAACCGGCGGGCGCCAGCGCCTCCGCGCCGGGCCCCGCGTACGCGCAACAGGTCATGATGATGGTACGGGACCACTGGGAGTTTCCCGCCCTCACCTCCCCCCAGCCCCTCACGGTGCGGGTGCGGGCGAGGGTGACCCCCAATGGACAGATATGGGACTTCAACGTGGAGCAGTCCTCGGGCCAGGCCGACTTCGACGCGTCGGCCCTGAAGGCGCTGGGCAAGGTCGGCATGCTGCCGCCGCCGCCCGGCCCGGAATACCAGGACCTTCTGCTCACCTTCAACCTTCAGGAAATGATCGGAAAAAGATGAGACAGCATCATGCCATCCACCGCCTTATGGCGGCAGTGTGCCTCATCGCGTGCTGCGCGCTGGCGGCCCCGGCCCTTGCGGCCGGCCCCGTGCAGATCGACATCTACGGCCCCGGCCAGGGCAGCCTGAACCTTGCCCTTGCCGATCCGCTGGGCCCCACCCCCGGCACCCCGGTGACCGGGCAGGGCGTGAAGCTGAACGAAATCATCCGCGAGAACCTGAGCTTTCTGCCGTTCCTGCGCCTGACCGACCCCAAGGCCATCCTGGGCGGTTCGGTGCTGCAAAGCTACAAGGCTCCGGACATCGACTTCAAGCGCTTCCAGATCGCGGGCACCGACCTTGTGGTCACCGCGGGCTGGCCCCAGGGCGACGCCCCCGGCAAGCCCTTCGTCGAACTGCGCGTGTACGAGGCGTATTCCGGCAAGCTGGTGTTCGGCAAAGGCTACTACGACATCCAGGAAACCCAGCTGCCCGACGTGGCCGACCGCTTCTGCTCCGACCTCATGAAGGCCCTGACGGGCCGGGGCGAGTTCTTCAAGTCCACCCTTGCCTTCGTGAAATCGGGCGGCAAGAACAAGAAGGACGTGTGGCTCAGCAAGCCCACCGGCCGCGACCTGCGCCAGATCACCAACCTGCCCGGCGAGGCCATGTCCCCGTCGTGGTCGCCCGACGCGCGGTTCATCGTGTTCAGCCACATGGACGACCGCACCCACGCCCTTGGCGTGTGGGACCGCCTGACCCGCCAGACCCAGCGCATCAAGTTTCCGGGCAACACCGTCATCGGCCCCACCTTCATGCCCGACAACAAGGTGGCGGTCAGCCTTTCCACCGGCAAGAACCCCGGCATCTTCCTGCTGAGCCACGTGTTCCAGAAGGAACGCGCGCTTGAGGACAGCGCCTCCATCGACGTTTCGCCCTCGTTCGACGCCACCGGCACCAAGATGGCCTTCTGCTCCAGCCGCCTGGGCGGTCCGCAGATATTCCTGAAGGACCTGACCACCGGCCAGGTGACGCGCATCAGCCGCAGCGGCAACTACAACACGGCCCCGTCCATCAGCCCCGACGGCACGCTGATCGCCTTTGCCCGCATGACCGACTTTGGCCACCGCATCTTCGTGTACGACATGGTCACGCAGTCGGAGCGGCAGGTAACCTTCGGCCCCGGCACCGACGAAACCCCGTCCTTTGCGCCCGACAGCTACTTTCTGGCGTTCACCTCCACCCGCAGCGGCGCCAAGCAGATCTACCTGATCACCCGGCACGGCGGCGACGCCAAGCGGGTGCCCACGGGCGCCGGTGACGCCTCGTTCCCGGACTGGGGCATGATTCCCGACTAGGTCGCAGGACACGGAGGCGGTGGCGAAAGGGGCGAAGAGGGGCGATCCCGCCCGCGTGGAAAATCCGCCGTCAGGGGGACAAGTTTCACGCGTTCCGACCGCACACGCCATCGTGGAACGTCAGGAAGGGGGCACACCCTCCCTCCAGGGCGGTAGAAACTGAAAAAATCGTGGGGGAAAGTGGAGATACCGCAATCCCCCATCTTGACAAAAAACGGCGTAGAGATACCATTACTGCTGTCCCATTCCGGGGGTGTTAGGGTTGCGGCCGAAGCCGACGGAAAGGGATAAAGGAAAGGAACCGTTCTCTGCATAATTCTATTGGAGCGAAGAGCTGTCTAGGAGGAATCACATGAACACCGCAAAGCGCTTTGGGCTTGTCCTGACTCTGGCCCTTGTCCTCGCCACCGGCTTTGGCTGCGCCAAGAAGCAGGTCGCCGCCACCCCCGAATCCGCCGGCGCCCCCATGGCCGCCGAAGACGATTCGGCCCGTCGTGCTCAGCTGGAAGCCCTTGCCCGGGCCCAGCAGATCATCACCGACGCCAAAGTCTACTTCGACTTCGACAAGTTCGACCTGAAGGCCGAATCCAAGGAAGTGCTGAAGCAGAAGGCCGACGTGCTGAAGAAGTTCCCCTCCATCCGCGTGCTGGTGGAAGGCCACTGCGACGAACGTGGTACCCAGGAATACAACCTGGCCCTCGGCGAACGTCGCGCTCGCGCCGCCTACGAGTACCTGGTGATGTCCGGCGTGAACGCCGGTCAGCTGGAAATGATCAGCTACGGCGAAGAACGCCCCGCCGTGGAAGGTCACAACGAAGCTGCTTGGTCCAAGAACCGCCGCGGCGAGTTCAAGATCATCAAGTAAGTTTTGTTTCCGCCTGATTTCAAGGCCGTTCCCGTTCGCGGGGGCGGCCTTCTTCTTTTGCGCGCGGCGCGCCAGTGGCAGCCTGCCAGCCCTGTCCGGTCCCTCATGTCCGGCCGCTCCTGTTCGGCCAATCCTGCCCGGTCGATACTGTTCCGCCGGTCCTGTTCGACCGGGCTGCCTGATCCTGTTCGGTGTGCTTCGCTCTGGCAATGCAAGACGACATCACGGTGCACCGGGGCGCTGGTGGCGTCCGTATAGAACCGTGACGCCGGTGGCGTTCGTGCGCAGCCGGGACGCCGGTGGCGTTCGTGCGCAACCGCACAACATGCGCACACGCGCCATGATCCGGGCCGCAGGGGATGAACAGCGGAACGGGCACCGGGACAGCCCCGCCCCGACACCAGGGGAATGCGGCGGGGGGCTACGCCGCCGGGGCGGGGGACACGGCCTCGCGCTCTGCGCGCAGACGGCGCAGGCGATGTTCGGCCACGGTCAGGCAGGAAAGAACGCGGGCACGGTCCAGCATATCCACGGCAGGCAGCAGCAACAGCGCCTTCAGCCGCTCCGTGAACAACTCCAGGTCCTGCTGCTGCCGTTCGGGGCCTGCAGGCCCCACCGCGCCGGGGCGTGCGGCCTGCAACGCCTCTCCGGGCATGCCCGGCAGACAGTGGCGCTGCATGGCCTCGCGCAGGCGCAGCGGATGGTGGGCAGACTGGCGCTCCGCCGCATCGGGCGCGGTGGGCGGCGGGGGTAACAGCGCGGAATGGGCATGCAGGGCCGCCGCAATGCCCGCCCGGTGCCCGAAGACATGGGCGGCCAGCACCATGGCCCCGCCGATGCGGTTGGCCCCGTGCATGCCGGTGGCGCATTCGCCACAGGCGAACAGCCCCGCAACCGAGGTGCGCCCGTCCGCGTCGATGAGCGCCCCGCCGTTGCCCGCCTGCGCCATGAGCGACAGCAGGCGCGGCTCGCGTTCGCCATGGTAGCGCACCGGCACCACCCCCGCCGGGGTCATGCGGGCCAGCAGCCAGGCGTCCAGCGCTGCATCGGGCATGCCCCAGCCCCACGGGGCATGGGTGGCCCGGCTGGCCACATGGGGGCGAAGTTCGCGCGGCAGGGCGGCGGGCACGCCGTCCAGTCCGGCCACTTCCAGTTCATGCGCCCGCTCGGGCAGGAAGGGGAAGGGCTGCCCCCCTTCGTACCACAGGAACTGGAGAAACGAGGCGTTGCCGGTGCGGGCGCCGCAGCCTCGGGCAAAGCCCAGCCCCGTGCCGGTCTGCCCGGCGCCGGAGACGTCGTTGACGAACAGGGCGGCGGGACCGCCCACGGCCAGCACCACGGACCGGGCGCGCACCGGCAGCACGTTGCCGGCCCGGTCCAGACACAGCGCGCTGCCGGGTGGACCGCCCTCCACGCCCAGCGCGGCCAGGGTAAAACCCGACAGCACCTCGACCCCGGCGGCCAAGGCCACGCGCAGCATGGCTGCGTGGGCCGCCGCACAGTCGGGGATAACCCCGGCCACGGCCATTTCCGGAAAAAAGCACGCGCTGCGGCGCAGCCGCGCGCCGCCCGGCCCGGTGGCCAGCGGCACGCCCCACTGCTCCAATTCGCGCAGGCGGGGTTCGCCCTGTTCCAGCAGCAGGCGCACCAGCGCCGGGTCCGCCGTGCCGGGATGGGCGATGGACAGGGCACGCTCCAGGATGGCGTCGCGCTCCTCGTCGTCGGCAGGGGCCAGCACGCCCAGCGAGCCCGCATGCCCCGCAAAGGACGAGCCGCCCGGCCCTTCATGCGGGGCCAGCACGATGACGCGCAGGCCGCGCCCCGCGACGGCGGCGGCCATGGCGGCGCGCAGACCGGCAAACCCGGCACCGGCTACGAGTACGTCCGCTTCCAGCGACATGCGCGTTCCTTCATGCTCTGTGGCATTGCGTGATCAGCCATGCCCTGCTCCGGCCATGCCGAAGCACGGGGAACATCCCGCGCGCACAGGCAGGCCCGACAGGGCAGACACTTCAGGTCACTTTCATTCTGCGCGGAACCGCAGCGGAAAGCAAGCGCACGCAAAACGCCCCCGAAGCCGGGCTTCGGGGGCGCAGTCGACCCGTACGGAATGTTTCCGCCCGACGTCCGGCCACGTTACGCCGCAGCCAGCGGACGGAAAGGCCCTTCCAGGCTATTTCATGGCCTCGGGAAACAGATCCGCCGCCATCTCGCGCAGCTTGAACTTCTGGATCTTGCCGCTGGCGGTCATGGGATAGGCGTCGATGAAGCTGATGTAGCGCGGCACCTTGTGCCAGGCGATGCGCCCACGGCAGTAGTCGCGCACATCTTCCGGCGCCATCTCCACCCCGGGCTTGGGAATGATGAACGCCCCCACTTCCTCGCCGTACTTGCGGCTGTTCACGCCCACCACCTGCACGTCCTGCACGCCGTCCATGCCGTACAGGAACTCCTCGATCTCGCGGGGGTAGATGTTCTCGCCGCCCCGGATGATCATGTCCTTGATGCGGCCGGTGATGACCACGTAGCCTTCCTCGTCCATGACGCCAAGGTCGCCGGAATGCAGCCAGCCATCGGCGTCGATGGCGGCAGTCGTGGCTTCGGGCATGTTGTAGTAGCCCTTCATCACGTTGTAGCCCCGGCAGACCACCTCGCCCTGGGTGCCGCGCTCCACTTCCTCGTTGGTGTCCGGGTCCACGATGCGCACCTCGATGCACGGCATGGCCCGGCCCACGGTCTGCACGCGGCGTTCGAAGGGGTCGGTGACCAGGCTCTGGGTCATCACCGGCGAACCTTCGGTCAGGCCGTAGCAGATGGTGATCTCGCGCATGAACATCTTTTCGACCACCCGGCGCATCAGTGGTTCCGGGCAGACGGAACCGGCCATGATGCCGGTGCGCAGCGAACTGAAGTCGAAGCGCTCGAACAGCTTGTGCTCCAGCACGGCCAGGAACATGGTGGGCACCCCGTACAGGGCGGTGCACTTTTCCTGGTCCACGGACGCCATGACGTGCATGGGGCTGAAGCTCTCCAGGATCACCAGCGCGGCCCCGTGGTTGATGGCGGCCAGCACCCCCAGCACGCAGCCGAAGCAGTGGAACAGCGGCACCGGCAGGCACACGCGGTCCTTTTCGGTGAAGTGCTGGTTCTTGCCGATCCAGTACCCGTTGTTGCCGATGTTCACGTGGGTGAGCATGACCCCCTTGGGAAACCCGGTGGTGCCCGAGGTGTACTGCATGTTCACCACGTCGTGCGGGTCCAGCGCGCGCTGGCGCTCGGCGTATTCCTCGTCCGAGACCATGGCCGACATGCTGATGATCTCCGGCACGGAATACATGCCGCGGTGCTTTTCCGCGCCCAGAAACATGACCCGCTTCAGGTGCGGCAGCGAGGGGCAGCGCAACTGCCCGCGCGGCTGCGTCTTCAGTTCCGGGATCATGTTGTAGATGGTCTGCACGTAGTCGTGGTCGCGGAACCCGTCGATGATGAACAGGTTCTCGCACTCCGACTGGGTGAGCAGGTAGCGGATTTCGTGCTCGCGGTAGTTGGTGTTCACCGTGAGCAGGATGGCGCCCATCTTGGCCGTGGCGAACTGCAACGCCACCCAGTAGGGCACGTTGGTGGCCCACACGGCCACCTTTTCGCCATGCCGCACGCCAAGGGCCATCAGCCCCTTGGCCAGGTCGTCCACCACCTGCGAGAACTGCCGGTAGGTCTGCCTGTAGTCGCGGTCCACGTAGATGACCGCGTCGTTGTCCGGATATTTGGCGACGGTCTCGTCCAGTATCTGGCCAAGGGTCCGTTCGCGCACTGCGAATTCGTCCATGCCCCTTCCACTCCTAGGGATAGTAGATGACGGCGTAGATTTCTGCCGGGGCATCCCCTTCGGCGCCCACGTAGTGGGGCACGATGGAGTTGTAGTAGATGCTGTCGCCCGGGCCGAGCAGGTGCTCTTCCTTGCCGTACACCACGCGGATGGAACCCTTGTTCACCAGGATGAACTCCTCGCCCTGGTGCGAGGACAGCTTGCGGTCCTCCACGGGCTCCGGACATATCTCGATGAAGAACGGCTCCATGTTCCGGTCGCTCTTGCCCTTGCCCAGCGAGTGGAAGCGGAAGGCCGCGCACTTGTTGCGCGCCTTCTGCATGGTCAGGTCCGCCTCGCGGTCGCCCTGGCGGCTCACGATGGGGTCGCGGCTCACCGCGTCGTCCATGAAGGTGCCAAGGCGTACGTTCAGGGCGCGGGCGAGCTTCTGTAGCGGTCCGATGGACGGATACAGGTTGTCGTCCTCGAGGGCGGCGATGAATTCCGTCTTGAGACCGGCGGCGTCCGCGAGTTCCTCGCGGCTCAGGCTGCGGTCTTCCCTGTACTTGCGCACGCGCGCGCCAAGCTTGTCAGCGCCCATGGCTCCTCCTTGAAGCGGATTGATTGTGCCCCCCCGCCGCCGGTCCGCACCCGTCTGGGCCTGTATGGGCCTGTCTGGGCCCGGTTACTCCCCGGTTGCTCCCGGGTTGCTCCCAGTTTGCGATCAGGTTGCGGCGGAGAAATGCAGTGGGAATCGTTCTACTTAGCCGACCGGCGCACGCTGTACAAGGAAAATACCCCCGACTGGGCGCGCGAACAACCGCACGCCGTTGTGCCCCGGTTGCATGGCAGCCGTGTATCTGCCGCGCCGCATACCCCGCAATTGCGCTGGCCGCTGCCGCAAGGCGCTCGGACTCATCCTGCGCAGTGCGACCGCCGCGACACTTTATAAGAGCGTCGCCTTCATGACAACCGGCTCATGCGGGCGCATACCGCAGCGGACTCAGGCGTCAGCGGACGGCAGGAGCGGCACAGGCAACGCCCCGTCATGGCACGCGGCACGCCGCAGCGGGGCGTTGCGGGCCATGGCGTCCCCTGCCGCCGCATGCCTTTTCACGCCGCTGGTCTTCCGCTATGGTCGCCGCATGCCAGACGATCTCGTGCGCCGCAAGTTCACCGTGTCCGGACAGGTCCAAGGGGTGGGGTTTCGCCCCTTCGTGTACCGCATCGCCGCCGACCATGCGCTGACCGGCACGGTCAGCAACACCGCCGCCGGGGTGTTCATAGAGGTACAGGGGCCTGCGGCATGCGTTGACGGCTTCGGGCACGACCTGGCCCACAAGCTGCCGCCCCTGGCGCGGGTGGTGTCGTGCACGCAGCAGGACATCCCCGTGGTGGATGGCGAGGAGGGATTCCGCATAGTCGCCAGCGGCGACGGGGGGGCGGGGCACGAGGTGCTCATCAGCGCCGACGTGGCCACCTGCGACGACTGCCTGGCCGACATGAACGACCCGGCCAACCGCCGCCACCTGTACCCCTTCACCAACTGCACCAACTGCGGGCCGCGCTACACCATCACCCGGTTCATCCCCTACGACCGCGACAAGACCTCCATGGCCTGCTTTCCGCTGTGCCCGGCATGCGCGGCGGAGTATGAAAACCCGCTGGACCGGCGCTTTCACGCCCAGCCCAACGCCTGCCCGGTATGCGGGCCGCGCGTGTGGTATGTGGACGGCGCGCCCGACGGCCCGGCGGCGGACACGGGATATGACGCCGCGCCCGGCTCCGGACGCGGAGACGAACCCGGCTGCGCACCCGCCTCCGATCATGGCGCGGGCCGTCCCACGGGCACCCCGGCCATCCAGGCGCTGGCAACGGCGCTGGCCGCGGGCCGCATCGCCGCCGTGAAGGGGCTGGGCGGGTTCCATCTGGCCTGCGACGCGGCCAGCGATGCCGCCGTGGGCGAACTGCGCCGCCGCAAGCACCGGCCCCACAAGCCGCTGGCCATCATGGTGCCGAACCTTGCCGCCGCCCGGCGCATCGTGCACGTTTCGCCGGAAGAAGAGGCCCTGCTGGCCGGGCGCGAACGGCCCATCGTGCTGTGCCGGGCGCTGGACGGGCTGGCGGGCGGCATGCACGGCGTGGCCCGGCCCGGCGACGGCAGCCCGCTGGCCCTCGATCCCGATGCGCCCCGCACCCCGCCACCCATCTCGCCCCTCATTTCGCCCCTCATCTCGCCGGACACGCCCTTCGTGGGGGTGATGCTGCCCTACACGCCCCTGCACCACGTGCTGCTGCGCCTGTACGGCGCGCTGCTGCCGGAAGGCCGCGTGCCCGCGCTGGTGATGACATCTGGCAACGCGGGGGGCGAGCCCATCTGCCTCGGCAACCGCGAGGCGCTGCGCCGCCTGTCGTCCATTGCCGACGTATTCCTGTTGCATGACCGCGACATCCTGATCCGCACCGACGACTCGGTCACGCGGGTCAACCCGGCCACCGGCGCGCCGCAGTTCCTGCGCCGGGCGCGCGGCTTCACCCCCCGGCCTGTGTTCCTGGAGGGCGACGGCCCGTGCGTGCTGGCCATGGGGCCGGAGCTCAAGAACACCCTGTGCGTCACCCGGGGCGACAAGGCCTTTGTCAGCCAGCACATCGGCGACATGCACAACCTGGAAACCCTGGGCTTTCACCGCGAAATCGCCGCGCACCTGCCGCGCATCCTGCAAGTGACGCCGCAGGCCGTGGTGCGCGACCTGCACCCCGACTACATGACCACGGCAGAAGCGGAACAGAGCGGCCTGCCCGTGCTGACCCTGCAACACCACTTCGCGCACATCCACGCCGTGCTGGCCGAAAACCGGCACGACGGCCCGGCCCTGGGGCTGGCCCTTGACGGCACCGGCCACGGCGACGACGGCACGGTGTGGGGGGGCGAACTGCTGTACGTGGACAACGTGGCGCTGGACCACCAGCGGCTGGGGCGGCTGGCCCGCATCCCCCTGCCGGGGGGCGAGGCCGCCATCCGCGAGCCGTGGCGCATCGCGCAGGGGCTGCTGTGGCACCTGGGCCTGCGCGAACCCGCCACGGACGGCGCGCGTCCGTGGCCGTGGCCGTGGCTGCGCGACCACGCCCAGGCCGCCGCCCTGCTGCCGCGCCTGCTGGAACGCGGGGTGAACACCCCGCTCACCTCCAGCTGCGGACGGCTGTTCGACGCCGTGTCCGCCCTGCTGGGGCTGTGCACCACCGTCACCTACGAAGGGCAGGCGGCCATCCGGCTGGAACACGCGCAGGACGCCGCATCACCATGCGGCGGCAGCCACGACGCCTTCTTCACCCACGCCTACCCCTGCCCCCTGCGCGGAGCGCGTGACGGCAGCGACACGCTGGTGCTGGACACGCACGCGCTGTTCCGCGCCGTGCACGACGACTGGGCGCGCGGCACCCCGCCCGGAGAGGTAGCGCGCCGCTTCCATGCCGGGCTGGTGGCGGGCCTTGCCGACATGGCCGCCGCCGTGGCCGGGGTGATGGACGTGCCCGTGGTGGCCCTGTCCGGCGGGGCCATGCAGAACCTCACCCTGTCCGTGCACCTGCCGCAGGCCCTTGCCGCGCGCGGGCTGACCGTGCTGACCCACGCGGAACTGCCCCCCGGCGATGGCTGCATCTCGCTGGGGCAGGCCGCCTGGGCGCGCCGGGTGCTGGCCGGGCGGGGGTAACCCCGCAGCGCCATCGCCAGCGATCGTCCCCTTTCCCCCCAAAAAAAGCGGGCGGTGCGCCTGCGGTGCCGCTTCCCCACAGAAGCTCCACCACCAGCGCACCGCCCCGTACTCGTGCTTTCGTCCCGCCGCCGCCCCACAACTACCGTGAGGCGGGGGGGCACTCCTGCTCCACTCCTGCCTGTCCCTTTCCCGGGATTTTTCTCTGCCCGTCTCCGTGCCCTACCCGCAGTCCGCCGTCACCAGCTTGGCGAAAATCCGCTCCGCCGCCTGGCTGGACAAGGTGAACGCCAGCATGCCCGCGGGCAGGTACGAAAATTCCGTGTCGCCCTGCACCCCCACCGTGAAGGTGGTGCGGGTGGTCACGTACGACTTGCGCACATTGTGCCGCCGGGCAAACTCGAACAGGGGCCGCAGCTGCGCTCCGTTGCCGTTGCCCGCCGCCTTGCGCGCGGCGCGGGTGGTCACGGCAGGCTCCGCAGGTGCGCCGCAGCGGCCATTGCCGTTCTTCTGGCCGGGGGCGATGCCTTCGTCGCTCCAGCGGATGTCGAAGGCCAGCACCGGCTTGCCGTGCACCGGGTGCAGACCCACCAGAGCCACCTCGCCGCCGTCCCAGCGGGCGTAGCAGGTGTTGCGGGACAGGGCCGGGCTGCACAAGAGCTGCCCCACCACGGCGGTTTCCAGCAGCGGTTGCAGGCCGGGGTCGTCCGGGCCGGTGATGGGCGCGAACAGCGCCGTGCGCATGGAGGGGTTGGCCAGGTACACCTTGAAGCTGCGGTCGCGCCGGAAGCGGCGGCCCGCATCGTCGATGCGCCGCAGCCGCACCACCAGGAAGGCCGCTTCCAGATAGTCGAGGTAGCGCTTCAGGGTGTTCACCGCGATGCCCGATTCGCCGCGCAGATCCTCCAGGGTCACCTCGCGCCCGCTGTTCAGGGCCAGCACGGCCAGCAGGCGGTTCAGCTCCTGCACGTCCGAGATGCCGTACAGGCCGGGCATGTCGCTGCACAGCACCCGGTCGATAATCTCGCTGCGCAGGAAGCGCGCCATGTCCGCGCGCACCCGCTCGGACACCACGGCTTCCGGGTAGCCGCCAAAATTCATGTACCGCACCAGCAGTTCGTTCAGCTCGTCCATGCGTTCGGGCGTGAACAGCTGCTTCATGTCGCGGCGCTGCCCGCCCGACAGTCGCAGGAACTCCGCAAAGGACAGCGGCGGCAGCATGTACACAGCAAAGCGCCCCGCCGCCTCGGCATCGCCCATGCGGCGCAGGGCGGGCGCGGCGGAACCGCACACCGTGCAGCGCAACGCGGGCCAGCGGGCGGCAAGGGTGTCCAGCCCGCGCTCCCAGTCGGCCATGTACTGGATTTCGTCAAAGATGACCCAGCCGGGGCGATTGGGGTCCAGCCCCGCCATTTCGGCGGCCAGTTCCACGAAGTCGGCCAGTTCCATGCCGGTGTAGGCCGGGGCGTCCAAGGTGGCGAACAGGATCTGGCGGCGTTCGGCCCCCTGCTGCAACAGGGTATCAACCACCTGGTGCAGCAGCACCGTCTTGCCCACCCGACGCGGCCCCATCAGCACCACGGCCCGGTGCAGGGCACAGTCTGCGGCAAGCTCGAAAAACGGCGCAAAGTGGTCGCGCTGCGGCAGGTCCGCCGCGAAGGGGCGGGCGGTCTCGTCGGCCCACCACGGGTTGTCCGCGGCAAGGCGTCCCATGACATCGGCGCGTGGCAGTGCGTGCGGCATGGCAGTCCTCCTTTCTGGAAGCATGCACCACGCTACACACCAAACAGGGAAATGTGTCAATTACAATCAATTGATTGATCTTACAGTTAATGCGGACAGTATTGCACAGTCCTGTCATGCTGTTCGCACGCACAAACTACAGACAACACTTCGCCACACAACAGAGTTTTTTGGTGTAGTCATAGCATCACCCCCTTGACCCTAAGCCGCCACGGCGCATCAGCCCGCGCATATTTTTTTCCGATGGGCGCTCCGACAGGCAGCCCCGCCCGCTCCCGACCATGGCGGTACCGCCCCCGCCAAAACATCGTGCGCTCACTCAACTTGCCAACCGGGCCGCGCGCGCCTATAGTCAGCGGCTTCCTCTCACCGCAACCCGAGAGAGAGCCCGCCCATGCCCCATAAAGGCCCGCACATCTCCATCTCCGCAGATTTCGTCGTAAACCGCATTCTGCGCATCAACCTCGACGAGTTCGAGGACTGGCCGGAATCCGTACGTCATCTCGCCATCGAAATCGCGGAAGAACTGTTTCTCGTCGTGTACAACCCGTTCATCGACGCGGAAACGGTGAAAGCGAGCGTTCGCGCGCGTTTCGAGGGCGAAAAGGCGGCACTGGCCCACCATTACGCCACCAGCATCGGCGAAGGCATCACCATGTTCTGGAGCGCGCACGAGGCCGAGGTGGCCTACCGCGACGAGCTGGTGAAACGCATGGCCGCCGTCATGCCGCGCGAGTGCATCGACACCCGCCCCGGCGCGCTGGTGGAAAACTCCACCGACGCCACCGACCTGCGCATGGAACTGCCCATGCTGGTGGTCAGCCCCGCGTCTGCCGAACAGGTCAGCGCCGTGGTCAAGCTGGCCAACGAGCTGAAGTTCGCCATCATCCCGCGCGGCGGCGGCTCCGGCCTGACCGGCGGCGCCGTGCCCGCCCGCAAGCGCACGGTGATCCTCAGCCTTGGCCGCCTTACCCGCATCGTCAGCATCGACGAGCAGAACAGGGTGCTGTGCTGCGAGGCGGGCGTCATCACCAACGATGCCATCGTCGCGGCGGGCAGGAAGGGCCTGCTGTTCACCGTGGACCCGGCCTCCAAGCTGGCCTCGTCCATCGGGGGCAACATTGCCGAAAACGCGGGCGGCCCGTTTGCCTTCGAATACGGCACCACCCTCGACAACCTGCTCTCGTGGCGCATGGTCACCCCCACCGGCGAGATCATCGACGTGGCCCGGGTGAACCACCCGCGCCACAAGATCATGCCCGGCGAGACGGCCACCTTCGAAATCCGCGACCTGAGCGGCGGCGTGCGCAACGTGGTGTCCCTGCGCGGCGACGAAATCCGCCTGCCCGGCCTTGGCAAAGACGTGACCAACAAGACCCTGGGCGGCCTGCCCGGCATGCAGAAGGAAGGCGTTGACGGCATCATCGTCGAGGCCTGCTTCGTGCTGCACAAGAAGCCCACCCACCAGCGCGTGCTGGTGCTGGAATTCTTCGGGCGTTCCATGAACAGCGCCATGCAGGTCATCAAGGACGTGGTGGGCTACCGCGACACCATCCGCCGCGAAGGCGACCACGTGAAGATCTCGGCCCTGGAGGAATTCAACTCCAAGTACGTCAAGGCCATAGAATACAAGAAAAAGTCCACGGACTACGAGGGCGACCCCATCTCGGTGCTCATCGTGCAGCTGGACGGCGACGACGAGTTCCATCTGGACCGCGCCGTGCACCAGATCCTGGACATCGTGAACCCCTACGACGGGGCGGACATCTTCGCCGCGCGCGACGAGAAGGAGGCGGAAGTCTTCTGGGAGGACCGCCACAAGCTGTCCGCCATCGCCCGCCGCACCTCCGGCTTCAAGATCAACGAGGACGTGGTCATTCCCATCGACGGGGTGCCCGAGTTCGCCGATTTTCTCGAACAGGTGAACCTGGAATGCGCGGCCGCCGCCTACCGCTCGGCCCTGCAAGAGGCGGGACGCCTGGCGGGCATGCCGCTGGACGACAGGGAGTTCAACCGCGAGTTCACCTACGCCTCCAAGGTGGCCAAGGGCGAGGTTTCGGCCAAGGACATCTCGGACGAGGAAATGCAGATCCGCGCCGTGGTATTCCTGGGCGAACTGGCCAACGCGCACCCCAACCTGGCCCGCAAGATAGAGCGCATCAAGGACCACATGCAGGCCACCCGCATCGAGGTGGCCAGCCACATGCACGCGGGCGACGGCAACTGCCACGTCAACATCCCGGTCAACTCCAACGACCCGGTCATGCTGCACAATGCCGAGCAGGTGGCCCACCGCGTCATGGCGAAAGCCCAGGAAGTGGGCGGCGAGGTTTCCGGCGAGCACGGCATCGGCATCACCAAGATCGCCTTCCTGCGCAAGGAGAAGATGGACGCCCTGCGCGCCTTCAAGGAGCGCGTGGACCCGCGCAACGTGCTGAACCCGGCCAAGCTGACCCAGCGCGAACTGCCGGTGCGCCCGTTCACCTTCTCGTTCAACCGGCTCATCGAGGACATCCGCCAGAGCGGCCTGCCCGACAAGGAACGGCTGATCGCGCTGCTGGCCAACGTGCAGATCTGTACCCGCTGCGGCAAGTGCAAGCAGGTCTGCCCCATGTTCTACCCGGAACAGTCGCTGCAGTACCACCCGCGCAACAAGAACATCGCCCTCGGCGCGCTGGTGGAGGCGGTGTACTATTCGCAGGTCAACAAGGGCAGGCCCGACCCCTTCCTGCTGGGCGAACTGCGCACCATGATGGAGCACTGCACCGGCTGTGGCCGCTGCACCTCGGTCTGCCCAGTGAAGATCGATTCGTCCGGCGTGGCGCTGGCCATGCGCGCCTTTCTGGAATCGGAAAACGCGGGCGGCCACCCCATCAAGCGCAAGGTGCTGGAATGGCTGTCCGCCGACCCGGCATCGCGCGTGCCCCGCGCGGCCAAGGCCGCGTCCATGGGCCAGCGGTTCCAGAACCGCTTCGTGGGCCTGGTGCCCGCCGGGTGGCGCGAACGCTTCGAAAGCCCGCTGTTCGCCGGTCCCGGCCCGGAAGTGGGCTACAAGAACCTTGCGGAAACCCTGCACCTGGGCAAGGGCGGCATCTTCGTGCCCGCCAGCGCCAGACAGCGCGCGGCGGCCACCGGCGAACCTGTGGAAGCAGTGTTCTACTTCCCCGGCTGCGGCGCGGGGCTGTTCTACCGCAACATCGGGCTGGCCGGTCTGATGCTGATGCTGAAATCCGGCGTGGCCGTGGTCATGCCGGAACAGCACCTGTGCTGCGGCTATCCGCTGCTGTCCGCCGGGGCCGACAACGCCTTCGCCACCAACCGCGACCGCAACGTGCAGGCCATCAAGGCTGCGCTGGACAAGGCGCGCGCGGCGGGGCTGAACGTCACCCACGTCATCACCGCCTGCGGCTCGTGCCGCGACGGCATCCAGCGCCACGAACTGCTGGCCGCGCAGGGCAATGCCCCGGCCATGCACCACAAGGACATGGTGCAGTTCCTGCTGGAACGTCTGCCTGCCGACGCCCTGACCGGCGTGGAAAAGCCCGTCGCCGGAACCGAGGTGCTCTACCACCCCTCGTGCCACGCGGAATGGGTGGGGGTGCACAAGGGCAAGGCCGCCAACATCTACGCGCAGGCCGTGACCGCCTTCACCGGCGCGAAAGTCCGCGTCAACCCCGGCTGCTGCGGCGAATCGGGCATGGGCGCCATGACCTCGCCCGCCATCTACAACAAGCTGCGCGCCCGCAAGCGCATGCGCCTTGAGGCGGACTTCATGACCTACGCAGACGGCGCGCCCGTCATCGTGGGCTGCCCCTCGTGCAAGGTGGGCATCAAGCGCACCATGCTGGCCCTCAAGGACAAGCGGCCCGTGCTGCATACCCTGGAATGGCTGGCCGAACTGGCCAAGGGCGCGGACTGGCGCAAGCTGCTGCGCAAGGCCGCCGACCAAGCCAAAGATGAGGGCGGCGTACGCGTGGTGGACGACAGCGGCTTGTAAGAAAAAACGAAAGACTGAAAGAACGAACCGGGGGAGGAGGGGAAACTTTGAAAAGTTTCCCCTCCTCCCCCGGACCCCTTCCACCCCTTCAAACTTTTCAACAGGGACCACGCCCTGACGCGACGAGGGAGCCATCCCGCTCTGAACATGACCGCCCCTTCCCTTTGACCGCCCCCCCCCACCGTTGAAAAGTTTTGAGGAAGAAGGGAGGGGGTTCGGGGGAGGGAGGAAGGAACTTTTTCAAAAGTTCCTTCCTCCCTCCCCCGATACTCTCCACCACCCCGCAGCTTGCCCAGCCGCGCCCGCTGGCGTAGCATCCGGCCACCCATGAAGTACCTTGGCATAGATTACGGAACGAAGCGCACCGGCGTTGCGGCCAGCGACACGGGCGGCAGCATGGCCTTTCCGCGCCGCACCATCGTCATGACCACCCGCGACCGGTTCTTTGCCGAACTGCTGGCCGTGGCCGAGGAAGAACGCGCCGAGGCCTACGTGGTGGGGCTGCCGCTGCTGCACGACGGCACGGACACCCTGACCACCCGGCAGGTGCGCAACTTCGTGGAGCGGCTGAAGCGCCGCACCACCCTGCCCGTCTACCTCATGGAGGAGTTCCTGAGCTCCTACGAGGCCGAGGACGACCTGCGCGACGCCGGGCTTTACGGCAGGGCGCTGGAAGCCGTGGTGGACCAGCAGGCGGCCGTGCGCATCCTGCAATCGTTCCTCAACCTGCCAGAATCGCGGCGTACCCCCGCCTGACCGGATAGCATCACCGCATGAGCGATACCCCCAAAGCATCCCCGGAAATTACCCCCGATACCTCCGCACAACCGCAGGACACGCAGCCCGCGTCTTCTGACGCGACGTGTGCAGCCCCGGCAACCGCTACCGTCACCCCGCAACCGCCGGACGGCGAACGCACGCCCGCAGCCCCCATCGCCGCAGACACCGCGCAACAGGCTGCCGCTGACGACAGTACCGCCGTGCCCGCAACGCCTGACACGACGGGCGCGACTGGCACAACTGGCGTAGCGGGCACAGCGGCAACGGCGCCGACAGGCGACGCGGCGGACACCCCAACGTCCGCTCCGGCAGCACCTGCCCCCGAAGCCGCCGCGCCCCCGAAGGCCCCCGATTCCGCCATCTTCACGGCTTCCCCTGCGGCGCAGGATTCCACGGGCTCCACGGACTCTACGGGCACGCAACCCGCCGCCACCGCAACCCCCGGGAACGCGACCGGCACCGCCCCTGCCTCGGCATCCGAAGACACCGCCTCCGCAACCGCAACGGAAACGCCCCCGGCGCACGCCGCCACCGCAGCAGACGTGGCCGCTCCGGCATCATCCGCATCTTCCATGGCAGCCCCGGTGTCGGCCCCGATTTCACCTGCTCCGTCCGCTCCCGAAACTTCCATGCCGTCCTCCGCCTCACCCACACCATCCGCACAGTCCCCCGCCAGCCCGGCACCGGGCCACCCGGTGGTGCGCATCCTGCTGCGCGCGCTGGCCGCGCTGGTGTTGCTGGTCCTTCTGACGTGCGGCTACGCGGGGTACGATGCCTGGCGCTTCCTGCACACGCCGCCCGCCTCCCCCGGCGCGGACGTTTACGTGGACGTGGAACCCGGCGCCACCTTCGACAGGGTGACCAGGCAACTGGTGGACAAGGGCGCGGTGGCCAGCGACTGGCGCTTCAAGCTGCTGGCCCACTACCACGGCTGGGAAACCTCGCTGAAGGCCGGGCGCTTCCTGGTGCACAGCAACTGGACGCCCTTCCGGGTGCTGGACCAACTGGTGAACGGCCAGCCGGTGCTGTCGCGCATCACCCTGCGCGAAGGGCTGACCTGGTGGGAAACCGCCCGCCTGCTGGAGGTGGAGGGCTTCGTCACCGTGGAGGACTTCCGCGCGGTCATCACCGACCCGGCCTTCCTGCGCCACTGGGGCATCCCCTTCGACACGGCGGAGGGCTTCCTGTTTCCCGATACCTACCTGATCAAGAAGCCCACCACGCCCGACCGGGAATCGGCCCGCGCCGTGGCCGGACGGATGGTGGACACCTTCTGGCGGCGCGCCGCCCAGGTCTGGCCCGATGGCCGCCCGGCCCGCGACGAGTTGCGGCGGCTGATCATCCTGGCCTCCATCGTGGAGAAGGAAACCGGCCAGCCCTCGGAACGGGGCCGCGTGGCCGGGGTGTACGCCAACCGGCTGCGCACCGGCATGCTGTTGCAGGCAGACCCCACCACCATCTACGGGCTGGGCGACACCTTCGACGGCAACCTGCGCCGCTCGCACCTGCAGGACGCCGCCAATCCGTACAACACCTACCGCCGCCCTGGCCTGCCCCCCGGCCCCATCTGCTCGCCGGGGCTGGAATCGTTGCGCGCGGCCACCACGCCGGAAAAGCACAGCTATTTCTACTTCGTGTCGCGCAACGACGGCTCGCACCAGTTCAGCGCCACGCTGGACGAACACAACCGCGCCGTGAACCGCTACCAGCGGGCCGGACGCGCCAAGGGGGGAGACCAGGCCGCCACGCAGGGCACGCCCGCAAGCTCCGCGAACCCCGCCGCGCCGCAGGGCGCCACGCCTCCCACGGACGCCGCCGCCACTCCTGCCTCCACCGACACGGCGGTCACTGCCACGGAGGCCACTGCCACGGGGGCCCAGGACAAAACCCCGGCCTCCGCTGCCGGGGGCAAGCCCGCAGTGCCCGCCGCCGGAGACCAGAACGGTGACCTCGGTACGGCACCCTCCAGGAATCCGGCCCCGGATGCGGAAGTCGCCAAACCGGCAGCGCAACCCGCGCCCGCCGACACCGCTGGCACAGGCTCCACGGGCACCTCTGCCGCCCCTGCCCCCCCTGTTCCGGCGGTTCCGGCGGCTCCCCAGCCTGCCCAGGCACCCCAAGCTCCGCAATCCCTCAAGGTATCTCCCGGCGCCAAACCGGCCCCCACGCCCCTGCCGCGCACGAACGCGCCCGCCGCAAACGGAACCACCGGGGCCACGGGGGCCAACGCCACCGCGCCAGCAAGCGCCGGGGTCCGCGCCCCCACCGCCCCACGCGAGGCCGCCCAATCCGCCCGGTCTCCCTTGGCCGGGGCGAGTGCGGCAGGCAGCACGGCGGCCACCGCGACAACCGGCGCCGCAGGAGAAACACCCTCCACCGCCACGGCAACGCGGCCTGCGACCACTACTCCGGAAGCCGCTGCCGCCCCGGCAACACCGGCCACGCCGACCACGTCGGCCCTGCCAGTCAGGCCAGGCACGCCAGTCTCGCCAGCCCCGCCGGTCTCCACGGTCACGGAAACACCCCCCGCAAGCGCCACGGCCACGCCGTAAGCCGCACGCCACGACCACTCCACTGCCCGGCGCGGCCAGTGCGGCACCCCGCACACGCGCCGCTCCGCCAGCAACGCAACGGGCGCCCTCCGGAAACCTTCCGGAAAGCGCCCGTTCTGTATTGTTGCGTCGTCACCCGCTCCACGCGCGGACCCAATGGCCCTGACGGCCCGACCGGCCTGACGGCCCGACCGCCCTGACTACGCCGACGGCCTCGACTGCCCTGATGGCCCCGATAGCCCGGACGGCTCGACCGCCCCGACGGCCCCGGCGTCAATGCGCTGGGGGGGGGCACCGGGATGACTGCCCCGATCAGCTCTTGCCGCGCAGCACCCCGCCGCTGCTCCAGCGGCGGTTCTGGTCCTCCGCCCCGCTGGTGAGGGCGCGTGCCAGCATCACCCGGTTGCGGCCCGCCTCCTTGGCGGCGTACAGCGCCGAATCCGCCCGGCGCAGGATGTCGTCCAGCGCGCCGTCCCCCGGCCCACGCAGGGCCAGGCCGATGCTCACCGTGCAGCGCAGCCGCTGCCCGCTGAACGGCACCTCCATTTCCTCCACGGCCCGGCGCAGCCGCTCGGCGGCGGCCAGCGCATCGTCCAGGTCCGTTTCCAGCAGCACCGCCGCGAATTCCTCGCCGCCCAGCCGCCCCAATATGTCGGTATCGCGCAGGGCCTGCTGGCAAGCCTGCACGCAGCCCATCAGCACGGCATCGCCCGCGTGGTGGCCGAAGCGGTCGTTGACGCGCTTGAAGCGGTCCAGGTCCAGCATCAGCACGGCCAGCGGGCGTCCGTAACGCACGGCCCGGCCCAGCTCGCGCTCCGCGTCCACGAAGAACTGCCGCCTGTTGCGGATGCCCGTCAGCGGGTCGGTGGTGGCCTCGCGCATCAGGGCCTGTTCCAGCCGCTTGCGGTCGGTGATGTCCCGCGCGATGCTGAGCACCACGGGCTTGCCGTCGAAATCGAGCAGCTTGGCGTGGATTTCCACGGGCAGCACCGTGCCGTTGCGGGTGCGGTGGGCCGATTCGAAGGTCAGCGACCCTTCCTCGCGCAGCCGCCGGATGCGCTCGCCCACCTGTTCGGCGAACTCCTCCGCGTCCAGCTCGCGCGGGGTCATGGCCAGCAGTTCGCGCCGGGTGTAGCCCAGGCGGCGGCAGGCCACCTCGTTCACGTCCAGGAATTTTCCCTCGGGGTCGTGCAGGAAGATGCCGTCGGCGGCGGCCTCGAACAGCAGCCGGTAGTGGGCCTCGGACCGTTGGCGCGCCGCTTCCGCCGCCCGGCGCTGGGTAACGTCCTGGGCCACCCCGATGATGGTGTCGCCGTCCAGCTTGCCGGAATACTCGAACCACACCGTGCTGCCGTCACGGCGGCGCATTTCCACCTCGATGTTGCGGAATTCACCCCGGCGCAGCAGCGTGCCCACCATGCGGCCACGCGCCTCGGGGTCCACGTACCATTCGGTGGAGCGCATCTTTTCCATGAATTCCGCGCGGTCCGGCCAACCGTACATTTCGATGATCCGGCTGTTGGCCTCCAGGAATCTGCCGTCGGAGATGCGCGTGCGGAAAATGCCCACCTGGGCGTTCTCGAACAGGGCGCGGTAGCGCCGCTCGCTGTCTTCCTGGGCCTGCTGGGCGGTGCGCTGCTCGTTGATGTCCACGATGATGGCCAGGGCCGCTTCCACCTCGCCGTTGGGTCCTTCCAGCGGCGAGGCGCTGATGTCGGTCCACAGGTAGCCGCCGTCCTTGCCGCGCAGGCGGTGTTGCAGGCGGCTGGTGGACTGGGTGCGGTCCAGCAGGCTGGTCAGGGTGGTGGCGGCCAGGGTGGTCTCGTCGTCGTGCATGAACCGGCTGAAATGCTGGCCGCGCATCTCGTCGGTGGCGTAGCCCAGCATGCGCGCGCAGGCATCGTTGACCCGCACCAGCAGGCCGAAGCGGTCCAGCAGCACTATGCCCACCGAGGCGGTGCTGAAGATGCCCCGGAACAGTTCCTCGCTGCGGCCCAGGGCCAGCCGCTGGCTGACGGCGGCGGTGATGTCCATGTGCGTGCCCACCACCCGCGCGGGCGAACCGTCCTCGCGCCGGGCCAGCACGCGGCCCCGCGCCAGCATCCACTTCCAGTCGCCCCCCTTGGCGCGCAGGCGGAACTGCACCTCGAACTGCCCCACGCCGCAGGCTTCCACCGCGTGCGACACCGCCGGGTCCGGCATGCACAGGGCAGTGGTGACCTCGCACAGGTCGTCGGGGTGCATCAGGTCGCGCAGGGCATCGTGGGTACATTCGAATTCACCGGGCACGTACCCCAGCATCTCGTAGTAGCGGGGGCTGCAATACAGTTCGCCGGTCTCGAAGTTCCAGTCCCAGTGGGCCTCGCTGGCGGCGTCCAGGGCCAGCTTCAGCCGTTCCTCGCTGCGTGTCAGGGCCTCCTGGGCGCGCACCTCTGCGGTGACGTCCTCGAACAGCCACACGCTGCCCCAGGTCCGCCCGTACTCGCCGCGCAGGGTCCGGTAGGTGCGCCGCAGCACGCGGCCATCGGCCAGCAGCACAGGATAGCCGCCGGTACCGTCCGGCATCCGGGCCGAAGGAACCGATGCGGAAGGCACGGCCTGTGCGGCCAGCGTGAAGGGTTCGGCGGCCAGCCCCACCTCGTCGGCGGGCAGCACCCCGGCAATGGCGGCGGGATCATGCAGGCGGTCCACCAGCAGGGTGCGCACCTCGGCCAGCGGGCGGCCCACCAGGCTGGAGGCGTCCACATCAATGCCCCATACCTTCGGAAAACGGCGGTTGACCCGCGCCACCATGCCGCGGATGTCCACGGTCAGCGCGGCAGAAGGCAGGGTATCCTGCTGCGCGCCGAACAGGGCGTTCTCGTAGGCCAGGGCCAGGGTTTCCTCCACCTGGCCGTGAAAATCGTCCACGATGCCCCGATGCATCCCGGAAATCAGCCACTGGCGCGTTTCCAGAAGGCACAGCGTGCCGAACAGCTGCCCGTCGGGCAGCAGCAGGGGGTAGCCCAGATAGGCGACAAAACCCGCCCGCACCATGGGGCTGTCGCGCCAGAGCGGGTCGTCCAGGGCGTTTTGCACGTGGACCGGCTTGCCAGCCTCTATGACCGCGTCGCAATAGGTGCCGCCTGCCATGGTGGCGATGCGCATGCCCGGCACCAGCGGGTTGCCCGCCGTGTTGCTGGACAGCAGCACCGAAAGCCCCCCCGGGTGCCGACGCATGATGGCGGCAACACCAATGCCCAGCAGCCGCGCCAGGGTGTCCAGCGACAGCTGCCAGCGGTTCCGTGTCCGCTCACCGATCCTGATGAAGTCCATGCGTCCCCCTGTGCCCTGATTCGTGCCGTCGTCCATGCCGTGGTCTCTCCCGCGCCGCGATGTCTCCCCCATCCCACCCCACGCCCCGGGAATGAGGAAATGCCCCCATGCCGGGCAACGGGTACAGGCCCATGATGCAGCTTACCACGCCATGATGCGGATTGCACGCGCAATGGCGTCGGCAAGGCATCACTTTCCCTTTTGCCGTCCTTCTCCTACATGCCGCGCCGCCGGTACACGGCCAGCACCAGCCCTTCCACCAGCACGAACAGCGTCACGGGCACCACCAGGAATACCAGCGACAACATGGCCGCAAGCCCCCTGTCGGGCGATTGCAACACCGGGAACAGATACCCGGTGAACGAGGCAACCACCCCGCCGCCCACAAGCTGCACCAGAAAATAGTCGGAGAAGGCCACCAGAAACACCACCGACCCGCCCGCCACGGCGGCGGGCAGCAGCAGCGGCAGTTCCACGGCCAGCAGACGCAGCAGCGGACCGGCACCCAGGTTGGCGGCGCAACGGCCATAGTCCGGCCCCACGGTCTCGAAGCCGGAGGCCAGCGCCCGCAGCATGTACGGGTACGACACCACCGACAGCACCAGCACCACGCCCGCCGGGGTGTCCGCCAGGCCAAGGCGCACCAGGGTGCCGTACAGCCCGAGGGCAAAGCCCATGGCGGGCAGCAGGGCCGGAGCCAGCAGCAGCCCCTCCAGCATCGCCCGCCCCCGGAACCGCCCGAAGGCCAGCAGCCGCGCCGGGGCCAGGCAGGCGCACAGGGTTACCGCCACCACGGCCAGCGAATACACGGTGGACGAGGCCAGCGCCCCGGCGATGGACTGCCGGTGGGCCAGCACGAAGGCCGCCGTGCGCCCGCCAAGGACGGCAGGCCACAGGTCGGGCCAGGCCCAGCCGGGCGCGGCGGCCCACAGGGCCAGCACCGGCAGCGGCAGGCCGAACAGCAGCCACAGCAGCGTCAGGAACAGGCGTGATCCCGGGTGCGACGCCGGACGCGAATCCGAGCGCGACCCCGGGCGCAATTCCCCGTGCCGATCGGGACGCTGTGCAGCACCCGGTACAGGACGCGACCCCGGGCGCGCATCCGCCCGGCCCACCGGCGTTCCGCCGTCCCGGCCCGTTCCGTTGCGCGGGCTCACAGCTGGCGCTCCCGTCCGCGCAGCCCGGCCACCAGACGCACGTAGGCAGCCACGAACCCCGCACAACACAGCAGCATCAGGGTCAGCAGGGCGGCGGCCACGGGGCGGTCCTCCAGAGAACGCAGGAAATACAGGTCGTACGCCGCCACCCCGGGCATGGCCGGGGTGGATTCGCCCAGCAGCAGGGGAATTTCCACCGCGCCGAAGGCATACAGGAACAGGATGAGGAACGAGGCGTGCAGCACCGGGGCAAGGTGCGGCACCACCACGTCACGCAACACGGCCCACCGCCCGGCGCCCAGCATGCGGGCCGTCTCGATCAGGCGGGGGTCCAGCCGCCGCAGCGAGGCCACGGCCAGCAGCATGACGAAGGGCAGTTCCTTGTAGGTGTAGGCCAGCACCATGCCCATGCCGTCGCCGCCCCAGAGCAGGGCCGGAAACTGTGCCTGGTCGCTGATGATCCCGGCCTGATGCAGCGCGGCGGACACCAGCCCGGAGCGGCTCCAGAAAACGATGGCCAGAAAGGCCACCACGATGTGCGGCAGCACCAGCGGCACCCGGAACACCAGAGCCGACAGTTGCATGCGGGCGGGCAGCCGCCACACCCCGTAGGCCAGCAGCGCCCCCCCGGCCACGGAAAGCAGGGCCGACACCCCGGCCACGCGCACCCCCAGCAGCAGCGAGCCCGCCATGTGCGGCTGCGCCAACTGCCGCCAACCCGTCAGGACGTCCGGCGCGTACAGCCCCTGCCCGCCCTGTTCCGGCAGGTACTGGATCGGCAGCAGCCACCCCAGCGACTGGGCCGCCGTCAGCCCCACCCCCGCCAGAAAGGGGACCAGCAGCACCAGCAGCGGACACAGCGCGGCCATGCGCCAGCCAGTTGCCCGCCCGGTTGCGCCACCGGCCACGCGGCCAGAACCGCGACCGGCAGCGCGGGCAGGGACGGCGCGGCGCGGTGCGGACGCTTCGTCGGGGTGGCGGTGGGGTGGGCGCATGGCGGTTCCGGTGGCGGTGCCTGATGACAAGTGCAAGGGCGCGACGTTACTGCCCTGTACAGGCATTGCGGGGCCGGGTGCAAGCGGGCGGGGCGCATGGCGGAGAGCCGGGCGGCACGGTGGATGGCCCAGTGCCCGAAACGCTGGCAGCAGCCTGCCATGCCTGCGCCTGCCTGCTTTTGCTTGCGCCTGTCCGGCCCGGCCTTGCCATATGGGCCGCGCCGCGCTACAGCCACGCCCACGCCGCCGCACACCCTTACCGCCCCCACCGCACACGGATACGGACATGACCGCCAGCCCCATGGATGACCGCACCATCTACATCGCCGCCGCCGGGTTCACCGACGACCTCGTCCATGAACTGGAGGACCTGCACGGCGCGCGCGTGCTGGACGTGCGCGGGCGGCTGGTGGTGGCCGAGGGCCCTCCCCGTCCGGCGGCATGGGCCCAGAACGTCTGGCTGGAGCCCGTGGCCATCCCCGTGGCCTCCATCGGCGATGCGGCCCGCAAGCTGAAGGCCATCCAGCGCAACTGGCATCTGCACGCCACCGCCCACCACCGCCGGGCCGCGCTGATACAGGAGCAGTTGCCCCGCGTGGCCGCACGGCCCGTGGTGTTCGGTGATGCCCCGCCCACGGCGCCGCTGGGTTCCTGGACCCTGTGGGAGCCGGACCTGGTGCTGGCATCCGCCCGCTGCACCAGCCCCTTCCCCGACGGCGAACCCCGCTTCGAGGAAAACCGCACCGTGCCGCCCACCCGCGCCTACCTGAAGCTGTGGGAACTGTTCACGCTCATCGGCAGGCGGCCCGGCCCCGGCGAACTGTGCCTGGACCTGGGCAGTTGCCCCGGCGGGTGGACCTGGGTGCTGGCGGAACTGGGCGCCAGGGTGTTCAGCGTGGACAAGGCGGACATCGCCCCGCACATCGCCGCGCACCCCAACGTGAACTTCTGCACCGGCAGCGCCTTTGGCCTGGACCCGCGCCACGCCGGGGCCGTGGACTGGCTGTTCTCCGACGTGATCTGCTACCCGGACAGGCTGCTGGCCACCGTGGGGCGCTGGCTGGAACTGGGCCAGTGCCGCAACTTCGTGTGCACCCTGAAGTTCCAGGCCGAGACGGACCACGCCACGGCGCGCGCCTTCGCGGCGGTGCCGGGATCGCGTCTGCTGCACCTGGCCCACAACAAGCACGAACTGACCTGGGTGCTGCTGCGCGACTGACGGCCATCCGCCTCGTCATGCACCGGCGCGGTCCAACCCGGCATCCGTCACCGCCCGCGCCTCCCTTCCGCGTCCATTCCCCGCCGCGCCCGTCCTGAACACCGCCCTGCCCCGTCTGGCGCCTTCGGCCCGTGTCCGCAGGCAGGGGCCCTTCACGCATGCCGTTTCCGCCCGCAAAACGTGAATCCGGGGCGGAACCGTCTGCTGCGAAGGTTCCGCCCCGGACTACGAGGGGGATGGGCGTATGCTGTCGTGGAACATTGACGGCGGGTCACGCCGTGCCGGGGCTGCCCGGCAAAATTCACCACCGCACCAGTGGGCGCAACCGCGCTGGCGTTACTGCGCCGCGCGGCGCTCCAGCACCTGCTCGTACGCGGTCTCGATGCGCTCCAGCAGTTCCTCCACCGGGCAGGGTTTGAGCAGGTAGTCGCTGGCCCCGGCACGCATGGCGTCCAGGGCGATGTCCGTGTAGGCGTGCCCGCTCAGGATTATCACTGCCGGGTCTTCGCCGCCGGACTTGCGGATTTCGCGCAGCACGTCGCGGCCATCCATGTCGCCCAGCTGGATGTCCAGGATCACCACGTCCACGGCCTGCCCGGCCAACCACTCCAGCGCGGCCCGGCCGCTGGCCACGCCGTCCATGGTCATGCCGCGCTTGCGCATGCGGCGCAACAGCGCGTCACGAAAACCATCCTCGTCGTCCACCAGCAGGATGCGGCAGTTTTTCAGCAATTCCGGGCAATCCATGTTCCCTCCTGGGCCTCGGCCCGAAAATTCCGCCAGTCCGCCACCCCTGCCAACCCGGCACGTCCACTGCCCGGCCCCTATGCGCCGTGCGTTGCCTCTGTCTGGGGCGCCATGTCCGGCAAGGTCACCACGTCGCCCGGCTGCACGTTCAGATCATGGGGCACGCGGGCCACACAGTCGCGCGCGGTGCATTCCACAACCCGCGCCTCGCCCACCGGGGTGCCGTCGGGTCGGTGGATGCGGCAGCGCATGCCGGGACTGGCCCCGTGCTGCACGCCAAGGCCGAAGGTGACGTCCTTGCCGCCGCCATCGGGCGCGGGCAGCAGCTTGTAGATTTCCGCGCTGCGCTCTGCCAGCAGGGCCCGGCCCCAGGCCCGGCCCAGCATGAAGTTGCCCAGCCCCGCCAGCAGGGCGAAGGGCAGCACCAGCGCGGACAGGCCAAAGGGATCGATGCCGAACCAGCGGGTAAGCCGTTCAGGCGCATTGGCCTTCATGGTGGCCTCGTCGGGCCACACCACCACCGCAAAGATCAGCGTGGGGTTCTGCTTTTCGCCGTACTTGTCGTGCACGCGGATGACGTATTCGCCCGAGGCGGGGCTGGCCCCCACCTTGATGGCGCCGCGCCACATCTTTCCGCCCAGCCAGTAGCCGGAATAGATTTCATAGGGCACAAGGCGCACCTGCCTGTCGTCCGTGCCGCCCTCGATGACCATGTCCTCCAGGGTTTCGGTCTGGGGAGGCAGGGGTCCGCTGACCGGGTATTCGCCGCCGGGCAGCGCGTCGGTGCGGTTGAAGCCCTGCTGCATCCTGCCCACCAGCCCGTCCACCAGGCTGAGCGCGCAGACCAGCAGCAGCAGCAGCGCCACCTTGCCGGAACGCCGATGCAGGCGCGCCAGATGCACCGATCTGGTCACGCCAGGCCCCGGGTGCGCAGCCAGCGCTTGGCGCACCAGCCCAGCACCAGCGAGGGAACCAGCACCGCGAAGAACGTCTTGAAGAACACCGGGGTGAATTCGTCCGGCACGAACGAGGCACGGTACATGCCCGCGCACACCGCCGCGATGGCCAGCAGGTTCATGGTCAGCACCAGCAGCTTGTGGGCCACGGTGGTTGCGTAATCCATCTGGTCTTCCACGGTGTTGCTCCTTGTCTTGATGTCCGCCGGGCTTCTTCCGCCCGTTCCGGCCCGCCATCGCGTCATCCATGCATGGCCTTGCGCGGTGATGGCGGGGCGGAAGGGGGGGAAGGGGCGGGGCTGTCGCCAGCCCCGCCGCCCTGTGGCTACTTCTTGAAGATGTCGGTCTTGGTGATGTTCATGAAGCGCAGGGACACGCCCTCGGCCTTGTAGTACACGCGCACTTCGTCACCGGCGTCCCAGGTGGAATCGGGCAGGGCGAAGTATTCGTCGGGCATCGAGATGGTGCACAGCATCTTCTGGCGACCGGAATAGATGGTCACGGTCTTCTTGTCGCGGTCAACCATGGGGAACTTCTTCGCGGCTTCCGTGGCCTTGTCGTACACCAGCGGATGGTTGCGGTCGATGTTCTCCTGCAGGTCCACCATCTTGAACGTGATGTCTTCGAACGCCTGGGTCTTGGTGTTGAAGATGCGGATGATGTTGGTCTTGGTATCCAGCTTCATGCGCTGACCGGCCTTGGGCTCCGGTCCCATTTCGGCGGGATCCACGGGCAGCTTGTAGGTGTGCGGGGGCAGGATGGAGTAGTCCGGGTTCAGCGGCTCCATGGCCTTGTCCTGGATCAGGGTGACGGTTTTCGCGTTCTTGTCGTATGCGATCACCCGGCCCTGGTCCACCTTGCCGTATTCACCGCAGCCCACCAGGCCGAGGGGCAGCGCCACCACGAGCAGCATCAGCAGAAAGCGTCTCATATGTTTTCTCCTTCTCTCGCGTGCGGTACGGCTAGGCGGCCTTCTTGCGGGCCAGTTCCATCTTCACGCCCTGAATCATGCGGACGAAGATGTACAGCGACATGCAGGACACCAGGCCCAGCACCAGTACGGTGGCGCCAGCGTCGAGCACGCTCTTGAACTGGGGCAACCAGGGCTGCACGAGCTTCATCAGGATCGAAAGGGCGCAGCCGACCACGGCGAGGCCGAAGGCGATACGGATGCCGTAACCCTTGATGTACTTGGTGGCCACGGCGCCAACCTGCGCGCCGACCGAAGCGCCCACCAGCATGATCATGGCGGCAACGAGTTCGGTGCGGCCCTTGTAGGTGTAGGTGGCGGCGCCGTACAGGCCGGAGATCATGACTTCGAACAGGTCGGTGCCGACGGCCACGTGGGTCGGGCAGCCGATGAGGTAGATGAGGGCGGGCATGCGGATGAGACCGCCGCCGATGCCCAGGATGCCGGCCAGCCAGCCGGTGGCGAAGCTGACGACGATGGGCAGCCACGCGGAGCAGTACACACCCGCTTCCTTCAGGTGCACCATGGGGGGAATCTTGATCTTGTGCAGGGCCTTGTGCCACTCGACGCCCGTGGCGCCCGCTTCCAGCGTTTCACCACGCGCGGCGGCCTGGCGTTCCTTTTCGCGGCGCTTGGCCACGTCGTGGAAGACCATCCAGGCAATGGCGGCAAGCAGCGCGATGTAGATCCAGCGCACCACCTTTTCGACGTTGCCTATCCGTTCCAGCCACATGACCATCTGGGCGCCCACTTCGAAGCCCACGACGGTGCCCACCAGCATGATCATCCCCAGCTTGTAGTCCACGTTGCCGAACTTGCCGTGGCGCATGGTGGAGATGAGCGACTTGCCCGCCATGTGGGCGATGTCAGTCCCGATGGCGAAGGCCATGGGGAAGCCGAGGATGTTCAGGCCGGGGGTAACCATCCAGGCGCCGCCCATGCCGAAGAAGCCGCCGATGATGCCGACGCCCACGCCGAGAATGATCAGGCCGGGCCAGAAGATCTTAACGCCCGCGATGGGCATGAGAATATAGAGCCATTCCATCGTTGTTCTCCTTTGGTGCGGGCGCGGCCTAGTGCTCGGCCAGTTCGCGGGACTTCAGGTCGATGCCGATCCAGTTCATCACGATGTCGGCAAGCACGCCGAAGAGCACGCCCACCAACGGGATCAGGATGATGGTAAGCGTGGTGAACTGGACATGGCTCTCGTTGTACAGGTTGGCCCACCAGGCCATCACGCCGTCCAGCTTGCGGGTGTCGGCCACGATGACCACGGGTGCGCCACCGCCGCCAGCGGCCAGCGCCAGGCCGGGAATGGCCAGCACGAACGTCAGCAACGACATGAACAGCGTCTTGATCCTTCTCATGTGCATCCTCCAGGTTGCGGGCAGCCCTGCCGCCCTTTTCGGCTTCCGCCTCCGGCCCGTCCTCGCTTGTTGCGATCCCGTCCGGCGTCGGAGCCCGCCTTTGTGTCCACCCGCACCCCCCCTTGGAGCGCGGTTTTGGTCCTGTGCATTGCGCGGTTGACGCCGCGCGACCCAGAGCTAGCAATCCGCATGCCAAACATTTTAACACACGACAAAACATACATTAATTTCTTTTCGCGCAAGTTGCGCTTGCACGATCGCGCAAAGCCTTGTACATAATTTCTCAACCGCCACACGACAAAGTTCACTCTGCTGCTGTCGGCATTTCGCCCCGTGCCGCGTGTTGCGAAAGACGGGGGAAATGCGCATAAGCAAAGGTGTGCGCTTCATGCGAATGCAGCGGGCATGCGCTGGCACGGCGGTCCGCAATGGCCCTTGCGCCACCGGGAGCACACCAGCCCCGGAGGCGTGAAACGACGAACCTCCCCGGTGTCGCCCGTCCCGGCCCCCGGCGCCCCGGTTCCGCTACGGGCGGCCTCCGCCCCACACCCCTGGCAGGGAGAAGGCATGCGTTACTACAGGCCGCCGCTGTTCGGCACGCTGTTCCGACTGGAAGGCAATTTCTCGGAATGGAGCATCGCCAAACGGCTGCTCTTCGCGGCGCTGCCCGCGTTCATGCTGCTGCTGATCATCAGCGGAATGATCTCCCACCGCATTTCCCAGAACTTCCTGCACGACGCGCTGGGGCGCAGTTCGCTGCTGGCCACCCTGTCCCAGGCCCACGAAATGGAACAGGTGCTCCAGCAGGCCCGGCGCGAGCTGCTCTACCTTGCCCGCACCGACATTTCCTCCGCCTCGCTGGCCCACCATCTGCGCACTCGCGCCGAGACCATGGGCACCCTGTACCGCGAAATCGCCTATCAGGGCTCCACGCCGGACAACCGCCTGCTGCTGCTGAACACCGGCCGCGACGTATGGATGGTGCCGCTGGAGCAGGCCCTGGCCACCCGTTTCGGCCCGCTGACCCGCCAGAACACGCAGGAGCCCAAGCCGGGCTTCGTGCGTATTTCCGCCCCCACCGAGGTGGTCTACCCCTCCGTGCCCACGGCGGGCACCGTGCAGGGGCTGTCCATGCACGTGCTGCGGCTTACCACGCCCGTACTGGACGCCGCGGGCAACCAGACCGGCCTGCTCACCCTGTCGGTGGACATGCTGGCCCTGCGCAACGTGCTGTCGGTCTACGCATCGCGCCGGTCGCCGCTGTACATCTTTCCGGAAGAAACGGAAAAGCACCGCAGCTTCTTCTTCGACTCCCACGGATGGATCCTGTTCCAGTCTGAATCGCCGGAACATCCCAACCTGGACCTGTCCACCGATACGGTGCGTTCGGGCATGCGCGGCGACTTCGGACGCCCCGGCTTCGAGGCGGCCTTCCGTCCCAATCCGGAGCAGGAGCGATACTGGGGCATGGTCACAGAAGTGCAGTCCGGCAATTCCGGCCAGAGCCGCCTGGGCACCATGCTGGAAGACCCCTCGCCCATGAACCGGGCCTTCTACATCAGCTACGCGCCGGTCACCTTCAGCGAAGGCCCCGGCGCCAGCACCGTGGTGGTGGGCGGCATCGCGTACACCGACACCAGCTTCCTGGCCATGGCCGCGTCCTACAAGCTGTATGGCGCGCTGTTCGTGTTCGGGTTGTGCGCCAGCGCTGTGGCCGCCTTCATTCTGGCCATGCTGGGACGCGGCATCGCCGGACCGCTGCACCGCATCGCCGAGGAAGCCAGCGGCAAGCTGGAATCGGGCGACCTCACTCCCATCCATCTGGAACGGGTGCACCCGGAAGCGGAGGCCCTGCTCCAGACCACCAACGAAATGCTGGCCGCCCTGCAGGCGCGCAATGAAGAATTGCGCCTGCGCGAAGAACACATCCAGTCCACCCGGCGACGGCAGCGGGTATGCCTGGACACGGAAATCGCGCAACAGCAGCCGCAAAGCCAGCTTTCGCCGCAGGACACCATGCCCGGCATCGTGGGCACCAGCGAATCGGTGCGCGGCCTGCGCGGCATGATCCGCAAGGCCGCCGGCGTCGAGGCCGACGTGCTTATCATCGGCGAAACGGGTACAGGCAAGGAACTGACCGCCGAGGCCATCCACATGACCAGCGACAGGGTGGGCGGACCGTTCATCTCCATCAACTGCGGCGCCCTGGACGAGAACCTGCTGCTGGATGCGCTGTTCGGCCACGTGAAGGGGGCCTTTTCCGAGGCGCGGGGCGAGCGCAAGGGGGCCTTCGTGGCCGCCGACGGCGGCACGCTGCACCTCGACGAAATCGGCAACGCCTCGCCCAAGGTGCAGCAGGCCCTGCTGCGCGCCCTGTCGGTGCGGCGCATCCGCCCCCTGGGCAGCGACGACGAAGTGCCCTTCGATGCGCGCATCATCGCCGCCACCAACGTGGACCTGAAGGAATGCGCCCGTCAGGGCACCTTCCGGGAAGACCTGTACTACCGGCTGGCGGTGATCACCATCAACACGCCCCCCTTGCGCGATCGGCGAGAGGACATCCCCGCCCTGGCCGACTACTTCCTGAAGCAGGCCGCGCAAACCCTGAAGCGCCCGGCCATGGGCCTTTCGCGCGGGGCGCTGGAAAAGCTGCTGGCCTACGGCTGGCCGGGCAACGTGCGCGAAGTGAAGAACTGCATCACCCGCGCCGTGGCCTTTGCCGAAGGGGACACCCTGTACGCCGAAGACCTGCGCTTTGGCGCGGAACTGGACCCCACCCTGTCGCACGGGGCGCTGCTGCCGCCAAGTCCGGCCCCGGCGCACGCGGGCCAGCCCCCCTACCCGCAGGCGCAACAACCCGCCGCACCCTACCCCGGCGACGGCACCGCGTATGGCGTCCCGTACGGATCCCAGACGCCGCAAGGCATGCCCGGCGCACAGGCGGGCGCCACCATGTACGACCCGGTCAGTGGCCGCATCGTGGCCAGCGGCACCGGCAACGGCGGGCCGGACTGGTCTGACGCCGGGGCCATGCACGGCGCACGGGCAAGGCATGATCGCGCGGGCGGCAACTCCGGCAACGGTCGCCAGCCACACAACGGGCAGGATGGCGCGGGCACGCCGCCGCTCTCCGCGCTGAACCCGCGCCAGCGCGCCGCCTGGGAATTCATCAGCCGCAACGGCGGCATCACCCGCACCCAGTATCAGGACATAGTGGGCAACGAGATACCCGTGCGCACCGCGCAGTACGACCTGCAGGACATGGTGCGCAAGGGCTTCATCCGCAAGGTGGGCAAGGGGCCCGCCACCCGGTACGTGCTGACGGAAGGCGGCGTGCCGGTACCGCCACGGAGGTAACCCATGCTGGCCGCGCCGCCGCCCGTATCACTGCTGGAACGTCTGCGCTGGCTGTTCGGCCACAGGCGCTCCGTGGATGCCGAATCGCGCGAGCGGGTCATGCGGGTGTTCCGCGCCCGCTACGCCCACTTCAAGGACCTGCTGGACTCCAACGCCGAGCTCGCGCGCATTCTCGCGGACATGGACGAGAAGATCGCGGGGTGCACCCTGTTCGGGGCCACCTGGCTGCGTTCGCAGGCCACGCGGTCGGTGTTCCACGCCATGCGCATGGCCACCGCCCTCAATGCCATCTCGGGCGATGCGTACCCGTCCCTGCCCGGGGTGGTGGAACGCATCAACGCCGAAATCACCGAGCTGATGGAAAGCCGCCCCCAGGCCACGGTGGAGGCCTACGCCCTGCCCTTTGCCGCCATCAACGGCGACATGGTGGACTGGGTGGGAGGCAAGTGCGCCAACCTCGGCGAACTGACCTCGCGCGTGGGGGTGCCGGTGCCGCGCGGCTTTGCCATAACCACCCGCGCCTACTACGCCTTCATGGAGCATGACGGGCTGATGGGCAACATACGCAAAAGCTTGCGCGATGTGGACCCACAAGACCCGGAAAGCGTGCTGGACGTGGCCGACGACATCCAGGCCCTGTTCGCCGCCGCCACCGTGCCGCCGGACGTGGTGGATGCCCTGCGCGCCGCCTGCGACGAGGCATTCGGGCCCGACGCCGACGCCGGGGAAAGAGGCGCCACGCTGCGTCTGGCCGTGCGCTCCAGCGCGCTCAGCGAGGACAGCCACGTTTCCTTCGCCGGGCAGTATCTGTCGGTGCTCAACGTGAGCCGCGACGGCGTGGTGGATGCGTGGAAGCGGGTGGTGGCCAGCCTGTTCATGCCCCAGGCCATCGTGTACCGCCTGCATCAGGGCATCACCCTGGACGCCAGCGCCATGGCCGTGGCCTGCATGGAAATGGTCGATTCCGTGGCCGCCGGGGTGCTGTTCACCCGCCACCCGGTGGATCTGCTGTCCGATTCCATGGTCATCAACGCCGCATGGGGGCTGGGCGCCGCCGTGGTGGACGGAGAGATGGAGCCGGACACCTGGCTGTTCAGCCGCGAGGATGCACCCCACCCCCTTTCGCGCAACGTGGTCTGCAAGGCGCACCGCCTTATCCCCGGAGAAGATGGCCGCCTGCGCGAAGAAGACGTGCCCGAATCCCAGCGCGACACCCCCTGCCTGACCGACGCCCAGGCCGTGGAGCTGGCCCGCATCGGCATGCGGGTGGAAGCGCACTACGGCGTGCCGCAGGACGTGGAATGGGCGCTGGACCCGGCTGGCAGGCTGTTGCTGCTCCAGGCCCGCCCGCTGACCACCACCCCGCGCGGTGAAGCGCGCACCACCCCGCTCATCGAAGGCTACCCGGTGCTGCTGCACGGCGGCGAGCCCGCCTGCCCCGGCGTGGGCTGCGGGCCGGTGGTGCAGCCCGCCAACGCGGAGGAACTGGCCCTGTTCCCCGAAGGGGGCATACTGGTGGCCACGCACTCCTCGCCGTCCTACGTGCTGGTCATGCAGCGCGCCCAGGCCATCGTGGCCGAGGCGGGCAGCATCACCGGACACATGGCGTCGCTGGCGCGTGAATTCGGCGTGCCCACCATCGTCAACGCGCCGGGGGCCATGGGCACGCTGCCCGTGGGCACGCAGGTGACCGTGGATGCCTTCTCCTGCCGCGTCTATCAAGGCCGGGTGGAAGA
The DNA here is from genome assembly GCF_019931275.1 of Nitratidesulfovibrio sp. SRB-5. Taxonomy (NCBI): domain Bacteria; kingdom Pseudomonadati; phylum Thermodesulfobacteriota; class Desulfovibrionia; order Desulfovibrionales; family Desulfovibrionaceae; genus Nitratidesulfovibrio; species Nitratidesulfovibrio sp. SRB-5. Next base: position 108,016 of record NZ_JAIOTY010000001.1, on the reverse strand, counting down.
ACTGCTGCCCCTGCGCGAGGAACGCGCCGTGTGCCTGCGCGACACGCCCATCCACAACCTGCTCAAGCAGGTGGCAGCGCTGGTCTCCCCCCTCAACCTGCACGACCCCAAGGCGGACAATTTCACCCCCGACGCGTGCCGCACCATCCACGACGTGATGCGCTTCGTGCACGAACTGTCCTATGCCCACATGTTCCGGCTGTCGGACACCGTCTCCGATGCCGGGGCCGTGGCCGTGGAAATGAAGGCTCCGGTGCCGCTGGACCTGCACGTCATCGACCTTGGCGGGGGGCTGGCCGAGGTGGACGGCCCCTATGTACACCCGGAGCAGGCGGTTTCCGCACCGTTCAAGGCCCTGCTTGAAGGCATGCTGGACCCGGCCGTGCATCACCGCGAACCGCGCCCGGTGGACATGAGCGGCTTTCTGTCCGTCATGAGTCGCCACATGATCGAGCCGCCCACCATGCACGGCCAGCGCTTCGGAGACCGCAGCTATGCGCTGGTGTCCGACAAGTACCTGAATTTCAGTTCACGCGTGGGCTATCATTACGGCGTTCTCGATGCCTACTGCGGCCAGACCATGAACAAGAACTACATCACCTTCCAGTTCAAGGGCGGCGCGGCGGACGAGACGCGCAAGAACCGCAGGGTGCGTTGCATAGGCATCATCCTGGAGGCGCTGGGGTTTCATGTGGAAGTGCGCGGCGACATGGTCACCGCACGCTTCCAGAAATTCGCGGCGCCGCAGATCGCCGAGCGGCTTGTGCAACTGGGGCGGCTGCTCATCGTCACCCGGCAGATGGACATGCTGATGGTGGACGAAGCGGCGGTGCAGCGCTTTGCGGATAATTTCCTGAGTGGCCGGTACCATTGAGCACGGCAGGCGCAATTTAATCACGCAAAATGCACGTCGCGCGATAATGTCTGCGCGAAGCCTTTGCGCAAAAACAAAACATCCCGGCATTCCCATGGAATACCGGGATGTTTTGCGTACAGCACAATCCTTGACGCGCAAGCATCCTTCCGTACACGCCCCAAAAATATGCTGCGAACTATTCGAGCTCACCCGCCGACACACCGGCCCGAATGCGCCGGACGAGGCCGGTGGTGGAAAAGCCGGGCAGCAGGGGCAGGCTGAGCACCCGCCCGCCTCGGGCCTGTACGATGTCGCGGCCCACGATGCGGTCCACGGGCCAGTCGCCACCCTTCACCAGCACGTCGGGCTGGACTTCCGCTATGAGCGCGTGGGGCGTGTCCTCGTCGAACTCCACCACGTAGTCCACGCTGGCCAGGTGGGCCAGCACGTAGGCCCGCACCGCAAAGGGATTCACCGGGCGGTCGGCACCCTTGCCCTGGCGGCGCACGGAGGCATCGGAGTTCAGGCCCAGCACCAGCAGGTCGCCCTCGGCCCGGGCGCGGGCCAGCAGGTCCACGTGGCCGGGGTGCAGGATGTCGTAGCAGCCGTTGGTGAACACCACCCGCTGTCCGGCGACGCGGCGAGGCGCCAGCAGGCCGGGCAGCGCGGCGCGGTCCACGACGGCGGGATGGCTCAGGTCAGGCTGGGATGTGTGCATGCATGGCTCCGAAGACCGCCCGGAAAGCACTGGAGATGCGCCGGGCGCGCATTGGACATTGGTTGAACATTGGAGGCGAGACGATGACGCGGCGGAAACGGGCGAACACGGGCCGCCCCAATGCTCGAATGCGGAGCCGCGTGGAGCTCCACCTGAGGGAGAGCGACCGGACGGAAGGGGCCAACGCTTCGGCGTTGGCTGTTTCAACCCACGCACCCGCGAGGGGTGTGACGCGAGGCTGGTATCGCGACAACATGCCCCCGAGGTTTCAACCCGCGCACACGCGAGGGGTGCGACCGGGGTAATCGGCTTGATGCTTCACGTGACGGATGTTTCAACCCACGCACCAACGAAAAGGTACGACGCAGTCCGGTATATGCTTTTCGTGGATTTTGTTTCAACCCACGCACCCGCGAAGGGTGCGACGAATCACCGTTTCCAAGGCCAAAGAAGACCTGCGGTTTCAACCCACGCACCCGCAAGGGGTGCGCGACACTCCCGCTACGCCTTCATGCGCAGCGCCGCGCAATCGCCGAACAGCACCAGTTCCGCCCAGTCGTAGGCGAAATCGAGGCGGGCTTCCTCGTCGTCCAGCACCTGCTGCTGGCGGTCCGCGTCCATCTCCAACCGGTCGAACAGCTTCACGCCCCGGATGAAATCGACGAAACGGTCCAACTGGTAGCAGGCCAGCAACACCATGGTGGCCTGCTTGGGGCTGATGGCCGCGCCCTGCCGCTTGCAGCGCGCCATGAGGCGCATGTAGCGGTCGTTGGAGGCATTGTATGGCTCCAGCCCCTGATCGGCCAGCCAGGTGCCGCTGGACCATTCGCCGGACTCGTCGAAGCCCCTACAGTGTTCCTCGCGCACCACGAAGAACTGCTCCACCACGCTGCCCGCCTCGTCTTCCTTGGTGGCGCGCCCCAGCGGATAGGTGCGGCAGGCGCCGGAACGGTCGGGGTACACGGTGCACCCGGCATCGCTGACGAACGGGCACAACTTCAGCGGGTGGTCGCTCATGCGCAGGAACAGGGCGGGAAAGCCGGTGTCCGGATACTGGCCCACGCGGGCATGGGTGTTGATGAACTCCTCGCTGCCCATGCCCAGATTGCGGCGCAGCCGCAACACGTCGTACGGCGTGAGCGGCATGTTCAGGTCGGAACAGCAGGCGTTGAAGCAGCGCACGCCGGGATGGCAGGCAAACCTGAAGGTCTGCCCCGCCTGCAACTCCGGCAGGCTTTCCAGAAAAGCCTGGGTCTCGTCGCCCTGAGCCACTTCCGCACCAGTCGGGCCGCATCCGCTACACTTGTTCGTCTCGCCGGTCATCTTCGCCTCGCTTGGCAGTGCGTCGGATGTCCGGCGCGGTCATTGGGTGGGCACCCGAGCGATACCAATGTCTCTTGCCGTGGGGCAGAGCAATTTACCTGTCGCTACCTTTCCACAGCCTGCCCGAGGACGGCGCGCGCCATGCGAAAGGCGGACGCGGCGTTCGGGGCAAGGCGCACGGGTAAACGCCGACGCAGGCGTAGCAGCGCTACGTCAAGGAAGGCGTTTGCCCGCGCAAGGCGGCACCGAGCGACGCGCCCCGCCTTGCAGCGGCGTGCGTCGCCTGAGGGTAGGCTAGAAGTTGAGGCGGTCGCGAACGCCGTCCATGATCCTCGACGCCTCGGCGCGGGCGCGGGTATCCCCGGCATCCAGGATGTCCTGAATGCCCTTGGGGTTGGCCAGCAGGGCGGCGCGGCGCTCGTGCAGCGGCCCCAGGAAGGCGCCCAGGTTTTCGAGGAATATCTTCTTGCAGTCCACGCAGCCCAGCGAGGCAGAGGTGCAGCCCTGACGGATTTCGGCCTGCTGGTCCGGGCTGGCCATCAGCTCGTGGTAGGGGAACAGGTTGCACACGTCGGGGTTGCCGGGGTCGCTCTTGCGCAGGCGGTTGGTATCGGTGAACATGCCGCGCACCTTGGGGGCGATTTCCTCCATGGTGTCGCGCAGGTAGATGGCGTTGCCGTAGCTTTTGGACATCTTGCGGCCATCAAGGCCGGGACACTTGGCCGCCGGGGTCAGGCGCGCTTCCGGCTCGGGGAAATAGTCGCCGTACAGGAAGTTGAAGCGGCGGGCGATTTCGCGGGTCAGCTCCAGGTGGGGCAGCTGATCCTGGCCCACGGGCACCCACTTGGGGTGGTAGATCAGGATGTCGGAGGCCATCAGCACCGGGTAGCCGAGGAACCCGTAGTTGCCGAGGTCCTTGTTGACCACTTCCTGCTTCTGTTCCTTGTAGGTGGGGTTGCGTTCCAGCCAGCTCACCGGGGTGATCATGGACAGGATGAGGTGCAGTTCCGCGTGTTCCTTGATGTGCGACTGCTGGAACATCACGCACTTTTCCGGATCGAGGCCTGCGGCAACCCAGTCGGTGACCAGTTCGGGCACGAACTCGCGGATGCGCGAAGGATCGGCGTAGTCGCTGGTCAGGGCATGCCAGTCGGCCACGAAGAAGAACGCTTCCATTTCATGCTGCATCTCGACCCAGTTCTTCAGCACGCCGAAGTAGTGGCCAAGGTGCAGCGGCCCGGTGGGCCGCATGCCGGAAACGGTGCGCTTGTCGGGGGTGGTCATGATCTGTCGATCCTCCGGAAGGGAATGGGATGTCGAAGCGTGGTGCGCGGCGGCGAGGCCGGGCGCCATGCGGAATTGCGCAAAACAGGCGCGCCGGGCGTTGCATACCGCACCGGCGCGGGCCAGGACTGGCGGGCCGAGGTGGGGCTAGCGGATGCCCACGATGGCCGAGACAAGATCGACGGACATCTGCACCAGCGGCCAGACCACCTTGAACAGCATGCCCGTGGCCAGCAGGATGACCACCAGGATCAGCCCGTAGCGTTCCAGGCGGTAGTAATGCCACGCCAGCTTGCGCGGCAGAACCCCGGCCAGGATGTTGCTGCCGTCCAGCGGCGGGATGGGGGTCAGGTTGAACCAGGCCAGGGTGAAGTTCACCCACACGCCCACGGCGCACATGTTCAGGAAGAAATCGTACACGCCGTTGCCCTCCCACTGCGAGATGGGCATGGCGAGGGTAAGCAGGCGATAGGCCACGGCAAAGCCCACGGCCACCACGATGTTGGCCAGCGGACCGGCAAACGAGACCAGCGCCATGTCGCGCCGGGGCGACCGGAAATACCGGGTGTTGACCGGCACGGGCTTGGCCCAGCCGAGGATGAACGGACTGGTGAGGGCGGTGAACACGAACAGCAGCGAGCCCATCACGTCCAGATGCGGCAGCGGATTCAGGGTCAGCCGCCCCAGCATCTTGGCCGTGGGGTCGCCGCGCTTCCAGGCGGCCCAGCCGTGCGCCACCTCGTGACAGACCATGCCGAGCAGCATGGGCACGAAGGCGACGGCCAGTCGCTTGATGTTGACGGCAAGGTCGGTATCGAACATGACCCCTGCGGCTACCACGAAGGCGGGGGCAGGGCAAGGGGCCTGCGGCTTCGCGGGCCTTGCGCCCGTTGAGGCGGTGGCGGCACTGGCGGCAGGTTCGTCAGTACAAACCGTCGTGGACGGCGGCCCCGGCGGCACCTTGGATACGGATGAAACGAACTCTTGATGGCTACGGCGGGCGGATGCCGGGCATGCCCGGCGACTCCGTCGCGCGGGGGCTATCCCGGCGCGCCGCGCCCCAGCGCCCGCTCTATGGCGCAGACCAGTTCCTCCATCTCGCACGGCTTCAGCAGGTATCCCGCCGCGCCAAGGCGCATGCCCTCGCGCGCTTCTTCGGCGCCGCCGTGGCCGGTCAGCATGATCACGGCCATTTCCGGGGCCATGCGCCGCACCACGCGCAGCAGTTCGAAGCCGTCCATGTCGTCCATCTTCAGGTCGAACACCGCCGCATCATAGGCCGCCCCGCGCAGGGTGCGCAGGGCCTCGGCGCCGCTGCCCGCGGTGTCCACCACGTAGCCGCGCCGGGACAGGCGCTTCTGCATCACCCGGATGAAGCCCGCTTCGTCGTCCACCAGCAGCAGCCGGATGGGGGCTGCGGCGCTGCCGGGCCCGGAGCCGGTTTCCGCATCGGACGGCGAACCCGGCGGAGAGGTGTTGGAGTGGGTCTCGCTCATCATGTATCCTTGCTGCCCCCATCGGGGGGTGTCGTGCCGGGGAGTTCAGGCTTTCCGCCTGACGGGTTCGGGGCCGGGCAGGCCGAGGTCAGGCGTCCCCCGCCCGCCAGCAATCCGGTTCCCTGGGCGGCCTGCGCCGCGTGCACGGCAGGGTCGAACGGCGGCAGCAACACCTGAAAGGTGGTGCCCACCCCCACGATGCTGCTCACCTTTATCTCGCCGCCCATCTTGTTGATGATGCCGTAGCAGATGGACAGGCCAAGGCCCGTGCCCTTGCCCACCGGCTTGGTGGTGAAGAACGGGTCGTAGATGCGCTGCAGGATGGCCTCCGGCATGCCGGGGCCGGTGTCGGCCACGTTCACGGCCACCATGCCGTTGTCGCTCATCAAGGTGGCCACCTTCAGGGTGCCGCCGGAACCTTCCATGGCGTCGAAGGCGTTGTTGAACAGGTTCAGGAACACCTGCTGCAACTCGGAGGGCGAGGCGGCCACCGGCGGCAGCCCCTCTGCCATGGCCACCACCACGTGCACGCTGACGGTGCGGGCCTTCTGGCCGGAAAGCTCCACCATCTCGGTGACCATGGCATTGATGTCCACGGCGTGCACCTCGCGGTCGGAGCGGCGCGCGAAGCTGAGCAGCTTGTGGGTGATGTCGCGGCAGCGCACACCCTGGGTGCGGATCTGGCGGGCGCTGTCGCCTATCTCGCGCACGGCGTCCTGCTCTTGCAGTTCGCCCAGCACGTCCTCTATCCAGCCCGCCTCTTCCATCATGATGGCCACGGGGTTGTTGATCTCGTGGGCGATGCCCGCCGCCATCTCGCCCAGGGCCGACAGTTTGCCCGCCTCCACCACCTGGGCATTGAGGGCGGCCATTTCACGCTCCAGCCCGTCGATGCGCTCGATGATGCGCTGGGCCAGGAACATGCCCAGCACCAGCACCGCGATGGAGGCCAGCCCCAGCACCAGAAACAGGGTGCGCTGGGCCGCGTGCAGGCCCTGCAACGCCTCGCGCGTGGATTGCTGGAACACCAGTATCCAGTCGCCGCCCTTCAGGCGTGACATGGCGTAGACCATGTCGCCTTCCTCGAAGGCGCGGTCCTGTTCCATGCCCGCAATGCCGCCGCCGAACACCCGGCGGGCGAATTCCGCCAGTTGCGCGCCGTCGCCCGCCGAATGACGCCCCCCGGAGGTCTGGAACGCGCCAGCCCGGTTGATGATGCAGGCCTGGCCCGTGGCCCCCACGCGGACGTCCTCCACCAGCGAGACGAAGCTGGCGAAATCGATGGTGGAACGCAGGATCCACGCCCTGCCGTCCACCATCAGCTTCACGGCCACGATGAAGTGGGGCGACTTGCGCACCCCCATGAACACGTCGCTGATGAACACGTCGCGCGCGCCAGCCTGCAAGAACCAGTTCTCGTGCGAATAGTCGGTGCCTTCCAGGCGGTGGGGACCGGCGTACACCCGCTGGATGCCCGCATCGTCCACCATGCCCAAGTCCACGTACACGCCGCCATAGGCGCTGCGCATGGCTGCCAGCTTGCGGTTCAGGTTGGCCGGGTCCAGCAGGCCCGCGCCCTGCGCCTCTACCAGCATCTGCACGCTGGCAAGGCGTTCGTGCAGGAAATCGTCGATCTTCTGGCTGTGCCGGTCGGCGATTTCGCGCGACTGGCCGAAGACCATCTCGCGGAACGACACCCCGAGGTGCAGGTTCATGACCCCCAGTATCAGCACCAGCGGCAGCACCGACGCCACCAGAATGCCCATGTAGATGAGCCGGTTCAGCGCGACGCGACGGCCGACGGGAAACAGGGAGTCCGGCATGGGCACCTCTGGGGTTGGCACCGGGCGGTGCGGACACGGAACAGGCATGATGCCGCCGGGGCGGGCTGCCACGGCAGCGCGACACGCAATCGCGCAGACGGCGCGCGCCCAGCATCCCGCCTGGCAGGCACACTGACGCACCGGCCCATTGGACGCCAGCGTGCAGAAATTGAAAACGGGGCGGGCCGCACCGGGCGGCGCGGGCAGGCGCACGCGGCACGCAAACCGCGTGACGGCCGCACGGCGCGGCTATCGCGCAATATCGCGCAAACCAAGACCCGCCCCACAGGGTAAAAGCAAGGGGCATGCCATCTGCGCGAAGAAAGCGGGGCAGTTACGCCGCCACCGACGGGTGCTGGCGAAAAAGAAGAAAGACAGGGGAGAAAAGGGCTACGATCTTTTTTCGATGGCCAGCGCCACCTTGGCCTTCAGTTCCGTGAGGTCCACGGACTTGACCACGTAGTAGTCGGCCACCACGGACTTCAGGTCGTGCTGGAAGGAATCGTAGGCCGTGGACAGGATGACCGGCAGGGTGGGTTCGCCCCGGCGAATTTCCTGCAACAGGTCCAGACCCGAAAGGTCCGGCCCCAGCTTGATGTCCAGCACCACCACCAGGGGCTTTTCGCGGGCCACCACGTCGAGGATGGGTTCGCGCCCGTCGGACACGGCCACGGTGTAGCCTTCGCCTTCCAGTTCTTCCTGGTACAGCATGCGGATGTGCTTTTCATCGTCCACGACAAGTATCTTCTTGGCCGACATGGTTCACCTCCGAAGGCTGGGGCGCTGGGGGATGACGGGGCAAGGGCCGCGGGCGCCGCGCCCGCCACACGTTGCGTGCATGCACACAGGCGCACGAGCGCCCGGCACGCAAGGATACAGGGATACGGGGGCCACGCGGGCCGCGCGGGATGCACGCCCCACGCACACGTGGGCGGCAGGCTGTCCCCGGACCTTTGCCAAGGATAGTACAGGCGCGCGGTGAAGACAAGCAACCCGCCCCGGCGGCGCGACATCTTCACCCCGAAGGATGACGGGGATCGCGCCACGCCGCCCGAGCCCCGCCGGGCCCCGCGCCGGGCCCTGCACCAGATGCCGCGCCAGCGCCTGATGCCCGCCGCGCCGCACCTTGCCATCGGGGGGCAAACGGGTATGGTGCGCTTCCGGTACGCGGCCCGGGCGCCGCCGTGGAAAACGTTGCGGTCGCGCCCCTCCCACGAACCTTCACCAAAAGACGGGACCATGGAACACACCCCGGAAACCACCCCCGGCGAACGCCGCACGTTCGCCCCGCGCACCATCACGGTGCGCCTGCAACCCAAGGAACAGCTGCTGACCATGCCGCGCGAGAAGACCGTGTTGCAGGTGCTGCGCAAGCTGGGCATCCGCCCCACCACGGCCATCGTGGTGCGCGACGGCGGCCTGCTGACCCCCGACCGCGAAGTGCTGCCGGATGATGAGCTGCTGATCCGCATTGTCACTTCCAGCGGATAGCAACCGGCGCGCTTTTGCCCTCTGGCTGAGCGACCCGAAGGGCGCGTAGCGTGGCCGTTGGGCGAGCCTGCGAGCCCCACGAACATCAAGAGTAACGCGTCAGACTCGCTTTTGCTCCGGTCACGGACCAAAGAGCGCTCTGTGGCCGCCATCCGTAACACTCACGTTGTTCGTGCAACGGCTGCCGCACGCTCCCTCCGCAAAAGCTTCGTCTTCCTTGCCAGAGAACAAAACCCCGCCGTTTGCGATGTTTCCTACTCCCCGGCTGTGGCCGGCGCCCTTCACCATGGGCACCGCACGCACCGCAACCCGAAAGGATAACGCACCATGAAATGCAAACGCTGCAAGGATACCGCAGTCGTGTCCCTGCCCAGCCACCATACCGGCTTCTGCGCCGAATGCTTCCTGCTGTTCTTCACCCGCCAGGTGGAGCGCGGCATCAAGGAACGCAAGCTGTTCACCCATGACGACCGCATCCTGGTCGCCCTTTCCGGCGGCAAGGATTCGCTGAGCCTGATGCTGGAACTTTCGCGGCTGGGCTACGACGTGACCGGCCTGCACATCGACCTGGCCATTCCCGGCTCCTCGCCCGCCGCGCGCGGGGTGGTGGAACGCTTCTGCGAAAAGCACGGCCTGAACCTGATCGTGAAGGAAATGGGTGCCGAAGGGCTGGCCATTCCCGACGTGAAGGCCCGGCTCAACCGTCCGGTGTGTTCGGCCTGCGGCAAGATCAAGCGCTATTTCTTCAACAAGACCGCGCTGGACGAAAACTTCACCGTGCTGGCCACCGGCCACAACCTGGACGACGAAATCGCCCGGCTGTTCAGCAATACCCTGCGCTGGGACGTGGCCTACCTGAGCGACCAGGGCCCGGACCTTGCCGCCGACGGCGGCTTTGCCCGCAAGGTGAAGCCCCTGTGGCGGCTTTCGGAGTTCGAGACCGCCAACTACGCCTTCCTCATGGGCATAGAGCACCACTACGCGCCCTGCCCCTATTCCGGCGGGGCCAGCTTCACCTTCTACAAGAAGCTGCTGACCGACCTTGAGGAAGAAATGCCCGGGCGCAAGCTGGATTTCTACCAGGGCTTCCTGGAACGGGGCCGCCCCGTGTTCGCCCGTGCCGACAACGAGGACGGCGTGGACCTGAGCGGCTGCACCCGCTGCGGCTACCCCACCTCCAACGAGGTGTGCGGGGTGTGCCGCATCCGCGATGCCCTGCGCGACAAGGTGGACGGGGCGGCAGGGGCAGAATAGCAGAGACAGAAGCGGGGATATCCGCGCACCTTCCCCGCATAACCCTTCATTCCACCCACAATGAAAAAGTTTGGGAGGATGGGGGTCCGGGGGAAGGAACCTTTTCCAAAAGGTTCCTTCCCCCGGCAACTCCCCCCTCCGGGTATTTCCATCCCAACCCGCGCCGCCATGACCAAGCCCTGCCCCGCCGTCAGCGTCGTGCTGCCCGTCTGGAACGCCGCCGCCACCCTGCCCGCCACCCTGCACAGCCTGCTGGCGCAAACCGGCGCGGACTTCGAGGTGGTGGCCGTGGACGACGGCTCCACCGACGCCACCCCCGACCTGCTCGCCGCATTCGCCGCGCAGGATGCCCGCATCCGCCCGGCGCGCATCGCCCACGGCGGCATCGTGGCCGCGCTGAACCACGGTCTTGCCCTTGCCCGTGGACGCCACATCGCCCGCATGGACGCCGACGACACCTGCCACCCGCAGCGCCTGGCCCTGCAATGCGCCTTTCTGGACGCGCACCCGCACATCGGGCTGGTGGGCTGCCGCGTGGACTTCGGCGGTGACCGCGAACGCTGCGGCGGCTACGCCCGGCACGTGGACTGGGTGAACACCCTGCTGGACCCCACAGACATCGCACTGGCGCGCTTTCGCGAATCGCCCTTCGCGCACCCCTCGGTGATGTTCCGCGCGGAACTGCCCGGCCTGCACGGCGCGTACACCGACGGCCCCTTTCCGGAAGATTACGAACTGTGGCTGCGCTGGATGGACGCGGGCGTGGCCATGGCCAAGCTGCCGCACACCCTGCTGACCTGGAACGACCCGCCGGGCCGCCTTTCGCGCACCCACCCCAACTACGCGGAAGGCGGCTTCTATACCCTGAAGGGGCTGTACCTGGCCCGCTGGCTGGCCCGGCACAACCCGCGCCACCCCGAAGTGTGGGTGGTGGGCGCGGGCCGCACCAGCCGCCGCCGGGCGCGCCTGCTGATGGATCAGGGCATCGCAGTGCGCGCGTGGATCGACATCGACCCGCGCAAGATCGGCAACCGGGTGGACGGCCTGCCCGTGCTGGGGCGCGAGGCCATGCCCGCGCCGGGCGAGGGATTTCTGGTGGCGTACCTGGCCGGGCACGGCGCGGCGGAAGAGCTGACGGCGTTCCTTGACGGTGCGGGCTACGTGCAGGGCCGGGATTACATTCTGGCGGCGTAGGGAAGCACACCCGGCGCATCGTCCGCGCTCGCCCGCCCGACGCGGCACGCCCTTCCCCATCTTTTCCCCCCGCCGCCGCAACGTCACCCAACCGTCCGCAAGATTCACCACACCGTCACGCATGCGCCACCGCCGGGGCGCATTCCTCCTGCAACACCGACAGGCGATCTGCATACCTGTTCCAGAATCGCCCAACCCGCCGCCGCGCCAAGGCGCTCGCACCGCCCGCGCGGCCCCGGAACCCGCAGGAGGTCGCACCGCATGGCCACTGGCGTCCCCCGTTCCGCACCCCGCACCGCCGCATCCGCGCGTTCCTCTTCTCCGCCCCCCTCGGCGGCCCCGTCCCCAACCCCGCCGCTGTCCATCGACCTGCACGTGCACTCGCGCCACTCCACCCGCCCCTCGCAGTGGATTCTGCAAAAGCTGGGCTGCGCGGAAAGCTACACCGACCCCAGGGCGTTGTACGACATCGCCCGCCGCCGGGGCATGGACCTGGTCACCATCACCGACCACAACACCCTGGCGGGCAGCCTAGAAATCGCCCACCTCGACCACACCTTCGTCAGCGAGGAAATCACCGCCTATTTCCCCGAAGACCGCTGCAAGATCCACGTGCTGGCCTGGGACCTGACGGAAGCCCACCACGCCGACATCACCCGCCTGCGCGAGAACATCTACGACCTGGTGGACTACCTGACCGTGTCGGGCATCCCCCATGCCTGCGCCCACGCCATGTACTCGCTGAACGAGCGCCTGACCCTGGACCACATGGAACGGCTGCTGCTGCTGTTTCGGGTGTTCGAGCTGAACGGCTCGCGCGACGACTTCCAGAACGGCATCCTGCGGGCCATCGTGCAGGGGCTGACCCCGGCGGACATGGACGCCATGGCCGACCGGCAGGACATGGCCCCGCGCATGGAACGGGCGTGGACAAAGCACCTCATGGCCGGGTCGGACGACCATTCCTCGCTGAACATCGCCCGCAGCCACACCAGCATCGAAGGGGTTTCCGGCGTGGGGCACGGCCGCGTGCGCGAGGCCCTGCGCGGGGTGATGGAGGGGCGCGGCACGCCGCACGGCAGCGCCGCCACCCCGGTGACCATGGCCCACAACCTGTACGCCATCGCCTACCAGTTCTATAAGCAGCGCTTCGGTCTGGGCCGCCACGTCAACCGCGACACGGTGCTGCGCTTCGCCGACAGGGTGCTGACCGGCGCGCCGGAACCGGAAGGCGGCCTGCTGACCAGGCTGCACGGCCTCATCGGGTACCGCCGCCCCCGGCTGTCCTTTTCCGCGTCCACCCCGCGCACCGTGCAGGACCACCTGCAAACGGAAGCGGCGGAGATCATCCGCCGCGACCCGGAGTTGCGAGCCCTGCTGGACGGCCCCGCCGCCGACATCACCGGCGAACGCACCGAACAGGCCTGGATGCGCTTTGCCGACCAGGCCTCGGAAAAGGTGCTGCGCACCTTTGCCGATACCCTGCTGGACAACGCCATGGGCGCGGACCTGTTCAGCGTGTTCAACGTGGTGGGCTCCGCCGGGTCGCTCTACGCCATCCTGGCCCCGTACTTCGTGGGGTACACCCTGTTCACCAAGGACCGTGCCTTTGCCCGCGCCTGCCGCGACCACTTCCTGCCGCACGCGGCAGAGGCCGTGCCCGGCGCGCCGGGGCAGGCTGGCGCCTCGTCCGGCGCGTGCGGTACCCGGCCCCATCCCCCCCATGTGACGGACACGGACGAATGGCACGCCACGGGCCGCCTGCACGTGGGCCACTTCACCGACACCTTCTACGACGTCAACGGCGTGGCCCGCACCCTTCAGATGCAACTGGACATCGCCCGCCGCAACGACAAGCGGTTGCAGGTCATCACCTGCGCGCCCGACGGCGTGGCCGACCCGGAACTGGCCCACCGCTCCGACGTATTCACCTTTTCGCCCATCGGGTCGTTCGCCATGCCGGAGTACCCCGGCCTTGCCCTGTATTACCCGCCGGTGCTGAAGATGCTGGACCACTGCTACCGGCAGGGATTCACCCACCTGCACTCGGCCACGCCCGGCCCGGTGGGGCTGGTGGCGCTGGCGGCGGCGCGCATCCTGCGTCTGCCCATTCACGCCACCTACCACACCGCCTTCCCGCAGTACGTGATGATGCTGACCGAGGACGCCGGGCTGGAAGAAGCCATGTGGCGGTACATGATCTGGTACTACAACCAGATGGACCGGGTGTACGTGCCCTCGCACGCCACCGGCGACGAACTGGCGGAACGGGGCATCGCACGCGAACGCATCGCCTTCTACCCGCGCGGCATCGACACCCAAACCTTCACCCCGGCCCGCCGCAACGGGTTCTTCAGCCGATACGACGGCACCGCCGTGACCCTGCCGCGCACCTTCCCGAACAGCCAGGATGCCCGCGCCGCAGGTCCGGGCAGGACGGCCCCGCGCGACGCGGCCCAGCCGGTGCGCTTCCTGTACGTGGGGCGCCTGTCGCGCGAAAAGAACCTGCACGTGCTGGCCGACGCCTACCGGCTGGTGGCCACCCGCGCCGCGCACCTGCGGCTGGTGCTGGTGGGCGACGGACCGGCTCGCGCCGAGCTGGAAGAAACCCTGCGCGGCCTGCCGGTCACCTTCACCGGCTACCTCACCGGAGACGACCTGGCCAACGCCTACGCCTCGTCGGATATCTTCGTGTTTCCCTCCGGCACCGACACCTTCGGCAACGTGGTACTGGAGGCGCAGGCCTCCGGCCTGCCGGTGGTGGTCACCGACAAGGGCGGGCCGCAGGAAAACCTGTTGCCGGGGCGCACCGGGGCCATCGTGCCGGAAGGAGACGCCACGGCCATGGCCCGGGCCATGCTGGACATGGCCGCCGACCCGGCCCGGCTGGACGCCATGCGGGCCGATGCCCGCTCCTACGCGGAAAGCCGGTCCTTCGAGGCCGCCTTCCTGCAACAGTGGGCCATGTATCGCGACCGCGACCACGACCACGACCACGACCGTAGTGCCGCATAGACGCTGGGCGCAACTGCAACCGGCCTCAGAGGCCGTGCCTTTACATCGCCTTCAGCCCGACCCTTCCCGCACGCCGCCCCGCATTCCGCATGGAGTGCGGGGCGGTCGCGTTGCCGGAACCACCCCGGCACTGCCATGCGACCGCCCCGAATGTGCCCCGAATGTACACCGTACGTGCCCCGGAAAGGCGAGCAACAGTGGAACAGGCCTGCACAGGCGGAACGGCCTTGTCGCCCTGCCCGTCCGGACCGTCCTGCCTTCCCCGACCGTCCTGACCGCCGCGTTGCCGCGCCCCGCATCCGCTGCTACGGTGGGGCCACCATTCCCACCCCATCCAAGGAGACCCCATGGCCCGCCTGCTGCTGCTCGGCGCGGGGCACGCCCACCTCGACGCCATCCGCGCCATTCCGGCGCTGGTGGCGCGGGGGCATACGGTGACCGTGGCCGGGCCCGGCCCCTGCCACTGCTATTCCGGCATGGGCCCCGGCGTGCTGGGCGGCACATATGCGCCGCAGGCCATGGCCCTGCCGGTGCGGCGCATGGTGCAGGCGGCGGGGGGCACCTTCGTCACCGACACGGCGGTGCGCATCGACGCGCCGGGACATGCCGTGCACTTCGCCTCCGGCCTGCGGCTGGAATACGAGGTGTGCTCGTGCAACGTGGGGTCGCTGGTGGCGCATATCCTGCCGGGTGGCGATGGCGTCAACGGCAGCACTGTCGGCGCGCCCCCATCCCCCGTGACGCTACCCGTGCTATCGGTAAAGCCCATCGAAAACCTGTACCGGGCCCGGCAGACGCTGCTGCGGCTGGCTGCGCACGGCGCGGTGGATGTGCTGGTGGCGGGCGGCGGTCCAGCCGCGCTGGAGGTGGCCTGCAACGCGGCGGTGTGCCTTGCCCGCGCGCGGGGCAACGCCGCCCCCGTTGTTCCCGGCGGCGATTCGGTCACCCTGGTGGCCGGGCGCGGGCTGCTGCCGGGCCTGCCGGAACGGGCACGCGACCTGTGCCGCACGGTGACCGCCGCGCGCGGGGTGCGCATCATCGAGGGCGCGCGGGTTCTGGAAACCACACCAGAAGGGGCACTGCTGGACGATGGCCGCAGCCTGCCCGCCCATGTGGTGCTGCTGGCTACCGGAGTGGCCCCGCCGCCGCTGTTCGCGGCATCGGGCCTGATTGGCAGGGCAAACGGCGGGCCTGATGGCGAGGCGGACGGCGGGCTGGCGGTGAACGCGCACCTTCAGTCTATCGCCCATCCGGACCTGTTCGGCGGGGGCGACTGCATTCACTTCACCCCGGCGCCATTGCCCCGCGTGGGTGTGCACGCCGTACGCCAGGGCCCGGTGCTGGCCGCCAATCTGGGCACCCGCCTGGACGCGCATGCGCGGCACGCCGCCAATGCGGCCCCGGCATCCGGCCAGCCGCCCCTTGTCCCGTACATCCCCCGGCCCGGCCATCTGCTGGTGCTGGATACCGGCGCGGGCACGGGGGTGCTGCACCGCCCGCTGGGCGGCGGCGCGCTGTGCTTCGGTGGGCGCCTGGCCTTCCTGGTCAAACGGGCCATCGACACCCGGTTCCTGCGAAGCCATCTGCCGCCCGGCGGCACCCTGCCCGGTGAATGTCCGTGGGACGCCCCGGCATGAACCGACAGAACTGGCATGAGCTGGCCTGAGCTGACAGTTTCCGCCAGTTTCCGGCGGACAATGGCATATCCCCCGCGCGGCCACAGGGACGCAACGGGTAAACCCCGTCCCCCGCAACGCACGAAGGCCGCCACATCATGTGGCGGCCTTCGTCGTGCCCGTGCGTCGTGCCCGGTGGAAAGCTGCGCGGCGCCCTGCCCGGCTAACCGGAACAGGCCTGGCCGCCGCAGAAGGTCAGAAAGCGCTGCGCCTCGGTAAAGTCGGGCCGCATGGCCAGAGCCCTGGTCAGGTGCTGCACGCAGGCGCCGGTGTCGCCCTTGTCGAAGTGCACCCGCGCGATGTTGAAATGCAGGTGCTCGTCCTCGTGGCATTCCAGCGCCTTGTGGTAGAACCGCAGCGAATCGTCGAAGTGCCCGTTCTTGCGCAGGCTGATGCCGAACTTGTTGAAACGCACCCGGTGCTCCATCAGGAACGCCTCGTCGCTGCCCATCAGCACGTGCAGCACCTTGCGCAGCCGGGCCGTGTCCTTCTTTTCCGCGTACACCTCGCCCAGGCCGAAATTGGCGGGCACGTTCAGGTCGTCGATCATCAGGGCCTTGATGAACGCCTTTTCCGCTTCGTCCAGACGCAGTTCCGCCAGGCAGGCCTCGCCCTCGACCAGCTTGCGATGCAGTGATGTCAGCGCGGGCACCGTGTGGTTCTTGTAATACATCGGCTCCGGCATGTAATTACGAAGAAATTCAAGCTCTTCCATGGGATTGCGGATACCCGATGGCACATGGTGCACGTTGAGCGGCTGCACTTCGCAGATGGCAGCATCCAGTTTGCGCGCATACCAATAGGTAACCTGACGCTGCTGCGAGGCGGTGCCGCCTATGCCAACCATGGCATCCTGCTGCAACGAATAAACGCCAAGTATGATCGGATACTGTTCGTCGTGCACGGGTGCTCCCCTGCTGCGCGCCATGGCGCGACCGGTGTCCTGCCCTCCCCGGGCAGTGGATTGTCGCATACTTCATTTCCTTACCCGCCATGTCAAGACCGTTGCGCACCATTGCGGGCTCCCATGCTCCACATGTCGGGCTAACCCTACCTTCTCCATGGGAAAGCACCGGCAAAGGTGCGGAACCCCCCAATTGACGCCGCGCCATTCCGCGGCAAAGAATAATGTTCCGCTACGCTGGCATATGGCACAGCGACGGCAATACCGTCTCCGGCATGCGCCCCGCGCGCCGCGCCACAGGACACGTACTCCATGCCCAGATTTCCCCGCTCCGCCCCCTCGTTGCTCGGCGTCATCGCCGTGGTCTGCGCGGTGACGCCCCTGCTCTACGCGCTGCTGGAACTGCCCGACCCGGACAATGCGGCATGGCGTGGGGGCACCATTCGGGTGGGCTACGCCCTTGAACCCCCGTACGCCTACCTCACCCCGGAAGGCACCGTGACCGGCGAGGCCCCGGAAGTGGCCCGCGCCGCGCTGACCCGCGCGGGCATCACCCGGGTGCGCTGGGTGCTCGGCGACTTCAACGCCCTGATCCCGGACCTGCTGGCCGGGCATATCGACATGATCGCGGCGGGCATGTTCATCACGCCCGACAGGACCGCCCGCGTCGCCTTTTCGCTGCCCACCAGCTCCGTGGGGCAGGGGCTGCTGGTGCGGCGCGGCAACCCGCGCGGCCTGCACGACTACGCATCCCTTGCCGAGCGCAGCGATGTCACCCTTGCCGTGCTGGACGGTGCGGTGGAACATCGCCAGTTGCTGCTGCTGGGTATGCCCGCCGAAAGGCTGTTCCCCGTGGCCGATGCGCACGCGGGCATGACCGCCGTGCGCAAGGGCCGCGTGGACGGTCTGGCCCTTTCCGGCCCCACGGTGGTACTGTTGGCCCGACAGCACCCCGAAGAACTGGAGTCCGCGCATCCCTTCGCCCAGCCGGTCATCAACGGCAAATCCGTGGCCGGGTTGTGCGCCTTTGCCTTTCGCAAGGAGGACGCACCCCTCGCGGACAGGGTGAACGAGCAGTTGCGCGCCTTCATCGGCACACCGGAGCACCTTGCCCTGGTGCGGCCCTTCGGCTTTGATGGTTCCACCCTGCCCCCCTGGTCCGTTCCCGGCACGCCGCACGGGCAGGACGGACGAAACGGGCCAGGCCCCGGCCAGTGAGCGGCACCGGGCCGCCGCCGCATCCTCCGGTTGCGTGAATCCTGCTCCCCGCGTCGCCACACCACGTCCGTCGCACCACACCCGCCACCTCCACAGGGTCCGCCGCATGACCAGACGCCCCGCCATCTCGCAGAGCCGCAACATCGCCATCGCCGGAGGCATCATGGCGCTGGTCTGCTCGGGCATCCTGCTGCTGTGGGTGAACCACGGCTGGCACGCCAGCCTGCGTGGTTTTCTGCCGGTGGTGAAGGCGCTGCGCATCGCCAGGGCCGACCTGCTGAAGGGCCAGCTGGCCGCCGAGCGCCAGTTGGCGGGCGACGCCGACATTCCCCCCGGCATCCACGGCGCCTACTTCGAACAGGGAGCAGGCAGGCTGTACGATGCCGTTGACGAACTGCTGGCCCCCGGCGGCAGCGCCCTGCCCGCCCTTTCGGCCATCCGGCCCTTTCAGGAGGACGCCCCGGAAATGCTGGTGGCCCAGTTGCGCATCTACGCAGACGGCATCAGCGCCCTCAACCGCACCACCAACGCCCGGCTCGCGGCCCCGCGCGGAGAACATCCCCTGCTGGTGCTGGAGCAGCGCCGCGCCTTCACCGAACTGGACCGGCTGGGCGATGCGCTGGAGCGCAGCGTGTTCTCCCGCTTCGTGGAGGACGCCGAGCGCCAGAGCCGCCTGACCCGCGTGGTCTTCGTGCTGTGGATGATCTTTCTGTGCGGGCTTACCCTGCTGTTCAAGATCGCCGCCGACCGCCGCCGCGCCGCCGAAATGGCCCTGGTGGACAGCGAAGAGCGCTGGCAGTTTGCCCTGGAGGGCCCCGGAGACGGTGTGTGGGACTGGAACATCCGCACCGGCCAGGTGTTCCTGTCCCCCCGCTGGAAGGGGCTGCTGGGCTACGAAGAAAACGAGATAGGCACCTCGCCCCGCGAATGGGAAGGCCGCGTCCACCCCGACGACAGGCAGCGGGTGCAGGCCGACATGGACATGCATCTTTCCGGCGCCACCGACACCTACCAGTCGGAATACCGCATGCGGCGCAAGGACGGCGCTTACATCTGGGTGCTGGCCCGCGGCAGGGTGATGTCCCTGGCGGAAGACGGCACGCCGCTGCGCTTCGTGGGCACCCATTCCGACATCACCGCCCGCCGCCAGGCCGAGGAAGCCCTGCGCGCCAGCCGCGAAAACCTGGCCGTCACCCTGCGCTCCATCGGCGATGCGGTGATGGCCACCGACCGGGCCGGACGCATCACCCTGATGAACCCGGTGGCCGAGCGGCTGACCGGCTGGCCCTTTGCCGCCGCCAAAGGGCGGCACATCGGAGAAGTCTTCGTCATCGTGGCGGGCCGCACGCGTGACCCCGTGCCCGACCCGGTGGCGCAGGCGGTAGGCACCGGCAAGGTGGTGGAACTGACCAACGACACCCTGCTGCTGGCCCGCGACGGCGCGGAATACCAGATCGCGGACAGTGCCGCCCCCATCCACGACGCGGCGGGCGAAATCACCGGCGCGGTGCTGGTGTTCACCGACGTCAGCGCCCAGTACGCGGCGCGCCGCCAGTTGCTGGCCAGCGAGCGGCAGTTCCGCGCGGCCATCGAGGAAGCGCCCGTGCCGGTGATGATCCACGACGAGGACGGCACCGTGCTGGCCCTGAACCGCAGCTGGTGCGAATTTTCCGGCTACACCCCCGGCGACGTGCCCACCCTGGCCCGCTGGGAAGAACTGGCCATGCAGGGCGAGCCGGTGCACGTGGCCGATGCGGATGCGGACGCGGGCCCTGGTGGCCAACAGGACGGACTGGACGGACAGGGCGGGCAGGGCGGGCAGGCACCCGGCAGGGCAGCCGACCAGACCAGCAGCATCACGGCGGGCGGCACCACGGCGGGCGGCACCGGCCACCCCACCAGCGATACCGACACGCTGTACGCCCTTGGCGCACGCAGGGCCGACGGCGAACACCCGGTGACCTGCGCCGACGGCTCGGCCAGGGTGTGGGACTTCAGTTCCGCCCCGCTGGGCTCGCTGCCCGATGGCCGCCGCGCGGTGATTCGCATGGCCGTGGACGTTACCGGGCGCAAGGAAGCGGAAGCCGCCCTGCTGCGCGAAAAGGGCGCGGCGGAAGCCGCCAACCTGGCCAAGTCCGAATTCCTGGCCAACATGAGCCACGAAATACGCACCCCGCTCAACGGCGCGCTGGGCATGCTGCAACTGCTGCACACCACCACCCTGGACGACGAGCAGCAGGACTACCTGACCAGCGCCATCACCTCGGCCCGGCGGCTTACCCAGCTGCTGTCCGACGTGCTGGACCTTTCGCGGGTGGAAGCGGGCAGGCTGGCCCTGCGCGCCGCGCCCTTCGCGCTGGAAGGGGTGGCCGGGTCCATCCGCGACATCTTTCTGCTGCCCGCGCGCGAAAAGGAACTGGAACTGGACATCCGGCTGGACCCGCGCCTGCCCGCGCGACTGGTGGGCGACGAGGCCCGGCTGCGCCAGATCGCCTTCAACCTGGTGGGCAACGCCATAAAATTCACCGATACGGGCTCGGTGACCGTGGAACTGACCCCGCTGGGCCTGCCCCCGGCTGCGCGCACCGCCGGGAACGCAGCAGACGACGCGACCGGCGGCCCGGCGGGAAACACCCCGGCCCACCGGCCCGCCCAGCTGCGCCTGCTGCTGGAGGTGCGCGACACCGGCATCGGCATTCCGGAATCGCATCTGGAACGCATTTTCGAGCCGTTCAGCCAGCTGGACGGCTCGCACGTGCGGCGGCACGGCGGGGCGGGGCTGGGCCTGTCCATCGTGCGGCGGCTGGTGGCCCTGATGGGCGGCGAACTTTCGCTGGAAAGCACGCCGGGGACAGGCACCACCATCTTCATCTCGCTGCCCTTTGGCGCCTTGTGGGATGCCGACGGCGCGGACCGGGCACCCGCGCGCGGGCCGTTCGCCCTGCCGGACGCCACCGGCCCCACCGGAACGAACGAATCCGGCACGGCAGTCGGACATGACGACGCCGGCGGCAGTGACGGCGGGATGGCCATGCCCGCCCGCCACGCCGATGTTTCCGCCCTGCCCCGGGGCATGGCACGGTCCGGCAAGGACCATGCCGGGCTGCGCGGCGCAACGCCCGCGCAGCAGGCGGAACCGGTCCCCGCCAACGCCGCGCCGCCGGAATACCAGGCCGGGCTGCATGTGCTGCTGGTGGAGGACGATGCCGTGAACCAGCTTGCCGTGCGGCGCATGCTGGAAAAGTCGGGCATGACGGTAACCCTGGCCACCGACGGCCAGCAGGCGCTGGACGCCCTGCACCACGCCGCGTTCGACTGCGTGGTCATGGACGTGCAGATGCCGGTCATGGACGGGCTGACGGCCACCCGCGCCATCCGCACAGACCCGGCCTTCTCCGCCCGCGCGGCCATACCCGTGGTGGCCATGACCGCCCACGCCATGGTGGGCGACCGCGAATCCTTCCTGGAAGCGGGCATGGACGACTACGTATCGAAACCCGTGGAAATGAGCGGACTGCGGCAGGCCATCCTGCGCGCCATGCAGGCGCGGCACGGCTCATCGAAATAGCCGCCGCAACACGCGCCACACGGCAGGTTGCGGCAACGCGCACCGGGACAAACCGGGGCAAAGCGAAGGTTTTCCACTTCGGCCCGTGCATTTCCTGCCCCAGGCACCCAGGCAGGAGCCTTCGCCCTCAGCACGAATAGGTGGTGCGCGCCACGGGCATGAGTCCGCGCAGCACGGAAAAGCCGTGCCCGGCGCGGGAAAAGGCGTGGCCGTCCAGACTCACGGCATCGGCGGTGAAACCCATGCGCAGCGGCACGAGGTCGGTGGGCGTGGTGCCGCACAGGCTTTCCCGAAAGCCGGGGCCAAGGGCCAGGCGTCCGGGCTGGCGCACCTGCCTGCCGGTGGCGGCGGCCCAGCGGGCGCAGTCCGGACAGCAGGCGGGCCAGGCGGCCGCGCCGGACATGCTCGGGTCTGACGTGTTCGGGCCATTCCCGCCACCACCATCCTCCCCCGGCCCCGCATCCGCCACGGCCTTGCAGGTCACCACCACCTTGTCGGTGGCGGTGGTCAGGGCGGTCACGTTGCCTGCCTCGTCGAATTGCAACGAGTTCAGGTCGGCGGCCATGCCGCCCTCGGGGTCGGTGTCGAAGGCCAGCACCGTGCCCACCGGTGTCCTGGCCTCGAAGGGGGCGTCCGGCTCGAACGAGCGCAGCGCGCCCGATTCGTGGAACGAAAACCCCACGCTGACGCTGGCCGGTCCCTGCGGGGTGGCGATGGTCACCCGCTCGCCGGGCCACAGGGTGACGCTGCGCAACGCCCCGGACGGAAAGAAGTGCACCGAGATTATCCGCGCACTGACCACGCCGATGGGCGTTTCCATGCGTTGCGGCCCGGCCAGGGCAGTTTCGTTCTCCACGCTCCAGTAGGCGGAAATCTTGCCGTCCAGCGGAAACACCCGGCGCAGCTGGCCGCCGGGATGAAAGGTGACCCGCTCCGCCGCCATGGGGCCCACGGGCGTTTCGATCACCGCCTTTTCCTGCAACGACACCGCCTTCAGCCCGCCGCCGGGGTGCAACTCCACCGGCTGCACCCGCTGCCTGCGGGGGTCTTCCGGCTCGTACTGGGGCACCAGCACGCCCGCCGGGCTGGCCAGCTCCACCCGTTCCACCAACAACACCTCTGCCGGACTGCCGTCCGGATGGAGGCACTGCACCACCGCGTCCGGAACCGCCGTGACGTCCGGCTGCGCTGTCCGATGGTCGCTCATGTGGCCTCCCTGGCTGTTCCGTTGCCGCATTTGAGGGGCTGCCGCCGCCCGAAAGCGCTGACATCCCGCAGGCGGGCGCACGCGCCCCGCCTGCCTATTGCCGAAAACGTGAATTCACACCCATAGCATGCCAAACCCGTGACCATCCGTCGAGGGGCAAAGGGCTTCCCCCACTCCGAGCGGGCTGCGCCGCCATTACACACAACACCACATCACTCTGAATTTTCATGAAGTGTTATTCAGAAAAACCCAACCACAGGACAGATTCACAAAATCATCACAATGCGCGTCACTGGCAAGGCCACCACACCGGCACGCTCCCATTCCGGACCATGCCGGTCTTGACGCCCTTGCCCATGAATGGTTGCATGCACAAATATAGACGCAACCTCCGCCCATCCCGACACGGCGGCGGCCACGGGCAACCCGCAAGCGGCGCAACGGACGCCGGAACCCGTCCGCCGGGCAGGCACCGCCTTCCCGTCGGCAAGGAGCCCCCATGAGCAAGAAGCCCAACGCACAGGACGCGAAACCGGTCGCCACGCCGGACGCCACTTCCCTGAACGACATCGCCCCGAACAGCATCTCAGTCGACGACATCGTCACCCGCGTGAACGAGGCGCAGCGCGCCTTCGCCAACTTCACCCAGCAGCAGGTGGACGCCATCTTCCACGCCGCCGCTGCCGCCGCCACGGCCCAGCGCATCCACCTTGCCCGCATGGCCGTGCAGGAAACGGGCATGGGCATTCTGGAGGACAAGGTGATCAAGAACCACTTCGCCTCGGAATACATCTACAGCAAGTACAAGGACGAAAAGACCTGCGGGGTCATCCGCGACGACCCGGCCTACGGCTACCGCGAGGTGGCCGCGCCCATCGGGGTCATCGCGGGCATCATCCCCACCACCAATCCCACCTCCACCACCATCTTCAAGGCGCTGCTGGCGCTGAAGACGCGCAACGGCATCATCTTCGCGCCGCACCCGCGCGCCGCGAAATCCACGGTGGAGGCCGCGCGCATCGTGCACGAGGCCGCCGTGGCCGCTGGCGCGCCGCGCGGGGTCATCGGCTGGGTGGAAGCGCCCACGCCCGACCTTACCCGCCAGATCATGCAGCACCGGGGCGTGGCGCTGATACTGGCCACCGGCGGGCCGGGCATGGTGCATGCCGCCTACAGCTCGGGCAAGCCCGCCATCGGCGTGGGCGCGGGCAACACCCCGGTGGTGGTGGACGCCACCGCCAACGTGAAGATGGCGGTGAACTCCATCATCCTGTCGAAAACCTTCGACAACGGGATGATCTGCGCCTCCGAGCAGGCGGTGATCGTGGAGGACACGGCGGCGGACGCGGTGAAGGCCGAATTCGCGGCGCGCGGCTGCCACTTTGCCTCGCCGCAAGAGGCAGAGGCCCTTGCGGGCGTGGTGTTCACCGACGGCAGGATCAACGCGGCCATCGTGGGCCGATCGGCGGCGGAAATCGCGGCCATGGCGGGCATCACCGTGCCGCCGACCACCAAGATCCTCATTGCGGAACGCGACGCCATCGACCCGCTGGACCCGTTCGCGCACGAAAAGCTTTCTCCCGTGCTGGGCTTCTACCGCGCGCCCGACTTCGCCGCCGCCGTGGACATGGCCCAGCGCCTGGTGGAGCTGGGCGGGGCCGGGCACACCTCGGTGCTGTACACCGACGAGGCCAACCGCGAGCGCATCGTCCACTTCCAGAACGTGCTGACCACCGGGCGCACCCTGGTCAACATGCCCTCGTCGCAGGGCGCCATCGGCGACGTGTACAACTTCGAACTGGCGCCCTCGCTGACGCTGGGCTGCGGCTCGTGGGGGGGCAATTCCGTCAGCGAAAACATCGGGGTGAAGCATCTCATGAACGTGAAGACCGTGGCCGAACGGCGCGAGAACATGCTGTGGTTCCGGGTGCCCCCGAAAATCTACTTCAAGATGGGGGCGCTGCGCCTGGCGCTGGAAGACATGCGCGACAGGAAGCGCGCCTTCATCGTTACCGACCGCACCATGGAAGACCTGGGCCACGTGGGCAAGGTGACCGCCGTGCTGGAAAAGCTGGGCATCCAGTTCCGGGTGTTCAGCGACGTGAAGCCCGACCCCGACCTGTCCGGCACCTACGCGGCGCTCGATTCCATCCGCGCCTTCCAGCCGGACATGTTCATCGCCCTCGGCGGCGGCTCGCCCATGGACGCGGCCAAGATCATGTGGCTGATGTACGAGCAGCCGGACCTGAAGTTCGAGGAAATTTCCCTGCGCTTCATGGACATCCGCAAGCGGGTCCATGCCTTTCCGGCGCTGGGCAAGAAGGCGGTGATGGTCGCTGTGCCCACCACCTCGGGCACCGGGTCGGAGGTGACGCCCTTCGCGGTCATCACCGACGACGCCACGGGCATGAAGTACCCCATTGCCGACTACGAACTGACGCCGGACATGGCCATCGTTGACCCGGAATTCGTCATGGACATGCCGAAGACGCTTACCGCCCATTCCGGGCTGGACGCACTGACCCACGCGGTGGAGGCCTTCACCTCCACCTATGCCAACAACTTCAGCGACGGCAACGCGCTGGAGGCCGTCCGGCTGGTCTTCAAGTACCTGCGCCGGGCGTACAATGATGGCGCGCGCGACGTGATGGCCCGCGAAAAGATGCACTATGCGGGCACCATCGCGGGCATGGCCTTCGCCAACGCCTTCCTGGGGGTGTGCCATTCCATGGCGCACAAGCTGGGGGCCGCGTTCCACATGCCGCACGGCCTTGCCAACGCGCTGCTGCTTTCGCACGTCATCGAGTACAACGCCACCGACACCCCCACCAAGCAGGGGCTGATGCCGCAGTACCGCTACCCCTTCGTCAAGGGGCGCTACGCGCGCATCGCCGACATGCTGGGGCTGACCGAAGGCTGCGGCGACGACCGCGACCGCAAGGTGGCCCGGCTGGTGCAGGCCATTGAAAAACTGAAGGCCGACCTGAACGTTCCCGGCTCGCTGCGCGAGGCGGGCATTGCCGAGGCGGACTTTCTGGAGCGGGTGGACCTGCTGGCCGAACAGGCCTTCGACGACCAGTGCACCGGCGGCAACCCGCGCTACCCGCTGATCGCCGAAATCCGCGAACTGTACCTGAAGGCGTACTACGGTGCGCCGCTGGCCTCGCTGCCCCCCGCCAAGGCGGGGTAGCCGGGGAACAAGGCGCAATGCATGCCCGACGGGGCGGACCAGCCGAAAGCTGGACCGCCCCCCTTTTGCATGGCACGGACCAGCCGAAAGCTGGACCGCCCCCCTTTTGCATGGCACGGGCCAGCCGAAAGCTGGACCGCCCCCCTTTTGCATGGCACGGACCAGCCGAAAGCTGGACCGCCCCGTTTCGAATGACACGGACCCGCCGAAAGCCGGGCCGCCCCGTATCGCATGGCGCGCCCACCTCACCGGCTGGCCCGCCCGCGGCGCTGCCCCCCCCGGCTTGAAAAACCCCGCGCCCCGGTGTAGACCCTGAACCGGTCGGCAGTTCACCAAGGCGTCACTGTCCCCCTGCGGGAAGCTAAACCTGCCATCTCTCCATCCCGACACGCACCTGCCTCGTGCCGCGTCGAAAGCCAGTGACCATCGACACCCCATCCGGATCGGCACGTCGAGAGGATAGGTGATGTCCAGACCCCGCTTTCCCTTCATCGCCAAGGACGTATCCGCGCTGGCCCGTTCGCTGCAACGCGAACTGGCGGCGTGCGCCATGCCGTCGGAGTCGGCCAACCTGACCGACGGAGCGCCGAACAACCCCGGCGGCTCCGCCGGCGATGCCCCGCGCATTCCCGCGAATGCCCCCGGCGCGGGCAATGCACCGGTCGCGCCCCGTACGGCAGGCGCGCACGGCACGGGCCGCACCAACCCCCGCGACCCCGGCCACATCAGCCATGTCCAGTTGCTGAACATGCTGGTCCGCGCCGTAGGCTACCGCAACTTCCAGCACTATCGCGCCCAGTTCGCGGCGCAGGAACGGCTTCAGCGCCTTGCCGCGCCGGAACCCGCCGCCCCGGAAGAACCGGTGGACCTGCGCCGCGTGGAGCGCGCCGCCCGCCACTTCGGCCCGGACGGGCTGCTGGCCCGCTGGCCCGGCAAGGTCAGCCTGCAACGGCTCTGCCTGTGGTGGGTGTGGTCGCGCCTGCCCGCCGGACAGGAACTGACCGGCACCCGGATGGACGACACCCTGCGCGCCTGCCATCACTTCGGCGACCATGCCCTGTTGCGCCGCTGGCTGTGCGACCTGGGCATGGCCACCCGCACCCCGGATGGCCGCCAGTACCGCCGCGTGGAACAGCGCCCCCCGCAGGAGGCGCTTGCCCTGCTTCAGCACCTGCGGGACCGTGAGCGGCTCGCGCGACAGGCGGGCCACACCCGGCAAATCGGACGCGGCGTGACGGCGGCATAGGGCGCACTGCCCGCGCGGCGCGCACGAACCACACGGACCCGACGGACCCGACGGGCCACACAGGCCGCCAAAGGCGGCATGCCCGTCACTGCCGTCCCAACGGCGGCACTCCACCCCGCCCCCCACAAGCAAGGCGGACCGCACGCCCCCCCCGTTCGCACGGGCACGGGTCGCACGGTCCGCCTTTTCGTATTGTAAAGCGCGCCAAGCATCCTATATTGAACGAAGGGCGCCATCCCCTGCGGCGGGCGCGGCACGGGTGTGCGCCATCGCCAGCCCCGTCCGCGCATGTCTTCCAGCACAGGGCTCACACCGGGCCACATCCGGGCACTTCCGGCCACATCGGGGAGCCAACCAGCATCGCAAGCAAGGAGCACCATCATGTCGCATATCGCCATACTGGGCCTTGGAGCCATGGGCAGGCGCATGGCCGCCAACCTGTTGAAGGCCGGGCATCAGGTCACCGTCTGGAACCGCACCGCCAGGGCGGCGGAGCCGCTGCTGGCCCTGGGCGCCACGCAGGCCGCCACCCCCAGGGAAGCCGCCGCCGGGGTGGACTTCGTGCTGGCCATGGTGCGCGACGACGCGGCATCCGCCGGGGTCTGGCTGGACCCCGAAACCGGCGCCTTCGCGGGCATGCGGCCCGGCGCCATCGCCATGGACAGCTCCACCCTGTCGGTGGACTGGATCAAGAAGCTGGGCGCGGAGGCGGCCAACCGAGGCGTGACCCTGCTGGAAACCCCTGTCTCCGGGTCGCTGCCGCAGGCCGACGCCGCGCAGCTCATCTTTCTGGTGGGCGGCAACGCGGACGCCTGCAAGCAGGCCGAAGCGGTGCTGCTGGCCATGGGCAGCGCGGTGAACCACACGGGTGAAATCGGCACGGGCGCGCTGACCAAGCTGGCAACCAACGCCCTGCTGGGCGTCCAGGTGACCGCCATCGCCGAACTGATCGGCATGCTGCGCCGCAACGGCGCGGACGCCCAGAAGATCATGGGCATCATCGCCGGCACGGCGGTGTGGAGCCCCTACGCCCAGCGGGCCATTGGCGCGCTGCTTTCGGGCGAGGCGCCCGTGATGTTTCCTGTCGAGCTGGTCGAAAAAGACTTCGGCTACGCGCTGGAGGCCGCCGGTTCTCCCGATGCCGCGCCCACCATCGCCGCCGCGCGCTCGGTGTTCCGGCGCGGCATGGACGAGGGCCTTGGCGACGCCAACCTGACCAGCGTGGTGGCGCTGTTCCGGAAGTAGCGCCGGGGAGCCGGGGGCTGGGGGCAGATGCGGTCGGGTGACGTGGCACCATGGCCGGAAGGCGCCGAGCCAATCTCCGCACATTTTGCGGCGATTGGCGCCGTATTCACCGCACCACGCATGCTCGTGCAAATATCCTGCGAAAACGTGACAAAAAACAGAGAAGGCCCTGAAAGTTGCCTTTCAGGGCCTTCAAATATGGTTGCGGGGGCCGGATTTGAACCGACGACCTTCGGGTTATGAGCCCGACGAGCTACCGAGCTGCTCCACCCCGCGTCACCTGCGGTATTCGGGTCCGACGGCGTTGGCAGGGCCTTGCCGTCGGGTCGTTAGAAGTATGCCCGTCGCCCCCCGGTGTCAACAGAAAACTGAAAAAAGATCGGGGGAGAGCAACAACACACTGACACAGATGGATAAAAACTTTCGCGAAAACCTGCTTTCGCGCGGGTCGGACGCACGGTCCGCCCGTCCCGCCAACCGCCCCAGGCCTGCTACCCGCGCAAGACCTTCAGTTCCGCCGTCAGCGGGCCGTCTTCCGGTGCGCTGACCACGGCGTAGCCACCCGCGCCCAGCGCGCCGGGATTCACCACCACGGTGCGTCCGATGCGGTCCACCGCGCGCGATTCATGGATGTGCCCGCACAGGCACACGTCCGGCTGCACCGCCTCGATGAACGCCCGCACCGCCGGGCTGCCCACGTGCGCGCCGTTGCCCAGCCTGTCGCACAGGCTGTCCTTGGGCGGGGTATGCACGGCCAGCACCAGCCGGGGCCAGCGCCCCGCCTCTGCCCGCAACGCGTCCAGCCATTCGGCCAGCCGCGCTTCCGGCACCTCGCTGGGCGTGCCGAAGGGGGTGGGCGTGGAATGGCCCGCGCCCAGCAGGCCCACGCCGGGGGCCAGTTCTCGCGCGGCACGGTGGATGTTCCAGCCGCGCCCGTCCAGCCAGTCGGTCACCTCGGCCTTGTCCATGTTGCCGATCTGGGCGTGGATGGCCGGGTTGCGCGCGGCAATGGCCGTCAGCACGCGCTCGGCCTGGCGCACGCCGCCCACCACCGTGATGTCGCCGGTAATGATCACGCCCGCCGCCTCGGACAGGCCGGGAATGTCCGCGATGGGCGAAACGTCGTCGTGGATGTCGCCGAACGCTATCCAGTAGGGTGCGCTTTGCATGCGGAGCCTTCCTTGTTAGATTGCGTGACGGGGAGGGAGATGTGTAGCGCTGGTACCACCCGCGCCCGCACTCTACACCACGCACCCGCCACCTGACAAAACACCCTGGGGGGGGGGGCATTTCGAAGGCGTTGCGGCACGCCGGTCCCCACCGGCTCCACCAGACATCCCATACCTGACAGGCGCCCGGCGGGCATCCGCCAGACATCCGGCGGCTACGAAGCCCCCGCACCAACACGACTCCAACCCGGCATCCCACATGACGCACTCCACCCCGCCAGACGCCGAAGCCCGGCAGGCCCTGCGCCGCGCCATGCTGGCCCGTCGCGCCGCGCTGCCCCCCGACGAGGTCGCCCGCCTGGGCCATGCCGCGCAGGATGCCCTGCTGGCATCCCCCGCGTGGCAGGCCGCCCGGCAGGTGCTGCTGTACGTGGCCGTGCGCAACGAGACCGCAACCGCCCGCCTGCTGGACGCCGCCTGGGCGGACGGCAAGCAGGTGCTGCTGCCGCGTTGCGTGACGTCTGCTCCCGCATCCTCCGCAAATGCTGCCGCGTCCTCCGCAAATGCTGCCGCATCCTCCGCAAATGCTGCCGCATCCGGCTCCACATCCGCCCCCACCGCCAACTGCGACAACGAGATGTGCCTGGCCCCCTGCGCCTGCGCGGCGGACCTCAAGCCGGGGCGCTACGGCATCGCGGAACCGGACCCCGCTCGCTGCCCGGCCATCGACATGGACGCTGCCCCCGGTTCCGCGTCCTCCTTCGCACCCGACCTTGCCGTGATCCCCGGCGTGGCCTTCGACCGGCAGGGCAACCGCCTTGGTCACGGCGCAGGCTACTACGACCGTTTCCTGGCCCATCCGGCCATGGCCCGCACCGCGCTGGTGGGGCTGGCCTATGCCTTCCAGATCGTACCGGCGCTGCCCGTGGCCCCATGGGACCGCCCCGTCCACGCACTGTGCACCGAGGAGGGACTGACATGGCTGTAACCACCCCGTCGCTGGCCTTTCCGCCGCTTTCCCGTTCCGGCTCCCCCGCCACCAGTCCTGACGACGTCACCCCGCGTTGCATCCGCTTCGCCTTTCCCGGCGTGCCGGGGGTGCGTTGCGCCTTCCAGACCCGGCGCGGCGGCATCTCCGACGGCCCGTGGGCCGGGGGCAACATTTCCTACGAGGTGGGCGACGACTCCGCCGCCGTGGCCGCCAACCGCGCCGCCCTGGCCGCCAGCCTGAACCTGGCCGAATGGGTGGAGGCCAAGCAGGTGCACGGCGATGCCATGATCATCGACCCGGAACCTGTGCAACTGGCCGCCGCGCTGGCCGCAACCCCGGTGGCCCAGGCCGACGGCCTTGCCACCGCGCGCCCCGGCGTGGGGCTGGTCATCAAGACGGCGGACTGCCAACCCATCCTGCTGGCCCATGAAAGCGGCAGGTACGTGGCCGCGCTGCACGCCGGGTGGCGGGGCAACCGCATCGGCTTTCCGCAGTCGGGCGTGCGCGCCTTTTGCGAACGTTACGGCTTTCCCCCGCAAGAGGTGCTGGCCGTGCGCGGCCCCAGCCTTGGCCCGGCGGCGGCGGAATTCGTCAACTTCGCCACGGAATGGGGGCAGGACTTCGCCCGCTGGTTCCGCTCGGCCAGCCGCACCATGGACCTGTGGACGCTGACCCGCCATCAGCTTGCCGAGGCGGGCCTGCTGCCGGAACGCATCTACGGGCTGGACCTGTGCACCCACACCCTGACCGACGACTTCTTCTCCTACCGCCGCGCCGCCACCACCGGACGGCAGGCGTCCATCATCTGGATGGAAGGCCAGGGGTAGGCCGGCCCGCCACCACCGGACGCCGCACCACAACCGCATGCGCATCCTGCTTGCCGACAATCACGACAGCTTCACGCGCAACCTCGAACACCTGCTGGTGGCCGCCACCGGCTGCGTGCCCACGGTCGTGCCGGTGGACCGGCTGGATGAAGTCACGACCGGCTGGCCCCATGCGTTCGACGGTCCGGCCCCCGCAGACCCCGCCGCCCGCTGGGACCTGCTGGTGATCTCGCCCGGCCCCGGCACGCCGGAGGAATACCCGCAGTACGCGCCGCTGCTGGGCGGCGAGGCCACGCGGGTGGCGCGCGCGTCTCGCATGGCGGGCGCAACGGACACGACAGGCGCAATGGGCGGGACAGGCACAACAGGCACAACGGGCACAACGGGCGACGGCACCGATGCCACCCTGCGCGCCGGTCAATCCGCCGGGATTATCACCGCACTGGCCGCAACCTCGTCCCCCGATCCGTCCGTGGCCGTGCCCGCCGTTCCGGCTGCCACATCATCTCCCGACCGATCCGCAGTCTCCCCCGCCGCCACGGCGTCTCCCCACTGCGCCCCAGCCTGCCCCGTGCCGGTGCCCGTGCTGGGCATCTGTCTTGGCCTGCAAATCATCAACGCCCATTTCGGCGGGGTCACAGCGCCTCTGCCGGGTTGCGTGCACGGCAAGCCGGACACCCTGCACTACGCCGGGCAGGCCCGCACCGTGGCCCGCTACCATTCGCTGCACCTGTCCGCCATGGGCGCGGGCATGCGCGTGCTGGCCCGCAACGGGCAGGGGGTGGTCATGGCCGCCCGGCACCGCTGCCTGCCCCTGCTGGGCTACCAGTTTCACCCCGAATCATTCCTCACCCCGGACGGGGTGTGGTGGATACGCCATGCGCTGCACGCTCTCTGCCTGCGCTGACGCCGACGCCTTCGCGTCCTTTGCCCTGTCCTGCGCCCGGCAGGGTGCGGACCTGCTGCTGTGCCATCCGGATTCCGGGCACGCGGATGCGGGCCATGCGGATTCCGGCATGGGGGAGGTGCTGCGCGCGGGTGTCGGCGCGTCCGGCCTGCCCGCCGCCCCCCCCGGCGCCACCCTCGGCGCCACCCTCGGCGCAATCGACGCAACTGGCGCAACTAACGTAACTGGCACAACTAACGTAACTGGCGCAACCGTCATAACCGCCGCCCCGCACGTCCACACCGCCATGCCGCCCGGCTGGACGGTCTGGCCCGGCGGCGAGGGCCAAGGCCCGTGCTGCCTCGTGGGCATCGGCCCGCGCGCGGAACTGTGTCTGGGCGACCCGGCGTCCGACACGCTTCCCCCGGACCATGAACCCGGCCCGCACACCGACGCCGCGCTGGCCGCCTTCCTCGGCCTGCCGCCGCCGCTCGGGGCGCATTCCACAACACCACCGCGCGACGGCGCGCCCCTCCCCTGGCAGCCCGCCCGCGCCGACCACGACATCGCCCTCGGCTTTCTGGCCTACACCTACGGCCTGCCGCGCTTCGGCATCCGCAGCGCCAAGCCCCGCGTGCTGCCCCACGCCCTGCTGCGCCGCTATCACGCCGTGGCCCGCTGGAACCCGGCCACCGGCGCGCTCACCCTGTCCGTGCACCCGGACGCCCCGCCGGACATGGCCGTCCGCTGCGCCCGCCTGCTGGCCGACGCCCCCCCGCCCGCCGCGTTCACCACCCTTGCCAGTTGCGCCGCCCTGCCGCCCTCGCTGGACCGCGCGGGGTACACGGCGGGCGTGCGCGAGGTGCTGCGCCGCATCCGCGCGGGCGATACCTACCAGTGCAACCTGTCCACCCGCTTCGGCCTGCACGCGCCGGGGCTGGACTCGGCGGGACTGGACCCGGCGGCCCTTTCGCTGCACCTGTGGCGCACCCGGCCCGCCCCTTTCCACGGCTTGTTCCGCATCGGCGGCCGCCACGTGGTGTCCGCCTCGCCGGAGCGATTCCTGCGCGTGGATGCGCCGGGCGGCGGCCCGGCCCGCGTGCTGTCTCAGCCCATCAAGGGCACACTGGCCTTCGGCCCCGGCACGCCGCATCCCGTCTGGCATCCCGGCCTGCCGGGCCTGCTGGCCGCCACCCCCAAGGAGCGCGCCGAACTGTCCATGATCGTGGACCTGGTGCGCAACGACATCTCGGCGGACTGCGCCCACGGCAGCGTGGCC
Organism: Nitratidesulfovibrio sp. SRB-5; assembly: GCF_019931275.1. Lineage (NCBI taxonomy): Bacteria > Pseudomonadati > Thermodesulfobacteriota > Desulfovibrionia > Desulfovibrionales > Desulfovibrionaceae > Nitratidesulfovibrio > Nitratidesulfovibrio sp. SRB-5. The sequence goes on along the minus strand of NZ_JAIOTY010000001.1, from coordinate 74,156 downwards.
GTGGCCCGGCACTGCGCCACCTTTCGCGTGGGCGGCGCGGCCAGCGGCCTCGTGCAGATGTATTCCGACGTCACCGGCACCCTGCGGCCCGACCGCACCTGTCTGGACCTCTTGCTGTCCGCCTTTCCCGGCGGATCGGTGACCGGCTGCCCCAAGCGGCGCACCCTGGCCATCATCGAGGCCGGGGAACCGCACAGCCGCGAGGTGTACTGCGGCAGCCTGCTGGCCATGGCCGACGCCCGCACCATGGACGCCTCCATCGCCATCCGCACCGGCTGGCACGACGCGGCAACGGGCCGCTTCGAACATTGCGCGGGCAGCGGCATCGTCGTGGACTCGGACCCGGAAAGCGAATACGAAGAAACATGGGCCAAGGCAGCCAACTTCCGGGAGGTATGCGCATGATCCACTGGCGGAGCGGCGCGCTGCACGAGGGCGGGGTACGGCTGGACATCGGCAGTCCGGCATTCCGGTACGGGGCCGGGTTCTTCGAAACCATCCTGTGGAACGGGCACGGGCCCAGCCGCCTGGACGCGCATCTGGCGCGCCTGCAGGCCAGCCTGGACCATTTCGGCCTGGTGGCCGAGCCCGTGGACTACCCGGCGGTCATCGCGGAAGTGGTGCGCGCCAACGGCCTTGCCGAACGGCAGGCGCGGGTGAACATCATCGCCCCGCTGGAGGACGAGGACGCTGCCATGGCCCCGCTGGTCACCGCCGCCCCCTACGACCCGCCCGCGCCCGACCGCACCTACAGCCTGCGCCTGGCCCCGCCCGCCACGCTGGGCTCGCTGGCCCTGCACAAGTCCATGAACTACATGCTCTGCTACCTGGAACGCAGGGCCGCCCGCGCCCTGGGCCAGGACGACGCCGTGCTCACCCAGCCCGGCGGCATCGTCACCGAGGCCACCACCGCCGCGCTGCTGTTCGGCGACGGCGACTGCTTCTGCACCCCCACCGGCGGCTGCCGCCTGCCCAGCACCACCCTGGCCGCCGTGCGCGAGCTGCTGCCCGTGCGCGACTGCACCGTGCGCGCCGGCGAGCTGCGCGCCTTCCGCCACGCCTATATGCTGAATTCGCTGCAAGGCATGCGCCCGGTCACGGTCATCGGCTCGCATGCCTTCACGCCCGATTTCGCCACCTGCGAGCGGTGCAATCCGGTGTTGCTGGGGGAATAAGCAAAGACTGCCGGAAACTGCCTCTTGAAAGGCAGCCGCAACGGAGCGACCTACTTCTTCCTGGAATCGAACCCGAACAGGCGGCCACGCACCACGGCCTCGCGGCCATGCCGATCGCGCAGGGCGTCCAGCGCGGCATCCAGTTTCCTGCGGCGCTTCTCGTCCGGCGGCGGGATGGATTCGGCGGGAATGGCGGCGGCGGCGATGTGGTCACCCGATGCATCTGGCCCATCTGGCGCATCTGGCCCGTCCTGCTCGTCATGCTCGGCGGATGCCCCCACGCGGCGCGCACCGTCCGCGCCCCGCGCCCCGGCGTCCCTGCCGCCCCCCCCGCCTGCCGTTCCCCGTCCCGGCCCGTCCCTGCCAACCCCCTTCCCACCCTTTCCCCTGCCGGGAATCTCCAGCGGCAGGGTGAGCTGGCGCGGGCCGTGGTGCGCCGGGCCGAAGTTGGACACCCCCACCCCGATCAGCCGCACCCTGTCCGCCAGGGTCAGGGCGTCCAGCAGGCGGCACGCCTCGTCGAAGATGGTCTCGGTGGACGCCGTGGGCTCCGGCAGGCTGTGGCTGCGGGATATGGACCGGAAGTCCGCGTACTTCACCTTCAGCGTGATGGTGCGGCCCGCCAGCCGCTGCCGCCGCAGCGATGCCCCCACCCGCTCGGCCTGCGCCAGCAGCCAGCGCCGCAGCACGGCACGGTCGGCGGTGTCCTCGGAAAAGGTGTTCTCCGCGCTTTCCGACTTAGGCTCGGAATACGGTTCCACCTCGCGCGGGTCCACGCCGCTGGCCCGTTCGTGCAGGTGCACGCCCCCCTTGCCGAAGCGCCGCTCCCAGAATTCGCGCGAATAGCGCAGCACGTCGCCCGCGAAGCGCACGCCCAGCTGTTCCAGCGCATCCAGTGACCGCTTGCCCACCCCCGGTATGCGGCCCACGGGCAGGGTGCGCAGAAATTCCGCCACGTCTTCCGGGTACAGGATGAACAGGCCGTTGGGCTTGTTCACGTCCGAGGCGATCTTGGCCAGGAATTTCACCGGCGCCGCGCCCACCGAGCAGGTCAGCCCCCCGGTCACGTCCAGCACGCGGGCCTTCACCGCCATGCCCATGTTCTCAACCGGGCCGAACAGCCGCTCCAGCCCCGTGGCGTCCAGATAGGCCTCGTCCACCGAGGCGGGTTCCACCAGCGGCGAGAATTCGCGCAGCGCGTCCATGATGCGGTGCGAAATCTCGGCGTAGCGGCGCATGCGCCCCGGCACCACGATCAGGTGCGGGCACAGCCGCAGCGCCGTGCTCATGGGCAGGGCAGAACGCACGCCAAAGCGCCGCGCCTCGTACGACGCGGCGGAAACGACCCCCCGGTGCGAGCCGCCCACGGCCACCGGCTTGCCCCGCAGGGAAGGGTCGTCCATCTGCTCCACGGACGCGAAAAAGGCGTCCATGTCGATATGCATGATCCAGCGTTGCGCCATGCCCACGTTCTAGCAGAGGGGCGACGGGGCCGGAAGCGGGGCGCGGTTGTCGGGCCCGGTGGGTTCACCCGGCGAAGAATACCGCCCGGGCTGGCGATCACGCCCTGGCCGCCATCACATCCCGCCAGACCGGCAATCACATCCGGCCCTGACAGGCAACCTCATCCCGCCTGACCGCCCTTTGCGGCGCGGACACGGTGACGGCCCGCCGCCCGCCGTGCTAGACAGGGTGGGTGCCGTTGCCGCACGGGACATTTCGCCATCCCCGCACGGCCTCCTGCGCACGGCCATCCCCGCACGGCCATCCTGCTGACGGGCACCCCGCTCGCCACGCAAGCCGCAGGGCGCACGTTCGTTCGGCGCAATTTCCGCCGCACCCCGCACTTCAACCCACGGTCACCCATGCCAGCGTTCCGCTTCGTCCATGCCGCAGACCTGCACCTCGACGCCGCCTTCACGGGCGTCTCGCGCGACCTTTCGCCCCGCCTGGCCGACCGGCTGCACCGCGCCACCTTCACCGCGTGGGAGCGGCTGGTGGACCTGTGCCTTGCCGAACGGCCCGACGCCCTGCTCATCGCGGGCGACGTACACAACCACGAGGACGGCAGCCTGCGCGCCCAGGTGGCCCTGCGCGACGGCTGCGCGCGTCTGGCGGACGCGGGGGTGCGGGTGTTCATCGCCCACGGCAACCACGACCCGCTTACCTCGCGGGTGCATTCGCTGCACTGGCCGGACGGGGTCACCGTGTTCGGCCCGCAGGTGGAATCGCACGCCCTGACCCGCGACGGGCGCGTGGTGGCCGTGGTGCACGGCATCAGCCACGAGACAGACCGCGAAGGCCGCAACCTGGCCAAACGCTTTGCCCGCGCGGCCACCGTGCAGGGCATGGTTCACGGCATGGTTCAGGACGTGGACGTGCCCCCCGGCGCGCCGCAGATCGGCGTGCTGCACTGCAACGTGGGCGCCACGCCCGGCACGCGCGACGCGGGCCGCTACGCCCCCTGCACCCTGGACGACCTGATCGGCACGGGGCTGGACTACTGGGCGCTGGGGCACATCCACCTGCCGCAGGTGCTGCGCACGCGGCCCCATGTGGTCTACCCCGGCTCCACGCAGGGGCTGCACATCAACGAGGACGGCCCGCGCGGCTGCCACCTGGTCACCGTGCACGACGACGGCGAGGTGGAAACGGAATTCCGGCCCCTGGCCCCGGTGCGCTGGCAGGTGGTGGAGGTGGCCATAGGGGCCAATGGCAATGGCGGAGCGGACGGCGACACTGGAGCCAATGGCGACGACGCGGGCACGCCCACCGGCGCGGCCTCGCTGGAAGCCCTGCATGGCCGCATCCTGGAGGCCATGGAACGCGCCGCCGCAGGGGATGCGGCGGACAGCGCGCCCGGCACGCCCGGTGTGTCTGGCGCGCCCGCCTTCCCGGTGGAAGCCGCCCTGTTCCGGGTGATCCTGCACGGGCGCGGCCCGCTGGACCGCCACCTGCGCCGCCCCGGCGCGGTGGAAGGCCTGCTGGAAATGCTGCGCGAGGCCGGTGCCTCGCTGGATCCCCTTGCCTGGGTCAAGGACATCGAACTGCGCACCCGGCCCGACGTAGACATGGACGCACTGCGCCGCCGCGACGACCTGCTGGGCGAGGTGCTGCGCGTGGCCGCCGCCGCGCGGGGCCTGCCGGAACCTCCAGCGGGCGATGACGCCGCCTGCCCCACGGGCAAGCCCCACGCCGCATCACCCGACGCGCCATCAGACGGCGCGCCCCCCGGCACCCCGGCACCCGATCTTTCCCCACAGCCAGACCCCGCTGCCCTGCGCGCCCTGGCCGCAGCCGTGCTCGCCCCGCTGTACGACGGCCCGCGCGGTCGCCGTTTCCTCGGCCCGTCCGACGCCCTTGCCCCCGAAGACCTGGCCGCCCTGCTGGACGACGCCGAACGCATCTGCTGCGACATGCTGGAGGCCGACTGATGTACATCCAGCGCGCGCACATCGACGGCTTCGGCGTTCTGGCGGGCCAGACCATCCAGCAACTGCCGCCGGGGCTGTCCATTTTCCTCGGCAGCAACGAGGCGGGCAAATCCACCTGCCTCGACTTCTTCCGGGCCATGCTGGCGGGCTACCCGCGCAGCCGCGCCGCGCACCGCGTGCCCCTTTCGGGCCGCGCGGCGGATGCGGGCGGCACGCTCACCCTGCACACCGACCGCTGCGGCGTGGTGCGGCTTACCCGCCGACCCGGCGCGCACGGCGGCACGCTGACCTTTACCGATGCCAACGGAACGCCGCTGGACGCGGAACTGGCCGCCGCCCTGCTGCACGGGGTGACGCCCGACCTCTACCGCAACATCTACGGGTTCAGTCTTTCGGAATTGCAGGAATTTTCCTCGCTCTCGGCGGAAGGCGCGCGCAACGTGCTGCTGGGTGCCGGGGCCGGGCAGGGGCTGCGTCCGCCCAGCCAGTTGCTGGATGATCTTGCGGGCCGCATGGCCGCGCTGTACCTGCCGGAGGGCCGCAAGCCGCCGCTCAACGAGGCGCTGAAGGAACTGGAAACCCTGCGCGCCACCCTGCGCACCCACGAGCGGGACACCGCCCGCTACGACGCCCTGTCCGCCGAGCTGGACGACCTGTCCGCCCGGCTGGCCGGTGTGCGCGCCGATCGCGCCGGGCGCGAGGCCGAACACCGCGCGCTGGAACGCCGTCTGGGCGTGTGGCGGCAATGGCAGGAACTGGTGGCCGTGGAAGGGCAGCTGGCCCGGCTGGACGTGGTGGTGGAACGCTTTCCGCAGGACGGCAAGGCCCGCTTCGAACGGGAGCGAGAGCGCGCCGCCGAACGGGGCCTGCGGGCACAGGGGCTGCGCACCCAACTGGCGGGGCTGGAGTCAACGCTGGCCCAGCGCACCCCCGACGCCCGGCTGCTGGCCGCCGCCCCCGAACTGCGCACCCTGCTGGAACGCAAGGCCAGCTACCGCAACGCTCGTGCCGCCCTGCCCGCCCTGCTGGCCGATCTGGAACGCAACCGCGCCGACCGGGAACGGCTGCTAGCCGTCCTTGGCGCGGGCTGGACCCCGGAGCGGGTGCGCGGCTTCGACCGTTCCCTGTTCACGCGCGAGGCCATCGCCACGCACGAGGGCGCCATGGACGCCGCCGGGGCCGACCTGCGCCAGACCCGCGCCGAGCGTGACCGACGCGCCGCAGAACACGAATCCGCCCGCCACGCGGCGGAACTGGCGCAGGCCCAGACCGACGCGCTGGGCGCGGACTCCGTCGATACCCTCGGCGCGGAACAGGCCGAACGGCTGCGCACCCTGCGCGCCCAGGCCGGTGCCGCGCAGGCCGAGCTGCCGGGGCTGCGCGCCGAACAGGGCGTGCAGGCCGCCGCACTGGCCCGGTCACTGACGGACATTTCCCCCGGCTGGACCCCGGACACCCTGCGCGGCTTCGACACTTCTCCCCGCGCCCGCGAGGCGCTGGCCGCCCGCGCCCGCACCGTCACCCATGCCGCCGACGCCGCCCGCGAGGCCGCCCGCAGGGCCGACGAACTGGCCGCGCAGCTGGACGACCTGTCCGCCGGGCGCGACCAGGCCATCATGGCCGCACGGGCCATTGCCGCGCCCGGTCGCGAGGAACTGGACCGCCGGACAGAGGCCGTGCGCCGCCTGCGCCATGTGGTCAACGGACTTGCGCTGGAGACGGAACGCACGACCGAAGCCGCCCGCTCGGAGCGGGACCACGCCGCCAACGCGCCCGTGGCCCGCACGTCGGTGGCGCTGCTGGCCCTTGGCGGCGTGCTGCTGGCCGGGGGCGCGCTGTCCGCCGGGCTGCTGCTGGCGGCAATGCGGGGCGCGCTGGACATTTCCGCCGCCTCTCCCCTCGCCGGGCTGGCCCCCTTTGCGGCCATGGGCCTTGCGCCCGTGTACCTGTGCGGGGTGGCCGCGCTGTGCGGCCTTGCACTGCTGGCAGCGGGCTGGCCCCGGCGCGATGCGGCGGAACAGGCCACCCACGCGGCCCGCGCCACCCAGCTTGCCGCGCGGCAACGTGAACTGGCCGAACGCCGCGACGCGTTGCGCGCCGATGCCGCTCGCCTGCTGCGCGAGGCGGGAATATCCGATGCCGAAGCCTCCCCCGACGGATATTTCCTTGACGTATCCGGCCTTGCCGACCGCGTGGACATGACCGAACGCGCGCTGGAGCGCGCCCGCGACGAGCGCGCCAAGCGCGACAGGGCCGATGCCGAGGCCGCCGCCCGCGAATCCGACTGCGCCACCCTGCGCGCCCGGCACATGCAGGCCCTGCACACCCGCGAAGCGGCGGAAACGGCCCTGCATCAGGCCCGCGCGGACTGGGCCGCGCACTGCGCCGCGCTCGCCCTGCCGGAATCCTTCCCCCCCGAAGCGGCCCCCGGCCTGTTCGACCGGGTGGAGGCCTGCATGGCCCGCGCGGCGCAGGCCGATGCACTGGCCGCCCGCGTTGCCGCCCTTGCGGCGCAGGTGACCACTCTGGCCGATATGGCCCGCCGCGTGCCCGCCCTTGCCCCGCTATGTCCCAATGAGGCGGACGGCCCGGCAATGACTGACGAAGCCGCCGCCGCCCTGCTGGCCGGTGTGGACCGCCTGCTGGCCGACCTGCGCGCCGCCGAGGCCCGGCGGCAGGAGCGGGAACGGGCGCTGGCGGAACTGGCCGCCCGGCGCGACCGGGAACAGCAGGCCCTGGCCGCCGTGCAGGACGCCGACGCCGCGCTGCACGCCGCAACCGCCACGGCGGACGCGGCCACGGACGCATGGCGCGCCTGGCTGGCCCAGCGCGGCCTTTCTCCGGACCTGACCCCGGCCACCGCCCGCGATGCCCTTGGGATCATGGACGACTGGCTGCGCCTGGACAACGAAGCTGCCGGTCTTGCCGCCCGACGCGCCGCGCTGGACGCGGAACTGGCCGCGCTGGAAACCCCGCTGGCGCGCATTGCAGCGGACTGCGCCAACGCCCTGCCCGACGCCGCCCGTGGCGATGACCCCGTAGCCACGCTGGACGCGCTGGCCGCCGCCGCCCAGACCGCCGTGGCCATGGCCGCCGAGCGGGACAGGCTGGCCGCCCGACACGCGGAACTGCGGGCCGAACTGCACGAGGCGGAGGCCGCCCACGACGCGGCCAAAGCCGCCGTGGACGAGCTTTTGGCCGCTGGCGACGCCGCCGACGGAGAAGACTTCCTGCGCCGCGCCGCATCCTTTGCGGAGCGGCAGGAACTGCTGCGCCGCAAGGGCGACCTGACCGACCACCTGACCGCCGCCCTGCCCGACATTTCGGTTCCCGCAACGGGCAGCGGGTCCGATGGCCCATCCGCCACCCCTCAGGCAGACCCACTGGCCGCGCTGCGCGCCGAAATGGCCAGCGCCGACCGCGAGGCCATGCAGGCCCGGTGCGACGAACTGGCCGGGGAACTGGCCTCTCTGGCCGCGCAGGAAGCGGAACTGGTGGACAAGGCCGCCGCGTTGCGCGTGCAGCGCGAGCAGGTGGCCACCGCCGACGAAGTGGCCGCCCTGCGCAGGCAGGAAGCCGCCCTGCTGGAATCTGCCCGCCAGATGGCCCTGGAATGGAGCCGCAACGCCCTGGCCCGCCACCTCATCGACACGGCGCGGCGGCGCTTCGAGCGGGAGCGCCAGCCCCACGTGATCCGCGAGGCGGCGGCCATCTTCCGGACCATCACCGGGGGACGCTGGCAGTCCATCGCCGCATCGCTGGAAGACGGCGTGCCCCGCGCCGTGCCCGCCGACGGCGAACCGGTGCCGCACGAGCACCTCAGCCGGGGCACCCGCGAGCAGTTATACCTGGCCCTGCGCCTGGGCTACGTGCGCACCCACGCCCTGCACGCCGAGCCGCTGCCCCTGATAATGGACGACATCCTGGTCAACTTCGACCCGGAACGGGCGGCGCGCACCGCCGCCGCCCTGGCCGAACTGTGCGGGAAACGCGACGGGCGGGACGACGTGGCCCCGAATGCTGCCGACGCCCCCCCGAACGATGCCGCCACAATCGCAGGCGGCAAGCCGCACCAGATACTGTTCTTCACCTGCCACCCGCACACCGTGGACATGCTGCGCACGGCGGCGCCCGATGCCGCCCTGTTCACCGTGGAACGCGGCGCCATAACCGCCGCCTGAGCTGTCGGCGCGGCCCCGTGCCGCGCCGGTTCGGGCAGGCCCGTGCCGATCCGCAGCCGGTCAGCAACCGGTCCGCAACCGGATGCTGCCAGCTGTCATCGGACACGACCAGACGCGACAGACTTGCGCACCCCCCGCAGGTCTCCCTGCCCGCGGGTTGACGCCGTCCGCATAGCTTGCCATGTCATAAGAAATATCCCCCGTGTGAATGCGGGGGATGCCCATCCAATCTCTCCGGACCATCGCAAGCTACCCCCTGCGCAGTTCCGCCACCACAGGAGGTCCGCCGCATGACCAGATCATCCCGCGCCACCAGCCCCGCCCTCTCCGCCCGACCTGCCCAATCGGCCAAACTGGCCGCCACCTGCCGCGCGCCCGTGCCCGCCGACGGCGCTGGAGTGCGCAACGTGGTGATCATGGGCGCAGCCGGGCGCGACTTCCACAACTTCAACGTGCTGCTGCGCAACGACCCCGCCGTGCACGTGGTGGCCTTCACCGCCGCCCAGATCCCGGACATCGACGGGCGCTGCTACCCGGCGGCGCTGGCCGGGCCGCACTACCCGGACGGGGTGCCCATCCTGGCCGAACGCGAGCTGACGACCCTGTGCCGCGACAACGACGTGCACGAGGTGATCTTTTCGTACAGCGACGTATCGCACGAAACGGTCATGCACGCCGCCTCGCTGGCGCTGGCCGCCGGGGCGGACTTTCGCCTGCTGTCGCCCGCCGCCACCATGCTGCGCGCGGACAAGCCCGTGGTGGCCGTCACCGCCGTGCGCACCGGCTGCGGCAAGTCGCCGGTCACCCGGCACCTGTGCGCGGCGTTTCTGGCGCGGGGCATCCGCCCGGTGGTGGTGCGCCACCCCATGCCCTACGGCGACCTGGAACGGCAGGCGGTACAACGCTTCGCCAGCCACGCGGACATGGACGCCGCCGACTGCACGGTGGAGGAACGCGAGGAATACGAACACCTGGTGGATGCGGGCATCACGGTGTTCGCCGGGGTGGACTATGCGCGCATCCTTGCGGCGGCCCAGGCCGAGGCCGACGTGCTGTTATGGGACGGCGGCAACAACGACACCCCCTTCTTTCGCCCGGACGTGCATCTGACCGTGCTGGACCCGCTGCGCGCCGGGCACGAGCTGACCTACCACCCCGGCGAAACCAACCTGCGCATGTGCCACGTTGCCGTAATCAACAAGATGGACACGGCCACGCCGGAACAGGTGGCCACGGTGCGCGCCAGCATCGCCGCCGCCAACCCCGCCGCGCGGGTGCTGCTGGCCGATTCGGTGGTGGAGGTGGACGACCCCGCCGCCATCCGCCGGGCGCGGGTGCTGCTGGTGGAAGACGGCCCCACCCTGACCCACGGCGGCCTGCCCTTCGGCGCGGCCGAGGCTGCGGCGGAGATGCACGGCGCGGGCCGCATCGCCGATCCGCGCCCGTATGCGCAGGGCTCGCTGAAGCAGGTGTTCGAGAACTACCCCCACCTGGGCAAGGCCCTGCCCGCCATGGGCTATTCGCGCCAGCAACTGGACGATCTGGAAGCCACCATCAACGCCACCCCCTGCGATCTGGTGCTGCTGGGCACACCGGTGCGTCTGGACCGGCTGATCCGCATCGACCGGCCATGGCTGCGGGTGCGCTACACCTACCGCGACCGGCCCGACGCGGAGGACGGGGCCGGGCTGGCGGAAGCCGTGCTGGAACTTCTGGGCAGATAGCGGGACGATGCACGGACGCTCCGTGCGAAGACATGGCGCTTCACGCCGAACATGCACCAACACAGAAAAATGGGGGACGCCGCGTTCGCGGCATCCCCCATTTCCATTCTGCGCTCCCTGCTTCCGCAGCCCGGCGCGGCGTGGCGCGCTGGCGGCTTTCCGCCTTTGCGCCGCCGGAGCGGCAGTTCAGTAATAGTGCTCCACCTCTTCCACGGTGGCCGTGGCCAGCGCTTCTTGCGCGGCCTTTTCGCGCTTGCGCTCGTCGCGCCGCTGTTCGCGGCGGCGTTGCGCCTCGCGGTTGCGGCGGTGCTGGGCGGGTGTTTCCAGCAACAGTTCAGGTACGGGCACGGGCTTGCGGTCCGGCCCCATGGACACGAAGGTCAGGTAGGCCGAGGCGGCATGGCGCGATTCGCCGGTGAGCAGGTTTTCCGCTTCCACCCGCACGCCCACTTCCAGCGAGGTGCCACCGGCAAGGTTCACGCTGGCCTTCAGCTGCATCAGCTCGCCCACGTGCACCGGCGCGCGAAAGTCCATGCGGTCGATGGAGGCCGTCACCACGGCCGTGCGGCAGTGGCGCATGGCGGCCACGGCCCCGGCAAGGTCGATGTGCTTCAGGATCACCCCGCCGTGCACGTTGCCCGCGGGGTTGGCGTCCTCTGGCAGGGGGCGGTGGGTCATCACCACTTCGCTGTCTTGCACGCGCTTGGCGCTCATGCGGCTGGCTCCGGGCGGTGTTGGGGTGACGAAACGCGGGGGACGGAAACGTACGCTGCGGGGCGCGCGCCGTGGCTACCCGGCAAAGCTCACGCCGCCCTTGCCCAGCAGGTCGTGCAGGTGGATGAGGCCCAGCAGGCGGTGCGCATCGTCCACGATGGGCAGCACGGTGATGGCCTTCTGCTCCATGATGTCCAGCAGTTCCGCCACGGACTGGTCACTGCGGGCGCTGCGCGGGTTGCAGGTCATGATGGCCGTCACCGGGGTGCGCGGGGCATAGTCGCCCCGGATCACCGCACGGCGCACGTCGCCGTCGGTAAGTATCCCCATCAGCCTGCCGCTGCCGTCCACCACGGCCACCGCGCCAAAGCCGCCCTTGTCCAGCACGCGCACGGCCTCTTCCTGGCCCACGTCGTCCTGGGTGACCGGAATGCCGGTGGTGTGCATCAGCTCCTGCACGCGCAGGCGCAACCGCTGGCCCAGCGAACCGCCGGGGTGGTAGCGCAGAAAGTCGTTTTCAGTAAACGATTTCCAATGGATGAGACACACCGCAAGGGCATCGCCCAGAGCCAGTACCGCCGTGGTGGATGCCGTGGGGGCCAGGTTGTGGGGGCACGCCTCGCGCGGGACGCCGGAATCCAGCACCACGTCGGCGGCGCGGCCCAGTGTGGACTGCGCCTTGCCGGTCATGGCGATGATGGAGGTGCCGATGGCCCGCAGGCTGGGCAGGATGGCGTTCAGTTCGTCCGTCTCGCCGGAATTGGAGATGGCGATGACCACGTCCTCGGCCCGCAGGCTGCCCATGTCGCCGTGCGCGCCTTCCACCGGGTGCAGGAAGAACGCCGGGGTGCCGGTGGAAGACAGGGTGGCGGCCAGCTTGCGGCCCACCAGACCCGACTTGCCAAGCCCGGTGACCACCACGCGGCCCCGGCAGCCCGCCAGCAGGGCCAAGGCCGCCTCGAACGAGGGGCCAAGCCTGTCGCGTACCGCCGTCAGGCCTTCTATTTCGATATCGAGCACGTCGCGCCCGAGGGGTATCCAGTCGGTGCGGCGTTCGCCGCAGGTGCAATCGCTCATGCCGTGGAAATCCTGTGGATGTTGCGGATATGCCGGGGTTGCCGGGCAGGCCGGTCATGACCGGGTGTACCGGTTACGACCAGACGAGCCGGGTACAACCGGATGGGCCGGACATTGCCAGACATTGCCCGACATTGCCCGACATTGCCTGACATTGCCTGACGGGCTGCGCTGGCGCGGCGTCCTTCTCTTCCCCCGAAATGCGGGGCGGGTCAACCTGTACCCGCGAGCACACGAAAGACAGAGCCGTAGTGGCAGCACCGGTCACCGGGCGAGGCGCACGCCAGCCCCTAGCCGCATTGCACGCGACAACCGCGAACCTCATATGCACCGAAAAATCCCAGCGGGTCCGCGGTTGCTCAACAGCCTGCAATCACACACGTCCCCCCGCAGGGCAACACACTTTGCCCCTTTGCGCATGGACAGTCCGACCGATTCGCGGAATAGTGGTCGTCGATAAAAGCCCTCCGGAATGTCACGCTGGGGGGCGTCGCACCCTTCACGGGTGCGTGGGTTGAAACAACAGTGAGACGCGCCGCGTCACATGGCGCGATAGTCGCACCCTTCACGGGTGCGTGGGTTGAAACACCCTGCACGCCGCCGATGCCGCCCGCCAGGTCCGTCGCACCCTTCACGGGTGCGTGGGTTGAAACATTTGCACTCTTTCCTAGCAACTCGCGCCCGTTGTCGCACCCTTCACGGGTGCGTGGGTTGAAACTCCCGGTGCCTCGGCCTCTGCTTCCTCGTCTCCGTCGCACCCTTCACGGGTGCGTGGGTTGAAACTTTGCGGTGAGTTGCACAGCCAGTTCCGCCCGTGTCGCACCCTTCACGGGTGCGTGGGTTGAAACTCCCAGGGCAGCATGGGGCGGGGCGGCGCTTCGCGTCGCACCCTTCACGGGTGCGTGGGTTGAAACTCCCAGTGACGCTCCGTGAAACCGCTGCGGCCAAGTCGCACCCTTCACGGGTGCGTGGGTTGAAACGCGCGCGGTAATGACGATGTCGCAGACGGCCAACGTCGCACCCTTCACGGGTGCGTGGGTTGAAACCTTGCCGTAGCGGTTGATGCCGATGTCATACAGGTCGCACCCTTCACGGGTGCGTGGGTTGAAACGTGCTTGTGCCGCGCCTTCGCAACAGCTTGCCTGGTCGCACCCTTCACGGGTGCGTGGGTTGAAACAACCATCCGGACAGGAACTTGCGGTAGTCCACCAGTCGCACCCTTCACGGGTGCGTGGGTTGAAACTGACCCAAGGGGGGCGCAAGCCCCCCCCCAAAGAGGGTCGCACCCTTCACGGGTGCGTGGGTTGAAACCGTCCGCGCACGGTGTGGGACTTGCCAACCAAGCCGTCGCACCCTTCACGGGTGCGTGGGTTGAAACTCATTCGGTGGGGGTTGCATCCTCCACCGGCACGTCGCACCCTTCACGGGTGCGTGGGTTGAAACTGGGACTGCGAGGTGCTGGCCCTGGCCGGAGCCCGTCGCACCCTTCACGGGTGCGTGGGTTGAAACCCGTCTTGGCAATGCCTGGGACAACCTTTTGCGTGTCGCACCCTTCACGGGTGCGTGGGTTGAAACCCTCGGGCCACGCTCTTCATGGGGCTGGCGCTCTCGTCGCACCCTTCACGGGTGCGTGGGTTGAAACCATCGGTTGCGCCCCCTGTTGCGATAGTAGTGCAGTCGCACCCTTCACGGGTGCGTGGGTTGAAACACATTGTTGAGTCCGTCAATGTGAAGGCGGGTTGTCGCACCCTTCACGGGTGCGTGGGTTGAAACCCGCCGTCTGCAATGGTCTCCATCGTGCTGCAAGTCGCACCCTTCACGGGTGCGTGGGTTGAAACCACCAGCACCCCCGCTGGAAGGAAGTGATTGCGCGTCGCACCCTTCACGGGTGCGTGGGTTGAAACAGGTACGCGGCAAACGCGGAAAGCTGCCCCTGCATGTCGCACCCTTCACGGGTGCGTGGGTTGAAACGAATCGCGGCGCGGGTCCGCACGATACTGCGGCCGTCGCACCCTTCACGGGTGCGTGGGTTGAAACCATTCGAGCGTCTGCTGCACAGGGGTTGCGCCAAGTCGCACCCTTCACGGGTGCGTGGGTTGAAACTATTTCTTGCGGTAGGGATTGGCGTTGGGATCAGGTCGCACCCTTCACGGGTGCGTGGGTTGAAACTGGCCGAGGGATGGTGGCTGAAAGAGCCTGGCGAGGGTCGCACCCTTCACGGGTGCGTGGGTTGAAACCCCGGCAATCACGCCCGCAAGGGCGGTGTCATAGTCGCACCCTTCACGGGTGCGTGGGTTGAAACCTCCTCGATGTCAGCCGCCCGCTGAAGCCGCTGATCGTCGCACCCTTCACGGGTGCGTGGGTTGAAACATCGCGTCCGCAGCCCCGCAGGGCCTCGTCACGTCGCACCCTTCACGGGTGCGTGGGTTGAAACACGGGCAGGCCGGAAAGGTCCACGGTCATGGCGTCGCACCCTTCACGGGTGCGTGGGTTGAAACCATACCAGCCGGGGCAACATCGAAACCGCCGTTGCGTCGCACCCTTCACGGGTGCGTGGGTTGAAACTGTTTCGAGTGGGCTGGATACAAGAGGGAGGGGCGTCGCACCCTTCACGGGTGCGTGGGTTGAAACCAGCGCATCTTGCGGAACGCCGTCGGGGTAGCGCGTCGCACCCTTCACGGGTGCGTGGGTTGAAACAAGCTCCCTGTGCCGCAGAACTCCAGGGTGCGCTAGTCGCACCCTTCACGGGTGCGTGGGTTGAAACCACCAGGGACAGATTGGCGGAGTCGTCGAACGAAGTCGCACCCTTCACGGGTGCGTGGGTTGAAACCGGTTCGACCCTGCCGACGGCCATACGCTGCGCCTGTCGCACCCTTCACGGGTGCGTGGGTTGAAACAGCCCCAGAAATCGCCGGTAGGGGGTGTCCGCCTAGTCGCCCTCCTCGCTGGTGCGTAGGTTGAAACAAAATCGGGGTGTCCGCCCGTCAGACCGGCAAGCCCCCCTCACGCCTCTCGGCACATTCCATGGCATCACACGCACGAAGGGGGCCTTGCGGCCCCCTTGTGCATGCCGAAGCGTACTCCGGCGCGATATCCTTATCAAAAGTGGCAGCCCGGCAGGTGGCGTGTCCGCCCCATGCCCGCCCCGCGTCTACCGTCTAGTCCGTCACTTCCAGGCACGCCCGGCTGCACCCGCCGCCCGCGCAGGGGATGGGGTAGTCGCCGTTGAAGCAGGCCAGGCAGTAGTTTTCGGGGTGGGACACGGAACGCAGCAGCCCGTCGATGGACAGGTAGTGCAGCGAATCCAGCCCGATGAAGCGCTCGATCTCGGCAATGGAATGGTTGGCCGCGATCAGTTCGCCCTTGGACGAAAAGTCGATGCCATAGAAGCACGGGTGCTTGATGGGCGGGCAGCTGACGCGGAAGTGCACTTCCTTGGCGCCCAGTTCGCGCAGTTTCTTCACGCGGGTGCGGATGGTGGTGCCGCGCACGATGGAATCGTCCACGATGCAAATCCGCTTGCCCCTGATCATGCTCTTGACCGGGTTGATCTTCACCTGCACGCCAAAGTCGCGCATGTCCTGCGAGGGCTGGATGAACGTGCGGCCCACGTAGTGGTTGCGGATCATGGCGTGTTCGTACGGCAGGCCCGACTGCTGGGCAAAGCCCACCGCACAGTAGATGCCCGAATCCGGGAAGGGCATGATGAAGTCCACATCCGGTGCCGATTCCAGGGCCAGTTGGCGGCCCATCTCCTTGCGGCACTGGTACACGTCTTCACCGAACACGATGGAATCGGGCCGGGCAAAGTAGACCAGTTCGAAGATGCACTGGCGCGTGGGCGGCTTGTTGCCCTCGTCGAGCAGGCTGTAGCTTTTCACGCTGTTGCCTTCGATGACCAGCATTTCGCCGGGGTCCAGCGGGCGGATGAATTCCGCCTCCATCAGGTCGAAGGCGCAGGTTTCGCTTGCCAGCACCGGCGAACCGGCCAGACGGCCCAGCGCCAGCGGACGCATGCCGTTCGGGTCGCGCATGGCGATAAGCTTGTCGTTGGCGAGGATGATCAGCGAATACGCGCCCTTCACCCGTTTGCACGCGGCCATGACGGCTTCCTCGAAGCTCTTGCCGTTCATGTTGTGCGCGATGAGGTGCACGAACACCTCGCTGTCGATGGAGGTCTGGAAGATGGACCCCTTCTGTTCAAGCTCGTCGCGCAGCTCCACGGTGTTGGTCAGGTTGCCGTTGTGCGCGATGGCGATTTCCATGCCCTTGAAGCGCACCAGAAACGGCTGGGCATTGCGGATGAGCGAGGCCCCGGTGGTGGAATAGCGGATGTGGCCGACGGCGATGTTGCCCTTCAGCTCCTTGCCCAGGTGCCGTTCGTTGAACACGTCGGGCACCAGGCCCATGCCCCGGTGTTCGCGCAGCTTCTGGCCGTCCCAGGTGACGATGCCCGCGCTTTCCTGCCCGCGATGTTGCAGGGCGTACAGGCCGAAGTATGCCATGCGCGCCGCTTCGACGTGGTTGTAGATGCCGAAGATGCCGCAGTAATGCTTGATCATGCTCTACCTCGATGCAGACGGTCCGTTACGCGCCCATTGTGGTCATGTCGTGCGCCAGCCGCTCGTTAACTTTCGTCTGGCTTCCGCCCGGCGTTTGCTTGGCGTTCGCCACATTGCGCGTGGCCCCAAAGTGCAGGACCGGGCCTTAGGCCCGGTCCCGTTGTCGGTATTCTAGTTGGTTCCGTAGTATTCCTGCAAGCTCTTCACGTTCACCCCGCAGCAGCGGCTGGCCCGTATGGCCTGCGCGATGGCCTTGGCCCCGGATACGGTGGTGCTGTAGGGCACCCCGTACATCAGCGTTGCCTGCCGGATGGACTTGGAATCCTGCACGGTGCGCTTGCCCGAGGCGGTGTTGACCACCAGGGCGATTTCGCCGTTCTTGATGAAGTCCACGATGTTGGGTCGCCCTTCGTACACCTTGTGCACCGCCGTGGCGGGCACGCCGCCTTCGCGCAGCAGCTTGGCGGTGCCGCTGGTGGCCAACACCTCGAAGCCAAGGTCCGCGAACATGCTGGCCACTTCCGTGATCAGCAGCTTGTCCCGGTCGTTGACGGAGATGAAGATCTTGCCGCCCTGCGGCAGGCGCTGTCCGCCCGCAAGCTGGCCCTTCAGATAGGCTTCCTCGAAGCTGGAGGCAATACCCATCACCTCGCCCGTGGACCGCATTTCGGGGCCGAGCAGGATGTCCACCCCCGGGAAGCGGTTGAACGGGAACACCGATTCCTTCACCGAGAAGTAGCCGGTGCGGCGCATGGACCACGGGTCCAGTTCCTTCAGCGTGGCGCCCAGCATGATCTGGGTGGCCAGGCGCGGCAGGGGCACGGCGGTGGCCTTCGACACGAAGGGCGCGGTGCGCGAGGCGCGGGGGTTCACTTCAAGGATGTAGATGAGGCCGTCCTTGACCGCGAACTGGATGTTCATCAGGCCCACCACGCGCAGTTCGCGCGCCAGTTCCACGGTCTGCCGGGCGATCTCGTTGACGATGGCCTCGGGCAGGGTGTGCGGCGGAATGACGCAGGCGGAGTCGCCGGAATGGATGCCCGCTTCCTCGATGTGTTCCATGATGCCCGCCACGTACACGTCGGTGCCGTCGGACAGGGCGTCCACGTCCACCTCGGTGGCGCTTTCCAGGAACTTGTCGATGAGGATGGGGTGCTTGGGCTTTTCACCCACCGAATTGGCGAAGTAGTCGGCCAGCTGTTCCTCGTCGTACACGATTTCCATGGCCCGGCCGCCCAGCACGTAGCTGGGCCGCACCACCACCGGGTAGCCGATGCGGGCGGCGGCGCTGTGCGCCTCGGGCAGGGACATGACCGTGGCGTTGGCGGGCTGGCGCAGGCCCAGCTTCTGCAACAGGGCCTGGAAGCGTTCGCGGTCTTCGGCGCGGTCGATGGAATCGGGCGAGGTGCCAAGAATGGGCACGCCAGCGCGCATCAGCGGCACGGCCAGGTTCAGCGGGGTCTGCCCGCCGAACTGCACCACCACGCCGTCGGGCTTTTCCGTCTCGATGATGTTCATGACATCCTCGAAGGTCAGCGGCTCGAAGTACAGGCGGTCGGAGGTGTCGTAGTCGGTCGATACCGTTTCAGGGTTGGAGTTGACCATGATGGCCTGCACGCCCATTTCCTTCAGCGCGAAGGAGGCGTGGCAGCAGCAGTAGTCGAACTCGATGCCCTGCCCGATGCGGTTGGGTCCGCCACCCAGGATGATGACCTTCTTGCGGTCTTCCACGGCCACTTCATGGCCGGTCTCGTAGGTGGAGTAGTAGTAAGGGGTGTACGCCTCGAACTCGCTGGCGCAGGTGTCCACCAGATAGTAGGTGGGGGCGATGCCCATGGCCTTGCGCAGGGTGCGCACGTCCGATTCGGGGCGCTTCCACATTTCGGCCAGCTGGCGGTCGGAAAAGCCGTATTCCTTGGCGCGGCGCATCAGGGCCACCAGTTCCGCGTTGTCCACGGTCATGGCGTTGCCCAGGGCAAAGTCGCGCAGCTCGGCTTCCATGTCGACCAGGTCCTTCATCTGGCGCAAAAACCACGGGTCGATGGCGGTGGCCTCGTGGATTTCCTCCACGGTCATGCCGTCGAGCATGGCGTGCCGCACGTAGAAGATGCGGCGCGAGTTGGGCGTGCGCAACTTGCGCATGATGTCCTCGCGCTCCGGACCCTTGCAGCGGAAGGCGGAACCAAGGCCGGGCGCGCCCACTTCCAGCGAGCGCAGGCCCTTCTGCAACGATTCCTTGAAGGTGCGGCCAATGGACATGGCCTCGCCCACGCTCTTCATCGAGGTGGTCAGCTCGTCCTTGGCGCCGGGGAACTTTTCGAAGGTGAAGCGCGGAATCTTGGTGACGCAGTAGTCGATGGACGGCTCGAAGCTGGCCATCGTCTCGCGGGTGATGTCGTTGGGAATTTCGTCCAGCGTGTATCCCACGGCCAGCTTGGCCGCGATCTTGGCGATGGGGAACCCGGTGGCCTTGGAGGCCAGCGCGGAAGAACGCGACACGCGGGGGTTCATCTCGATGACCACCATGTCGCCGTTCTGCGGGTTGATGCCGAACTGCACGTTGGAGCCGCCCGTTTCCACGCCGATTTCGCGCATGATGGCGATGGAGGCATCGCGCATCATCTGGTACTCGACGTCGGTCAGGGTCTGGGCCGGGGCCACGGTGATGGAATCGCCCGTGTGCACGCCCATGGCGTCGAAGTTTTCGATGGAGCAGATAATGACGCAGTTGTCGGCCTTGTCGCGCATCACCTCCATCTCGAATTCCTTCCAGCCCAGCACCGACTGCTCGATCATCACCTCGTGCTTGATGGAGGCGGCAAGACCGCGCGCGGCAATCTCTTCCAGGTCCTCCATGTTGTAGGCGATGCCGCCGCCGGTGCCGCCCATGGTGAAGGCCGGGCGGATGATCAGCGGGAAGGGCATTTCGGTGCCCAGGCGGCGCACGTCTTCCATGGTGCGGGCAATGCCGCTGGCGGGCACCTTCAGGCCGATGTTGGCCATGGCCTCGCGGAAGAGTTCGCGGCTTTCCGCCTTTTCGATGACCTGCTTGTTGGCTCCGATGAGTTCAACGCCGCATTCTTCCAGCACGCCCATGGCGGCAAGGGCCAGCGCGGTGTTCAGGCCGGTCTGGCCGCCCAGGGTGGGCAGCAGCGCGTCGGGCCGCTCCTTGCGGATGATGGCGGCCACCGTTTCGGGCTCGATGGGTTCGATGTAGGTGCGGTCGGCAAGACCGGGGTCGGTCATGATGGTGGCGGGGTTGGAGTTGACCAACACCACCTCGTAGCCTTCTTCCTTCAGGGCCTTCACGGCCTGCGTGCCGGAATAGTCGAATTCGCACGCCTGCCCGATGACGATCGGGCCGGAACCGATGACCATGATCCGCTTCAAATCGGTGCGTTTGGGCATTGGACTCTGTCTGGTAACAGGGTTGCCCCGCAGGGGCGGGAAAGAAGAGGGCTGCCGGGACAAAGGCGGGAGGAGTGTGCGGGGCGTTCCGGCGCGGCGAGGCGCGGGGGAACGGCCATCCACCCGCGATTGTTACGGAACATGCAAGAATGAACCCACGTTCCGTCAGCAATCCGGCTCTTATATCGCGCGCCCCCGCGCTTGGCAAGACGCGCACGGGGTAGCGGAAGGGCCGGAACCCCGTTTTTTGACATTGATGGGAAAGCGGGGGCGGGTGTCGGGCATGCCCACCGCAGGCGGGGATGGCGCGCGGCGGCAGTACCGCGAGAAACCCGCCGATACCCGGAATCCCTTGCCGCCGCTTGCCATTGGCGGCAAAACCGCCCCGCGCGCCAGCAAGGCGGCACCGCCCCCCGCCACCACCCGGAAAATCCGCACGGCGCCCCGCCGCGCGCCGCCCCTTGCGCCCCACCGCCCGCTGATGCTACCGCATTGCCTTCACCTTGCCCCGGCACCCGGCGCCTGCCGACGCCACGGGCGCACCCGGGCCGCTCCGCGCGCCGTCAACAGCCATTCCGGCGGCCCGGCGGGTGAATTTTCGATTTTTGTCATGTGGGTTGTCATCCGGACACCGTCACCCGGCTCCACACGGGGCCAACGGGCCTGCACGCGGACGGCGGCCATGCCGCCAAGCAACACGAGGGACAGGAACATGCTCGCTATCCTCGACTACAAGGCAGGCAACCAGACCAGCGTGCGCCGTGCGCTGGACCACCTGGGCATTCCCTGCGTCATCACGGCGGATCCGGCGGTCATCGCCGGGGCGCACGGGGTGATCTTTCCGGGGGTGGGCGCGGCCGGGCAGGCCATGAACGAGTTGCTCACCACCGGGCTCGACAAGGTGCTGAAGGACCAGGTGCAGGCGGGCAAGCCGCTGCTGGGCATCTGCGTGGGCTGCCAGATCATGCTGGACTACAGCCAGGAAAACGACACCAAGGCCCTCGGCATCGTGCCCGGCGAATGCCGCCTGTTCAACGCCGCCTGGACCGAAGAGGACGGCACCCCCATCCGCGTGCCGCACATGGGCTGGAACAGCATCGTGCAGAAGCGCCCGTGCGAACTGCTGAAGGGCATCGAGCCGGAGGCGGAATTCTACTTCGTGCACAGCTATTACCCCGCCCCGCCGGAAAGCTACGTCATCGCCACGTGCACCTACGGCGAGGAATTCTGCGCCATCCACGGCGGCCCCGGCCTGTGGGCCGTGCAGTTTCACCCGGAAAAGAGCGGTCGGCCCGGCCTTGCCTTGCTGCGCAACTTCTACGCCTACTGCAAGGAGGCCAGCCGTGCTTAGCAAGCGCATCATCCCCTGTCTGGACGTCCGCAACGGCAGGCTGACCAAGGGCGTGAAGTTCGAGGGCAACGTGGACATCGGCGACCCGGTGGAAACCGCCCGCCGCTACTACGAGCAGGGCGCGGACGAAATCGTGTTCTACGACATCACCGCCTCGCACGAGGACCGGGGCATCTTTCTCGACGTGGTCGAGCGGGTGGCCTCGGAAATCTTCATCCCCTTCTCGGTGGGCGGGGGCATCAACACCGTGGAAGACATGCGGGCCGTGCTGGTGGCCGGGGCGGAGAAGGTGTCGGTGAACTCCGGCGCGGTGAAGAACCCGGACATCATCAGCCAGGGCGCGGCGGCCTTCGGGTCGCAGGCCATCGTGGTGGGCATGGACGTGAAGCAGGTGCAGAAGTCCGAGGCCATCCCCTCCGGCTACGAGATCGTCATCCACGGCGGGCGCAAGTTCATGGGCATGGACGCCATCGAATGGGCCAGAACCTGCGAGGCGCTGGGCGCCGGCGAACTGTGCGTCAACTCCATCGACGCGGACGGCACCAAGGACGGCTACGAGCTGACCCTGACCCGGATGATCGCCGACGCGGTGTCCATTCCGGTCATCGCCTCCGGCGGCGCGGGCAGCCCGGCGCACATGTACGACGCCATCACCACGGGCGGCGCCACCGCCGCGCTGATCGCCTCCATCGTGCACTACGGCCAGTACACCATCCCGGACCTGAAGCGGCAGATTTCGGGCATGGGGGCCAAACTGCGCATGGTCTGGTAAGCCTACCCAAATGGTCTTTTCGCCCGGTGGCTGCGTCAAACGTCACCTGCCATAGCTCTGCTGTCCTTATCCGTAAGACTCGCGCTGTGCGCTCACCTAACGGCTAAGGCTCGGTCGAATACAAGAAGAGCGCGATGCGGTCGCCATCCGTAATGCTCGAAGACTCGCATAACGGCTGCCGCATGCTCCCTCATGGCAGGCTTGTTTTCCTTGCCACCGGACGAAAATCCTCATTTGGACAAAACACAAAGCGACACCGTGCGGCGTCCGGCAACCCACCGGACGCCGCACGACCACTGACGATACCCGCACCGCCGTCACGACGGGCCAGCCCCCCGCCACATTCCCTCATCCGGAGGGCACCCCATGCCTGCCCGTCGCACCAGTTTTCCCTTCCCGTCCCTGTTGCTGACCGCCCTGCTGGCCGTCGCCCTTGCCTGTCCCACGCCCGAAGCCGCCGCCGGTCCCATTCTCGACAGGCTGCGTGAACGCCGCGCCGAGCGGGCCGCGTCCGACAGCACCGCATCGGGCAGCACCGCGTCCGGCAGCACCGCATCGGGCAATGGCGCGGCAAACCGGCAGGATGACGCCGCCGCCCGCCGGGGCAGCAACCCCCAACATCCGTTGGACCCCGCCAGCATCGTGCCCGGCAGCCGCAGGCTGGTCGAATCGTACGGCCCGCACCCGGCACAGGTCATGGACGTGTACCTGCCGCCCAACCCGCAGCACGCGCCCGTCATCGTCATGGTACATGGCGGCGCGTGGAAGGTGGGCGACAAGGCCAACCCCGGCCTGATGGACAACAAGCTGGCCCGCTGGCTGCCCAAGGGCTACGTGCTGGCAAGCATCAATTACCGGATGCTTCCCGATGCCATGGCGCTGGAGCAGGCCGGGGACATGGCCGCCGCCGTGCGCCGCGTGGCCGATGCCGCCCCCGGCTGGGGCGCGGACCCGTCGCGCATCATCCTGATGGGCCATTCGGCGGGGGCGCATCTGGTGGCGCTGGTGTCGTCCGCGCCGTCCCTGCTCGACCGCCCCGTGGCGGGCGCCGTGGTGCTGGATTCCGCGGCCATGGACGTGCCCGCCATCATGCAGCGCCGCCACCTGGGCTTCTACGACGAGGCCTTCGGCAAGAACCCGTCCTACTGGATTAAGGCCTCGCCCCAGCAACAGTGGATGACCGGGGCCGTGCCCATGCTGCTGGTGTGTTCCACCAAACGGGCCGACAAGCCCTGTGCGGCGGCAGAGGCCCTTGCCGCCAAAACGGCCCGCGCAGGCCGCAAGACGCCCGTGCTGCCGCAGGCCCTGACCCACGGCGAGATCAACCACCTGCTGGGCCTGCCCGGCGCGTACACCGACGCCGTGGACGGGTTCATCTCCGCCCGGCTGGAGGAGGCCGCACGCTGACGCATTGCCGCGCCCTGCCGAACAGGCTGGGCATGACAGGCGGCCCGCCCCCGCCAGAGCAGACCGGCCCCGCGCTTTGGACCGACAGGCTCGGCCTGCCCACCGCCGCACACTGAAATTTCCCAACCCTCACGGTGCCGCCCCACCCCGTGCCACACCCGCACCGGCCTTGCCGGGCGGGGCGGGACGCGCGCCGCGAACAACGCACGAGATCCCGCATGACCAATCCTTATTACCGCGTCCGCAGCACCATCACCCGGCCCGATGCCGCCCTGGTGGACGCCTTTCGGTCCATTCCCGTTTCCAACATCGGCGACGCCATGAACCGCATGGCCTGCATGCATTCCCGCATCCGCCCCATGAACCGCGCCCCCCTGCTGGGCACCGCGCTGACGGTGCGGGTGCGCGTGGGCGACAACCTGCTGTTCAACAAGGCCATGGACATGGCCCGGCCCGGCGACGTGCTGGTGGTCAACGCCCATGACGAGCAGTTCTACTCCATCGTGGGCGGACAGATGACCACGTGGATGAAGCAGCGCGGCCTGGCCGGGCTGGTGGTGGATGGTTGCATCCGCGATGCCGAGGAAATCGAGGCCATGGACTTTCCGGTGTACGCCACCGGCATTTCGCCCAACGGCCCGATGAAGGAAGGCGGCGGCGAGGTGAACTTTCCCGTCGCCTGCGGCGGACTGGTGGTGAACCCCGGCGACATCGTGGCGGGCGACCGCGACGGCATCGTGGTGGTGCGCCCCGCCGACGCCCCGGCGGTGCTGGAAAGAGCCCGCGCCATGGCAGAGAAGGAAACGCGCGTCATGGCCGCCATAGCGGACGGCACCTGGGACCGCACCTGGGTGGACGAGATGCTGAAAGAGAAAGGGTGCGCGTTCGTGGACTGAGCACGCGCAGATAAACGAAGAAAGCAGAGAGGCCGCCCATGCGGCCTTTCTGCCTTGCCAACCTGAACGGCGTCAGGAGGAAGGGCTGCCTGCCCCTACCCCACCCGGAATGTGCCGCTCTTGCCGCCGGACTTGAACACCAGGCGGCAGTCGCGCAGCACGATATCCTTCTGCACGGCCTTGCACATGTCGTAGATGGTCAGCCCGGCCACCTGCGCGGCGACCATGGCTTCCATTTCCACGCCGGTCTGGCCGGTGGTGCGCACTTCCGCCTCCAGTTCGATGGAGGGGGGCGCGTCCTGCACCACAAAGCGCACGTCGGCGTAGCTGATGGCCAGCGGGTGGCACATGGGAATCAGTTCCGCCGTGCGCTTGGCGGCCATGATGCCCGCGATCTTGGCGGTGGTCAGCACGTCGCCCTTGGGCAGGGCGTGGCGCTTCAGCAGGTCCAGGGTGTTTTCGTTCACCTCCACCACGGCCCGCACGATGGCGGTGCGCTGGGTGGGGGCCTTGGCGCCCACGTCCACCATGGTCACGCTGCCGTCCTCGGTCATGTGGCTGAAGGCCGCCTCCGCATCGTCGGCCACCGGCACGGCATGCCCCAGCCCGCCGGTGCATTCCAGCGAGGATGCCGCACCGCACCCGCAGCCGCACCCGGTGTTGGGCAGGTCAGGGCCGTCCTCGCCATAATCGAGGGGGTCGGGCATATCGTCAAGCCGGACGCCGGGCGTGCCGGGCGCATGGGGCGTTTTGGGCGTATCGGAAGACATGGGGGGATAACCTCCTGCCGGGCGTGAAACTGGGCAAAGGGACGGCCCCCGCGCGGCCCCGCGCTGGCGGCTCCATCCTTCTTGGCTGTAGCGCAAAACAGGGCGGACGCCAATGCGGCGTCCGTCGGCGGGGGCTCGGGATTCGGGAATGCCCCGCAGGCATGGAAAAGCCTGAGGGCCGACAAGGGAACCGGCGCGCGAGGGGGGGACCGGGCCGGAATTGGGCCGGAATTGGGCCGGAGCCGGATCGGACAGGCCCGCGCCCCCGGCGCGTCCTGCGCGGTCTACCGCTCCACGTCCCTGGGCACCAGCCGCATGCCCCTGCGGCACAGGGTCAGGATGTCGTCGGCGGGCAGCGGGCGGCCAAGGCAGTAGCCTTGCAGGTAGTCCACGCCCATGCCGCGCAGGGCGGAAAGCTGGGCCGCCGTCTCCACGCCCTCGGCCACCGTGGCCAGACGCAGGCTGCGGGCCAGCCCCAGAATGGTCTCCACGATTTCCAGGCTGCCGCCTTCGTCCAGCAGTTCCTGCACGAAGGTGCGGTCTATCTTCAGGGCGTGGATGGGCATGCGCGCAAGGTACTGCAACGACGAATAGCCGGTGCCGAAGTCGTCCAGCGAAACGCGCACCCCAAGGTCGCGCAGGGTGCACAGCATGGCGTTGCCGCGATCGTAGTTCTGCATCAGCGAGGTTTCGGTAATCTCCACCTCCAGCGCGTCCGGGGGCACGTCGTAGGCGTTCAGGCAGGCGGCTATGTGGCTGATGGTCTCGTCGCTGTTCAGGCAGCGCGACGAGATGTTCACCGCCACCGGCAGGGTCAGCCCCTCCAGCCGCCACGCGGCGTGCTGGGCGCAGGCCATTTCCACCACCAGCCGGGTTATCTCGCGGATGGCGTTGGAGCTTTCCGCCACGGGGATGAACACGGATGGCGGGGCCACCACCGCGCCGTCGCGCTCCCAGCGCAGCAGCGCCTCCACCTTGCGCACCCGCAGGGTGCGCGCGTCGGCGATGGGCTGGTACACCAGCCGGAATTCGCGCCCGGCAATGGCCGCCTTGATCTCCTGGTCCATGCGGTAGCGCCGGGTGAATTCCAGGCACTGTTCCTCGCAGAACACGGCGATGGCGTTCTTGCCCATGTCCTTCGCGCGGTACATGGCGATGTCCGCGCGCGACAGCAGGGCGTTGGCCGAATCGCCGTCTTCGGGATACACCGACACGCCGAAGCTGGCCGTGACCGAAAAGCCCATGCCGCCGTATTCGAACGGCTCGGCAAAGGTTTCGAACAGCCGCCGCATGATGCCGTCCAGATGGCCCTTGTCGCTGATGCCGCCCACCGCCGCCACGAATTCGTCGCCGCCCAGCCGTCCCAGGATGTCGCCGGGCCGCAACGCCGCGCGCAGCCGCCGGGCCACGTCGCACAGCAACTGGTCGCCGGTGGCGTGGTCGTAGGAATCGTTGATGAACTTGAAGCCGTCCATGTCTATAAACACCACGGCCAGCTTCTGCCCGCGCACGGAGGCCCGGGCGATGGCGTCGTGCAGCAGTTCGAAGATGTGTTTGCGATTGGGCAGGCCGGTCAGGTCGTCGTGGTTGGCCTGATGGGTGATCTGCGCTTCCTTCTGCTTGATGTCGGTGATGTCCGAGAACACCCCCACGCAGTTCAGGATCACCCCGGCCTCGTCGCGGATGGACACCAGGCTCAGCCACTGCGGAATCTGCCAGCCGTCGCGGTGCGGCCCGCGCGTCTCGCCGATCCACGATCCGTGCTCCAGCATCTCGTCCCACACGCTGCGGGTGCCGTTAACGGGCACCATGCCCAGGGCCGGGGACAGGCGCCCCACCATGGACTGCGCGTCCACGCCGGTGATGCGTTCGAAGGCCGGGTTCACGGCCACCACCGTGCCCGCGCTGTCGGTGATGAAGATGCCCTCCACCGCGTGGGTGAACACCTCGCCCATCAGGTGCAGCTTGGCGTTGGCGTCGCACAGCTGGGCGGTGCGGTCGCGCACGCGGCGCTCCAGTTCGCGATGGGCCTCGTTCAGTTCCCGCTGCGAGGCCTCCAGCAGGTCGAGCATGCCGTTGAAGGCGTTGGCCAGCCCCTCCAGCTCGTCGCCGGTGTCGATCCGGATGCGCTGGCCCATGTTGCCGGGGCCGATGGAACGCACCCAGCCGGACAGGCGCAGCACCGTGCGGGTCACCGTGCGCGACAGCAGCAGCGCCGTGGCCAGCGCCACCAGCATGGCCATGGCCGTCAGCGCGCCGATGTGCCACCACGCGGCGCGCTGTTCCGCCCGGTAGCCGTCCAGGGCAAGGCCCACGGCAACGGTGCAGATGGAAATGCCCGCCCGTTCCACGGGCAGCGTGTGGTGGTACACTTCCGGCCCGTCGGCGGCCCGGTCAGTGAAAACACCGGGGAACGTGCCGGGGCTTACCGCACCGGCGGGGTTGGGAGATGCCGGGGAATTGGCGGTGCCCGGCGCATCCGGAACGCCCGGCTGTCCGTTCAGGCCTCCCGGCAACCGGGCGCTCCCGCGGGGCGCCGGAACGTCAAGGCCGGGGGGCAGCCCCAGGCGAAAGCCGCTGGACGGCTCCGTCTTGGCGGCAACACCGGCAGAGTCCCGCGGAGCAGCCTGAAAGCCCCAGCCGCCGCGCCGGAACACCAGCGACGATCCGTCCATGCGGGTGACCACGATGTATTCCAGCCCCGGCTGCCGTTGCAGCACGCCGGTGCAGTGATCCACCAGGGCGGCGTAGTCCTGCGCCGCCAAGGCGCTGGCGGCCACTTCCGCCACCGAAGAGGCCAGCTTGTCGGCCTGCGATTCCATGCCCCGGCGCAGCACCCCCTGCTGGTAGGGAATTATCATGCCCAGAATGGCCGCGATGATCATCACCCCCGCCACAAAGGCCAGCCCGCCCGCCTTGAAGGCGATGCCGAAACCCGGGCGCTGCGGATGGGACGAACGGCCAGGACCGGGTGTACCGGCCCCGTCCCAAGGCCCGGAGGTACCGGCCCCGTCCCAAGGACCGGAGGTACCGGCCCCGTCCCAAGGACCGGAGGTACCGGCCCCGTCCCGCTGTTCCGGCGATTTCGACGCTTCCGGAGGGTCCACCCACCCCGAGGTCGGCATGGCCGGGCCTGAAGCGAGAACGCAGCCGGACGGATCGGACGAACCAGACGGACCAGACGGGCCGGGCTGGGCGGTGCCGTGTGTGCTCCCCCTGTCGGTGGACTGACCGGCAGCCACCGGGACAAAAGAGGACTGGCCTTCCGGGCGCATGCTCATGGCTCCACCAGTCGGCGTGCGGGTTCGATGGCCTCTGGGCGGAACGGCGCAATGCCGTCCAGTTGCAGCAACAGCAGCATCTGCCTGCCCCACGGGTTGTCCGAAAGGCCAAGGCCCAGTTCCGCATAGCGCGGCGCCAGCGAGGGATCCGCCGACGGCGCAAGGCACATCACGAAATCTATGAGCGGCTGTGAAACGGCAATGCGCTCCATCTGCGCCTCGATCTGGGGATTCAGCTCGGCCATGGTGCGCAACGACCGCTCGGTGACGATGCAGGCCGGGGCCTGGCCGAAGAATACCGGCAGCAGCACGCGCGAGGGTTGCACTTCGTAATCGACGGACAGGAAATGCCTGGTGGCCTGGGGCAGCCCCTGATCGCGCAGCAGCCGTTCCAGCCAGCGCGCGGGCAGGCTTTCCTGCCCCAGGGACAGGGCCTGCACCAGCACCCGCTTGCCGCGCAATTGCCCGATGCGGGTGATGCCCGAACCTCTGGCCACCAGCAGCACGTAGCGCTCGCCGAATTCGCCGTCGGTGACGGGCACGCCGAAGGGCTTCAGATCCATCTCGCGTGACAGCGCCAGATAGTCCACGGTGGGCAGGTGCACCACGTCCAGTTGGTCAGCCAGCAGGGCGGCGCGGATTTCGGCCCGCGAACCGAAGGCCGACAGGTGCACGCCAAGGCCGCGCTCCGTCTCCACGTAGCGGCGTGCCCACAACTGCACGGCCAGGGCCACGTCCTTGCGGTCCACCCCGGGCAGAAAATGCTCCACGTAGCCAAGGCGCAGTTCCGCCGGGGCGGCAGACGCGGGCGCCACGGGGGGTGCGGCCCACAACAGCAGCAGTGCCAGCAGGATTGCCCGGCATGGCAGCGGCAGCAGCTTCCTGCCGGGCCTGGCAAAAGGGGCAGGCCGGGCGGATGGGTCCGGCCCGGCAGCATGGCCGGGCAGATGGAGCGGTGTGGAAGGCTCAGGGCAGCGCACGGGCGCCATAGCCCACCTCCCGCAGGTGCTCGAGAATCTCGGCGCCCGCCACCAGATTGCGCGCGGCGGCGGCGGCCTGCGCCTCGTACAGGGCG
The DNA here is from genome assembly GCF_019931275.1 of Nitratidesulfovibrio sp. SRB-5. NCBI lineage: Bacteria > Pseudomonadati > Thermodesulfobacteriota > Desulfovibrionia > Desulfovibrionales > Desulfovibrionaceae > Nitratidesulfovibrio > Nitratidesulfovibrio sp. SRB-5. Next base: position 44,329 of record NZ_JAIOTY010000001.1, on the reverse strand, counting down.
CGCAGCCGTGCCGCGCGCACCATGGATTCGTAAATCTGGGCTTCAAGCAGTTCGCGGGTATCCACAAGGCCTTCGCGGTAGGCGCGCTCCGTCAGGGCGCGGCTTTCCCCGGCCACGGCCACGGTTTCGGCACCGATGTCCGCCTGTCGGGCCGCACGGCGCTCTTGCAGCACGGCATCCTTCACGCGCAGGGCCACGCCCTCGCGCAGCAGCACCCGCTGGTGGGCCAACTGGCGCAGGCGGGCGCGCATTTCCTCCACCCGCGCCCGGGTGCGAAAGCCTTCGAACAGCGGCAATTCCACGGTCACCCCCGCCGCGCCGCGGGTGCGTTCGCCCTCGGCCACCAGGCCGCCGTCGTAGGAATTGGTCACCGTGGACAGGGTGCCGAACAACGAAACCACCGGCAGGTATTCACCGGTGGCATCGTCCAGACCGGCCTCTGCCGCGCGGGCTCCCGCGTCGAAGCGGGCAAGGTCCAGATTCAGGCGGTAGGCGTCGGCCACGGCACCATCCAGGTCGCCTGGGGCGGGTGCGGCGGGCAGTTCCGTGTCCGCCACTCGCACCCGGGCGTCCCACGCCAGGCCCAGTGCGTTGGCCAGGGCGGATTCCGCCAGTTCCACGTTGGAATCCAGTTCTGCCAGACGCCCCTTCATGCCGGAAACGGCCACCCGGGCGCGCAGCCAGTCGGTCTTGCGCACCCGCTGCGAACCGCCGCGATAGAAATGCTCGGCCACGTCGCGGGTGGCCTCGAACCGCTGCACGGTTTCGCGCCCGATGTCGCGCAACGCCCGCGCCAGGACAACCCCGTAGTAGCGGGTGGTCACGTCGTGCACCAGTTGCAGGCTTGTCAGGCGCGCCTCGCCTACGGCGGCATCGCGGCCCGCCACGGCCTCGCGCACGCGGGCCTCGCGGCGGCCACCGTCGTACAGCAACAGGCCAAGATCGGCCCGGAATTCACCGATGTCGCGGTCGGCAAGGCGGATGCGCCGCTCGGGCACGGTGGTGCGCATGGCCATGGGACCACCGCCCATGTCCACCGTATAGTTGAAGGAGTCTTCCGGGTAGACGAAGGCCGGATCACGGTCCAGGCGGGTCTGGGTGTACGTTGCGGCAAGCTGCGGCCAGTAGGCCGAAAGGGCCTGGCGATGCTGGGCTTCCGCGATGGCCAGCCCCTCGCGCGCGGCGGCGGGTGCCGCGTTGTTGCGCAGGGCCAGGGCGATGCATTGCGCAAGGTCCAGAGGCCGGGACGGGCACTGTGCGGACTCCGGATGGCGAGGCCGCGACGCGGCACACGGCGTGCACGCCGCGCCGCGCTCCCGCGCGGGATCCGCGTCACGCGCAAGCGCGGGGGCCGCGGCAAGACACGACAGCGCGGTCACAAGCAGCCCCGCAGCCAGCAGGGCCGCCCCCTGCGAAACGGCCTGCCCGGCCAGCACGGGCAATGGAGTCCGTTCCGTCGCCACGGCCATGCCGACGCCGGACATCGCCAGCCCGAAGCCGTGCGACCAGCACCGCGCCTGCGCCTCACCCTTGCCGGGGATGCGGCTTCGGGCGTGGCGCGGGAACGACTGGACTGAATTCATGTCGGGGTGTTTCCTTGCGGGCACGGAGGGAGGGACGGTCGGGCATGGCACCCCGGCCACCGCGCCATAGCGGCACGGAAACCATGAAAACCGGGGGCATGCGCCAAACTGTCCAGGCACACGGGTACCGTGCGTACCGGCTGTTTGATTAGTGACACGGTCTCCTGCGGGCCGTCAAGATTCCGGGAGGGTTCCATGGGGGCTTTATGGGTGAACCCTCATTTCAAAGTAGGGAAAACACCCATGACCATGCCGCCAACCACGCACGCGCATCAGACGCTGAAGCCCCCGCGCACGCTGCGCACGTCCTCCACGGTGGCAAAGCAGCCGGGGCACAGTTCGCGGCACAGGGCCAGCAATTCGCGCGAGCGCCTGCGGGGCGACACCACGCGGATCATGTTCACGTCGCTGCTGCCCCCCGTGCCGGTAAGCGCGGTGGCCCCAAAGCCCGCCTGGCGGATGGCCCGGACCATGTCCTCGCCGTCGGGCGTCACGATGTTGACCACCACCACGCCCAGGGCCATGCGGTCTTCGATGAACATGCCCAGCAGGATGCCCGAACTGTACCCCGCGGCATAGGCGAGGACATTGGCAAAGTTGTCCAGATGGCTCATGACCTGCGAAATGGCGAACACCCAGATGAGAATCTCGAAGAACCCCACTGCCGCCGCCATCGGGCGGATGCCGCGCATGACCAGCACCGCGCGGACCGTGCCCAGCGCCACGTCCGCGAGGCGCAGCCCGAAGATCAGCAGCGCACCGGCTATGTCGATGTCCAGATGCCACATGTCGTCCTCCGTCGTATTCCCGTCGTATGCCCGGCCCGCCTAGGGCCACCGTCCGCAACGCCGGAAAAATCCGGCCATGGCCTCCACCTCGGCCCCGTTAACTCCGGCGGCTGCCGGTCCTTCCCCGACGCTTCTCCTCCGGCAGCGGCGCATCAGGTCGTCGAACTCCTGCCGCAACGGTCCGGGCACCCCGATGGCGGGCAACCCGGCCCGCAGCACCGCGCCTTCGGCCAGCAGGTAGCCGGTGCGCACGTTGCCCCCGGCAAAGGGACGCCGCACGGCCAGTTCCAGAAACACCCGCACCGCTTGCCCGAGCGGGTCCGAAGCGTCCGGCCCGATGACGACGCCGGGCAGCGGGTCGCACGCGGGCGGTTGCCCGGCGGTGCCGACGCCCTCTCCGGTCTCGTCATGCGGCGCGCCGGTGAGCAGCGCGTTCACCGCGCGGGCCGTGCCCCAGGTGAGGTCGAACGTGCCGGAACGCACCCGGCGCAGCACCCAGCCCAGCGCCTGGCCCTGCCGCAGGACGAAGGTCCGGGCATCGGGGGACGCCGGGGCCTCAGGGTCTCCGGCCAGAATGCGGCGCACCGCGTCGGTGGACACGTCGAAACCGGCCAGCACGGCGGCATCGCAGACGTGCTCGGCGAACAGGCTTTCCGCGCGGAACAGCGCGCCGGAACGGACATCGGCAATCATGAAACACCTCCTGCCGGACGGAAACAAAGCCCCGGCGCGCCGCTGGCACGGCGCGCCGGGGACACCCCTGCATGGGAAAACCGGTACTCGGATTCAGCCTAGCACACCGCCACCGCAAAGGCCAATCCGCCGCGCCGGACGCGAAACCTGACGCAGCGCACAAAACCTGCCGCCGGGCGCAACCCCCGAAAAACGGCGTCCGCCCCCGGCGGAACACCGGGGGCGGACGGAACATCTGCACGCGTAAAAACGACGGTTATTCCATGCCCATGGCCTTGCCAATCTTGCGCGCCACCTTCTTGACCTTTTCGAAGGGCTTGCCTTCTTCCAGCTTGGCGAATTCGCGCAGCAGCTCTTCCTGCTTCTTGGTCAGGCTTACGGGCGTCAGCACGCGCACCTCCACCAGCAGGTCGCCCTTCTGGTGGTGCCCAAGGTAGGGCAGGCCCTGATCGGTCAGGCGGAACACCTCGCCGCTCTGGGTGCCCTTGGGGATATCCAGTGTCACCGGGTCGTCCAGGGTGGGCACCTCGATGCGGTCGCCCAGAGCGGCCTGCACGAAGCTGACCTCGTGGGTGATCACCAGATCCTGGCCCTGGCGGCGGAAGGTCTTGTCCTGCTCCACGCTGACGACCACGTACAGGTCGCCGGGGGGGCCGCCGTGCAGGCCCGGCTCGCCCTCGCCGCGCAGGCGCAGGCGGTTGCCGGTGTCCACCCCGGCGGGAATGCGCACGGCCAGTTCGCGCACCTGCTGGAGGATGCCCGAACCCTTGCACTTGGGGCAGGGCGTGGGGATGACCTGGCCCTCGCCCCGGCACACGGGACAGGGCACGGCGATCTGGAAAAAGCCCTGGCTCTGGCGGATCTGCCCGTTGCCGCCGCAGTGGCGGCAGGTTTCGGGCTTGGTGCCCGCTGCCGCGCCGGACCCGTTGCACTCGTCGCAGGTCACCTTCTTGGGCAGGCGCAGGGTGACTTCGTCGCCCTTGGCGGCCTGACGGAAGGAAATGGACAGGTTGTAGCGCAGGTCGGCCCCGGCCTGGGGACGCGGACCGCGCATGCGCGACGAGCCGGTGGCGAAGCCGAAGAGATCGCCAAAGATGTCGCTGAAATGCGCGAACACGTCGTCGGCGTTGGCAAAACCATGGCCGCCGCCGTTGCCGTTGAGGCCCGCGTGTCCGAAGCGGTCGTACCGCGCCCGCTTGTCGGCGTCGCGCAGCACGTCATAGGCCTCGGCGGCCTCCTTGAACATCTGTTCGGCCTCGGGATTGTCCGGGTTGCGGTCGGGATGGTACTGGAGCGCAAGCTTGCGATACTGCCGCTTGATCTCGTCCTCCGACGCGTCCCGGGCTACGCCGAGCACCTCGTAATAGTCACGCTGGCTCATGGCTGGCTATTCGGCCCGGAAGTCTTCCTCGGTCTCCACGTAGCGCGCCTCTTCATCGGGCAGCACCTTGCCTGCGGCGATTTCGCGCAGGGCGGTTACCACTTCCTTGTTGCGCGAATCCACCAGCGCCTCGTACCCTTCACGGTACTGATGCACGCGCTTGATGGCCATCTGCACGAGAAGGAAGCGGTTATCGACGCGTTCCTGGCAGTCTTCAACGGTAATGCGGGCCATGGGAGCTCCTTGCGGAAAGGATTGGGCGTGCGGCACGGGCGCGCAACGCCTCTTTCAGGTAATGCGGCAAGGCCGGTTGTCCAGCCCCCCGCGCGATTTCCTGCGGGCGGCGGTGAACTTCCGGCACTGGGGCACACTTGTGCACACTGGGGCGACATCAGGGATGACATCGGAGTCGGCACACCGGCGACATGCGGACGCATTACGCCAAGCTGCGCAACATACCCGTCCTGTCAAGACACGTCAAGCACGTCCTGGTGCCGGGCGCGGAGACAACGTGCGAACGTCCACCGTTCTTCTTATTGATGCACGGCGCGCCGGGATGGCGAAACCCTGGCGGCAGCGAAGCCCGTGACCACCCGAGACCCGGAAGGGCCGGGCGTCTGGCGGAACAGGCGGACCGGGCGGACCGGGCGGACTAGGCGGAACAGGCGGAGCAGGCAGGGCGGGCGGCCAGATGAGGCGCACGGACCAGCCGGGCCAAGTGGGCCAGGTGGGCGCGGCGGGCCAGCCGGACGCGACGAACCGGCAGACACGGCGGCGCCTGCGGTGTCAGCGGTGTCAGCGGTTGCTTCCGCCTTCGCGCCGGGGTATCGGGGGGCGGCCCGGCGGTCCGCGCTTCGCCTCCGCACCGGTCGGCACCCGGCCATACCGTCACGCGCCGTCCCTGCCGCAAGCCCCCGCCCGGCCCGCCATCCCGACATACGGAGACCTCCATGCCCCGCGAAAAACTGTCCTACGCCCAGAAGCAGTGCGTCACCGCCGCAGGCAAGCTGATGCAGCAGACCGCCATGATCCACCCCGGCGCGCGCATCGGCGTGGCCGTTTCCGGCGGCATGGACAGCTGGGTGCTGTTGCAGGTGCTGAAACTGCGCCAGCGCATCGTGCCCTTCAGGTTCGAGATCATGGCCCTGCACGTGAACCCCGGCTTCGACCCGCACAACCACGCCCCGCTGCTGCCATGGCTGCGCGCCAACGGCGTGGCCTCGCACATAGAGGTCACCGACCACGGCCCCGTGGCCCATTCGCCCGCCAACCTGCGCAATTCGCCCTGCTTCTACTGCGCCAAGCTGCGCCGCACCCGACTGTTCGAACTGTGCAAGCAGTACGGGCTGACCCACCTGGCCTTCGGCCACAACGCCGACGACCTGGTGACCACCTTCTTCATGAACCTGGTGCAGACAGGCCGGGTGGACGGCATGTCCATGAAGGAAGCCTTCTTCGGCGGCAGGTTGACGGTAATCCGCCCCATGATGCTGGTGGAAAAGCCGGTCATTGCCCGCGCCGTGAAGCAGTGGAACCTGCCCGTGTGGACCAACCCCTGCCCGTCGGCCTTCGATTCGCGCCGCAGCGAGATGACCGACGAGGTGAAGGAACTGTGCAAGGGCAGCAAATTCGCCAAAGCCAACATTTTCAACGGGTTGATTCGCTGGCAGCTTGGGTTGACACCCTCGGACCAATAACGCTAGACCAATGGCTACGCTCTGACGCCAGCCGCAACGCGGCCAGCCACGCCTGCACTACCGGCTTCCGTGCGATCCGGCCCCCTCTGCTGCCCGGCGCTGCCTACCCCCGGCCCCGTCATTCAGGCCCCACACAACCAAGGACCACGCCCGACACATGCTGCTCGGCAAATACCACATCGTCATCCTCAAGGAACGCGACGGCGCCCACCGCAACCTGCGCATGCGCGGGTGGTTCGGTTTCGCCGTGGTCTGCCTTGTGCTGGCGCTGGCCGGTGCCAACGTGTGGTTGTGGGGCTTCTATACGGAAAACGCGGCCTTGCAGCGCCGACTGGCCGAGGCCGAGCGCACGGTGGAGGAACAGAACGGGCAGATGCTGAACATGGTGGGCAAGGTGCGCACCCTTCAGGCCGACCTTTCGCGCGTGCAGCAGTTCGACTCCAAGCTGCGCCTGATGATGAACATGGAGAAGGACCCCGGCGAAATCGCCTCCATGGGCGGCTCGCGTTCCGAAGATTTTTCCAAGAGCTACCTGCCCCTGCACCGTCAGGAACTGCTGGCCCGCAAGATGCACAGCTTCCTGCAGCAGCTTTCCACCGACGTGCGGCTGGAAGAGGTGCGCCAGCAGGAACTGGTGCGCACCCTGCGCGACAACCGCGAGGTGCTGGCCGCCACCCCCTCCATCTGGCCCGCCGACGGCTACATTTCCTCCACCTTCGGCATGCGCGTCTCGCCCTTCACCGGCAAGGGCGAATTCCACAAGGGCATCGACGTCATCAACCGCCCCGGCACGCCCATCTATTCCCCGGCGCGCGGCACCGTCACCTTCGCCGCCGTGGACGGCGCGTACGGCAACTGCGTGGTGCTGCAACACGGCGGGGGGCTTGCCACCCGCTACGCGCACATGCAGCGCTTCGTGCTGAAGGAAGGCCAGACCATCAACCGGGGCGACCTGATCGGCTACATCGGCAACTCCGGGCGCAGCACAGGCCCGCACCTGCACTACGAGGTGCGCCTGAACGGGGTGTGCGTGAATCCCATGCGCTACATCCTGAACTAGGCGCACGACCGCTTCCACCCCATGGCCGGACATCCGGCCCACCACACACTCTTTCCCCACACCCCCATGCTGCACATCTTCGACACCCCCTTCACGTGGGACATCGAGTGGCTGCTGCGCGTCAACGTGGACTGGCGCAACGCTGCGCTGGACCTGCTGATGCCGCTCGTCTCCAGCACCCTGCTGCTGTGGGTGGCCATTGCCGCCTGCGGAGCCCTGTACCTGGCCCGCAGCGGCAAGGCCGGGCTGCGGCCGCTGCTAGCCCTGCTGCTGGTGGTGGGCATTGCCGCCGGGCTGGCCGACGCCTCCAGCAACGTGTTCAAGAAGGCCACCGACCGGGTGCGCCCGCTGAAGGCCCTGCCGATGGTGCACTACCGCGACGGCGGGGAATGGCGGCAGAACCCGACGGACTTCAAGCAGCGCAAGAACAAGGGCGATTCCTTCGTCTCGGCCCATGCGGCCAACACCATGGCCGTGGCCGTTGCGCTGTACGCCATGCTGCCGGGCCTGGGCGCGGCCTGCGCCGGGCGACGCAGGGACGACGCCCCGTCTGGCCCGTCTGGCCCGTCTGGCCTATCTGGCACGAACGCGGCATCCCCGCGCCCCGCGTCCCGCCTGCTGTATCTGGCGTTCCTGCTGCCGCTGGTGGTGGGCTATTCGCGCCTGTACCTTGGCAAGCACTACCCTTCCGACGTGCTGGGCGGCTGGCTGGTGGGCCTGCTTGCCGGATGCGCGGCGGTGTGGGCATGGCGGCTGGCAACAGGGCAGCGACGCACCGCGTGACGCGGGCGCACCGCGCCGGATTTCCCTTCAGAACGCCAACGGGCGGGACATTGCCGTCCCGCCCGCTCTCGTTTCGAAAATCGTCGCCAACCTTCGCACCTGCCCTATCCGGCGGCCAACCCCTGCAACTGCGCGAACGAATCTGCCAGCGGCGCGGCGTCGGTCACGTCCTGGCGCAGAAAGGCGTTGATGGGGCCGTTCATGGCGATGGCCTTGTCGATGTCCGGGTTGCTGCCCTGCGCGTAGGCCCCGATGTTGATCATGTCCTCGGCCTTGCGGAAGGTGGCCAGGTGCCGGGTGACCACGCGGCCCGCGTCCACCACGTTCTTGGCGCAGATGTCGCTGCGCAACCGGCTGATGGAGCGCAGCACGTCGATGGCGGGAAAGTGGCCCATGTCGGCCAGGTCGCGGGTAAGCACGATGTGCCCGTCCAGAATGGAGCGCACCGCGTCGGCAATGGGTTCGTTGAAGTCGTCGCCGTCCACGAGCACGGTGTAGATGCCGGTGATGGTGCCCTTTTCGCTGCGGCCCGCGCGTTCCAGCAGCTTGGGCAGCTGGGCGAACACGGTGGGGGTGTAGCCCTTTGTCGTGGGCGGTTCGCCCACGGCCAGCCCCACCTCGCGCGCGGCCATGGCGAAGCGCGTCACCGAATCCATCATCAGCAGCACGTCCTTGCCCTGGTCGCGGAAAAACTCGGCCACGGCGGTGGCGGCATAGGCGGCGCGCATGCGCACCAGGGGCGACTGGTCGGACGTGGCCACGATGAGCACGGACCGGGCCATGCCTTCCGGCCCCAGATCCTTTTCCATGAATTCCACCACCTCGCGGCCACGTTCGCCGATGAGGCCGATGACGTTCACGTCGGCCACGGTGTACCGGGCCATCATGCCCATGAGCGTCGATTTGCCGACGCCCGAACCGGCCATGATGCCCACGCGCTGCCCCTTGCCCAGGGTGAGCAGGCTGTTGATGACGCGCACCCCCACGTCCAGCGGGTCGGAAATGCGGGGGCGGGCCAGCGGGTTGGGGGGCGAGGCGTACAGGGGGGCCACGCCGGTGGTGGCCACATGGGCGCCGCTGTCCAGCGGCGCGCCGAATGCGTCGAAGGCGCGGCCCAGCAGGGCGTCGCCCACGGGAAAGACGGGGGGCAGGCTGGTGTTGCGGATGAGGCTGCCGGGGCGGATGCCGCGCAGGTCGCCATAGGGCATGAACAGCAGGTTGCCGTCGCGAAAGCCCACCACCTCGGCGGCAATGCCCTCGCAGGTGGCGGGGTCTGGCGCGGCGCCCTGCCGCACGGCACCGCCCACAAGGCCGGATTCGCACCCTTCGGGCAGCATGTGGCACACCGCGCCCAGCGGGGCCTTTATGCCGCAGCCTTCGGCAACCAGGCCCACCACCTTGGTGACCTTGCCGTAGGTCTGCATGGCCTGCACCTCGCCCAGCAGGCGCTGGCAGGCGGCAGGATCGAGCCCCGACAGGCGGCTGTCGCGGGGGCTGTCGGGCGGAGTCACGGGCGGTCCCCACGCATGGATAAGATCATGGACGAGATCATGGGCGATCCTCGGGCAGGGTCAGCCCGGCCAGCACGTCCTCGATGATCCTGCGGCGGGTTTCGATGGTGTTGTCCACCATGCCGTCACGGCTTTCCACCACCATGCCGCCGGGGCCGATGCCCGCGTCACCGCGCACGCTCCAGGCCTCCAGGCCGGGAAAGCGGTCCTTGGTGGCGGCGATGATGTCGGCCACGGCCGGTTCGTCCTCGGGGTTCACGCGAATGGTCAGGGTACGGCGGCTTTCCAGCGCCTGCACCGACTTCACGAACAGCGTCTCCAGCACGGCGGCGCGCTCGGCGTCCACCACCAGGCCCACGCTGCGTTCCACCGCCGTGCGCATCAGGTCCACCAGGTCGCCGCGCCACGCGGCGAAAATGGACGAGCACTGCCCCTGAATGGCGGCCAGCACGGCGGACACCGATTCGCCCATGGCCGCGCGAAACTCGTCCAGTTCGTGCTGGGCCTGGGCCATGCCATCGGCGTAGCCGTCGTTGCGGCCCTGCTCGTGGGCGGCGGCGCGCAGCACCTCGGCCTCTGCACGGGCCTGGGCCAGCACCTCTGCGGCCTTGTCCAGCACCTCGCGCGCCCTGGCTTCCGCCTTGGCGCGCACGCGCGCCATGTATTCCTCTTCGGTTGTCTCGTCCCACAGCGGGCGCGGGTTGGCGCCCTCCATGCCGGACAGGGTGGTCTCGGCAAAGGGGCTGGGCCCCATGAAGATGGTGCCCCACCGTTCCGGCTTGCCGGAATCAGACGAAGACATCTCCGCCTCCGCGGCCCACGATGATGCGGCCCTCGGTTTCCAGCCTGCGCACCGTCTTCACGACGTTCTGCTGCGCGCCTTCCACGTCGGACAGGCGCGTGGGGCCCATGATCTCGAGGTCTTCGCGGATCATGGTGGCCGCGCGTTCCGACATGTTCTTGAAGAACTTGTCGCGCAGATCCTCGGAGGCGCCGCGCAGGGCCATTGTCAGGTCCTCGTTGGAGATTTCCTTGAGCAGTTCGCGGATGCCCCGGTCGTCCAGCGCCTTCACGTCCTCGAACACGAACATGAGGTTGCGGATGTCTTCGGCCATCTGCGAGGATTCTTCCTCGATTTCGGCCAGCACTTCCTCTTCGGTGGCGCGGTCCACGGCGTTGAGGATTTCGGCCACGGAGGGCACGCCGCCCACCTTCTTGCCTTCCTTGCCGCCCATGGCGATGAGCTGGCTTTGCAGCACCTTGTCCACTTCCATCAGCATGTCTTCGGGCACGGCTTCCAGGCGGGCAAGGCGCATGAGCACCTCGGGCCGCACGCCCGCGGGCAGGTTGGTCAAAAGTTCCGCGGCCTTGTCCGGGTGCATGTGCCCCAGGATCAGCGCCAGGGTCTGCGGGTGTTCGTTGCGCAGGATCTGGGCCAGCAGGCGCGGGCTGACGTTGCCCAGTTCGCGGAAGGGCGCGGGGCCGGAGTCGAGGTTCAGCGAGTCCATGATGTACTTGGCGGTCTCGCTGTCCAGGTTCTTCATGAGCATGCGCTTCACGGCCTCGGCGCCGCCGGCGATCATGTCCTGGCCGGTGACCAGGGCATGGTGGAATTCGCGCAGGACGTCCTCCACCAGCTCCTTGGGCACGGTGTCCAGTTCCACGATGGCCTTGGAGACGGCGGCGATTTCCTGCCGCTCCATGCGCTTGAAGATTTCGGCGGTGAACTTGTCGCCCAGGGCGAGAAGCAGGATCGCCGTCTTCTGGGGCCCCTTAAGCTGCTCCAACCTTTGATCCGTCGCCATGCTTCAACCAGCTCCTGATGATGCTCACGGCCTGATCCATGTTCTGTTCGGCCATTTGCAGGGCGTGAGCCTTGATGTCCTCGATCTTCTTCAACGCGTCCAGCGCGTCCACTTCCTCGTCGCCCTCGATGAGCGCAAGACGCTCTTCACCTTCGGGCAGACCTTCCAACCCTTCGATCATCTCTCCCTCCACGCGGGGACGGATCATGGCGAGCACCACCGGGCGCACCACCAGCACCAGGAACAGGAAGACCAGCAGGGCGTTGAGCAGCGGCTTGCCAAGGCGCAGGGCGTAGTCCATGACCAACTGGGGCAGGCTCGATTCCTGCGGCACGTCCGGCCCGCCGAACGAAATGCTGCTGACCTCTATGGTGTCGCCGCGCGCGCGGTCGTACCCCACGGCATTGCCCACCAGCTGGCGGATGCGCTCGACATCTTCGGCCTTGCGGGGAACGAAGGCCCACTGTCCGTCCGCCCCCTTCTCATACGTGCCGTCCACGATCACCGCAACGGTCAGGCGGGAAATGTCGCCCACCTGGGCAACGATATTCTGTTCTTCCTTGTTGATTTCGTAGTTGGTGGTGCGGGTTTCGCGGTTGCCTTCCTGGGTGGACGCGCCGCCCGTGGGCGAATCGCCCCGGAAATTTGCGTCGGGCGAACCGGCTTCGAGGTTGGAACGGCCGCGCTGCGATTCTTCGCTGCGCTGTTCACTGCGCACCACGGTCTTTTCGGGGTCGTACAGTTCCTTGCGGATGGTACGCTGGCTGAAGTCGAGGTCGGCGTTGACCTTGGCGATGATCTTGCCCGCGCCCAGCACCGGGTAGAGCAGCTCTTCTATGCGCCGCTCCAGGGTCTGCTGCATGCGCAGCTTGTGGTCGAGCTGGGTGGTGGTCATGCCGGTGATGCTGCCGTCCTCGTCCGGGGCGTACAGGATCTTGCCGGTGGTGTCGGCGATGGACACCTTGTATTTGTCCAGCCCTTCCACGGCCATGACCACCAGATTGACGATGGCCTGCACGTCCTTGGACTCCAGCTTCTTGCTGCTGTCGCGCAGCTTCAGCACCACCGAGACGGACGGCTTCTGCTGTTCCTCGATGAACAGGCTGCGGTGCGGAATGACCAGGTGCACCCGCGCGCTCTCCACGTTGGGAAATTCCGAGATGGTGCGCGAAAGTTCGCCCTGCAGGGCGCGCTGGTAGTTGATCTTCTGGACGAAGTCGGTCTGGCCCACCTTGACCTGGTCGAAAATCTCGAAGCCGATGCCCTGGCCCACCAGATTGCCTTCACCGGCCACCTTCAACCGCAGGTCGTACACCTTGTCGGCGGGCACGGTGATGGACGAGCCGCCGCTCTCCAGCTTGTAGGCCACCTTGTCGGCCTGCAACAGCTTGACCACGCGGCTGGCGTCCTCGGGCGACAGGTTGGAGTACAGCACCCGGTAGTCGGGACGGTTCATCCAGAACACCAGGCCGAAGAACACGGCCACCACCGCCACGGCCAGACCGGCGATGAAGATGCGCTGCGAGATGGAGATGCGTTCCCAGAAGCCCTTGGCCTTCTGGATGACGTCTGCGAGAGCGGGAGCCATGTGTTCTTCCTCCGGGGTCGTCTCTGGCGAGTGGTCTCTGGACTGCTATGCGCGGCGTAATGCGATGGGCGGTGCGGATCGGTCAGTCTCTTCAAGCCTCGCTTCGGGGCATTCGGATGATTTCCGTCGCTTACCGAGCGCCTGGCGTGGTCGAATTTTCGTTCTCCGGCGAGGGGCCACCGCCCGCCGGGGCATTCGGATGATTCCCGTCGTCTGCCGGGCGTCCCGATCTGCCGGATTTCCGTTCTCCGGCGAGGAAGGCGAGTCTTTTACGAAGGGAGCGTACTTTTCTCGTACGTGACCGGAGTAAAAGGCGATGCCTGACGCTTTGCTCTCGATGCCCGTAAGGCTCGCAAGCTCGCCTAACGGCCACGCTGCGCGCCCTTCGGGTCGGTACGCCGGAGGGCGAAAGGCCGACCGCGCCCTAGAATTGGATGCGACTGAGTTCCTTGTACGCCTCCATGACCTTGTTCCGCACGGCGGAGGTCATGTTCACGGCAAGTCCGGCCTTTTGCAGGGTGATCATCAGTTCGTGCACGTTCTGGGTTTCGCCCGACGCGAACGCCTGGATCATCTGCGACTTTTCGGTCTGCATCTCGTTCACCTTGGTCAGCGACTCGGAGAGCGTGTTGGTGAACGACTTGGCCTGAACGCCGGACGCCGTGGGCGCGGCGGTGGCGCGGGTGGCCTGTTCGGCCTTGGTGAAGTTGCCGAGGGCGTTGGAATAGGCCTTCAGCCCTACTGCCTGGATGCTCATGGCCGTATCTCCCCGTTACCTAGCGGCTGATTTCCAAGGCCTTGGTGTACATGGCCTTGACGGTGTCGATGGTGGTCACGTTGGCCTCGTAGCCGCGCTGGGCGGTCATCAGGCTGGCCATTTCCTCCACCACGTTGATGTCCGGGTAGGCGACGAAGCCGTCCTGGTCCGCGTCGGGGTGGCCGGGTTCGTACACGCGCTTGAGGGGGCGCGAGTCGGTGGCCACGTGCATCACGCGCACACCTTTCAGTTCGCGGTCCAGGGCGCCCTGCATGTGCTTGGCGAAGGGGTCGTCGATGTCCTGGGCCGCCATGATGGTGGTCTTGCGCCGGTAGGGACCGCCCTGCTCGGTGCGGGTGGTCTTCACGTTGGCCAGGTTCATGGAGATGATGTTCATGTTCGTGCGCTCCGCGTTGAGTGCGGAGGCGCCGATATCAATGGCAGTCATGAAGTCCATTACTTCTGCCCTTCCTGTATGATGTTCTTGACGCCCTCGAGGTTGCCGCGAATGACGGTGGTAAGGGCGGAATAATGCAGGGAGTTCTTGGCCATCTTGGCCATTTCCTTGTCCAGGTTCACGCGGTCTTCGCCGTGGATGACGCGCGGCTTGGCCGCCTTTTCCCAGTCGGCGTTGAAGCCGTCGGCGCTGAACTCGGAGGGCAGGTGGTTCTGCTCGGTGCGGGTCATCCGCCCCTTGGCGTCCAGCCCCAGCGCCGACTGCAACTGCTTCTCGAACTCCAGTTCGCGCGGCTTGTAGCCGGGCGTCCGGACGTTGGCGATGTTGCTCATGACGACATTCTGACGCTGGAGCTGCATGTCCATGACCTTGCCGACAAGGTTCACATGCGGTTCGTAAAGGCTTTTCATGCGGGATTCCTCCCCTTTTCGCCCCTGGGGCGTGTGCCGCGCAGGGTATGGTGACCGCCTGTGCGGCCCGTGGATGCACACCCGGTTCAGCAAGAGGTGTTCCAGCGCCATGAATGTTTTTAATACCGCATGATTACATGAAAAAACGCAGCATTTCGCGTAGCCCGCGCCCGCCGGAATGACGACGCCGCCCGACCATCACGCGGATGACCGGGCGGCGTCGATATCCGGGGACGCATGGAGGCATGCGGCAGGATTTGCCCCCCGTGCAGGGCATGAGCACGACAGCAAGGACGGCAAACCGGCGCTTTGTGCCCAGCGGGCGGTGTCCCCGTCGCCCCGTGCCCTGCCGGGACATGCCGGAGCATGGCCCCATGCCCGCTTAACGATTGCAAACACAGCTTACATATTAGTGGGTTGCAAACACGGCATCACCCCGTCAAAATGACGTGGCACATGGTTTGCTAGGCTTGCTGCGCCCACGAACACTTCGCAGCCAGCAATGGCACGCATAGTGCTAAGCGAAGGACATGGGCACAGCTTTCCCGTGAGCGTTCGCGAATCCGACAGGCGAACCGCTCCGGCGCCGGAACGGCGCCCGTCCCGCGCAGCGCGGGGCGACCCAGAAGCGCAATGCCCTACGGCATGGAGGGGAGAACATGAGCAACCATCTCGATTACGAAATCAACAAGGAACTGGGCGAGTGCTACCTTTTCATGGGTGACCTGGAAAAGGCCGAAGAGTACTACCGCAAGGCCGCCGGCAGCAACGGCGTGCATCCGGACCCGTACCTCGGGCTCGCCACCATCGCCGTGCAGCGCGGCAACCTTGAAGCCGCCCTGGTGCTGTACCGCAAGGCCGCCAACATCGAAGCCAACGACAAGTCGCTGGCGGGCATGGGCCTGGTGGAGATGGAAACCGGCGCGCACGCCGAGGCCTTCGACCATTTCGTGGCCGCGCTGGGCATGAACCCCGGCAACCTGGTGGCCATGAACGGCCTGCTGCGCCTTGGCTACCACCTTGGCCGCATCGAAGAAGTGGTGGCCCACCTGCGGGCCTTCCTGGAACTTTCCCCCGAAAAGGACAACGTGCGCTTCTCGCTGGCCGGGTGCCTGATCTCCCTTGGCCGCAAGGACGAGGCGCGGGCCGAACTCGAGGTCATTCTCGACCGCGCGCCCGACCACGCCGACGCCCGCGAAATGTACGCCCTGATCGGGTAGCCGAGGCGCTGGCCGCCCCACGCGGCACGCACCGGCAAGATACTCCCCTCCCCATACGATTTTCCGGCCCCGATGCTGGCGCTAGGGGCCGGAAAATCACCTTTCGCCGTCATTCTGCCAACGCTCGGACGGCGAGAGGGAGCGGAAACGCAGTACGGGCGCATGGCACTCCCCGGGGGTGTGCCATGCGCCCGTCTGCGTTTTTTCCGATGCACCCCGTGGGGGATGCCGTCACACCAGGGCGTTGAACAGGTACCCCACCAGCATGATGCCCAGACCCACCACGCCGAAGAACACGGCCACCAGCCGGGGCTTCAGCACGCGGCGCAGCATCACCGCCTCCGGCAGGGACAGGGCGATGACGGCCATCATGAACGCCAGCACCGTGCCCAGCGCGGCCCCCTTGCCCAGCAGGGCCTGCACCACGGGGATCATGCCCGCCGCGTTGGAGTACATGGGAATGCCGATGGCCACGGCCAGCGGCACGGCCCACCACGCCCCACGCCCCATGATGGAGGCCATGAACCCCTCCGGCACGTAGCCGTGGATGCCCGCGCCCACCCCGATGCCCAGCACCACCCACGGCCAGACCTTGCCCACGATGTCGCGCATGGCCTGCACGCCGTAGTCGATGCGCCCGGACCAGGACAGGCCCGCGTCGTGCATCTGTTCCGCCTCGGCCCGCACCTGCAACACCCAGCCCTCGATGTGGCGTTCCATGCCCAGCCGCCCGATGATCCAGCCGGACACGATGGCGATGGCAAGGCCCGTGCCCGCATACAGGGCGGCCACCTTCCAGCCCAGCAGGCCGTACAGCATGACCACGGCGATCTCGTTAATCATGGGCGCGGACACCAGGAACGAAAAGGTCACCCCCAACGGCACCCCGGCGGAGACGAAGCCGATGAACAGCGGCACCGCCGAGCAGGAACAGAACGGGGTGACGATGCCCAGCAGGGCGGCCAGCACGTTGCCCACGGCCTCGCCGCGCCCGGCCAGCAGGCGGCGGGTGCGCTGCGGCGTGAAGAACGAACGCACCAGGCCGATGCCGAAGACCACCAGCGAAAGCAGCATGAGCACCTTGGGGGTGTCGTACAGGAAGAATTCCACCGCCTCGCCCAGATGCGAACCGGGCGTCAGGCCCAGCATGCCGTACGTCAGCGAGCGGGAGGCGGCGGGCAGGTTCAGGTACACCGCCCACCACGCGACCAGACACACAGCCATGATGGACAGGCGGCGCAACAGCCCGGCGCGCTCCTGCCCCGGCGACAGGGCCGGGGCTTGCGCGGCGGCGGCGACAGGAGCGGAACAGGCGCACCCCCCACCGGCGGCGGAGCCACCGCCGGAGAGTGGGGTCAGGCTGGCCGGGCCATCCAGGGGAGCAAGGGTAGCACGGGGCGCAAGGGGCGTCAGCGAGGGACCGGACGATGCCGCCGCGCCAGACGAGGCGGACATGCCGAATGTGCCGGACGCGCTCGCACAGCCGCACCCCCCGCCGGTGGATGCCGCATGCGGGGCAACGGGCTGCAATGGTCGCAACCCGGAGGCAAGGGCGCCGGGGGCTGGCGCGCTCCCGGCGGTCATGCAGGCGCATCCGGATGCGTCGCCCGCCGTGCCGGGCCACGCATCATGCCCGGGCTGTCCCTGCGCCGGGAGGCCCGTTGGCCTATCCTCGGGCATGTCCGCCCGCGTACCCCCGGGTGATGCGAATGTCTCCGTGTCCTTGCCATCGGGGCCGTTCTTTCCGTCGGGACCGTTCTTGCCGTTGGTGCCATGTCCGCTGGTCATCGTTATGTTGCCTTCCGCTCGGTGACGGGCCGCGCCACTGCGTCCGCCAGTTGTTCATTTGGCGTAATGTGCAAATGTTCCCACAAAAAAAACGCTCGTTCATCCGGCTGCGGCTCCACGCGGACGCGCGCCGAGCCCCAGCCGCAAAGCCGCCAGCTAGTCCCCGGACCGCAGGGCGGCCAACCGGGCCAGATCCTGCGACAGCACCTGGGCGGCCTGATCGATGTGCCGCCCTGTGCACTCCAGAAAGGACCGCACGCATCCCAACGACAGCGAATAGTAGACGTTGGCCCCGCGCTTCTCGTCGCGCACCACGCCCGCGCCCTTCAGGATGGACAGGTGCTTGGACACCGTGGAGACATCCGAGCCCACCAGCGCCTGCAATTCGCACACGCAGCGTTCGCCGCGCGTCAGTTCCTCGACCATCAGCAGGCGGCTGGGGTGCCCCAGCGCCTTGAAGATTTCGGCCTGCGCCTCGATGAGCCTGCGGTGGGCGGCTGTGCGTTGCGGTGCAATCATTTGCATGTTTCGCCAAATACTCCTCCGGACCGGGCTTGGCAAGCCCCTCTTTCCGTAGCCCGACCGACAAGACGTGCCGCCCAAGCTGCCCGCCGGGAGCGGACACCGGAAACGGACGCCGGGCGCGGACGTGTGGCGCGGGCGTGGGTGCGAACATGACATCCGGGAGTAGCATGGCGCCGGGTACCACCCCCTTCAAACGCACGACGCCCCGCCGCAGGGGCTGCGGCGGGGCGGAACGGACAATGCGATCGTGCGGGACCGCGCGGGGCAACCCGCGCAGCGCGCCTACTTCAGGTTGGCGGCGTACCAGTCGCCGGAAAGGCGCAGCCCCTGGCGCACGCTGTACACCGGCTCGTAGCCCAGCCGGGTGTGGGCGCGGCTGATGTCGGCCAGGGAATGGCGCACGTCGCCAAAGCGGAATTCGCGGTGCTCGGGCCTGGCCGTGGCGGCTTCCGGCTTGTGGCGGCTCACTTCCTCGCGGATCAGGTCGAACAGCTGGTTCAGGTCGGTGCGTTCGCCGAAGGCCACGTTGTACACCGTGTTCAGGGCCGCCTCGTCGGTGGCGGTGGCGGCCAGCAGGTTGGCCTGCACGCAGTTGTCGATGTAGCAGAAGTCGCGGCTGGTCTCGCCGTCGCCGTTGATGAACACGGTCTCGCCGCGCAGCAGCGAGGCGAACCACTGCGGAATGACCGCCGCGTAGGCGCCAAAGGGATCCTGCCGCTTGCCGAACACGTTGAAGTAGCGCAGGCCGATGGCCTTCATGCCGTAGCAGGTGGCGAACACGTCGGCGTACAGTTCGTTGACGTACTTGGTCACCGCGTAGGGAGACAGCGGCTTGCCGATCTTGTCCTCGACCTTGGGCAGGGTGGGTTCGTCGCCGTAGGTGGAACTGGACGCGGCGTAGACGAAGGTTTTCACCTTGGCGTCACGGGCGGCCACCATCATGTTCACGAAGCCCGAAATATTGCTTTCGTTGGCCAGGATGGGGTCTTCGATGGAGCGCGGCACGGAACCCAGGGCGGCCTGGTGCAGCACGTGGTCCACGCCTTCGCACACCTCGCGGCAGTGCTCCAGGTTGCGGATGTCGCCTTCCTTGAAGCGGAAGTTGCGCCACAGGTCCGCGCCCACGATTTCGCGCACCATGTCCAGGTTGCGCTGATAGCCGGTGGCAAAGTTGTCCAGCCCCACCACCTTCTGGCCGTGCATCAACAGCGTTTCCAGCAGGTTAGAACCGATAAATCCGGCAACCCCGGTAACAAGCCAGGTGCGGGGGGCGGCTTCCAGTTCCTGCATCAGGGCGGTATAACGGGTCATGGTGGTGTATCCTCCCTAGGGAGTGGTGGTTTCGGATGGAATGCGCATTGTACGTGCGCCGGAATGTTGCGTCAAAGGATGGCGCGCCGGGCGGTGTTGCGCCAGAGCGCAGCCCGTGCGGCGGGGCGCATGCCGCGCGGTGGCATTGCGGTACGGCGGCGTGGCGTTCCGTCCGCCGCCGCAGTCCGGGGCCCTTGGTGACGGGCTTGCCGCGCACCACCCCAACGTGCGGGCTTCTACTCCCAACGCCACACCCTGTAAAGAGCCCGCGGGAAAGCATGCCGCCCGGCACGAAACGTGTATGGTGCAACAGGATACAGACCCGACGGCAGGATGATGACGCTGCGGGCACGATGCGCCCCGCCGCAAAACGGAAGCCCACCCCGGTCGGAGGGCCAGCCCCCCGCACGGGGCGCACGGTCCGGCGGCCCGCAAACGCAGCCCGGCCGCCCGCCGGGCGGCCCCCTTTTCAGCGTGCTGCCCACCTGTTACAAGGTGCGCGTTCTTCCGCTCCCCGCGCCGCG
Organism: Nitratidesulfovibrio sp. SRB-5; assembly: GCF_019931275.1. NCBI lineage: Bacteria > Pseudomonadati > Thermodesulfobacteriota > Desulfovibrionia > Desulfovibrionales > Desulfovibrionaceae > Nitratidesulfovibrio > Nitratidesulfovibrio sp. SRB-5. Next base: position 24,448 of record NZ_JAIOTY010000001.1, on the reverse strand, counting down.
TGTGCCAAGGGCGGGGCAACACTTCCCCGGCGCCCTGCCGGGACCTGCGCCCGGCGTATCCGGTCGCTCAGCCAGCGAGGCATCAGATGAAGGTCGCCATTCTGGGCAATCAGGCCCGGGCCATGGTCAATTTCTGGAGCGTGCTCATCCGCAGGCTCCGTGCGCTGGGACACGAAGTGCTGTGCATCGTGCCCGACGCCGACACCGACACCGAAGGCCGCGCCGCGCTGGAAGCCATGGGCGTCCGCGTGGCGGGCTATCCCCTGGACCGCAAAGGGCTGAACCCCGTGCGCGACGCCGCCACCTTTGCCGCGCTGTATCGCGTCTTCCGGCAGGAACGACCCGACGTGGCCTTCTGCTTCACCATCAAGCCGGTCATCTACGGGGCCACGGCGGCGGCGCTGGCGCGCGTGCCCGCCCGCTACGCCATGATCACCGGGCTTGGCTACATGTTCGAGGCGGACACCCCGATCAAGCGCATGCTGACAAGGGTGGCCGCCCTGCTCTACCGCGTGGCCCTTGCCTGCGTGCGCACGGTGTTCTTCCAGAACATGGAAGACCGCCGGGTGTTCGAGGACAACCACATCATCCCGCACTCCACGTCCGTGGCCATGTGCCGGGGCACCGGCGTGGCGCTGGACCACTTCGCCCAGGCGGAACCGGTGCTGGACCCGCCGACCTTCCTGCTGGTGGGTCGCCTGCTGGAGGCCAAGGGCCTGCGTGAATACGCCGGAGCCGCGCGCCTGCTGAAGGCGAAACATCCCGACGCCCGCTTTCGCGTGCTGGGCCCGCCGGAAAGCGGACCGGGCAGCGTGCCCCTTGCAGAGGTGGAAGGCTGGACGCGTGAAGGAATCATCGAATATCTTGGCCAGACCCGCGATGTGCGCCCGTACGTGGCCGACGCCAGCGTGGTGGTGCTGCCCTCGTGGCGCGAAGGCACCCCCTGCTCGGTGATGGAAGGCATGAGCATGGGCCGCGCCGCCGTGGTCACCGACGCCCCCGGCTGCCGCGAGGTGGTGGAGGACGGGGTGAACGGCTTCCGCGTGCCCCTGCGCGACCCCCAGGCCCTGGCCGCCGCCATGGAACGATTCATCACCGACCGCAACCTGATCGCCCGCATGGGGCAGGCCGGGCGGCGGCTGGCGGAAACGGAATTCGACGCCGACAAGGTGAGCGAGCATATTCTGCGGGTCATGCGCCTGGCGTAGCGGCTGCCTGCCAATTGTCCCTTCGCCCGTCGGGTCCGCCCCGAAGGGCGCGGCAGCCTGCCCCCGCGACGTAAGATTTCCCATCCATTCCGGGAGGAATGCGTGAACGACAATATCCGTAACGGCCTGTTCCGTCTGCTGGATGCCCTGTGCATCCTCATCGCGCTGTACGCCATCGGCGAAATCATGCTGCCGGACGAATACAGCGTGCTCATCGACTATACGGGCGCCTCGTTCTTCACCACCTTCTTCTTCCTGCTCTCGTTCTACGTGCTGGACTGCTATTCGGTGGGCGACGAGGACTTCCGCGATTCCGTGGCCCGCGTGGGCGTGGCGTCCGTGCTGGGGGTCATCGCCACCGGCTTCACCTTCTATTCGTTCGAAAGCTGGCGCTTCGACCGGGCCACCTTCGTGCTGCTGCTGGTGCTGGTGGTGACCCTGTGCCTGACCTGGCGCGTGGTGTGGCACCGCATCGGCAAGCGCTTCATGACCCGGCACAAGGTGGTGCTGGTGGGCGTGGACCGTGCGGGCAAGGTGCGCAGCCTGCTGGCGCAGAGCATGCCCCACGCCGAAATCCTGGGCTACGTGGGCGAAGGCGACATGGACGCCGACGCCGGGCCGTGCCTTGGCCCCTCGTACGATCCGCTGGGGGTTGCGCGCAGCAACGGCGCCACCATGCTGGTCATGCTGCCCGACGCCCCGCTGGACGAGGACATCGCCCGCGAACTGCTGCGCGCCAAACTGGGCGGCCTGATGGTGGTGGACATCCGCACCCTGTACGAACACGTGGCCGGGCGCATTCCCGTCAGCCTCATCCGCGACGAATGGCTGCTGATGGAAGACGGCTTCAACCTGAACACGCAGGGGTCCATGCAGCGCCTGAAGCGGGTGTTCGACGTGCTGACCTCGTTCGTGCTGCTGGTGCTTACCCTGCCGATCATGGCCGTTGCCGCCCTGGTCATCCGGCTGGAATCGCCCGGCCCGGTGATCTACAAGCAGAAGCGCGTGGGCCTGCACGAAAAGGAATTCACGGTGCTGAAGTTCCGCTCCATGACCGTGGACGCGGAAAAGAACGGCGCGGTGTGGGCGCAGAAGGGCGACACCCGCGTGACCAAGGTGGGCAAGTTCATCCGCAAGGTGCGCATCGACGAACTGCCCCAGCTGTGGAACGTGCTGCGCGGCGACATGTCGCTGATCGGCCCGCGCCCGGAACGCATGCAGTTCGTGCGCGAACTGGAAAAGGTCATCCCCTACTTCTACGTGCGCCACACCGTGAAGCCGGGCGTTACCGGCTGGGCGCAGGTGTGCTACCCGTACGGCGCTTCCATAGAGGACGCCCGCTACAAGCTGGAATACGACCTGTACTACATCAAGAACATGTCGCCCCTGCTGGACCTGAAGATCGTGCTCAAGACCGTGGGGGTCATCCTGTTCCCCAAGGGGGCGCGGTAGCGACACGCCTCCCCCGCCAGATTGCCAACGCCGCCGGGCTGCATGCCCGGCGGCGTTTTTTTTCAGGCAAGCCCCATGAACGTCCATCTACCCTGCCTTATCCCGCAAGGTCAGCTCTTCAGGCGGAGCGGTGACACGCCCCGTCCGGACGCATTCCGCAATATGCCTGAAAACGGGGCCAGGGCTGCCATCCGCATAGGCCCCGAAGTATGTATGCCCGTTTCCCGGATCAAGGGTCATGTTCACGTTGTCGCAATCGACGGCATGAACATTGTTCGCAACCTCGTCCCAATCCTCGGGCCCGGTGTGCCCCAGACGCCGCGAAGCGATCGCATTCTTCAGGTTGACCACCTTGCTGGCGCGCATGGCAAGATCATCGGCGGCATGGTAGACAACCAGATTCCTCGCGGCATCCGAGATGAAACGGCCCGGCTTCCCCTTGGCGAGAGTCTCGTTCTCCACATCGGCCGCCACCATGAAGACATTGCGAAAGACCAGAGGAACCCCGTCCTGTTCATAGGTTGCCCAACCGTTCAAAGCGCCGCGCAACACCCTGTTTCCCATGGAATGAGCAAGCACGTTGATGCGCTTCAAGCATTTCGGGCCATCATCGCCAGATCGTTTTTCCTGCCACTGGAAAAACTTTCCGAGCGCCCTGTGAAATATCCCGCCGCTGTAATCCGCCGTGCGCTGGTCGTCGTAGTAATCACGCACCACTCCAACCTTGTCGTTGCACGGCCAGATCAGGGGGACAACCACCACCCGGTCACCATCATCAGCATTGAACAGACCCTGCAACTGCGCCGTGCGCGGAAAAATATCCTCCTCCAGAAAATTATTGAACCCATGGATATACAAAACGATATGATTCGCCGCGTCTTGCCTCAACGAATCAAAAAAGGCTTCGTTTCCAACCTCCCTGTAGCTGTCTTCGCCATCCCTGATGCAAAAGAGCAGCGAGGACGAAACCTCATTGTTCCGGGAGTCGAACGCAACACTTCTCCCATACTTGCCCTTGCCACCCGACTTGGGCACCCTGTTGGTCAAAAACAGCATACGGCCTCCTTGCTGGGTAGATGTTTTCATCGCACCAGGTAAGGAGATTCATCAGAATGCACCCGCGCTCAATGTTATATTTTATAACGAATTGCAAATAACATCCGCATAACAAAACGACTCTCCCTGAAACAACTGCACAATTTTTCTGTACAGCGCGAGGCACCCACGCGCGTTCGCCGTGAGCCCCCAACCAGAGCGTTTGCGGGGTGAGAACACGAGAGAGGGGGGCTTTTCAAAGCCCCCCTCTCTCGTATTCAATCTCTTCTTATCTTCGTCTTCTTTCCAGCCCGCCGCCGTCAGCAGATGCGCGGCAACTGCTCGCCCTCCAGCATGGAGAGCAGGCGATGGCCGCCCATGGGCGTTTCCAGGATGACCTGCCCGGCCCGGCCCGGCCCGGCGCCATCGGCGGCCACTATGGTGCCGATGCGGGCGGCGTCGGCCCCGAGGGGGCTTTGGCGCAGCACGGCAAGGGCCGCGTCGGCCTTTTCCTGCGGCAGGATGCAGATCAGCTTGCCCTCGTTGGCGAGGTACAGCGGGTCCAGACCGAGGAAGGAGCAGCCTTCGCGCACGGCATCGCGCACGGGGATGTCCCGTTCCGCGATGCGCATGACCACGCCCGACTGCCCGGCTATCTCGTTGAGGGTGGTGGCAAGGCCGCCGCGCGTGGGGTCGCGCAGCACGTGGATGTCGCCCACCTCCAGCAGCAGCCGTTCGGTCAGCCCGTTGAGCGCGGCGGAATCGCTGCGCACGTCGGCGGAGAAGTTCAGCCCCTCCCGGTGCGACAGGATGGTCAGCCCGTGGTCGCCCATGCTGCCGCTGATGATGACGGCATCGCCCGGCTTCGCGGAATGCCCGCTGGGCGAGGGATTCGCGATGATCTCGCCGATGCCGGTGGTGTTGATGAACACCTTGTCGGCCATGCCGCGCGGCACCACCTTGGTGTCGCCGGTGACGATGCACACCCCGGCCTCGCGCGCGGCGTTGCCCATGGAGATGACGATGCGCTCCAGCACCTCCATGTCCAGCCCTTCCTCAAGGATGAACCCGCAGCTCAGGTAGCGGGGCCGCGCGCCCAGCATGGCCACGTCGTTGACGGTGCCGTGCACGGCCAGCGTGCCGATGTCGCCGCCGGGAAAGAACAGCGGGTCCACCACGTAGCTGTCGGTGCTCATGGCCAGCGGGCCGGTCATTTCCAGCCGGGCGGCGTCGTCCAGCGTGCGCAGCACGGGGTTGTCGAAGTGTTTCAGGAACAGTTCACCGATGAGCCGGTGCGCGGCCTTGCCGCCGCTGCCGTAGTCGAGAAGAAGCGTATCCCCGGCCATGCGATCAGGCCTCCACGTTGTACTTGAAGTAGGCGGCGCAGCTGCCCTCTGTGGAGACCATGCACGGCCCCACGGGCTTGGCGGGCGTGCAGGCCTTGGCGAACAGCGGACAGTCGCAGGGCTGCATCTTGCCCTTCAGCACGTCGCCGCACTTGCAGCCCGCGATGGGCCTGGCCTCGGGCAGGGTAAGGCCCAGACGGGCCATGGCGTCGTATTGCTCGAACTCGGGCCGGAACACCAGACCGCTGCCGGGAATGCAGCCGATGCCGCGCCACAGGGCGTCGGCGGTCTGGAACACCGTGTCCAGAATCTCGCGCGCGCGGGGGTTGCCCGCGTCGTCCACGGCCCGGCGGTAGGAATTGACGATGGCGAATTCGCCCGTCTTGCGCTGCTCCACCATGATCAGCAGGGCTTGCAGGATGTCCACGGGGTCGAACCCGGCGATGATGCCGGGGGTGCGGAATTCTTCGGCCACGAAGCGGTACGGCTCCATGCCGAGAATGGTGGACACGTGCCCCGGCAGCAGAAAGGCGTCCACGGCGCAGTCCGGGTCGGCCAGCAGGGCCCGCAGCGCGGGCGGCACCAGCTTGTGGAACGAGAGCACGCAGAAGTTGGCCAGCCCCTGCTGCCGCGCCATCAGCACCGTGGCGGCCACGGTGGGGGCGGTGGTCTCGAAGCCAATGCCCAGGAACACCACGGTGTCGCCGGGGTTGTCGGCGGCCAGTTTCAGCGCGTCATGGGCGGAGTAGACGATCTCCACCCGCGCGCCCTTGGCCTGGGCCAGCTTCAGGTTGTCGCCGCCGGGGCCGGGCACGCGCATCAGGTCGCCGAAGGTGGCGATGATAACGCCGGGCTTTTCCGCCAGTTGCAGGTAGGCGGCCACCTCGCTTTCGTGGGTCACGCACACCGGGCAGCCGGGGCCGGACAGGTGCCTGACCCCGGCGGGCAGCAGCGGGCGCATGCCGCTCTGAAAGATGGCCACGGTATGGGTGCCGCACACTTCCATGAAGCGCAGGGGGCGGTCCAGTTCGCGGTGCAGCCGTTCGATAAGGCCGCGGGAAAGATCCGGATCCTTGAAGGCCGTGGAGAAGTTCACGCTCACGTTGGTCTTCCTGCCTGTCGCTGCGTCGGCGGTGCACCCGGGTGGGCCGCTGTGGGCCGAATCCCGCGGGCCGCCCGCCGGACGATGATGCGCCGCCGGGCCGTGGGCCGGTCAGGCGCGACGCGACGGCGGTGCCGCCCCTTGGGCATGGCCCGCCGCCCGCACGGTTTCGCGCGGGCAACCCCATGCCCTCCGCACCGTGTCCCGATGGTGCTACGACGTGCCAAGGGCTGCTGTCAACGCGGCGAAAGCGCAGACGCCCGCAGGCGCGCGCTTTGCCTTTTGCCCGGCCAGTGGTTATGTTTGCGGATGTGGCGAACGCGCGGCGCATCGCACGGGACCGGCATCCGGCGGTCCGCCCGGCCCGCGCGTCACCAGAGGAGACCGCATGACCGCCACCGTGGGTATGCCCTTTACCGGCGACGTGGAAAATCCGCGCGAGGCGGCGGCTGTCCGCTGCATGACGCCGGACGACCTGCCGCCCCTCAGCTTCGCGTCCCCGAACCCCTCCGGTTCCGGAGACGTCTGGCCCGTGCCCGACATGGCCGCCTGCCATGCCCTGTGGGACCGCTACGCCATGCCCGACCACATCCGCGCCCACAGCCTCAGGGTGGCCGACATGGCCATGGCGCTGGCCCGCGCGGCGCTGGACAATGTCGCGGACGGCCCGAATGGCCCGAACAGCACGGACATCCATCTGCCCTCGGTGCTGGCCAGCGCCCTCTTGCACGACATCGCCAAGGACTACACCATCCGTTTCGGGGGCAACCACGCCCAGCTCGGCGGCGCGTGGACCCTGCACGAGACGGGCAACCCGCGCATCGCCCAGGGGGTGATGCACCACGTGCACTGGCCGTGGCGAGTGGACGTGACCGTGCGGGAATGGCTGATGCCGCTGATCATCATCTACGCCGACAAGCGCGTGAAGCACGACCAGCTGGTGACGCTGGAGGAACGCTTCGACGACCTCGTGGAGCGGTATGGCCGCACCGAACGCATCCGCGAGCGCATCCGCGAATCGCACGAGCAGGCCGTGGAGATAGAGCAGGCCCTGTCCGTCCGGCTGGGCATGCCCCTGCACGATGCCGTGTCGCGCAACGGCAAGCTGGCCGCCAACGCGGGCTGAGGCGTTGCCGCGGCCCGCACCATGTCCGCCCCGGTTCTTTCCGACACATCTTTTCCCTGATTCGCCAAAAGGTTCCCGCATGAAGTCCGACCCTCTGCACGCCGCACTGCTGGCCGTCTACGGCGGCGTCTGGCGTCTGGCCCGCCCCCTGCTGCGCCGCAATGCCCGCCTGGCCGAAGGCTACGACCAGCGCCTGGTGCCCGACCACTGGGCCGAGGCGGCCCACCTGTGGGTGCAGGCGGCCTCCGGCGGCGAGGCCTATCTGGCGTGGGAACTGCTGCGCCACCTGGACGGCACCGGCACGGGGGGCATCACGTACGGCTCCGCCCCCGACGCCCCGAATGACGCCACGGATGGCACCCCGGACGGCACCATGGACGACGCCACGGGCAACCCCGACCGGCCATGCCCCTCCTCCCCCCCATGCGCTCCCCCGTGCTCTCAGGACGGCGGACTCGCCGTGCTGCTCACCTCGTGCACCCGGCAGGGGGTGGAGGTGCTGGAAAAGGCCCGTGACTGGGCCGCCGCACACCGGCCCGGCCTGCGGGTGCAGGTGCGCTACTTTCCCTTTGACGAGCCGGTCCTGATGCGCCGCGCGCTGGACCAGGCCCGCCCTTGCGCCGTGGCCCTGCTGGAAACGGAACTGTGGCCCGGCCTGCTGTCCGCCTGCGCGGCGCGGGGCGTCCCCGTGGCCGTGGTCAACGGGCGCATGACCCCGCGCACCCTGGCCGGGTACCTGCTCACCCCCGACTTCTGGCGCGGGCTGGCCCCGGCGCGCATCGCCGCCATCTCGCCCGACGACGCCCAGCGCTTCGGCCTGCTGTTCGGGCACCATCGCACCTCGGTCATGCCCAACATCAAGTTCGACCGGGCCTTGCCCCAGCCCGAAAAACCGGACGAATCCGGCGTGCCCGGCGCACACGACGCGTCCGGCGTGCCGGGCGTGCCCGGCCTTGCGGGCACGGTACTGCGGGATGGAGCCCCGCTGGCGGTGCTGGGTTCGGTGCGCGAGGAAGAGGAAGCCGCCCTGCTGCCGGTCATCCAGAGAATCGTGCAGGAGCGTCCCGATGTGGACATCGCCGTGGCTCCCCGCCACATGCACCGCGTGCCCGCGTGGGTGAACGCGCTGGAACAGGCCGGGCTGCCGTGGGAACTCCGTTCGCGCCGCGTGGCCGCGCCTTACGGCCAGTCTTCCGACCGTGGCACGGTGCTGATCTGGGACGTGTTCGGCGAATTGGCAGCGCTGTACGCCAGCGCCGCCGCCGTGTTCGTGGGCGGCTCGCTGGCCCGGCTGGGCGGCCAGAACTTTCTGGAACCACTGACCCACGGGGTGGTGCCCTGCGTGGGGCCATCGCGCGAGAATTTCGCATGGGTGGATCACGGGCTGGGCAAGGCCGGGGGGCTGGGCAAGGCCGGGGGGCTGGCCAAGGACGGAGGGATGACCATGGACGGGGGACTGACGGACAGGGGACTGGCCGAGGCCGGACTGCTGGCCGAGGTGCCCGACGGCGACGCCCTGGCGGAGGCCCTGCTGCAACAGTTGCGCAGCCCCCTGCGACGCGAAGTGGTGCGCCACCGCTTCGAGGAATGGATGGCCCCCCGCCGCGGCGGCGGACGCATGGCTGCGGAAGTGGTGCTGGACGTGGCTGGACTGCGCTGAACCTTCGGGCACAGCCGCCGACGCCACCGGCACTTCCCGGCCCACCAGTCCGGCTGCCCGCCCGATCAGCCTGGCCAGCCCGGCCAGCCCGGCCAGCCGTCCCCCGGTTATTCCGGGCCCGGACTGGACGGATTGCCCGCCGGAGACCCCGCCCCCTCGGTGAAATCACTGCCGCCGGTCAGATCGCTCCCGGTCGGCCAGGCATCCCCCGCCGCATCGCCGCCCCCGCAGTGGCGGGCCATGCAGCGCAGCAATTCCCCGCGCGAAAAGGGCTTGGCCAGAAAGCCGGTGCACCCCGCCGCCGCGCAGTCGTTGCGGAATTCACCCACCACGTGCGCCGTCAGGGCAATGATCGGCGTGGGCGGCAGGCCCCGTTCGCGCTCCAGGGCGCGGATGGCCCGCGTGGCCCGATAGCCGTCCAGCACCGGCATCTCGATGTCCATGAACACCAGGTCGAAGCGTCCCGTGGCATAGGCGGCCACGCCCTCCTCGCCATTGTGGACCTCTGTGATGGCGCAGGGGCGCCCCCGCAGGTACAGCGAAAAGAGCAGGCGGTTGCTGGGGCTGTCCTCCACCAGCAGGATGGACAGGGACCGTTGCGGTCCGGAGCCCTCGTCGCCGAGCCGCGCGTCCGGCAGGTCTGGCGGGACCGGAGCCCCGGCCAGCCCGGCGGCACCGGCGGCACCGGCGGCGGGCACGCCCTCCGTCGCCGCGCCCCCGACCGGAACGACAGCATCGCCCGGCGTGACTGGCGTGACTGGGATGACGGGCGTGACGGGGTCGGCCTGTACGCTGGCCCGTGCGTCGGCCGGAACATCCCGCGCGATCAACGGGACGGCTGCGCCTGATGCGGCTGGTGAAACCGGCATGACCGTGCCCTCGAAGGGCTCGGAGGCACCGGGGGGCCGCGTTTCCGCCAGACCTGCCAGACCCGCCGGATTCGGCACGCAGACGGCTTCGCCGGCGGGCTGCATGGGCAGGGTGAAATACACGGTGGTGCCCCTGCCGGGGGCGCTTTCCAGCCAGATGGCGCCGCCCAGCATTTCCACCAGCGCCCGGCAGATGGACAGCCCCAGCCCCGTGCCGCCGTACTGGCGGGTAATGGACGAATCCGCCTGCATGAAGCTTTCGAACACCACGTCCTGATGTTCCGGCGGAATGCCGATGCCCGTGTCCGCCACGGAAAACAACACTTCCATCCGCCTGCCGGAGGACGGGCGGCAAGGCACCTCGTCCGGCGACGCGGAAGGCGTGGCGGGGTGCGCGACCGGGGATGCGACCGGGGATGCGACCGGAGACGCGACTGGCCCGGCATCGCGGTCGGGCACGTTGCCGTCGGCGGGCTGGGCCAGCACCATCACCCGCCCCGCAGGGGTGAACTTGACCGCGTTGGAGACCAGGTTGCCCAGAATCTGGCGCAGCCGCAGCGGGTCGCCCACCAGCGCGTCGGGCACGCCGGGCAGCACGGCCCAGTCCAGGCGCAGGCCGCGCCCGTCCGCGCTGGCGGCGGGTTCCATCTGGCGGCAGACCTGCGCCATGATCTCGCCCAGGCGAAAGCCCACCCGCTCCGGCACCACCCGTCCGGCTTCCAGGCGCGAAAAGTCCAGCACGTCGTTCAGCAGCGCCAGCAGCGAATGGCCGGAATTGCGCAGCACGTCCAGGTAACCGCGCTGTTCCGGCTCCAGGGGGGTGCGGTCCAGCACATCGGCCATGCCCAGCAGGGCGTTGAGCGGGGTGCGCACCTCGTGGCTCATGCGGGCCAGCAGTTGCGTCTTGGCGCGGCTGGCCGCCTCGGCGGTCTCGCGCTCGCGCTCGGCGCGGTGGCGCTCGACGCGCTCGGTGATGTCGTGCACCGCGCCCTCGATGTACAGTTGCTCGCCGGTCTCTCCGGTCACCGCGCGGGCGGTCAGCGCCACGTGCACCACGCTGGCGTCACGCCTGCGCAGGCAGGTTTCCAGCGACACCCGCCCCTCCTGGCGCAGGCGGCGCAGCAGTTCCTCGCGCTCGCCGGGGCGCACGTAGAACTGCTCGCCGATGTCCGTCACCGACGACACCATCTCGTACGGTGAAGAATAGCCGAACATGCGCGCCATGGCCGGGTTCGTCCGCAAAAAACGGCCCTGCGGCGTGGACTGGTAGATGCCCTGCGCCGATTCCTCGAAAATGCGCCGGTAGTTGGCCTGGGCGCGGGTAAGTTCCCAGTTCAGCAACTCCAGTTCGCGGTTGGCGCGGGCCAGGCGCTCGCCCGACTCCACCTTTTCCTGCAAGGCGCCCAGAAGGCTGGTGCGGTTTTCCTCCAGCGTGGAGGCCATGTGGTTCACGGCCTGGGCCAGCTGGCCTATCTCGGCCATGCCCGCCGGGGGCAGCCGTTCGCTGTAGTTGCCGAGCGAAATGCGCCGGATGGCGTGCAGCAGTTCGTGCAGGGGCCGCACCACCCGATCGGCGATGAGAAACCCCGTGCATACGGACAGCCCCAGGGCCACCACGGCGGCCAGCAGGGTGTATTCCACGGCGGTGCGCAGGCGCGAGCGTTGCGGCTCCACGTCCACGAACACGGCCAGCGCGCCCACGGGCATGCCGCTGCCCCCCGGCAGGGGCTGGTAGCTGACCAGATAGGGCTTGCCCGCCACCTGTTCATAGCGTTGCAGGAAGGGCAGGCCCTGCGCCTGACCGAAACCCTGCGCCCTGCCGAAAAAGCCGCCCCCGGAAACAGTGCCGCCAGACGCGCCGGTGCCGGAATGCACACCGCCCGCCACACCCCCGCCAGCCAATCCACCAGGCGACGCACCCTGCGCAAGGTCGGGCCGGTCCGGTCGGTCCGGTCGGTCCGGTCGGTCCGGCCGGTCCGGCCAGTCGGCCACGTCGGCGGTGCCGTCACCGGGAAACAGCGTGCCGCGCGGGCGCTCGCCGCCCAGGTCGAACACCGCCACGTCGGCGCGCACAGCATCGCCCAGACCGCGCAACAGCGACCTGTTCATGGGAAACGACACCACCGCCGCCCCCACGATGCGCCCGTGCTGCCGGGCCGCCAGCCCTTCCAGGTCCGCCTGGCCCGTGATCTCCTCCGCATCGGAGGCAAACGGCGCGTACGGGGCCTGTTCCATCTGGCTCGACAGGGACATCTGGGGCGGCAGCGGAACCATGCCGCCCAGAGAAGATTCCGGCAGGGATGCCGGTCCCATGGGAGTGGGCAGGGGGCGCCGGATTTTCCCGCCGTGGCGTGAACCCGCCTGCTCCAGGGGCACGATGATCGGCACCACCGCCTTGATGGCCAGCCCGTCGACGGACCGGAACACGTCGCGCCGCGTCAGCCCCCGCAACGCCTGGCGTACCACCAGCGCCCCGTCGGTGGTGGCGCCGTTGGGCGTGACGCCTCCCGCAAGCCGCTCCGGCCCGCCGCTGGCGGGCAGCAGCCGCACCACGGGTTCGGCACCCATGTCGAACACCTCGATGCAGGCGCGGGGCCACAGGCCGTGCAGTTCGGACAGGCGCAGGCGCAGTCCCGGCATGTCGCCGTCGTATTCCACCCGCAGTCCGGCCACCACGCGGGCCAGGGCCTCTGCCGTGCGCGACAGGCGGGTGAGTTGCAACGAGGCCGCATCGGCCAGGGTGCGCCCCTGCGCATGCAGGTAGCTGTCGGTCTGCACCGTGGTCACCTGCACGAACACCGCGCTGACGATGCCCAGCGGCAACAGGCAGACCAGAGAACACCACCCCACCATCCGCAGGCGCAGGCCCGGGGCGGGCGGCACCACATGCCGCAGCAGGGGCCGCAGCGGAAAACGCGCCCAGCAGCGCGCAAGGATGCTGCGCAGGGGGCCCATCATGGCCGTGCAAGGGGAGAACGGAGACAGGCGAGAAACACCGGGGACGTGTCGCAACGCGCGGCTGCGCAGCCGCCCGCGCCGCGCCGCACCGCCACGCGCGCCCGGCGGGCGGCGATGCTGGGGGGACGGTCTGCGGCGCTGGACATGCGTAGCCTCTGGCGGAGCGTCTGGGGGAAGTGTCCGGACGGAGTGTGTGGACGAAGTATGTGGGCCGAGCGTCCGGGCAGAACGTCCGGGTAGCGAGTCCGGGTAGCGAGTCTGGGCAGAACGTCTGGGCGAAAGGATATCGAATCTCCTTCCAGCATATCCAATCGCCATGGGGCGCGCAACGAGGCGACACCCGCAACCGGCCATGGGGGCCGCTCCTCCGCGCGCCCGGCTGCGCTGGCCGGAGCGGTCGGACGGGCAGACCGGTAGGGCTGGCAGACCGGTCGGCTGGCCGGGCCCGCTGCATCCGGAACACCGAGGGGGCCGGACGCAACACCGGACGCGTCACCGGACGCATCACCAGGCGCAACACCTGACGCGCCCGCATGCAGGGCGGCGCTGCCAGACACGGGCCAGACACTGGCCGGACGCATGGCCGGATGCGCGCTCATCCCCTTTCAGTGCAGGCCTGACCGGACAGGTTCAGGCCGCCACCAACCGGGCCGCGACGGGTTGCAACAGGCCGGGGTTGCATCGTGCGCTCACCTTGTTATGGTATATGCTGCACGCCCGGGCGAATCCATCGCCCGGCACGACACGGGAAAGGAGGAGAGCATGCCCCGCTTCAGATCGCTGAAGACCCACCTGCGCGCGCTGCTCGCTTCCGCCGAGTGGGAAGAACACCTGGACGAAATCGTGGCGCTGCCCGGCAAAGGCGCCGTTGGCCCGCTGCTGTCGTCACTGCTGCTGGGTGGCGAGGCCAAATGGCGCGCCGTGGTGGCCCTGGGGCGGGTGGTGGCGCGCATCGCGGACGCCAACATGGAAGACGCCCGCATCATCATGCGCCGCCTGATGTGGCACATGAACGAGGAATCCGGAAACATCGGCTGGGGCATCCCCGAGGCCTTCGGCGAAATACTGGCCTGCCACCCCCGCCTTGCCGACGAATACCACCGCATCCTCGTCTCGTACGTGCGCGAGACGGGCAAGGACGACAACTACTGCGACCACGCCCCCCTGCGGCGCGGCGTGTACTGGGCCATCGGACGCCTGGCCCAGGAACGGCCCGGACTGCCCGGCTTTGCCGAAACGGCGGTGCCCGCCCTGCTGGCGGGCCTTGCCGACTGCGACCTGCCCGCGCGCGGCACGGCGGCCTGGTCCCTTGGCGTGCTGGGCGCGCCCGAGGCCCTGCTTGCCTTGCGCGGCCTGCGCACCTGCGACGCCCCGGTGGAACACTTCGAACGCGGGCGCCTCTTGCTGTGCACCGTGGGCGAACTGGCCCAATGCGCCGCCCAACGCATCGAATCCCAGTGCCGACCCGCTTCGGGCAACACCATGCCCGACGCAGACGCCAAGGGTACGGCGGCGTAGGCGGCTACCGCCGGGCAGGACCGCGACAAATGGGAAACGGGGCTCCGCCCCGGACCCCGCCGGGGGAACATCTTCCCCCGGTCCCCCTTGATTGACGGGCACCCCGAACAGAACCGGACAGGCCCGCGACATCCACATCGCATGTAAACAACCCCGCCCGCCTTCATTGCGAAGGTGGGCGGGGTTTCTTTTCTGACAAGCCACGGCTTCTGCCTTTGCTTGTGACAAAGGCGGAAGCCGCTCGAAAAGAGGATTTTTGTTCCCCGGCAAGGAAGGCGAGTTCCGGGCGTGGGGAGTGCGGCAGCCGTTATGCAAGCGCTCGCGCGAGCATTACGGATGGCGACCGCAGAGCGCTTCCTTAGCGACCCGCGCACGGAGCGAGCCTGACGACGCCGGGGGCAAAAAGACCTTTTCGAGCCTACAGATCTTGGCGGTACTGCATCGACTGCCTGAGCGTCTCCCGATCCATGAACTTGACCTCGGACCCCAGCGGAATGCCCTGGGCCAGCCGGGTCACGCGCACCTGCGGGTATTGCCGGGCGATCATGTTGCGAATGTAGGTGGCGGTGTTTTCCGCCTCCACGGTGGTGCCAAGGGCCATGACCACCTCGCGCACCGTGCCTTCGGCCATCCTTTTGGTCAGCCGGTCCAGTTCCAGCGAATCGGCGTGCAGGTTGTCCAGCGGGGCCAGCAGACCGCCCAGGATGAGGTAGTGGCCCTTGTAGAAGCCGCCCTCTTCCAGGGTGAGCAGGGAATCCCACTCCGACACCAGACACAGCGTCTCACCACTGCGGGCCGGGTCGGTGCAGATGCCGCACGGGTCCACGTCGGTCAGCGCGCCGCAGCGCCCGCACAGGTGCAGGTTGTCGCGCAGGTCATGCACGGCGCGGCCCAGCCTGCGGGTTTCGCTGGCGGGCCACTTCAGCAGGGTCATGGCAAGGCGCAGGGCCGACTTGGGGCCAAGGCCGGGCAGCCGGGAGAGCTGCTCCACCAGCGCCTTCAACGGTTCGGGCAGTCGCTGCACGGACACTCCGGGTTACATTGCGGAAATCGGTTTTTCCTGCCGTTGCACAGGCTCTGAGACAGTTGCCGCGCGACAGATTTTTCGTTCTCTTGCGGCACAGGCACCACAGGAGGCGTCGCCA
Organism: Nitratidesulfovibrio sp. SRB-5; assembly: GCF_019931275.1. Taxonomy (NCBI): domain Bacteria; kingdom Pseudomonadati; phylum Thermodesulfobacteriota; class Desulfovibrionia; order Desulfovibrionales; family Desulfovibrionaceae; genus Nitratidesulfovibrio; species Nitratidesulfovibrio sp. SRB-5. The sequence goes on along the minus strand of NZ_JAIOTY010000001.1, from coordinate 9,029 downwards.
CAAGGAGGGGATTTTGTTTCCCTCTTCACCGGGGCGGCATTGCAGAAGGTTAGCCCCCCGCGCGACAGGATTTTCGTTCTCCGGCAAGGAAGCCGGGGCTTTCGCGCAGGGAGCGTGCGGCAGCCGTTACACGAACACCGTGAGTGTTACGGATGGCGACCGCATCGCGCTCTTCTCGTACGTGACCGGAGCGAAAGGCGCGGCTGACGAAGCCGGAGAACGAAAGGACGGAGCGCGGCTAGAAGAGGCCGGGCATCTTGAGCCCGCCGGTCAAAGCCCCCATCTCCTTCTCCATCATGTCCTTGGCCTGGCGCAGCCCTTCGTTGACGGCGGTCAGCACCAGGTCCTGGAGCATTTCCACGTCGTTGGGGTCCACGGCCTTGGGATCGATGACGATGGCCTTCACTTCCTGCTTGCCGGTGACGGTGACCTTGACCATGCCGCCGCCGCTGGTGGCTTCAAGGGTGCGGTCGGCCATTTCGGCCTGAAGCTTGCTCATCTTGGTCTGCATGACCTGCGCCTGGCGCAGGAGGTCGTTCATACCGCGCATGGATTCCTCCGGATGGTTCTATTGAAGCTGGCTGTCGGACAGGGGCCGGCAGGACAGCATGGTGGCCCCGAACTGTTCGCGCAGCAGGCCCACGGCGGGGTGCCGTTCGGCCTCGGCGCGCAGTTCCGAGGGGGTCTTGATGCGGGTGGTGGGGGGCTGCACCTCCACCGTGGTCCCGTCGCCGAAGTAGGCGCGGGCGTATTCTGCAAGGGCGGCCTGATTGCCGGTGGAGCAGAGGTGCTCGTACTGGGTGCGGAACCGCGTCTCCACGATCAGGCGGCCGCCGTCCATGCGGCCACGCGCCTGGCCCAGCACGGACAACCCGTTGCCGCCGTTGCTGCGTTCCGCGCAGTAGCGCACGAAGCCGTCCCACGTGCCCTCGCCCTGAGGGGCGGGTGCGGATGCCATGTCAGGCGCGGCGTCCACCCCATCGGGGCTACCGGAGCCACCGGGGGCACCCGCCACGGCGGTGCCTCCGGGCACGGCGCCTGCGCCGGGCGCGGGATACGGCACGTCATCCCACGGCAGCGAGGTGTCCGAACCGCCGCGCGAGGGGGCGGGGGCCGCCGCCGGGGCGGCTCGCTCGGGACGGGGAAAGCCGCCCGCGGGCTGCATGCCCGGCACACCGGGCACGCCGGACGACGAAGACATGGACGATGCCGACGACGCGGCCTGAGGCCGGACCTGCCCCGGACCGGGATACCGGCCCTGCGGCGGCTGGGCCTGCGGGAACGATTCGCCGGATTGGCCGGATTGGCCGAATTGGCCGGATTGGGCGCCATATCCGCCCTGTCCGCCCTGTCCACCATATCCGCCGTATCCGCCGTACCCGCCCTGCCGAGGCGGCATGGAGCCGTGGCCCCCCGCGCCCCCACCGGGCATGCCCGAACCGCCAGCAGGTCCGCCACCCGCTCCACCCACGCCACCGGGCACGCCGCGCCCACCGGCGGGGCCTGCCCCGCCGCCGCGCGACAGCTGCTCCAGCGACACAAGGCGCGGCAGCATGGCCAGGTTCAGCAGCAGCAGTTCCAGCGCCATGGCCGGTTCCAGGCTGGTCAGCACGCGGCGCTGGCCTTCCAGGGTCATCTGCCAGCAGGCGTGGATGTGCGTGATCTCGAACTTAGGCGCCCATTCCAGCCACTGGCGGGCTTCTTCTTCCGGCAGGTCCAGCGCGGGCAGGGCGGCCTCGCCCGCCTGACGCAGCATGAACAGGTTGCGCCAGGTGGCGGCCAGTTCGCGCAGGAAGAACCCTATGTCCACGCCCTTGTCCAGCAGGTCGCGCACCACGGCGGATACCGCCACGCAATCCTGCGAGGCCAGGGCCTGCATCACCTCGAAGAACAGTTCCTGCCCGGCCAGGCCCAGCACGCCGCGCGCGCCCTCCACGGTCAGGCGGTCGCCGCCAAGGGCCAGCACCTGGCCCAGCAGCGACATGGAGTCGCGCACGCTGCCAGCGGCCCGCCGCGCGATGAGCCGCACCGCCGCCGGGTCGAAGTCCTGCCCCTCTCGGGTCAGCACGCCGGTCAGGTGGGCTTCCAGCTCGTTCTCGGGCAGCCGTTTGAAGGTGAAGTGCTGGCAGCGGCTGATGATGGTCACGGGAAATTTGTGCGGCTCGGTGGTGGCCAGCACGAAGGTGACGCGCGGCGGGGGTTCCTCCAGCGTTTTCAGCAGGGCGTTGAACGCCTCGCGCGTCAGCATGTGGGCTTCGTCGATGATGAAGACCTTGTAGCGGCCTTCCATGGGCGCGTAGCCGATGGCCTCGCGCAGGCGGCGGGCGTCCTCGATGCCCCGGTTGGAGGCGCCGTCGATTTCCACCACGTCCACGTGGTTGCCCATGACCACCTTGCGGCACTGTTCGCAGGTGTTGCACGGCTCGCCGGTGGGGGCCTTTTCGCAGTTCAGCGCCTTGGCCAGGATGCGGGCGATGGTGGTCTTGCCCACCCCGCGCGTGCCGCTGAACAGGTAGGCGGGGGCCACGCGGTCTTCCGCCGCGGCGCGGGAAAGGATGGCCTTTACCGTCTCCTGCCCGGCCACCTCGGCGAAGGTCTGCGGGCGGTATCTGGCGGTGAGGGGGGCGTTGCTCATGAAGTGCGGGCCTGCAGCGCCGCCTGTCCCGCCCGCCTTCGCGCGGAAGGACGGGACGCCGGACGGGGCGCGGGTTGGTGCGTGCCGTGGGGCGGCAAAATCTGGACGCTACGGGCGATTCCGGGCCATCCGGGCTGGCGGGGGCCGCAACGCACGCCGCACGCCGGGACGGGTGCCCGGCGTGCGGCGATCATACACGGACGGACCCTAGATGGTATAGCGGTGCAGCCAGTGGGCGTAGGCCGGGTTTTCACCCTTCACGGCCTTGAAGTACTCGCCCTGCAGGTGCTTGGTCACCGGACCGGCGGTGCCCTGGCCGATGACGCGCAGGTCCACCTCGCGGATGGGCGTCAGTTCAGCGGCGGTGCCACAGAAGAACGCTTCGTCGGCGATGTACAGTTCGTCGCGGGTGAACTGCTGCTCCACCACTTCGTAGCCCAGTTCGCGGGCCAGGGTGATCAGGCTGTTGCGGGTAATGCCGTCCAGCACCGAGGTGAGCGGGGTGGTCTTGATGAGCTTGCCGCGCACGATGAAGATATTTTCGCCGGTGGCTTCGGACACGAAGCCCTGGGTATCCAGCATCAGGCCTTCGTCGTAGCCGTCGGCCTTGGCTTCCATCTTGGCCAGCACCGAGTTCACGTAGTTGCCGCAGGCCTTGGCCTTGGTCATCATGGCGTTGACGTGGTGGCGGCAGAACGAGCTGGTCTTGACGCGGATGCCGTGTTCCAGCGCCTCTGCGCCAAGGTAGGCGCCCCACGGCCAGGTGGCGATGATGGTCTGCACCGGGTTGTCGCCGGGGTACACGCCCATGGCGCCCGCGCCCACGAACGACAGGGGGCGGATGTAGCCTTCGGCCAGCTTGTTGCGCTTCAGGGTTTCTTCCACGGCGTCCACGAGCTGGTCGACGGTGTAGGGAATGACCATGCGCAGGATCTTGGCCGAGTTCAGCAGGCGCTGCATGTGCTCGCGCAGGCGGAACACGGCGGACCCGCCGTCGGCGCACTTGTACGCGCGAATGCCTTCGAACACGCCCACGCCGTAATGCAGGGTGTGGGTCAGCACGTGCACGTTGGCTTCGTCCCAGGGCACCTGCTTGCCGTCAAACCAGATGGTTTCCGCTTTCTGGACCATGTTTCCTACCTCTCGGATGTACGCCCCGCGTGTTTGGGGGCACGTTGGCGGGCCGCGCTGGCGGGCGCATGGCGGCCAGCGATGGCGGCACGGCCGCGCCTGGGTGGTGACGGAGATGACGCGCCGGGCCCCCGGCGCACCGCGTGGAGTGAAGACGTGCCACGCTAATCAAGCCACCCGGCAAGGTCAAGACGCGCCGGGGTGGATCGGGGGCCGGAAAGGAGGCGCGGACTAGGGGAGCCGGAGGAAGGGGGCTGCGGTTGTCCGAAGGGGGGAACATCCGGATGACGGCGGGATGGCGAGGGGATGCTGCCCAGGGGATGCCCGGTAGCGGTCGGGTACCTCCGTGATGGCGGGCGGGCCATGCCGAAGCCACGAGCGGGATGCATCCAGATTGCGTCCGGGTCACGCCATGGCCGTACCCCTTCCGGACGGTCACCCCACCCCGCTGCGGCCCTGTTGCGGCAACGCCGGGCCGAAACCCGCATGCTACGGGTGCGGCATTTCCATCATCAACCAAAGGAAGTGCCATGTCCGCAGCCACTCGCGGGCGCGCATCCCGCCGCGCCCCTGCCCAGCGTTCACCCCAGGCCATGTCCACCGAAGACTTTTTGCGCACCGTGGTGTTCGCCAAACGGCCCCGCAATGAACAGCCCGTGACCACCGGAGGGACTGTGCCTGCCGGAAGGGCGGCACCCGCCGGGCCGGGGTACGGCGCGGACGCATTCCCTGCGGCTCTCGCCGCTTCCGAAGCTTCCGCCGTGCCCGCACCCCACACGCCCCATTCCCGCGCCGAGGGTGCCCCCGGCAGGACGGACGAGTCCGCCGCCTCTGCCTCCGCCGTCGCTCCCCAGTCCGGCGACATCCCCCCTGCGCTGGACGTGCAGTGCACCTTCTCGCCCGAGGGCAGGCTGCGCGCCAAACAGGAACGCGGCGGCGGGCGCGCCGCCAGCTACGACTACACCCACGACGGACGCGGCCACCTGACCGAAGTGCGCCGCGACGGCCAGGTGGCGGAACGCTACACTTACAACACGGCGGGCCAGCGCATCACGGCAAGGGTGAACCCGCTGCCCGGCATGTCGCGCGATGCGCTGCGGATGCTGGAGACGGAGCGCGCCTTTGCCTACGACAACACGGGCCGCCTCGTGCGCGCGGGCCGGACGCGCTACATGTACGCCCCGGACGGCACGCTGCGCTGCCGCGAGGAAGGGCGCTCCAGCATGTGGTTTTACTATGCAAATGGGGCCAACGGGGGCAACGCAGGCAACGCCGCCGATGGCGCACCCCATGCATCCCCCAATCCCTACAGTCCCAACGCCCCCCATAGTCCGCATGGCCAGCTTGCGCCCGTGGCCCTTGATTCGGTGGTGCTGCCCGGCGGCGACATCATTCGCTACCGTTTCGGCGACAACGGCATGCCCTTCATGGTGTTGCGCAACCACGCGCCCAGCGAGGAGTACCAGTGGCTCGACCCGCTGCGCCTGGCCCGCTTCCGCGACCACCGCACCGGCTCGGACTACACCTTTCATTACGGCGGGGACCGCGTGCCCGAGGCGGTCACCGTGCGCGGCCCCGCGCTGGACAGCCTGGACGGCAACCTGCTGGACCCGTCCATCTTCCGCAAGGCCGGGGAACCCGCCGTGCCGCAGCGTTCCGTCACCTTCCGCATCGGGTGCGACCAGGCGGGCACGCCAAAGGCGCTGCTGGACCCCGATGGCCGTGTGGTGAAGCGCATGGAATACGACAGCTTCGGCATCCCGCTGCTGGACACCTGCCCGCACTTCTTCCTGCCGCTGGGCTTTGCCGGGGGGCTGACGGACCGGCACACCGGCCTCGTGCGCTTCGGCTTTCGCGACTACGACCCGCGCACCGGACGCTTCACCGCGCCCGACCCGCTGGGCGACACCGGCGGCGACCACGACCCCTACGACTATTGCGTGGACGACCCGGTCAGCGCCTTCGACCCGTTGGGCCTGGAAGGAGAGGGTATCTTGAAGCGCCTGCGCCCGTGGTGGTCATACCCATACGGAAGCAAAGAGAAGAAGGAAGGCATCGCCGAAATGCAGGAGGAGGCGGGTTCCCGCGCACGCGGGTTCGGGACGGGGGCTGTACACGCTGACGAATTTCAGCCCATTAGCTATCTCTTTAAAAAAATTTCTGAAAAGCAAAAATCACACAAAGCCGACGGCACCCCCCCTCAAAATAAGGAATGGGACCCGGCAAAACATCCGAGAGATTCGGGAACCGGCAAATTCATCGACAAGTAATGCCGTGGCCACCTTCCACAGGAAGGTGGCCACCACTATTTTGCGATTCTCTTTTCTCCATATCTATGAGCGAAATATATGCATTGAAGATAAATGCATGCAAAAAATGCCGGCCACAGGTCTTTAAACTCTATATCTGATGATTTTTTAAAATAGAACATATTTGTTATGGTACGCTGATGCAGTCCATAGTACGAGTTACTGCTTCCATACAGATTTACGAATGCAAGAAAAAATGAGTATAGCATCATACCAGTAAGAATTTTCCTCATCACATTATCGCTTCTATATAAAAACACAAAAATTACAGTTGCTATCCGCAAAAATTCAATGACAACTATATAGTACGCATTTACATCTTTATAAAAATCAGCAAAATACCATACGAAATGGTCAACAACAACGATCAGCGCCACAACGACACGCTGAACAAGTATCGCCTCAAAATCAAATTTCATATGTACTCCATTCCGGCACCATAACATATTGCCTTATTTTTTAGAATCGATGCCGCGTTTATGTGCAAAATATATAACGAAGAGATACACGCATGACGACAAAAACAATACTCCAATATTTGGCCTTACATCATCCATCCTCTTGAAATGCATAAAATCGTCATCCTCAGACGGAATTATCCTATAATGATATCCACTATGACTATAGCCGCCAACCAGAGCTATCAAAAAAAACAGTACACCATCATTGCTGTCAGAATTCTATTCATAGATTCGTGCGTTGTTGCCATAAGAGCAAATACTACCGCAAATAACGTATGCAATATTCACTTCATCAGAGATACCCATGCCAAACCAAACAACATGATCCACGACAACAATCAATATTATTGCAGCATGCTGAAACATCAAAGTGTCGAGCCTTAACCTTTCCACAACACCACCCATCCTCCAACCTCTCTGCATCGTTGATATAACATCAAACGAAAAATCTTGACACGGCAACAACCCGGCAACCAATGCGCTCGGCAATCAACGCCACTACACATATAGAAAAACACAATAACTGCCAAGCTAATACCGGGCTACCGTTTCAACGACAACGGCATGCCCTTCATGGTGTTGCGCAACCACGCGCCCAGCGAGGAATACCAATGGCTCGACCCGCTGCGCCTGGCCCGCTTCCGCGACCACCGCACCGGCTCGGACTACACCTTTCATTACGGCGGGGACCGCGTGCCCGAGGCGGTCACCGTGCGCGGCCCCGCGCTGGACAGCCTGGACGGCAACCTGCTGGACCCGTCCATCTTCCGCAAGGCCGGGGAACCCGCCGTGCCGCAGCGTTCCGTCACCTTCCGCATCGGGTGCGACCAGGCGGGCACGCCAAAGGCGCTGCTGGACCCCGATGGCCGTGTGGTGAAGCGCATGGAATACGACAGCTTCGGCATCCCGCTGCTGGACACCTGCCCGCACTTCTTCCTGCCGCTGGGCTTTGCCGGGGGGCTGACGGACCGGCACACCGGCCTCGTGCGCTTCGGCTTTCGCGACTACGACCCGCGCACCGGACGCTTCACCGCGCCCGACCCGCTGGGCGACACCGGCGGCGACCACGACCCCTACGACTATTGCGTGGACGACCCAGTCAGCGCCTTCGACCCGCTGGGACTGGAGGGAACAACGATCGTACCTAGCGTTGCCCCGTTCTGGGCACCCTATGGTTCAAAAGAGAAGCGACGTGTGCAAGAAATCCTCAGGGACAAAGGGCAGGAACTCCGCAAGGGCATGAAGAGTATTCAGGTGCTTGATGAAGCAACTTCACCTATCTCATGGGGATTCGCCATGCCTGAACTAGTAGACGCGTCTCTCCAAAAGGCAAAAAGAATATGGAGAGAAATTGATCATCCACGCGACAAGAACTCAGGAGAGTTCATCAATAAATAACAGAAAAGCGGCGTCACCGAACGCCGCTTTTCTTTCCATTTTTCAACAATGCCCCATAACAGCACAATACTACAAAGTAAAAAATCAACATTGCTCCCTTTAATGATTTATCTATATCAAGAGGATCGTTCCAGAACCATACAATATTGAAAGGAATTATGTTCAGACCAGGAATCCTTTCAGGAACACCCGAATAAAGCGAAATGATAAATAGTATTGCCGCATAAGAAACAACAGCTTTCACCCCCAACGCACCAAACTTGGCCTGCCTCGCGGCGAACACGGCGAGCCCAAAGATAAACAATCTCACTAGGCACGCCACAATTATGTATGTATTCTGTATGCTCAAAGATGCATCAAACAAATCCCATATCAAATAATCAACAGCCACAAAAAACAGCAACAACACGACTATCAGATTTTTTCTGAACGCGCCCACGCGCCCTCCTTCAAGCCCAAAAGTCACAGCCGCATATTCGCATTGCCTATATCTTCAAACATAAAAACACAAGTCAACAATCCGTAATCATACCGAGGCGCGCCGCGACGGCCAAGTGGCGGAACGCTACACCTACAACACGGCGGGCCAGCGCATCACGGCAAGGGTGAACCCGCTGCCCGGCATGTCGCGCGACGCGCTGCGGATGCTGGAGACGGAGCGTGTCTTTGCCTACGACAACACGGGCCGCCTCGTGCGCGCGGGGCAGACGCGCTACATGTACGCCCCGGACGGCGTCGCGAACACGCATTTTTGTTCGCTGGCAAGGAAAACAAGCCCGCCACCAGGGCGCATACTCTTCTCGTATCCGCCCGACGTGGCAGGCGCCGTTTGACACAGCCAGCGGGCAAAAGGGCTGTTCGCGGCTGCGCTGTCGCGAGAATGGGCGCAACATCTCGTGGTTTTGCTATGCAAATTGGGGCAATGGGGGCAACGCCGCCGGGGGTGCATCCCATGCATCCCAAGGTCCCCATAACCCCCATGGTCCGCATGGCCAGCTTGCGCCCGTGGCCCTGGATTCGGTGGTGCTGCCCGGCGGCGACATCATTCGCTACCGTTTCGGCGACAACGGCATGCCCTTCATGGTGTTGCGCAAC